>CAWIJZ010000039.1:0-6883 GCA_963836465.1 uncultured Nitrososphaerota archaeon
ACGGCAGGCCCTCTCCCCGAAGGACAAAAGTAGAAGTCAGAGAATGGGGTAGCTGCGGAACCCGGTCTTCTGGTTCGGACCCAACCTCGGATCTCTGTTAGTATCATGGACAATTGCGACACACCATAAAGGGGGTCTAGACATGGTGATTATTCGCGGATTGTCCGTTGTCATTTAAGACTCGGCTCCGTTTGGTTTGAGCGTGGCTCGCGCCGCCGGCGTAGAGAATCGTGGACAATCGTTTTAGTACGTGATGGCTCGCAAGAAGAGAGGAAGCCAAGGCTGCCGTCCATGATTGCCCCCGCTGTGGAAGGAAATCGTGGAAGCCCGACTTAGTAGGAACGGAAGGGCAAATACCCCGGCATACTGTTTCGTTATTGGAGAGACAGGCACCCAGTACGATATGGCAGGTCCGAGGTCGATTACGCCAAGGTTGAAGAGGGGCAGAACCCGTGACCCAGAACCCCGTTGTTATCTGAACAGCCAACGTTATCAGACACTCTCTCGGCCGAAACCAACTTTTCTATTTATCGAGGTATGAGCTCAGAGCAAACCACGGCACAGGGAGGGCCAATCATCTGTCCGAAATGTCATAAGCCAAGCTGGAGGCCCTATGTCATGGCTGTCACCAAGAAGCATGGTCAGGTCTATTACTATCAAGTCTATCGTCACCCTGACACTGGGCGCAGGACGCTCGAAGGGCCGCACGGCCGAAGACAGAGGCAGCCCGCCCCGAGCCCGAGCCGATTCAAGAGGCCACGGACTTGGACGCGACATCGGCAGCATTAGAACAGAAAGTTAGGGTGCGGCCTTGTTTGGGCGGTCCGATTGGTTCTAGGTTCTTAGGCTGGAATCTCTCTATCTATCAATTATAGGCGGATACGCATCCAGTCCCGGCTCGACTCGTTTTTCCTTCTAGTTTCCGATAACAAACATACGTATCCGAGGGCCATTACTCCTCCCCGCACCCACGCATAGACTCGCCGGAATAGGTGGTATCAGAAGGAGATACCAGTCGAATCGAAGTACCTGTCGACTGCGGGCACGGTGACTGTGCGGTGAGCCACATGGTTGCCTGTGCTGTCCGCTATCGCAGAGTCGAGGAGCAGCTGATAAGGGAGCACGGGGTTCGTGACTCCGTGCGGTCTGTCGAGTGTTTGTCGCAGTTGCCTAGATGTGAGGGAAGAATGATGCGGGAACCACTAGGCCGAAGAGGGCTCCGAGTATCACGCTCATCACGGCGAAGACGACTACCGCGAGTATGGCTATTCCGAGGCCGCCCAGCCAGCCCGTTCCGAAGCTTGACTTGTAGACCCATATCCAGGCTATGAAGGCCAAGATCAAAGCGATGATGAATGCCCCTGAGCCGATCAGCGTTCCTAGAAAGAAATCCACTGCGATTAAGATCACAAAGTAGACTATTGGGCCAACCAGGGTGGCGACCATGGCGTCGCCAAAGGTAGATTTTCCCCCAGTTATTGCCTTGCCCGCCAACCACGCCGGTATTGAGATGACTACCCACAGAATGACCAAGCCGATAATGGTCACAAGCAGGTCCGTCAAAGTCAGACTGCCAAGGCTGGGAAGAACCGGGTTGCTCAATACCTCTGCCGTTGATTCTGCCTATTCATCTTATAAGGATTAGCGCACCACATAGCAGTCGAGTGGGGTCCTACCTTGCCGTCAAGACCCGCTTCTTGGGTACGGCCGCGTGCGCCGGGCAGCTTGAAGATGTTCGCGCATGACTTTCCCCTGAAATCCTCGAATCGAAAATCAGAAACGAGCAAACATCTTACGATGATAATTATACAGGACAAGAAACGGTCTATTCTTGACCTCGACAATGCTCAGTGCGGCAGGATCAGGATGGAGAACGTAGTACTTCTCGGCACTGACTCTTCTTTCGACCACACCCTCAAGCATAGCTGTTATCACGTCGCCGTGGGAAACTACTATCACATTCCCTTTAGCTTCCTTCCTGATGATTTCGATGGCCTTCCCCGTTCGCTCCAGGAGTTCCTCGTTCGTCTCCGAGAAGGCTTCAGGGGGGTCAGTATGTGATGTCTTCCCTTCTTGCCAACGAATTCGGGTTTGAGTTTCGCTTCGGTCAATTCCTCAAGAGTTTTTACCTTCAACTTGTGCGGACGCGCCAGAATTTTTGCAGTCTCGACGGCGCGAAACACCGGACTGCTGTAGACGGCGTCTATCTTTACTTTCGAAAGAGTCTTGGCGATAAATGAGGCCTCTTTCACTCCCCTCTTAGTCAGCGGGTAATCCAATGGACCTGCGTCTATTCCTCTTTCGTTGGCTTTGGTTTCTCCGTGCCTGACTATGAAAAGATAGTCTGCGGCCATTGTTTTTCGCTCCCGCTTGCGAAGTCTGATTACTTAAAGGGTCTTCGCGAATCGATAAGAACTCTCGTTATTCGAGAGGCTCTGGAAGTTCAAAACGAACTCGTGAACCCTTCTATGTCGGAACTGCGAAGGTGAAACCAGGAGGCACCAGCATTCTGAGCACGCAGCTCACGGGCAATTCCAGTCCCAGGTTTACGAAGTATCTTTCCGCCCCAACACGGAGTAGTTCGACCGCCTCGCTCAGGTTAACATGGGCGGTGAGAGAATCGGACACCGGTCAAGTTTTCCTAAGAACACCGGCCGCCGCGAGTGTTCCTCCTTCTGCAGGAGTAGCCTGAGAGGGTCGTCTCTCCCCGGGCGCCGAACTACGAGGGCTACCTTCTCGTCTAGGTCGGCAACTAGTATGAATGCTTCTTTGTTGATTCCTGTGACAAAAGAATAGATTTCTGTCGCCGTTGGAAATGTGTATATCATTCGTCCGAATCTCCTCGCACCATGCGGGGACAACCTCCCGCGCGCATTCACCGTCCAGGCGGTGTTCTCCAAGCTGGATACCGCCTTGAATGATCCGGCCCTTTTGGTGGAACCCAAGCATTCTTCGGCGAATCGCCGCATGCGGCGGCTTGAGCTCAACCGGAAAGACTTCGACGATCCTCGGCTAGAGTGGCGGAGGTTGTTCGGCGAGGTCTTCGGGACGTTCTTCCTCGTCGTCGTCGCCGCAGGGGCGGGTGTGGTAAACGCGGTGAGCCTAGGGGAGGTCGGTCGTGTCGCGGCCGTCGTAGCGCCCGGCGTCATGGTGATGGCCGTCATCCTGTTCATGGGCGCGGTCTCGGGAGCCCACCTCAACCCGGCCGTGAGCATCGGCTTCGCAGCGCGGGGGGACTTTCCCTGGAAGCGGGTTCCGGGGTACGTCGCCGCCCAGCTCCTCGGCGCGACCGTCGCGTGCTCGTTCCTCTGGCTGATGTTTGGCAAGGTTGGGATGCTGGGGGCGACCGAGCCGGGGCCGGGAATCTCGGACCTCCAGGCGATGGTGATGGAACTTGTGCTGACGCTCGGGCTGGTGAGCACGATACTCGGGACGGCATCCAAAGCGCAGAACGTGGGTCCATTGGCCGCGCTGGCCGTGGGGGGATACATAGCGCTCGCAGGCCTATGGGGAAGCCCAATCAGCGGCGCATCGATGAACCCGGCTCGGTCGTTCGGGCCAGACCTCGTGCTCCTGAACTTCGCTCACTGCTGGGTCTACGTAGTGGGTCCGATCGCCGGAGCGTTGCTGGCGGTCGTCGCGGCGTACGTGCTTCGGGGTCCCGGAGGGGACGAGCCCGCGATCCAAGCGGCTCAGGGCCGAATCGAGGCGTCCCTTCGCCTTCCTGCAAAGCCGTGAAGATGGAGCGGATGAACGGAGAGACAAGAGATAGAGAGAAAGGCCGACGAGTTGTAGGAGAGAGATTCTGAACTGGTCACCAAGGTAGAGCGAGGTATCTGGGTTGGCTCTGGTGAAAGAACTCCATCGGAGTCATGATGTAACTCAGAACTACGTGTCTTGACTTGGAACACCAGAGTCAGTTCTCACACACTCTGAAAAGAGTGCCTTATTCTTCTGGTCCAGAGATGAGACAAACAGATGGCTCGGAGATGAGACAAACAGATAAGAAGTCCGCTAGAGAGATTGGGTGTCGGCGAGCACGCATGAATTTCCCAACGCACGTCATGCTTGGGATGGTTGTCGGGGCCCTCTTCTTCGGCAAGCCAGAGATCATACTGCTGATTGCGCTCGGCTCCGCGATCCCTGACCTGGATAGAGAGTATGGTTTCTTGAGCAAGGAATCCTTTCGTAACAGACAGCCTCATCGCGCGCTGTGCCATAATCTCCTGTTTCTCGGGGTGGTTTACTTGGTAAACCCCTTCCTTGGTCTCGGAGCCTTTCTCCATACGTTCCTCGACGCGCTCACAACGGCCAGGGACAGAGGCGTCGAATGGCTGTATCCGTTTACGAGGCTCGTCAAGAGAGCGGTGTACGATTACGATGGCAAGAGATTGGAGCTCGACCCAAAGCACAAGATCTACTTGCTTCAGAACGAGTTGCCGGTACTGACGGAAAAGACCACCAAGGATATCAAGCCTGGGGAGCAGGACAATGCCATGGCGGAGAACCTACGGACCAGCGCTCTCCGGAAGGCTATTTGACCAAGGAGTATTCTTCGGATCCGTCGTTCTCTTGCTCTTGTTACTCCTCTTTTCAGCCCTTGGCCTGCAACAGTTCATCGACCTGATTTCGCTATCCGTCCGCTCAGTCTTTCTTTCTATGCCCCATTCGTCCTGGGCGTGGCGGGTGTTATCATGAACTTCGTTACAGGTGAGATTGACAGAAAGAAACTGAGAAAGAATTTCAAGCCGGATAGGGAGTACAAAGCTCTCTTCTATCTTTCAGTCGGAATCATTGTCTCCTCAGTGATTCTCGGGGGCGTCATGAACCCGCAGGTCGTGATTTCAATGGCGAGCAACGTCCCTTACATCGCAGCGGGGATTGCATTGGTGGCACTGGTCTCATTTGTCTTCTTGAAGGTTAGGTCGTCGCGACCTCTTCCAACAGACGATAAGACCGAACCAGTCATCGTGTGATAGGCGAGATCTTCTTTCTTTAAATAGGCGTATCGCAACTGGAATACCATGAGCGCCGCGGGACGGGTAAGCAAGAGCGTAAGAGACACCATTAAGAGTACGGAGGAGTTCATTGAAAGCACGAAGAAGTCGTTGCAGACGGAACTCTCCAAGACAACGCCCAGGATTGAGCATGCGTTGGATCGATCTCTGGACCAAGCTGGGCAGGCGCTGTCGAACGCACTGAAGTCAGTTGACAAGAACACAGGTCGTGAGCAGCTGGAGCTGCTGAACGCTTACAGAACATTCTTGCAGGGGCAGGTAGCCTTCGTTGATGAAAGAATCAAGGCAATAAAGAAAGGCTGACGTGAACCCTGTCAGCACTATTCAATGCATGAAAGAAGTGCAATTCGATACGCTCGGGACCTGACTGCGCCGCCAAATGCGGGCGAACCATCGGTCAAACTCGCCACAACATGTCGGGCGTTGACTTGTTTCCTCTTCCTAATGTCATGCCAACCGTTTATCTGAAGAAGGAACTCTACGATGCAATCGTAAGGATTATGAAAAACCTGGCTGGGGAGCTTCGTCAATTGCTCGACAACGGCGTTATCTCATTTGCTTCTTTGGAAACAACCAACGTCAACAGGCTGAACGAGACTCACTCCTTTGTCACTGGTGCTCATTGCCAATAATAATCAATCGCACCTAGCAAATCATTCATGGCAGACCCATAAAGCAGACTTCGTCCGCCAGTCGACCCCGTACCTTGAAAACTTCGATTCTCAAGAAGGGTTTGAGCCACGACGGTAAAGGAGCTCCTGAACGAATGGACCGGCAATGTGTTCCTCCTGGACGTGCGAGACGAATATCCCGAGTTCACCGAGGTAGACCTGGGGAAGTTCTTCTCGTTGAAGTGGGAGCGGGAGAACCAGAGGATCCGTTTCGTTCCCAATCCTAACAAGGAGGCCAGCCAGGGCGAGGCGTCGGCCATCTTCTCACATCTGATATTCGTCATGGGGACGGGAGCTCTGAAGTCTTGGGTGATCGTGACAGAAGAGGCCCACCGTTTCGGCCAGGACCTGAATCTGAGGACGCTGCTGATCGAGGCCCGGAAGTTCACCCGAAAGCTCCTGATCGTCACGACCGACTGGAGACAGTACGCCGACATAGCGCAGGTGTTCAAGCCGAAGCCCTGGGAAGTAGAGACCCCCCAGGCTTTCGAATCGACGAAAAAGAACCTGACAATATCACAGGTTGCGGCCGAGAATTTCTCAGCCACCTTAAGGCTGTCGTTCAAGCCGGAGCCGCCCCCTTGACGGTATGTTTTCTTGGAGTCCTTCGCCTGCCGTCCGGGTGACGATAGACCAGGTACGAATACACCTGGCCATACTTCTTGGTCACTTTCATGACGTAAGGTCTCCAGGATGGCTTACCGCACTTGGGGCAGATCGTCAGCTCAGCGTCCATACAGGGTAAAACCGAGTTTGGGCAGAGTGGCGCAGGCTGGGATTAACACAACGTCCAAATTGTTGTGTTACCGATAACAGAAACACCAATTCTTTCATTAAAGAGTCTTGAATAGGGAGTCAGCGCTGTAGAATCATCTACCCGGTTCTTCCTAGGAGAGACTCACAGAAAATGTCATTCAAGAAACAAACTCTGAAATACGGTGCAGCAGCCATAGCCATAGCGTTTGCCATAATCGCGGCAAGTCTTATGGTTAGCAACCCAGCAATAAACCAGCTAAGTCAGTCCCTCACTTCATCCAGCACGGGAGCAAGCTCTAGCAGTGCCAGCACAAGTTCTGGTGCGACAACTAGCGCGGTCTCAGCTTCAACGTCCACAAGTAGTCCAGGAGCAAGTACCACCTCATCCGCTACTACGAGTCCAGGGTCGAAGCAAGGAGTGTCTAGTAGTACTACGAC
>CAWIJZ010000040.1:0-19930 GCA_963836465.1 uncultured Nitrososphaerota archaeon
ACACACCCCCGGTAAGAGAAAAGCCTTAATAGTTCGATAACTGTTGCGATATGCTATGCCTTCAGAATCAAATTTCAAGGCAAGAAAAATTGAACGCGAACCTTCCGGATGAAAACACCTGGAATCGATTAAACACAAGAATGACCAGAAGAGACGCCCTAAGCATTGGAGGAGGACTTGTTGTGGGTGCTGCCGCAGCTTCAGCAGTATTTCTAGCGACGTCTCACGGTGCTGGCACCGTTACCGAGACAACAACGAAGACCACAGGAGGAGGAATGACCACAACTATCACCTCAGCTGGATCAGGCGTGACCACAACCGTCACGACTACGACAACGTCGACAGAGATATCGTCGACCGTAGGAACTCCAGAGGGTAATTACATTGTCGGTCTCGAAGGCTATTCGATCGGCTTCGCGTGCCAATGATAGCCTCGATACCGGACGCAGCTGCGATGTTCAATTGCAACGTGAAACTAGTAGGCGCGCCTGATTACACCTACAGTGTCATTTACGCAGCAATCAATCCGCCATCGCATCAAAACCAGACGGATTCATGACGGGCACTGGCTCCCACAATCTACCCCTACATACAGACAGGACTGAGTGAGGGGGTACCCATTATATCTGTCCTCGTTGACGATGCCAACTCGATTAATGCTCCCCATCCATCAGGCAGAATGGCCTACGTAGGAACGGACCAGTATACTTTGTCCTATAGTTTGGCACAACAAACCCTACCTGCCATACAGGCGCTGAATCCACCAAAGGGCGCGCCGGTACCTATATTCATCCAGAGGCCGGGTGCACCGGATCTAGAATCACGAGCCCAGGGATACAAGGACATCCTGGTCCCAGCGGGCTTTACCTGTACGGAACACCTGGCTGGACCCGACAATACTGATGAGTCCACATCACAGACAGAAGCCTTCTACACTGCGAATCCAAATACAGTCGCAATGTTTGGCTGCGACGGAATATCCACACCCGGCATAACAGATTCAATCAAAGCCCTCGGCATCAGTAATAAGGTCGTCGGTGCGGGCTACGACCTCATTCTTGAGAACTTGGTAGGGATCCAGGCAGGAAACCTTTACGCCGCCTGCAACCAGCAGCCTTACATTCAGATACCTCAAGGAGTCATGGTTCTGCAAACGTACCACCAATCCAACGGCCTCATCTATCCATGGAACTGTTTCACTGGGGCAAGCGTAGTTAACCAGAAGAACTACTTGCCGTTCTACAACAACCGCAACTCCAAGTACGTCGGCGCGACAACGATGAACCCCTGGACACCCACAGTCACTCTAAGCTCGACAAGCACGTAGGGAAACACTGCAACTAGTACCCCGAGTAGTCTCACATGCCGGGAAGCGTAGGGACCTACCTAAGGAGGATAGTCTTCCTCCTGGAGTTCCCATCGATAGTGGCGGCGATAGTCATATCGCTCGCCCTCTCCATTTTTTCTCCTTATTTCTGGACAAAAGGAATCTGGGAAGTTATCCTTAGCTACGGCTCAAGAGTTGGACTCGTGGCGACGGGAGTTTGCATACTGATGTCTGCGGGAGAGTTCGACCTGTCGGTCTACTCCGTTGCCACCCTCGCGCCTATCATCGCCTTCGAACTTTGGTATATTGGCTGGAACATTTGGGTTGCAGCAGTCGTCGGACTGCTCTTCGCTGCCGTAGCGGGCCTGGTGAACTCCCAAATTACTTTGAGGGGTGGCATACCCTCGTTTCTCACTACGCTCGGGACCGGTTATATTTTTTGGAGTACAGGTCTGTACCTCGCTCATTCCAGCGCCATAGAAGGCCCAACCGATCCACTCTGGCTTTACGTGATGGGGGGAGGAAAATGGTTGTTGGGAACCTATACCACCGACATCTTATGGTTTGTCGGGTTCGTAATCCTGTTCCAAATAATCCTTACGAAGACTAAGCACGGAAACTGGACCTTGGCAGCTGGAGGCAATCGAACCGCGGCGGATGCCATAGGGGTTAACACCATCAGGACAAAGACGATAAACTTCATGTTGTGTTCGGTTATGGCAGGTTTCTCTGGCATGATTACGATGTCAGAACTGGGCATAGTTACCGCAAGCACAGAGTTGGGGCTGGAGCTCGAGGCCATAGTCGCAGTGACCGTGGGTGGAACTGCTCTGTTCGGTGGTATCGGAACCGAACTGGGAACTTTAATCGGTTCGATCGTCCTAGGGATAGTATTCATAGGGGTCGACATAGCAGGCGTCCTCTCCACGTGGTACGAGGGAGCCTTCGGCATAGTGCTCGTCTCGGTCATCATAATAAATGAGCGAGTCCGGCGGGCGAAGGGCCGAATTCGCGGAGCACGATGATTTCGATATGTCTCGCAAGCCCAGAAGCGTAGGGACCTACCTAAGGAGGATAGTCTTCCTCCTGGAGTTCCCAGCTATATCGGCGACGGTGGTGGTAGCGCTCGCCCTCTCGGTTTTTTCTCATGTTTTCTGGACAGCAACAGAATGGGAAGTTATCCTTAGCTACGGCGCAAGACTTGGACTCGTGGCGACGGGAGTTTGCATACTGATGGCTGCGGGAGAACTCGACCTGTCAGTCTACTCCGTTGCCACCCTCACGCCCATAATTGCCTTCTCACTTTGGGGTAGTGGCTTAAACATTTGGGTTGCGGCAGTCGTCGCACTGCTCTTCGCTGCCGTAGTGGGCCTGCTGAACTCCCAAATTACTTTGAGGGGTGGCATACCCTCGTTTATCACCACGCTCGGGACAGGTTATATTTTTCTGAGTACAGATCTGTGGCTCACTGGTTCCAGCACCCTACCCGGCCCAACCGATCGACTCTGGCTTTACGTGATGGGGGGAGGAAAATGGTTGGAGGCGTGGAATCTTCCATATACCACCGACATCTTATGGTTTGTCGGGTTCGTAATCCTGTTCCAAATAATCCTTACGAAGACTAAGCACGGAAACTGGACCTTGGCAGCTGGAGGCAATCGAACCGCGGCGCAAGCCATAGGGGTTAACACCATCAGGACAAAGACGACAAACTTCATGTTGTGTTCGTTTATGGCAGGTTTCTCTGGCCTGATTACGTTGGCATCAATGCAGTCAGCCAACGCAAACACAGAGTTGGGGCTGCAGCTCCAGGCCATACTCGCAGTGTGCGCGGGTGGAACTGCCTTTTACGGTGGTATCGGAACCGAACTGGGAACTGCAATCGGTTCGGTCCTCCTAGGGATAGTATTCGTAGGCATCGACTTAGCAGGCTTCCTCACCACGTGGTACGAGGGAATCTTCGGGGGAATCCTCATCGCGATCATCATAATAAATGAGCGAGTCCGGCGGGCGAAGGGCCGAATTCGCGGAGCACGATGATTTCGATATGTCTGAGCTCATCAGCCATCGGTTCTGCTCTGTCCACCCCAAATAGTGGCACTGACATTTCCAGCCTTCATTCCGGCCGTGAAGCAAGAGATTTGTGAGTTTGTAGGTGATGGGTGAAACAGGGATCCATTCGCGCAGGCTAACGCTACGATATAGATCGAAGGTCGTGTGCCAGCAACGTAATAGATCGAAATGCGTTCACGGAGGTCAATCAGGGCTGAACTCTCACGAAGATGTGGATGGGGTCTGTTCTGAGATAAGTTGGCTCGCTACTTACTGAGCGACAGGTGCTTCAGAATCGCCGCTCAATCCGAAAACCCGCTTGAGAAACCTGTAGCCCAGGTAACACAGGCTCGGTGCTCCGAGAGCATACATGATATGATACTCCTCGATGAAGTCATCGTCATGTCCAGTGAGGGAGTGCCTTCCACTGGCATCCAGTCCTGAGCACGTAGAATGTCGGGTTCATCGCCTTCCTTTCGTCCATCCTCGGCCTGCCTCTCTTTGCCCTCTTCTCGTGAGGAGGGATGAGCGGCTCGATCCTCTCGATGAAAATGCTTATAATTCCTCTTGCTTGGATTAAGGAGCATGGATTTCGTGGTTGACAAGAGGTCAGCAATTGGGCGCATGGTTGTTGTTGTTCTAGTCGTCGCTGTCGTCGTCATCGCAGCAGGCGGCCTATACTATTACTACGAGAGCAGCTCAACGACAAAAACAGCAACTGTGTCCCTCGTCGGTTACCACATCGAGGCCGTGGTCGCCAACACCGGCAGTGGTGCGACTACCATCGACTGCACATCGGCCAGTACTGGAAACAACAGTGCGAGTTATATAGAGCTGGAGAACAATAGCACGACCACCGCAGCGATAAGCACAATCTACTTCAGCTACGGCGGCATTACCACTTCAAGCCCTACCGTCTACCAATACAATGCACCTGGTCTATCCTGTGCCGTATCGGCAGGCTCAACAATCTACATGAACATCCACGACCTGGCTATTGCGCCAACTAGTGTAAAAGGCGGCGACACTTACAAAGTCATTGTAGGGGTGACCTCCGGGGTTTCCTCTTCAAAGTTGATTACTTCAAACCCCAGCACCTGGCACCTCTACTTCTCCGGAACATTCTCGTAGATGACGGTTCGCTGGACGGCCCATCTTCGCCTGTAATCTGTCCAATACGTAGTTCGCTGTTCCAGCTAATTGAAGATCTACACTAGCTCCCAATAGCTAAGAAGTTTATCGAGGAAGCAGTGAAGAAAGAAGATGTGGGCGAGATTGTGAGCGCATTCAAATTAGGATACAACTTGGTCGACAAGGCGCTTCATAAGTTGCAAGAAGAATTGGCTCTGGTCATTGAGGCCGCCTCTGAGGCAAGGCATAGGCGAGCTATGGGTATCTCAATACATTCTTCGGACAAAGAAAACAAATGTGTTTTATTTGCACCTCTACATCGTAAGCTCCGTCCTCCTGGTGGCCGCGGCTCCTCTGCTCGCCCTGCAGCTCGGCCTGGGGGTGGATGGCCTGATCTACGCTCTCCTGGTCTCCAACGTGGGGGACCTCGCGCTGGGGCTTGCACTGGCTAGGCCGCAATAACCTGCATACTGGCCTAGCGTCAAGTCAGGCGATTGCCGTCCCTCTGTCGCGACAAGAAGGCGCACAATGCAGACGCACGGTCAAGTCGGTATTGAGCGCCTATGCTGGGGAGGCAATTAGGGCGAGAGTTGTCCAGAGTGAGTGGGATAGCTGCAGCCCTGACAGAAGCGTCCACCTTAATCGCCACTTGGAGAATGTGAGGTAAGGCCCCAACTTAGTCTTATGAGTATTACGAGAGTGACGCCGAAGAGCAATAGGCCGATGAGGAATTTGTTGTCATATCTTGGTAGCAACAGAATGAAAGAGAATTCGAGTATGCTTGAAGAATTACCTCAATACTTCGAAGGAGTGATGGACAAAGCGCGATTACCTAGAACTTCTTTCGATGCTCTTATCCAGGCTTTGATGATTTCTGGTGGAACTCTATCGAGACTGGTTGCTTTTATCTCCATAGTTGTGTCTTGTGCGGCATTCACTATCGCTGACAATTTTTCTTTCATCTGTTCGGGAGTGCAATAGAGAACATCTCGTTCGCAATGCATACGTTTCTCAAGAATGATTCGTTTCCCCTTAACACTTTCAACAGCTTTACTGAGATCTGTCCAGGGGCTAACATGTAACAGCCTTAATCCTTTGAGCCTCTCAATCTCTTCCAATATGGGCGTGAGATTTCCGCAACTATGGTAATAGAAGAGTCCCTCGTCATACGAACTTACGAGTTTCTGGTCGTACGGGGAGATGAACTCCTTGTAGATTCTCGGGGATATGAAGTCGCAGTTTACCTCATCTTCGCCAACTATAGCCAGTCTCTTCTCTCTGATATCGAGAAACCTCTCTCTTTCTCTTAGTAACTTAATCTTCGATTCGAGCACAAAACCCATGACCCTATGAACGAACTCCGGTTTCCTGAACGTCGCTACAACTATGTCCTTGATTCCCACGAGGTCGCATGCAATGCCCCATAATCCTCTGTTAAAGAATGGAAATTCCACTTCAAGCCTATCCCCAGTAAGCTCTTTGATTTTCTTGTAGAAGTGGTGTACCCGCGGCATCAAGCCGCTTTGATAGAAATCTGGGTATTCTAAGGAATCCAGATCTTCCTCCGTTTGAATCGGAGGTTTTACTCCTTGTGATTGCGAGCCGCTCCAAGGATCTCTATTAGCACTGAAGATAGGTTCCAGTCCGTACATGCTTGATTCCAAAGCTGTTCCAAATGAGACACCAAGGGATGTTAAGGCAGTGTCCTCTTTGAATTCTCTATACTTGTAGATCGTTGCTTCAAGCATGAACTTAAGGTATTTTTCTGGATCCTTGAAAATCTCTATTAGATTTGCATCTAATACTCGAGACAATGTGCTAAGATTGAATGGAGTGTTCCAAACACAACCAGAAATCGTGGCTGGAACTTTCATTGGTTCTTCTAGAGAATAAAATCTTTCCCAGAAATTCTTAAGCCATATCATCTGCGATCCTTTTCTTAAGCTTTCGACTTCCTCTACAAGCTTCATAATCTCCACGACAAGCACCTTCGTCGAAGAGTCGGTATCGGCGACGAAATAAGTGTTGTCGCATCTATTCTTCGTAACGGTTCTGATAACTACTTCGCCTTATCACATATGTTTGGTTAGCAGATGGGAAGCACGTATGTCCAAACCAATTCGTTCCACTTGCATTTCCAGATTCTTATACAAGTCAGACTGGAAACTGCGGAAGCTGATGCTGGGAACATCTAAAGCTGGGCTGGACGACGGTACTATGGAAGGACCGAATGATTGTTTCTGCGGCCATCTGATAGCTTGCAATCTTCGCCCCCTCTTTGACCATAGACAGATTAAGAATGCCACGCACGATAATTGATGGGCCCAGAGCGATTTCTCTGGTTTACAATGCGAATCACAGCAAGCCAGCCGAGAACATAACCTCTCGAAGCTGGTTCGTCGTCATGAGCGTGCAGTTTGGGCAAGACGGCATGAATTAGTAATGATGGGCCTCATCTTTAGTGGTGCGATTGGGGAGAGTTGGACCCCGTTACCCTTCATTCTGATTCGGATGGCTAACGAGGTTTGCCTGTGGTCAAATCAGTCTACAAAATTCCATGATGTTGTGTTGACAGAAAGAGTAGCGCAGTTGTGCCCATGAAGACAATCGCTGAAAGGTACAGCAGGTCCGCATTGGTGAACCACGTGAGACCAAAGGATTGCTGTGCCAGTGAAAAATGCAGGTCGTATTCTGATCTGTCGAAGAGAAAGACCTCGAGTCCGAGGGGCATCATCACAAGAGAACCTGCCTGTGTCGCTCTCGCGATCGCAAGCTTGATTCCTGCCGATATGGCCAGAAAGAATGCTGCAGCGATTGTGGTCAAGAGAAGACCCAAACAGATGTAATCTTGCGCGGGTGCCGGTATCCCAACTGAGATGCCATCATAGATTGCTGTGAAAACAAGAATACGCAAGGACACCCCTATCTCTCCCGCTGGGACGTGAGCAGTCCAAATGAAGAAGGCGTTCAGTAAGGAGCCTGACACCAGCAGAAGCATTTTCGCGTAAGAGCGTCTATTCTTGTATCTGGGGAAGGCGAGGATTAAGCAGACAAGAAACGAGAGAATGCAAGTGACGACAAAAGCGCTCACAGAGTAGTAGGAATATCGCATCGCCTCCAACCAAGCCTCCGACCAAGCCATTATCTCTTCGGGGGATTTGGGAGTTGGGATTGAATACAGAGTCGCAACGAGGCTAAGGAAGTGGACGGCCAAAAGAAGCGAGCCGAGTGCGGACAGACAGAGTCCAAATGCGACGATCACCTGTATCTTGGGCTTCATTGGTTCTAATCACGTTCCCAGTTCTGAAGATATGAGTTTGTCGTTCCTTGCCGAATACTGGCACCGTGAAGACTTCAGCAAATGGGCGAAGACTGTGCCTGAATCCACCCTGACGGATGAGCACGCCTTCGTGACGGTAAGCATGACCGGTAGCCCGGAGAGCGAGTCGATGGCAACATGGACCTTGTGCCCGAAGACGAACACCTTGTACCCGAAGACGAACCTCAGCAAGATGGAGCTTGGAGGGTAGCCCTTCGGTCCATCCCGCCCCTCCCTGTTCGGGTCTAATGTCGCATCTACGTACGAGAAGTCGTTGTGCTCGAAGAAGAGTCGGGAGGAGAAGGATTCCTCCCTAACAGGTTTAGGTTTCTTGTCCTTCCTACCCTTAACTTTCTGACTGCAGAGAAGCTGACCTGAGCCAGAAACGGCTCTCCCATCCTTTGGCAGGTTTCATCACAAGAGCTGTGCTGAAGGGTGGGAATCCGATATCCATCCAAAGCCAATCAGATTGACAAAAGCGTGAGAGGTAAGTTATTCACATCCCTCTTTTATATACTGAGTTTATTAGTTTCAGTAAGAGGCCCCACGGATGTGACTCAGCGTGACTGGTGCGCCTAAGACGAAAGGACGTATGGAAATAGGCCTCTTTCTCAACATGGATGTTTTTCCCTCTCCACAGATGATCAAGTATGCCCAGGAAGGGGAGAAGAGCGGCTTCGACATGATTTGGGTGAGCGACCACTTCCATCCGTGGTTCCACACGGCAGCGCACGAAGGGTTCGCCTGGGTTCTCATCGCATCTATTCTTGAGCGGACTAGGAGGATCCCAGTGGGCACCTGCGTGACATCCCCGATATACCGCTATCATCCCGCGATAATAGCAGAAGCGTTCGCAACTCTCGATTCCTTACACCCCAACAGGGTCACTCTGGGACTCGGAGTTGGTGAAGCCATGAATGAAATCCCGCTAGGCTACCGATGGCCCGCCCTTGCCGAAGAGAGGATCGAGCGCTTTGAAGAAGCAGTTAACATAATCAGACTTCTCTGGACGCGTGACTTTGTTACCTACAAAGGAAAGCATTTTACGCTCAACAAGGCAAATCTGTATGACAAGCCAAGACATGCAATACCCATCTGCATCGCTTCGAACGGACCCAAGGTTACGAGGTTAGCTGGCAAGTACGCAGAATCCTACTTTGTGGTGCCGGGCCTGATGTCCGAGAATAGGTCGATGGACGAGATCACGTCGAAACTCTTCTCGGCGCTCGAGGCGGGCGCCAAGGAGGCAGGCAGGGACCCGAGCAAGATAAAGCGATGCACCGCGTTTCCCTTTTCGTATGATGAAGACTACAATAAGGCACTGGCTGGCTGCCGCGGCGGGGCAGCAAACATGGTTCCAAACCTACTCAGCCTCAACATTTATGATCCGAGATGGATTGAGGCGCTGGGTAACTTAGTCAGCGAAAAGGATTACCCCAAATTCTTTCTGATCGCCACCGATATTGAGACGCTCATCAAGAAAATCAAAGAGTACGCCCGAGCGGGATTCACCCATGTCCAGATAGGCGCGGGGGGCGCCAACCCAGAAAAGTTCATTCGCCTCTGCGGGAAGGAGCTGATACCAGCTGTTAGGGATGAACACAGGGATTAGTCCAGAGTTCCTCACCATTCGCGAACATAACTCTCGGAACGCACGCAGACATCACTTCCACTGTTCGTGGGCTCGATATGATCGAGCGTAATTTCCAAGTTGCCCTCTACGCGCACGAAAGAGTCGAACGCCTTACCTCGAGGTCATTGCTTTTATAACACTAAATAGCAACGCCAGCACGCTTGGCAAAGGCGTTATCATAGGAGGACAATTTGGAAGGTCTTGGAGCAGGGAACCAGGAAAAGGTAAAGGAGACCTCACGTCCTTCCGTCCGTCAGGGAAAAGAAGGCTTATCGGGAGCCGAAAAAGTGCAATTCGATTCTTTCAACCTGAGCGTTACAAACGCATCCTCCCCTGATGAGATTGAATTGAGGGTAATAGTCCCGCTGAAGGATAGAGCCATCGCCAACGTCAAAGTCATGCTTCAAGCTCCGACAAAGACCGCGCAGGAAGGAGGGGCGGACTACAAGATGGCTGTGAACAGTAGCTTCTACGTCACAAAGACTAGCCCCACCTCTGGTGGACCGACCCAACTGGTCAGTCAGGATGGACTCTCCTGGGAAATTCCTGTTCTCTACACGGGAGCTGTGACGGTTCTGCCCTCTCACGAGCCCGAGGTTAAGGACTTCCTCATGAAGCGCTTCCTTCCCGGTCATGTTTTTGTGGACGTGGGCGCAGATGTTGGAGCTTATTCCGTGAGAGCATCGGAGTGGGAGATGAAGGTATATTCCTTTGAACCCAATCCCGAGAATATAAAGGCCTTGAAGAGGAATCTTGACATTAATAACCTCACTCTCGATATCATCCAGTGCGCCCTCGGCTCCTCGGAAGGCAAGGCGTATCTCTCTCAAAATGGAGCGATCTCCAGGATTAACGCAAGTGACGGAATAGAGGTACCTGTCCGTACCCTGGATAGTTTCAATCTGCAAAGGGTAGACCTGCTCAAGGTTGATGTAGAGGGGTACGAGCTGGAAGTATTTCGGGGCGCCATCGAGACCCTCAAACGATGTCATCCAGCGATAGTTGTGGAAATGCACCATTGGATAGGTGCAGAGAAGGAGGCCGCGATCTTCAACATTCTCTCCAGCCTGAATTACAAGTTCAAGTATTTGGACAGAACATCGCTGGGACGACATCTGTCAGCAACCTACGCTCCGCCAATCACTCCGCACAACCCGCCTACGGACGTGCGGGCCTGATGCAGGACGGGCAATTGCCCCGGCAGGATTCCGGAGCTCGAGGACCTGGTGGCACCGTATCCTCGTCACGAGAATGATTCACTGGTAGACGGAGGTGCTCAGCCGCTGCCGGAAAGAACGAGATGACGATGCCCGAGTAGTTTATCGCAGGACTCGTTTTTCGAGCAGAGCCCTCCCGTTTGTCGTCCCGAAGATTGGCGTTGCTCCTCCCCACGGGGCAGCCTGCCGGCTTGAGTTGGTAAAGGCAATGCCTGCCATCTTCTGTTCAGCTATCAGCAAGCCGTGGTACGAGAGGGCTCCGCAGTGTGTCAGGTTGATGAGAGAGACTGCCCCTATTCCACTTCTCTTCGCCTTTTTGATGGCCATCCTCGTTGCTGTCGTCGCGAGATATGCTCCAAGACCCCTATCTCCGTCAATGACCGCGGTCAATGGCGACTGCCTGACGATCTTTGGTCTCGGTCGTTTGTTTATCTGCCCTGTCTTGATGCCTTCTATGTAGCGTTCAGCCAGCGCTATCCCATGAGTGTCTACGCCTCTCAAGCTAATCACCAGGAGTTGGTTGACAACCGCATCGACCTGAGGCCTGGTAAGTCCTACCTTCGACGGTGGGCTGTCACCTATGAGAACTCTCTCTGATATTACCTTGAAGCCAAGGACTGAGAGGCAGGCAGTCACCTATTCGCTCACATTGAAGGAGCAATATGCATGTTTCGCATCCAGGCTGCCCAATCAAGTTAACGCGTACAAGGACGCAGACAGATACCCGGGCATCAAGAAAATCCGTATATCGCCTCCAGCGTATCCAGTCATAGCGAGCGGAGTCGTAGAGCCTTCGCTCCTAGACCCCACCGCCAACTCAAAGATAAAGAACTAATCCTAAACGATACAGCCGTCCTCAAATGGCGCAAAGCCCAATCCCACAAGAACAAGAATACAGTCCGCCTACCCGACGGAACTGAAATCCACCACGAAAGCCCGAACAGCCTAACAGGAATCTGTCGCTCTGTCCGGCACTTCTTTCAATACCTACAGATCACCTACACCCACAACGGAGCAGACAATCTAATCGAATCATGCAAGCAAGACCCGAACAAGCTCAAACACATAACTGAAAGACTCCAAGCATTCAGCGACTTAGCACCAGCAACACCACATAAAAAAGACGGCACCAACATCAAAGGGCTATTTCACAGAAACGGACTAATCCTAACCGAAGTATCAATAGACAACCATTTCACCGGACAAACCGAAGAAATAGACCCCATAACACTAAAGGATGTCTACAACGCCATAAGCCACAGACAACAAACCATAACGGACGCACTCGCCTACACAGGTCTAAGACCTGACCAACTACAAAGAACGCGATTTGACCAAATCCGCCCAATCAATCAAGAATACTCACTAATCGACTATTCCAAAGGAACGGATAAATTCACAGTCAAAACACGCCTAACACACTTCTCGTTTATCCCAACGAGAATAATAACAGCAGCCATGCAATACGCGAAACAGAACGGTCTAAAGACACCATTCGCAGACATGGACAAACAAACCAGAGATATAACCGACTACGCAAAAGCACGCTTCCACGTGCACATAACCGCCAAATATTGGCGACAGCGATTCAAGACAATAGCAGAGAACAGAGGCGTGCCTGCAAATATCTTCAACTACCTTGAAGGCAGCACGCCAAACACAGGCGCCAACGCCTTGATGAATCCGTTGTAGATGGTCGCCTTCAGCAGCATCTCTTTGGCCATACCGACGAACTTCCTTGCAGATACGTACTCTCCGAACACCCTCTTTAGGACCGAGAATGCACCCTCCACCCTCCACCTGTAACCAAATCGGTGTATCCTGCTCCATGATCTGGGCTTGAACGCCTGCTGCTCTATCACCGCCATCTTCCTCGCCATGCTTCCCTTGCTCTTCGGTACAGAATTGTTCCTGACCCTGATGACCGGCTTGATGTGATTCTGGGCCAGGAAGTTGAAGTTGGCCTTGGAGTCGTACGCTCCATCCCCAAGGACTCTCCTCACCCTGACCTTCTCTCTCGCTCTATTGACAAGCCTCTTCAACCGCCTTCCATCGTGCACCTTCTCCGACGATACGTCCATCGAGACGATCTGCTTCGTCCTGATGTTGACGGCGAAGTGGATCTTGAGATATCCCTTCTTGACCTTCCACACCTTCCTTATCCAATCGCCTCCATTGTGCACCTTCACTCCCGACGAGTCGACGGCTATGCTGACGGGGCCGTTCGACCTTACGAGGGAATCATCGAGGTCGAGCTTCAGCCCGTTGACCCTCCTGTTCATCGTCGAATAGTCCGGGGTGGCGAGGCCCTCGATGTGCTTCGAGAGGGAGAGGACGAACCCCTCTGCTTGCCTGTACGGGAGGTGGAAGAGCAACCTCATGCACGCTATCAGCTTGATGAATGACTCTGGGTAGCGGTACGGCAGACCAACCTTACCCCTGTTCTCTCTCTTCAGCTCTTTCTTCCACGATTCGATCATGGAAGGCTCGATGCCGATCTCTCCCCTCCTCACAAGAGCATCGTTGTAGCTGCTCCAATCCCTAGCATCACTGGACATGCACGAGGGATCGATAGCATCGATACAAGCACACTCGAATCAAGATCCCTAGATTATCCACTGTGATTGTGCAACACAGCATGTCCAGACATAAGTTATTATCCAGACGGGGAGGCGACCTGGACATGGAATCGTCGCGGACGAATTGGCAGACCTTGGGAGTTGTTCTTTTCATCGCAAGCGTTGGCGTCCTTGTCTTGAACCACTTTTCAATGACTGGGACACTGCTCATAGAGATAATCGGCCTTGTTGTAGCGAGTTTCGTGTGCTTTGGGTTCGCCGCTCGCAGAGGTGCGGAAGCACCAGAGAACAGCAGTGAACCAGGCGAGAAGGAAACTAGATCACTTGTTCGAGTCTCGCGGCCTAGCGGACGGGTGACACGGATCCAGGGATTCGATCTTTGACCTAGAGGCTATCCGAAAGACGGTTGAGAGATCTTCACATCTTGGCTTGAACCATTTCTCATAACACGATAGAGACCACATGATGGGTTGCCATTCTCGATGAGGTATGGTTGCTACTCCTGTTACAATCTGCCTAGTTCAGCCTTAAGACTCAACCATCCCGCAACACGGGCAGCGCAGACGTTCCTTCTTGCTAGGTCCGTGCTTGATGTAGTTTCGGGGCAAAGGCATGGATTCGTTAACGATTCCCAGATAAACAGATCCCAACGCGGGCCGAGTGACCTGGGTGAACACGAAACATGATAGTGGACGTAAGGGGTTGCTCATGCATGGTGTCCCGGTTCCTCATACCATTACCTTTGCTCTACTTTTCGGATAGCTTCTTACTAGCCGGTCACTTGCGTAAGTCCAAAACCGCCGTCAACGACAATGCATTCGCCTGTAACGTACCCTGAAAGGTCACTTACCAAGAACTCGATAACCTTGGCGCAGTCTTCAGGTACCCCCAACCTTCTCAAGGGAATGTTTTGTTCCAACCCTTCAGGGGCCTGGGCCTGCGCCACTATTCTGGACGAAGTAATGGTACCTGGAGCGATGCAGTTCACGCGTATGCCGTATGGGCCCAGCTCAGCCGCCAGCAGGCGAGTATAATGGATTATTCCAGCCTTCGCCACGGCATAGTCCGCCCCCCTCCCTTGATGGCCTACCGTTCCAAGCCCCATCACCGACGAGACGTTGACGATGACTCCTGACTTCTGTTGCTTCATTGGGGCAGAAGCGGCTTGACTGACTAGGATGGTTCCAATGAGATTGAGCTCAACTACGTAGCGGAGCTGCTCCTCCTCCACACTGGACGCCCATGCCTCTGCAAGACGTTTGGGGCTCTTTCCTCCCGGACTCAGTCTCCCCCCTGCGTTGTTTACGAGAATGTCAATTCGTCCGAATTCATCGAGTATCTTCTTGATCATATTGTCAACCTCGGCTTTGTTGCGGACATCAGCCTGGATGCCGATAGAGCGTCGCCCAAGGCTCTTCACCTCATCCATAACGGTGGGAGCAGTCAGCTGTTCGTTGAACTCCTGAGCCGCCTTCAGATTGACGTCATTGATCACGACGTTTGCTCCTAACTTGGCCAGCCTGAGAGCGTACGCTCTCCCGATGCCACGCGCAGATCCGGTTACAAGAGCCACTTTACTA
This sequence comes from uncultured Nitrososphaerota archaeon, assembly GCA_963836465.1. Taxonomy (GTDB): domain Archaea; phylum Thermoproteota; class Nitrososphaeria; order Nitrososphaerales; family Gagatemarchaeaceae; genus CAWIJZ01. The sequence continues at coordinate 14,839 of CAWIJZ010000040.1, forward strand.
TCTAGCATCAGAAACACCAACATTGGAACTTTTCCCGCTTTCTTTTAACCATGACGGTCTGCGAAATCAGTCAGAAACAGACAAGTTCGAAGCGTCCTCGAGCCAGACGCAGCCTACAGTTATGGGCGGCCTGTCAATTCCATGGCCCATTCCGACGCGGGCGTGCGTACGCATCACGAAGGCAGAGAATGTCCTGTTCCCAGCGGCAACTTCCCCCCCACTTTCCAAATACTATTCGAGCCGAGATTAGCCTGTTTACGACGCCCCTCGCCGCACGGTCAGGACATCCAACGCGACAATGAAGTTAGAAACAGCTGCAATCCTGAACCTCGGGTCGCCAAAGTGTCACTGCTTCAATACTTCGGGATTCAGGAGAAACTCGGGCTTCCTGCCCGTGAGGGCGTCTCTAACCGCAGTTGCACCTTGGGTCTCCAGGCGGGCCAGTGACTGTTCAGTATACCAGGACATGTGCGGGGTTAGTATCGTATTCTCAAGCTTCAACAGAGCGCTATCAATGGGGAGAGGTTCCGTTTCATAGACATCGAGGGACGCACCCGCTATTGTTCCGTTTCCTAACGCCCGAATCAGTGCCACTTCATCTACTATCGCTCCTCTACTGGTGTTGACTATACACGCAGAAGGCTTCATGAGTCTCAGCTCTCTTTCGCCGATGAGATGCCTTGTATCTAACGTTGAGGGAGCGTGAATCGAAAGAATGTCGGATCTCTTGAGAAGTTCCTCCAGTGAGCCGATTCTCTCAACACCGAATACGCTGAAGTCCCACCTCTTTACCCACGGATCGAAAGCGATTACATCGTAGCCAAAGGGTTTGGCGCGCTGTGAAACTCTTCGCGCGATATTGCCAAATCCGAGGAGGCCCATGACCTGGGATGGCGGAGAGTTGATTGGTCTTACCATTTCCATTACGTCCCACTTGCCTGACCTCATGGCTTTGTCAACTCTCGTTAGTTTCCGTGTTATCGCGAGCGCGAGCATGAGGGCATGGTCGGCGACCTCCTCCAGTCCGTAATCGGGGACGTTTGTCACCATCACGCCCCTCTCCGTGGCTGCTTTCACATCTATGTTGTCGTAGCCGATGCCGAATCGGGACAGTATCTTCAGGTTAGGCATATTCTGGATCACAGTCCTCGTCACCGGCTCGGCGCTACCGAGCATCAGCGCGTGAAAATCACGGGCGAAGTCGAGCAGTTCTTTCTCAGTGGTTACCTGCGTCTCTGAAACGAAAACGTCGGCGATGCCTTCCAGAATCTCTGTCATTATGTCTATTGGGTCGTACGCCGGAGTGGGAACTCCAGCCTTGAACTTGCTTGCGCTCACGTCTCTCGGTCGAAGGATTCCGTAATTATCTGTTGCCACATAGCAGTCCCTGGAAGCCACCTATTTGACAAGCAACAGCGACACCCCAGGAAATGTAGGAAATGGAGCCACATCTACAACCTTCACAGCGTCCATGCTCGCCGAGTGCGTTTGCTAGCTGAGCGAAGCCCACCAGCTTCAGCAGTGGAGGGACGTCACTTAGATGTCCCTTATCTGACTGCCAGCAGTCCAGCCGCCGTCAACGACCAGTGTGTGCCCGGTTATGTAGCTGGCTAGGTCTGAACACAGGAACAGCACTCCATTCGCTTGGTCCTCCGGTTCGCCCGGTCTTCCCATTGGTATGTATTTGAGCATCTTCGGTCCCCATTCGGGGTCTTTGTAGAGCGCTTTCACACCTTCTGTGGCCGTGCTTCCCGGCGCGACGGCGTTGACGTAGATATTGTAGGGCGCCACCTCCATCGCCATCACCTCCGTCAGCCGGATCACTCCCGCCTTCGCGGCGTCATAATCCGCCTGCAGCCGCAGCGCGACCTTTCCTGCTACGGAGGCGATATTCACAATCTTGCCGCTCTTCCGCTTCATCATATCAGTCACAGCAGCCTTCGAGCACATCCACAGGCCGATAAGGTCCACATCGATGGTTCTCCTCCACACCTCAAGGGGCTGCTCAAAGAAGGGCTTCCGCATCGTCGTACCGATACCAGCGTTGTTCACTAGGATGTCGACTCTCCCGAATTTCTGCAAACCCTTCTGGAATATCCGGTCCACATCCTCGGGCTTGCTGACGTCCGCCCTTATCGCCAGAGCATCGTTCCCCATCGCTTTGATGTCTGCCGCTGTCTTTTCTGCCGTGGGCATATCAAGTCTGGTACTACCACGTTCGCTCCTGCCCTCGCTAGAGTAAGCGCGCACGCGCGTCCGATGCCTTGACCAGCACCGGTGACGAATGCCACCTTTCCGCTCAGATCAATTGTTACGACCATTGGCGCGAGGTTTCGATTGCGAAATTATATAGGACTTGCGCAGTCGAGGAAGCTCGCGGAGAGAGCGACATCAATAGCGCAAGGGAGCTTGAACGAACCCCCTGCACGAAAAGTACGAGTGCCCGCAACAGCGAGCTCAGGGTTTGGCTTCTGACTAAGTCTCATGGTGAAGCGATGGAGCCGAGCGAGGCGTGGTGTTTGGCGACAGGAATTCTATCGCGTACCGCACAAGACCTTCTTCCTGAACCTCAGGAGGTTCTCTATCTAGATGTTCAGCATCTCTCTGTAGTGCAGTAGCATCTCCCCAGCAATCCAATCATCATCGGGCTCGGCGTCGTCTATGATGCCGTCCAATCGGTACAGGTTCATCTTGAGGGAGACTATGGCCTTGCCTCAACTCCGGCTAGTGTAGCTCCAGCCGGTCAAGTTCGCGCCAAACCTGGCACAGGCTCCTGCAGGTTCTGTTCATATGGTGGTGATGTTAAAATACGGGTACCAAAGGTCTACCCCATGAGTGTGAGCCTCGAAGGCGTCGATATCAGCAAGGAGAAGCTCCTCGAAATGTATACCTCCATGATGGAGATAAGAAAATTCGAGGAGAAGATTGTCAGTTTCTACACACTGGGAAAGGTTCCTTCGTTCCCGCATGCCTACATTGGCGAGGAAGCTGTTGCCGTCGGCGTTTCGGCCAATTTGCGCGACGATGACTGGATAACAAGCAATCACAGAGCCGAAGGACATGTCCTGGCAAAGGGTTCGGACATGAACAAGATGATGGCTGAGCTCTTCGGGAAGGCTACCGGACTCTGCGGAGGAAAGGGCGGGCATATGCACTACGCAGACAAGTCCAAGGGCGTTTTGGGCGCTAGCGGAGTGGTAGGTTCCGGTATTCCCCTTTCGGTGGGCGGGGGCCTCTCGGACAGGTGCTTCACACCGACCAGGTAACGGTGTGTTACTTTGGAGACGGCGCGGTGGCGAGCGGGGGATTCCATGAAGCGCTAAATCTGGCCGCGACATGGAACCTTCCTATCATCTATGTGTGCGAGAACAACCTCTACTCCACATGGACTCCAGTCTCGACTGTCATGAAGAACACAAACGTCGCGAGCCGGGCATCGGGCTACGGCATGCCGGGATACGAGGTCAACGGCATGGACGTGCTTTCGATCTACAAGGCTGCGAAGGAGGCGATTGGGCATGCAAGACAAGGAAAGGGCCCGACGCTGCTCGAGGCGAAAACATACCGCTTCGGTGGCCACTATTCGGCGACCCCGATATAAGACCGAAGGAAGAAAGACAGGAATGGATGAAGAAGGACCCGATCAAGAGGCTGTACTCGGAGCTCATCGCAGCTGGCATCGCGTCTCCCGATGAACTCAAGGCGATAGAACAGAAGGTCGAGGCTAAGGTCAACGCCGCCGTCGAGTTCGCCGAGAAGAGCCCTGACCCACCTGCGGAGAACGCGCTCAAGGACATCTTCTACGAAGGGCCCCCACAAGGACCTGAGCCGTCGAAGAACGAACTGGGCAATCGCGTGATTAGCATGCGTGAAGCGATCAACGAAGCGATGAGGCAGGAGATGTTTCGTGACCGAAGATCATGATCTATGGACAGGGCTACATGGGTAAGAGGGGAGGGCCATATGAAGTGGGAAAGGGACTCCAAGACCTCTTTGGTAAGGAGAGGGTCAGGGACGCTCCAATCTCCGAGCTTACGCTCGTAGGGGCCGGCGTGGGTGCGGCCATGACGGGGTTGAGGACGATTGTCGAACTTGAATTCGTGGACCTCACGCCGCTTGCGGCAGATCAAATCGTGAATCAGGCGGCGAAGGAGAGGTACATGTTCGGAGGCCAGTACAGAGTCCCGTTCACACTAAGAAGACAACAGGCGCGGAGCGAAGTGGTGGGGCTCACCACTCGCAGTCGCTCGAGGCTTGGTACATGCACATTCCGGGCTTGAAGGAATTCTTCCGTCCACGCCCTACGAGGCCAAGGGACTGCTCAAGGCAAAGATACGGGACGACAACCCTGGCCTCTTCCTAGAAACCAAGTCTCTCTACACTCTGAAGGGTCCTGTACCCGAAGGCGACTACACAATTCCGCTGGGTAAGGCCGACATCAAGAGACAGGGGAAGGACATTACGATGACGTGACTTGGGGCAGGATGGTCCACGTATCGCTGGCCGTGGCTGAGAAGTTGTCGCGGGAAGGAATAAGCCTGGAGGTAGTCGACCTAAGGACCATATCGCCGTTGGACAAGCGCTCGGTCATTGATTCTGTGAAGAAGACCGGGAAGAGCTGTTATCGTTCATGAGGAGAACAAGACCGCTGGAGTGGGCGCGGAGGTCTCGGCGGTGCTCTCGGAAGAGGTGTTCAGTTCCCTCAAGGCTCCAATCAGGAGGGTCGCTACCGCCGACATTCACCATTCCCTACAGTCCTGCATTTGAGGCGGCGATTTTCCCCAACGAGGCCAAGGTCGAGGCGGCCGTGCACGACACTCGCATCGGGCAACTAGGTGTCCACAGATTGGCCGAAATACAAGTCCTACTACCAAAGGCTGACCCTGGGATGACCGAGGGTAAGGTAATCGAGTGGTCGAAGAAAGAAGGGGACAGGGTCCAGCCCGGGGATGTGCTCGTAACGATAGAAACGGAAAAGGTAGAGTATCCGGTCGAGGCCTCCACTGCAGGGGTTCTGAAGAAAACACTCGTGCAGGCTGGGGACACGGTGCCCGTGGCGCAGCCAATCGCAATCATTGAAACTGAAGGATAG
>CAWIJZ010000041.1:0-20234 GCA_963836465.1 uncultured Nitrososphaerota archaeon
ATGACCAAATCGACGATGCATGCCTGAGAAGGCGAAACGGTCGGTAATAGTCTCCAATCCCACAATCATGACCACCAGTGGCACGCGAAAGCGTCGTCGGTGAACGCGCTGCTACGGGTGTAAGTGGCATCGATGAGATGATTGAGGGTGGTTCTCCAGGCTGAGAGGGAGCATGATTCTCTCTTCTCGGCGGACCAGGTACGGGAAAAGACAATACTCTCTGCCAAGTACCTCCATAATGGACTAGCGAGCGGCGAGCCTGGAGTGTATGCGTCTTTTGCGGGAAGATCAGAAGACTTTCTTCTCCAACATGGGACGAATACGGGTTGGACTTCGACAGGTACGTGAGGGACCAATCCTTCAGATTCCTGGATCTGCTGACCACAACCGCAAGCTGGAATTTCCGGTTTCGATCAGGGAAATCATTGATCAGGTCGAGGCGTCTAAGGCAAAGAGGCTTGTGGTTGATTCCCTCTCGGTTCTAAATCAGGCATACCGCAACCCCGGCGAGGCCCGGATACTACTTCATACCATTCTCGGCGAAGACTATTCGATCCCGGGGCGTGACGGCTCTGCTGATAGCGGGAGCCCCGGGGTTCGAGAAGGGAGCAGGCATGGAGGGGTACGTCACGGATGGTATCATCACGTTGGCGCAAGAGTGGAAGCACAGTCAGTTGATGCGGAGCTTTAGGATTCTCAAGATGAGGGGGACACGGCTGAACGCAGCGGAGAGGAGGTATGGGATAAAGAAGGGGGGGTTGATTGTATATCCTGAGCCGACTCTCAACGTCGAGAACTTAGCACCCGGTGAGAAAAGAGAGTCATCTGGGATTGTCGAGTTCGACAAAATGCTGGGAGGAGGATTCTTGGAAACGCAGCTGGACGGTGATTGCCTGGAACCTCAGGTAACGGGCAAGACGTCGGTTGCGTTGCACTTCCTCAAAGAGGGGCATAATCGTGGCGAGAAATCAGTCTACATATCATACGAGGAAACTCCTGAGCAATTGACGAGACATGCGTCAGGATTCGGGTGGACCCTGCAACCATCTGTGGATAAGGGGGGGTTAAAGTTGCTATCGTTCGACGTCGAACAGCTCAACCTCGATGACCATCTTTTCGAGCTCTGCACCATGCTGGAGAGCTTCAAGCCGGCCAGGCTGGTGGTTGATAGCATCGACCCCGTCAAGAGGATGCTCTCGGAAGACTACTTCATAAGATTCGTGAAGAACCTGATTACGGTGACGAGGCGCGTGGGAACAACGGTTATGCTGACGGCGTTCGCCAAACCTACTGATGTATGGGTCGCTGGACCTGATGTTTCAAGTGTAGTCGACAACATGATTTCCTTGCGGGATGTGGAAATATCGAGCGTCTTGAAGCGTTCGCTTGTTGTATTCAAGGAGAGGGGAACGAAACACGACAGGGGAATAAGGGAATTCGAGATAACCAATAGAGGCGTCATTATCAAAGAAAAGTTCAAGGGAGTGGAGCAAGTTCTGACCGGCCTTCCCAGGAGGGCTTTGACCCCCACGTCCTCGACCCACTTCTGCCTCCATATCTTGAGGAGGGTGATGCTGTCTCTTCCCGCGAGCTTGAAGTAAGGTCTCTTGTGCTTCTTCCTTCCCACGAAATCGAGCCTGATGTAGCGTCCATCAAGATTGACTTCGCCCCACTTGAGGGCCAACGCCGCCGATGGTTCCGCGCCAGTCTGCCACATCAGGACCAAGGGCGTTCTCTGCTGGAGTGGGAGTGCCTTGAGAACCTCCCTGATATCGTCGGCGCGGGGAGTCTTCTTGCTTTCCTCAATTTGCCCGTCACTCAAAGTGAAGTCTCCAAACAAGAGGCTGTCATTACGCCGGTAGAATTGCTTGATCGCGGCAGCCTTCCTGTGACGTGTCGAATATCCCACTTTCTGCTCCTAGAAGGTAGACGTTAACGTAACGGTCCATCAAGTCTGTATGTTTTCGCTTGGTCTCGACGTCTGTGGCGCTCGCATCGTATACGCACCTGAGATTGTCTTTGATCAACTCGTCAGGGTTCAGCGTGACGCCCACAGACGGGAGCCATCTGAAGTACAGGTCGAGGTCTGCCAGATAGCCTCTGCAGGTGTTCAGCTTCCCGTACTTCCTGACGAACCGCTGGACAGATTCATACTTCCCCCATTTCTCAAGGAACCTAGCGATCTGGTTCTTCGGTTCCTTCTCCCTGTACGTTTCGGCAGCCGTAACTTGCATCCCATCATGTAAAACCGCGTTACTTGGAGTCATTTCGCACTCCAAATGACTGTTGCTAGGAGTGGCGCTGTTACCTAGGTTCAAATAGCACTACCGACAGTCATCCTCATCGCAAGGCTTTGACCGTCGAAGCGGCGAATTGAAAGAACGTCTTATGGCGTGGCGGGACTACCATTCGTGTTCTCGAATAGGGTGGGGACTAATGTGCGGCAAGTCCTACCGAAAGAGGATCGCTGACTCTGGTTTTGCGCATTACAAGTCCCCACCCATGTGATTACTTCTGGGCTACGTCGAGGATGAGGCCTAGACCACCCCTGAGCGCCCTGATGAGAAGTGGTTCAAGCCCATCGGTGATTACGTAGATGCCTTCTCCTTCGGGTCCGCTCAAATGGACCAGAGTTTTGGGGGCTTGGGGAAAGGGAACACTAGTGTTTTCGAGTACGATGAAAGTGTCCCCTACTCAGCGATTCGACTCGTCGAAGTACCGGCCATTGTGAACGCTCTGAACGTCGGGCACGGTGTCGTTTGCATCCCTCTCCCCGGGTCGGGAGTCGAGAGGCTGGTAGCGAGCATCAGAAGTGGGACCACAGAGGATGCTGTCCGCGAGAGGCTCGCCATCGGGACCTGGGAAGATTCGAACAAGCACAATCCACCCTTCTATGGACTCGGCTCGGAAGATGTCCAAACGGCCGCTAGGAGAGTCACAGAACTCTTCAACGATGTCAGGGAAAAGTCGGAAGCGGAGGGCGTGCTCTTTGTGGCAAGTGTGAGCCAGCTGGAGGGTGCCTGGGCGTCGGACGTGGAAAAGGTAGTGGAACGGTTGTCTTCTAGGATCGCAAGCATTCAGCGGTTGTCCATCGATTCCATGTTGCTACTCATACATAGTAGTTCAGAGGCCAGGGCGAGGATCATATCGATGTGTCATGAATACGCGAGACTCTTCATGAAGTGCAGGTCAGTGGTGTTGGTGGGTGAGAAACCCAGCACCGAGGCAATGGTCCTCGAGCACTCACTTGAGAATCCCATCTTGCCGACGCTGACAAGAATCGTCTGAATCACAAGTTTTCACCTCGTCTACAGTCGGAAATCAGCCAATATTTCATCATGGCAGAGGAACGGATGGAGTTTCTGGTGACAAATACCGTCCTTTCGACTTCAAGACCCAGATTTCTGTAGACGTGGGAAGCTCTGCTCAGAGGCCTTTTTTTGGGGAAGTATGAGTATCTGTGCGGGGACTGCGCGGGGTTAGAAGAGCTGGTCTGGCCTTTGAAGTGGAAAAAGCAGGAGCTAGACCCTCGCTAGCCCACGCTGGGTACCGCCTTACGCCCAAACATATCAGCCTTGGAAGATTCAGGAAGAAGACCACAAAGGAATCGGCAGCAGCCACCGACAAGCTCTTTTCAGCACTCCAGAAGCAGGGTGTCAAAGACGTAGGATTGACGGGCCGTTGTTCTCCCTGTCAAGCGTCGGGCCTGACGGTTCTCTTAATTTGTCCGCTTCTGGGAAAGGGCGTTAACTGTCGGCAGTTTGCTCACTGGACCACTTTCTTCTCCGCACAGTTGGTCGTCTAAGGCTTTTCGAGCAGGGCCCAAAACACGATATTGTCAGTCATTTGCAAGACCCCGCTGTTTCTGATTACGAACCCCTTTTCGGCGAATGCGTTTAGATTGTTGCTCCAATCTCGTGCTTCGTCTGCGGATTGAGTCTCGATTCTCGCTTCTCTCACTTCCTTCTCCTCCCTGTCTCTAATGTAGTTGCTTCTTGCCAAGAGTTCAGCGTGACTGTATGACCGATAGATTAGTTTGTATTCCACGTAATCCGAGCCTGACTGTCCACTATTTATTCCCTAGGTCTATCTGACTGAGCTCTTTGCACTCGTCCCTCACATCCATCAGGAAGACGTTGCCTTTCCACTCCCTGATGAGTTCCTTCACCGTGGTGCTCTTCCCCGCCCCCGACTGTCCCGTGAGCACCACGGGTCTGTTATCCCTGAACACCTGAGCGTATGAAGCAGGAGGAATGGCCTCCCCCTTGGTCAGCTCGAGGGCCATGTAATTGGGAAGAGAGTTGTAGTTCGCAAAGCCGAGTTCATTCTTGAGGAGCCTCAGCTTGTCCGTGACCTCAGCCATCAGCTTTAGGGAGGTAAACCACACTACTGAGCGCCCTGCATTTGTCTCTGGTCCCCTTGGTCATGTAGATTGAAGTCAGGTCAGGATTTCGTTTCGGAGTGTCCGTCTGGCTCATTTATGTGATATTCATATAGAAAAAGCGACTTTGATTGGTCCTTGCCAAGTCAACCACTGAAATTATTCTAGGTCTCAACGCTTAAGTACGAAAATTGCCGAATTGAGTTCGGTCCCTCTCGATATTTGAGGACGAGAAATGCGACTTCCAGCGATGGACATCTGTTCGTTCTGACGGTTGATAGTGGACTTGGAAGAACTGTTGTAGACTTTCGGGGAGTGGACCATGACTTCGGTGATTCTCCTAGAGATGATTACATACTGTCCATCAGAGGCGAGCCAATCAACACTATCTATGCTCTGGTGCGGTCAGTGAGTCTAGCAGAATTCAACGTCGAACCCGGTGCCATGCCGCCAACTCTCTCTTCACCCGGGGCAGAATTCAGATTCAAGCAAGGGACGATTAAGTCGTCAGAGGAGGAATTCTTGGAGGTGTTCGCACGAGCCATAGAGGGTTCTGTAATTGACCAACGTGGTGACGCCCCGCAGGTCGGTTCCAGTCAGGTTCAGAGAATTGAAGCAGAGTTGCTCAGGCTTGAGAACGAACTCCAGAGGCTGACATCCATGAAGCTCTCTTACTCTGGAACGGAGATTGCTGATCTTCAGAGTCGGATTGGGTTCTTGAGGGAACGGCTGGCGAAGGCAACAACGGGAACACTGGGCCCGACAGCCCCCACCCAGCAAACCACAATCCTCTGTTCCTCTTGCAAGACTAATGTCAGTGCTATTGAATGCGACAGATGCCACAACAATTTCTGCTTCGAGCACGCAAATCCATACACCCATCAATGCGCAGGACTCGAAAGCGGTGAAGGGACCAGCGAATATCCGACAGAGCGGCCGTATTCTGCACCCAAGAGAAGCAGGCGAGGTCTCAGGATAGCAGCGGTAGCTGTATTGTTGCTAATAGTCGGAGCAGCGGGATACGGCTACTATCACTCTCTTGGCGCTCCAGCCACTACAGGAGGGAGTCGGACCAATAGTATTTCGACCTCTGCCGTCCAGTACCCCACAAGCTCGATCACATCATCGTCCGCTACCATTTCAACAAGCGCACCATCGACTGCGTCTTCAACTGTCGCTTCAGCCTCGACGGAGACAGTTACTCCTAATCCGTCGTTCACTAATGGTAAAGCGAACGTATCTTACCCCTCAGATTACAATGCCCTAGCCCAGTATGCCTTGAACATGATCAACCAGGATAGGGTCGGTTTTGGTCTCCAGACTGTTGCGTTGAGCACCGTTCCGTCAGGTCAACAGCACGCAGATTCGATGTTGTATTTTGGCTACTTCAGCCACTGGGACACACAAGGTTACAAACCCTACATGAGATTCACGCTACTCGGCGGGGAGGGAAGTGTGGCTGAGAACATAGACCACCAAGGAGGACCATGTCCGGCGGGCTACCTTTGCCCGTGGGAATTCACCTCGCAGGACTCGGTCGAGTCGGCGATTGCAGATGCAGAGCACTACATGGTGTATAACGATTCGTACTGTTGCAACAACGGTCACAGGGCCGAGATCCTGAATCCGACGAATAACCGGGTCAGTATTGGCGTGGCCTGGAATGCCACCGACTTCTTCTTCGTTGAGGACTTTGTTGATACACACGCAAATTTCTCGACTCTGTCATACGACCCCAACTCTCGAATCGTTACTCTTTCGGGATTTTCCCAAACTACCTTGAACACCACACAGGCGGAAATCGCGGTGTTTTACGACCCGGTCCCGACTTCGTTGAGTCCCTTGGCCTTGGACCCGAATTATCATAGAGGAGGGAATTACTCTCCTTTCTTACCTGCCTGTGATCCATTCTTCAAGGCGTTTGCAGGATATGTTTTTTACAATGATGGGTGCACCGATTATCAAGGTGGATATGGGTCAGGCTATTCCTTAGGAATCACGGTGTACAAACAACCGTGCCCACAAGGGAACGCCTGTACTTATCCCACTGAGACAAGTGACAGCGAAATCCAATCTTATGCGACAGTCTGGCAGATGACCGCCATTTCGTTCATGATTCAATTCCCTCTCGGTACTTATACACAGTACTTCGGTAATGGTGTGTACACAATCTACTTCTTGCCTAACTACCGAACCAACGAGACACTCACGACTTATTCTATCTTCGTAGGTTCGTGAGTTGTCCCGAAGTCTGGAAAGCCCGCCTGAGATCGATGGATGGATAACAACACTAAGCTTCCTTCACTCCGGGCAAGGGCTACGTTGACCTCCGCCTGACGCTGAATTAGCTTCCCCCCAAGAGTCTAGGGTAAGCGGAGGGTTCTTTCGAGCTACGTTCGTGGCGGGGGCTCGAATCTGAGGCTCTCAATTTCGGTCCAGACTTCTTCTTTCCTGGACTTGGGAATAATTAGAGCGTTCCACTTGGGGAAGGACTTGTCCGCGAGTTTCTTTAGCTCTGGGTCTTCGCCCACAGTCTTCATCCATTTGTCGAAGTCTTCACGATGCTCATATTCATCTAAGAACATCCAATTCTCTTCAGACGACCCTTTTTCGGTGAAGGTGAAGAAGCGAGACCTAACGTAGCGGACTTTTTCGGGATGAGACCTCTGATAGTCCATGATTTCGCGCCAGACTTCAAATTGCTTTTTGCCGTCCTTTTTCGGGACACGCCATCTGACGATGTTAGTCAACATGGTTCGTAGCTTTCTTTCGGTGATTCCTAAGAGATTTAAGCCGCGCGCTCAATCCGTAAATAAGGTCCCGCCGAACTTATACAGAGGTGGTAGGACTGAAGATAGCAGATGCCGAGTTCGTGACGCTTGAAGAAGCTTTGGCTTCGAGCCGACACCAGATGATTGAGAGGTTCTCCAAGCACGTCAACCCTGAGGAAGCCAGGATGTTCAGGCTTGCAGACTGGGACAAGCGGTGGACGAAAGCGGAGGGTATCCGTGTCTTTGATGATCAAGGGGTGGAATACCTCGACATCTTCTGGCTCAAGGACGAGAGCCTTGAGGAGACAGAGAATCTTCCTGAGCCAAGCGTGATCGCCGACGACATAGTTTCGAACCTCGAATCCGCACTCGAACAGTTCCGAGCAATCACTGAACAGCGCGGCGATGATGATGCCGATCAGGCTGGCGTTGATGATGGACGAGCCGCGCCGTCCAGTCCGGCTCCGCGCACAGCCAGAAGGACGTAGTACCCGAGCGCGCCGACAAGACCGGCCGCCACCTGCCCCCAGGTCACGAGCAGCAGGAAGCGCCTGCTCTCCATCATGGCCGCGTCGACGACGGGCAGCACCAGCACCCCCATCAAGAGGAAGGCCATAGCGTACAGGTTCGATTCGAGGTGCTCCAAGGTGCCGTTGACGAACGTCGCCAGCACGATTGTCTGAGGCGAACTGCCGTCGAGCTCATACGCGGAGGCGGGGACTGAATAGAGGTTCACCAGGTAGGTGATTGCGGTCAACGCCAGCGTCATCACGGCGAAGAAGAGGACGATGCGCAGATACCACAGCACGTCTATCGACTGTCTTCGGATCCTCTCCCCGGCGGGAGCGCGCCCAACGTCCGCGCCGGCCATTTACTTGTCCACCACCTCAGGGCCTTGAGGGTAGGCTGGTCAAAGTACATCATTATTATTTTGGCAGGTGCTCTCGCTTGCACTTTCGAGAGTTCGAACTCAACAATCGCTGGTCAACAAAAAACCATCTCCGATCTCAACGGCCAAATCACAGGACTTCATTCTCAGCCAAGGCTGAATGAACAGTTAGCCTGCTTTCTACGCCGTCCCACAAAAAGTCCTTCCCTGCTGGACCCTCCGTGATGTCCCACTTCCAACGCTGGGCAGACTGTCCCGGGCTGAAGAGGACGCGAGATCGTGATCATCGTCCCTGCGAACCTGCCTCGTATAGGGTGGCTTCCAAAGTCGCGCCGGGGCCGGCCTGGTCTTTGCCGACTTTCAGCTTCGTCGCCTGCCGGAGGGTAAGATAGAGGAAGAAGATGGAAGCCAACTTCTCCGAGAGTCGAACGGATACCATGATGCTGGATTGCTGCCCGCCTCAACCACGTTCTGGATCACGGCGCAGCGGGATGTTCTGAGCATAGGCAAGGACGAACGCCACCGAAGCCAGGATGATGACCCCGGGAGCCTTCCGCAGCCTGACGCCGTGCCCTTCATCGACTCCCGTATCATGAGATACAGAAAGAGACCGTGAGCGCGTGGATCACGATGTTCATGAAGAGGCGGGGGAGGAAGGGGTGGAAACGCGTCACTTCGGGCCAGGTAAGGACAGAATCAAAAAAGACCGGACGGTCATCGACGACGGTCCAGAAGAATGCGAGGAACGCGAACAGGAGGGTCCGATTCCTTCTGACCAAGAAAATCGCGGAGCCCAAGGTCAAGGGGAGCACAACGCTCACCAGGAGCGTCGTCGCGTCGAACACATAGACCACCTCCGCGTAGAGCAGGCCCACCAGGACGACTAGGGATGCGGCCACGACTGGCCAGGATGTCGTAGAGCGCTGCTCTGCCGATCAAGGTTCATCCTCCCCGCCCGCGTGCCCACTGATAACTGAATCAGGTCGCCAGGCTGGAATCCACTCCTGGACTGCAGCCAATCCCAAAGTAAGGGGTGGTCAAAGAGTGCTTGAGCATGGAGCCGGACCATTAGGGCAGGTTAAGCCGGACCCGGGGTCGGCCCCCCGAGTTTTCATGGAGTTGTTACCGAGTTAACTCGTTGCATTACCGAGTTCCGGAGACTCGGCATGAAGTTACTGACGAAGAACTAGGTCAGATTCCACCGGCGCAAGTCCACAGCATTGACCAGACGGGGGAGCAGAAGGCATCGACTGCGGAAGAGGCGGGGATAATCCGTTAGCTACACACACTCTAACAACCCCAAGGTTCACAAACCTAGGGTCTTCTCATCCTTCTTCTTTGGGGATTCGATGTCACCGTGTTTCGAACGGTAGCTTGATACTGCGGACTGCATGTCTCTTCCTGTCGGCTTCTCAATCTTGAGTTCGGCGCACGCCGCAGCTATCAGTTCCCCAGGACCCAATTTCAGAGTCTTCGACAACTCCACTGCCTTGTTCACGATATTATCTCGGTCTTCTTTGGTAACCACAAACGATGTTTTGACCGAGTCGATAATAATCATTCGGAGTTTTTTCAAAGGGACCTATCTTCTTTCGCTTGCCCTCGTGTACTTCGCGGCACTTCAAGTAGTTGTGCAGATTCCCGGGTATCGTTCGGGTTTTGGGGCCCCGCTTGCGGTGGGAATCCTTTCGATAATGAGTGTTATCGGTGTGCATATCCTTCTCAGGGCTTTTGAATGGGGTGCCTACTCAAATGCAATAATTCATTATAAGTCTGACCCCAGGTTGGTAAAGTTTGCAAAGGAACAAACCGATATCGACATGATTAGGAGGCTTGACAAAGTATGTCATATGTACACTTTTGAAAACCGCATGGAGAGACGTGTGGAGAATGGAAGGGAGAAAGATATTGAAAAGCCTCCCACTACAATCGGTCAAATTGTAAATGCATACCGAAGACATGTCGAGCGTTGGATGCTCGTGCTTCTTCTATCATTCGTTGCGATTTACTCAGCGTTGGTCTACTTCAACTTATTGTAGGTCACGATGAACCTTAGAGCTGAAGAATCCTTGCTCGGGGATTATCCACTCGCTGGATTGCCTCCATAATTATGCACATTTCACTGGTGGCAGTTTTATCGGGATGAGTTCAAGCTCATCGAAGAAAAGCGATTAAAGGTAACTCGACTCGCAGACAGAGATACATCACAATCATCTGCCTATTTGAAACAACAAGACGTCTCATTTCCAGGATGCTACTTCCAGTGGAACCAAAGGCATAGGTTCGAGACGTCATTCCCAACGGAAGAACAAATGAAAGAAATGATGAATGAATTTGTCTATCAGGAACTTTAGTGCGAAAAGAACGAGAAGGAGCTCCAGACATTAGCTCTTTCGTAGTGTGGGTTGGGGTTGCAAGGCAAATAGCGATATCCCAGTGGCATTTAATAGTACAGAACACGAGGGTTCATAGTAAGCCATATCCTAAATCCGAGTAGTTAGCCGTCATTCCGAAGAAGAGGCTGGAATACCACTTCTTACAATAGTCTACTAAGGTTATTGCAACGTCCTTGGCGCTTCCTCATACTGTTCTTTGGTTATCTCTCCCTTCGCGTAACGCAATCTTAGAACACTTATGGGGTCTTCTGAGGCTTGCGCCTTGGTTGGCGCGGCCGGCGAAGAGAGAGGCTCAGGTCGTTGGGGTGTCGCCGAATCTGGCTTTGAGAGGGTAGTTTTCGCTCCAGTGGCACGTCGCCTCAAGAGAACAAAAGCGAGCGCCAATGCGACCGTGACCGCGCCTGCAATCGTGGCGATGCGAACAAAGTCGTAACCGTAGCTAACTGCAATCGGCGGAGAAGACACTACATAGCCCGCCGCGTCGGTGACATTCATGCGGATTAGGTTCGTGCCCATGTCCGAAAAAACATAATCGTAGGATGGGTCAGTGGTCTTCGCCACCTCAATCCCATTCAGATACCAAGTGTAAGAGTACGGAGACAACCCTCCGGAGACGTTAGCTGATACAATGGCCGAGTTATTCGACAAAAAGAAGTTGGTCGACTCTGGTTGAGCGCTGAACGAGGAGACTGTAGGGTCGGAGTTCACTGTCAGAGTGGAGGTCGAGCTGTTCACCTTGTAGCCCGCCGCTGTTTACGGTGTCGAGCTGTTTACGGTGTCGCCGGTTCGTGTCAGCTGTGACCAAGGAGGGTTAAGGAGATGCGAGGGTCAAGGTCATTCTACTCTCGTTTCGCCGATGACGACTACCCTCCTCCTTCTCAGAAGACTTACAAGATGAAGTGTCGCGGTTATTAGAATTACCCTCCTGCCCCATGATGTTCGCCCGATTGGAGTCTCAACGTCAGAAGAAACGACGTAACTGGGTCTGGTCAGTCGTACCAGCCAACGCCGGTGCCAACGGTTTCGGCACCTTCCTCCCTCTTTTCGTAAGGCAGTTGGGGGGGAACGTCATAGACTACGGCATAATGTCGACACTTTACAACATTACAGTAACGATATCACAGGTACTATGGGGTGCGGCGACGGACAGGTTGGCCAGAAGGCGCCTGTTCTTCGTCATTGCCTTCACTGGGATGACGGTCGTTTTCGTTTCGATGTACGTTTTCCCCAGTCTGGCTTGGCTCACCGTTGGCTATGGAGTTCTGGGCATCGTCATAGTGGCCAATACGGTGGCGGCCAGTCTCCTCGTGATGGAGACCTCCGAGAAGAAATACTGGGTCTCGTCGTTTTCGATGCTGTCCCTGGTTTCCAACGTGGGGGCTGCCATCGGTCTGGTTGCAGGCATCTTCTGGTCCAGCTTTCTCCCGCTTAACGGGTTCATCCTATTTTGTGCCGCATGCGAAGCCTTCTCGGTCTTTCTCACTTTTCGTCTGGTCTCGGAGCCGCAAATCCCGTTAGAGGCTGTTCAGCTGACATTCAATCCCATAACTCTGTTTTCAAGAATCTACGATGGTGCAACTGACAGGTTGAACTTGGGCGCCGTTGCCGCCATCACACTACAAACACCGAAGAGGGTGTTACGGCTTCTTCGTTCCCAAGACCAAGGAAAGAAACTGCTGCTCCTGTCTTCCTTCGTTTTTATGACAGCAAACTCACTGCAGGGAACGCCCTTCACCCCCTTCCTTTTGGCCTACCGCGTCGGGAACAACGAAGCATTTGCCGTGACCCTTGCCAGCATAATCATACAAATTCCCACCTGCAGGTGGATGGGTCAAATCACGAAGAGACAGGGAGTGGGACGAATTCTCACCGCTTCGATAATCAGCAGGGCGGTCCTCTTTCTAGTTTCCGCATTGTTGGCTCTGTTTCTGAATGGGTTCAGTCTATTCCTAGTCGCCCTGATATGGAACGCCTTCAGTGGCTTCACGTGGGCGACCTGGTACTCTACGATTAACGTGGTCTTTTTCTCGAGGATGGGGCCAGAAAGAAAAGGAGGAGTACTCGGAGGATTTAGCGGGCTGAATAATCTTGGTGCAGTCATAGGTGCTTTGTTCTCTGGATACATTTCGTACTATGTCGGATATCCGACTAATTTCGCGATATCGGGGGTCCTCATGTTGACCTCGTTCTTTCTCCTCCGCTCCGCCCTGAAAGGTGTCGGGATCAAGAATGGGTTATCGACCATATGAACTACGCGAGATGGAGCCCCTTGACCATGAGTGTGAATGATATTCCCGGTCCGCCCCCAGTCGAAGGAGAAGCATCCTTCAAGGCATCAGACGGTCAAAGATCAGAGCACACTCAAGCCGTGAGACGTCGTAAGATCACCTCGGTTCGTGAAGGGCCGGTTCGAGCAGTGGTACAGGGATTATTTCATTCCCCCGCTACTCAGCTGCTCGGTAAATATTTCCATAATAGGCCATGGGATCCCGTGTACAGTCATCAGTAATGGCATCAAAGTACTTGTCATCATTAACCCAGTATATCATTCTTGTTTCGTTTGACGTACTCTACTTTTGAATTGGTTCCCTTCCCCAGATACCTAATACTAACCGCAAACGCGACCCTCACACAGCTCCGTGGCACTCAGCCCAAGTGAGCGCAGATACCTTGTCTGTCTATAATGGGTCTGTATTTGCGTGGACTTACTGCGGAGAGGCTTCTTCTTATGCGCCAACCTGTAAGCCGTGAAAAATCTTGGGAAAGACAGATTGTCCTCAAGCGAAGCTGCCCGTGAGCTTGGAAAGGAAGAGAACTCTGTTACTTATAGGACACGATGCCCATAAGTAACCCATGGACACAATGCTCAATATGTATGGGCTGGAATTTAAGCCATGAGATATAAATGGGAAGCAATAGAGGTTTCGGCCATAGTAGCAGTCATAGTTGTTGCAGCGATTCTGACCGCCGAAAGTCATGTCATCACCCAAAAGGCTTCAGAGACAGTAACTAATGTGACTCAAAACACAACACCACACACGGCAGCTAGTGTGACTCAAGACACGACTGTAAGCCTGTCTGTCATGTGTATTAATTCGACGACCTTTGTCTCAAATTCAACCACTTTCATCTCATCTTCGACGTATCTTGGCAACAGAACAGTTGTTAACATAACAACGGGAAATCTAGGTGTATATTCAACGGGTCAAACTACCGCTTGCAAGTCCTCGTAGCCTAAGACCCTTGGAGACTCCGACCCAATTTTCTCCCCCGAGACTGGCACTTATTCGGTGACTCTTGGTGAAAGAACATGTCCCAGCTACTTAACAGCCCTCCCTTCTGCACAAGTCGCGGAGATGGTCTCATCATGCATTGTATCGCATTATCAAACGAACTATCTCTTGGCTCATGGCAAAAGTATCTCGCAGAGGCAGCTCCTTCGAGAACTTGTCGAGACACTTCTGAAAGACAAGCTCATCCACTTCGTTGACAACCTTGAACTTCCTCGTCCAGCCGGGGAAAATCTTGTCCTTGACGCTGCTGAGCACGTCCTTCTCGAACGCGATGGCAGCCTTGTCGTCGCTGTCCACGTACTTCTTCATCGAACTCAGCACCGCGAACTCCTCCTTCGATAGCCCAAGGCTGGCCGCTCTCTCCTCAACCTGGACGACTTCTCCGATCAGAGCGGCGGAACCTTGTGGACGAGTACGTGCTTCTGATCCATCCGCTCGTACTGGGCTCGGAACGCCGTCTCTTCACCGACGGCGGGGCGCCGGCTTCCCTACGGCTCGTAAGCTCCAAGACGACAGACAAAGGTGTCATTGTCGCAACCTACCGGCCTGCTGAGCCTGCGTGAAAACTCATCGTCAGGCATGAAGCCCTGATTGGCGTTCTCAGCAGAGGCGCAATGAACCGAATGCGTGAAAGGTAGTCTAGTCATTCTACCCCTGAGGCCGAAGGTTCGAATCCCGGCATTTTCGAGGTCCCCGGGTCTCCCACTCCTGCACGAATCCGCCGTGGTCACCTCGCCTCTTGCTCCGCACGAGTCCCAGCCTAGCGGCCAGCCGGCCTCTCACGGCGCTCCGCTCGCTCGCTCCGCTCGGCTCACGGTCAAAAAGAGCAAGCAGAAAGGGGGCAGATTGAATTAGTGGACCGCGGAGCCAGTTGCGTTGGTCTTCTAGGTGGAAGTAATTGATCCTGTTCCGTTGAAGCTAGACGCTGTTGAATTGGCGAGAGACATGCATACGGAGAGATTCCGCGAGGAGCTTGTCACGCTCTTTGGGAGGGCACTGCCACTTATTGAACCCAAAGTAGTCTTCACCACGACACACGTGAGAGGGTTTGAGAATGACCTCGTCAACTTGGAGAACGGGCATGTGCTTAAAGGCATAGTTCTCGCCGACTTGCTCGACAGCGGTCAAGAGCTCATCCCTTACGTCGCAACGATAGGCCCCAAACTGGAGAATGAAATCAGCCGAGAGAAAAATATGCTCCAGTCGTTTCTACTTGATAAGATTGGTAATTACGCTGTGCGCAAAGCCGGGGCCCACCTCAAGTCACTTGCAGCAGAAAAGTTTGGGACCGGGCTAGGTTCGGTGTCCGAGTTCAGTCCGGGCGAACCTGGTGACGGCGAGCTCTTTGGCATCGAGGAGCAGAAGCCATTGTTTCAGATACTGGATCCAGCAGCTGCATCCGTCGGCGTACATCTGAGCCCCAGTCTGATGATGGTGCCTAAGAAATCAAGATCGGGTGTGCTTGCTGCCACGCGCCAGAAATACAATGCATGCGCATATTGCCCCCAAGTACGGTGCGAGGGCAGGAGGATGCGGTTTCTAGCCGAGTATCAACGAATCAAACACATGTGAACACTAGATCCCATACGCCAAGTGAACTCTGCTATATAGGAAAAAGAAGGGCTTTAGTAATATTCCATCTCTGGCTCCTGCTGTCCTACGGATACTGAAGACCCGAGTAATCCGTCCGGGCCGCTGGAGGGACGTAGCTGGCCCAGTGTGCCGCAGAAATCAGTTTGGTCGACGAAGTCATGAGTATGACTCCCTCTAGACCATCGACATTGTATCAACTGCTGCAGGAGATGTCCAAAATCGAAACGGATAGGATCTTGGATAAAGTTGGGGATGTGTGCTCGCCAGCTTGAGGCGTTTCCTAGAGGCATTGGTAGCGGTTCTCGGGCTGCTGCACAGTATTGCAGCTGCCCAGTTACGCCCCCTAGTGTCTTCCCATAGGGGTTTTTCCGGTACATAGCAAAGGTACGGGACCTAGCTCCCAAAACGGCCATTTTGTACCTAGCAGCATGTACCTAGCTCCCTGCTCAGTTGATAGCAAATGGGGTAGCAAAGAGGGTAGCAAAGGAGGTAAGTACGACGGTCAAATCGGAAACATGTGTACCCTTTCTTGGGGGTAGGTTCCACGGCCAGAAAGGGAGGTAGGGGCTACGTTTTGACTAATGTACCGATTCGGGAGGGCCATACTAGAATCTTGTCAATCCAGATACTTACGGTTTCCCTCAGTCGCACTGGGATAGGTGTGGACTGGAAGGGCCTCTTGGTTCCACGCCACTCAGATAGACCCGGGGTCGTTGAATGCGAAATGTGGCGGGTCCAATGCTAGGATTCGCTGAGCACTTCGGCAAGCAGTCGCCTCTCTGCCTTCCGCCTGTGCCTCACCAGGGTCAGCTCCCGTATGTGGAGCTTATCGGCGAGTTGCCTCGAGCTTATCCTTCGCGGCGAATCGTAGTATCCGAGCTTGAACGCCGAGATGATGACGCTCTTTTGCTTAACTGTCAATCGCGAAACATCCTCTTTTAATGGAATGATGTAGATGTACCCAAAGGCAAAGGTAGAGGATGAGAACAGCCCCGCTGCAATCGGCCGCCTGATTGAAGGCGTGATCGAAGAGGTCGAGCAGATACTTCCAGTCGAGAAGCTGGTCGAAATAGTGCGGACATAGTATTCAGCGCTTCTCCCCGAAGATTTCGAAGAAGCCCTTCATCTTCCAGTAGGTCTCAAGGAATTCCAAACCCCGTGGGGTAGCGCCGTAAAGGACCTCGTCTTCGCTTGCCGCCTTCCTGACCAGGCCATTGGAACATAGAGCTTCTACCAAGGTCTTCAGCCTGTCAACAGGAACCCCGACTCCGTACGACATCCTGGTTATCTTGACTCCTTCGGGATAACGCGTTATCACCTCGAGAATCTCGGCGTAGAGGTCCGTCTTCGACCTCTTGGAGCTTCTACGGCCCATGGATGTCGCCTCTCAATGCCTGAGCCATCCTAGAGCGGCGGTTCCGGGAGCTCAGGTGTCTTCATCGGAGACTTGTTTACGAGGTTGTTCATTCGCAACTTGAGAGTCTTCGTGTAGGTCACCTGGTCGGCGTGGCTACCGTCATCCATCTCGAGAGATTCAGCGAACACGAGTTTGGCCCGCGAGGACGACCCCAACTTTATCGCCCCGCCGTGCACATCCTCCACACTGGTATTTCGCCCGCTCGAGGCCAGCCTCCCGCCCAGAGGGAACCTCCAGGCGCCAGCCGTCTTCCCTATCTCGACCTGCTCACCCACCAGGGGACCAACCACTTTTGACCCCCTTCTCACGAGAATGGACTTTGCTTTCAGACCCCGCGCGCTCTCGACCTCGCCATCGATGTCAGCCTCTCCGTCCACCAAGACGCTGTCTGCCTTGAGCCTGCCGCCCACCACGACGCTCTCACACTTGACCTGTCCCTCCACCTCGGTCACCCCAAAGATCTTGAGGTCCTTGAACACGCTCAGAGAGCCTGAGACACTCAGCTTGCCGCCAACCTCAACACTTTCCGCGCTGCAGTTGCCCGCTACTTCCGCTACGCCTTTGACTTCTATGACTCTGCAGAATGCGTTTCCTTCGAACTCTACTCTGCCCAGCACGGAGAGCCGATCACCCTTGCTGTTGACCGGAAGATCCACGTGGCCGTAGGTCTGAAGCTCGCCGTAGTCGAGGCTCGTCTTTGCGGCGAAGTGACCTCTTACTTTAATGCCCCCACTTATGGTGCCTCCACCAATCTCTGCATGCCCTCCAACGATGAGGTTGACTATTTTCACGTCTCCTGAAACAGAAAGATGGCCGCCGACATCGACGGTTTCTGATTCGAGGGGGCCCTTGATAGCGGCATGACCGCCGACACGGACGCGCTTGGAAACGACAGACCCGGCAGTAAGGTGACCGCCGACATCGAAGCCGTCCGCCGTTGCTGTCCCAGTCACTTTCAAAGAATCGGCCACATCTGCTGCCTGGTGCACCGTGAGATCTCCATGGACCTTGATTGTGCCCCCTGTGTGGGGGGCAGCTTTCACGTCGACGGCCTTGCACTCGAAACTGCAGTCGATGGTAGCTCCGCCCTCGAAGTGGGCGTCTCCAGTGACGACGACCTTTCCTCCAGATTCGGCTTTGATCGTTGCGTCGCGACCGATCTTCAGGTCTCCTTCGACGCGCCCCAGCTTAGCCACCTCGCCACGGCCGACAGCGTAATCTGTCATGACGACTACCAACCCTCCCCCACGTAAAAGGTTGGCTCACTCCGTGTTAGTGACTGCATCGCATTCAGGCAGAAGGCTCGACCCTCTGCTACGACGAGACCAAGGTGCCGGTGTGGAATCAATTCGTCATCACTCCATTCGCAACCCGTGATTCGACACGAAGATGCCAACTGCTGTCAAGATGGCTGCAAAGGCGCCGAGGAAGATGAAATCATAGGTGACCGTGGTGAGGGCTGAGCTGCTCAATGACCCCTGTATGATCAGGTATCTGATGATATCCGTCGCCTTCGAGATTGGATTGACGTTTGCTACCGAGCTGAGCCAGCCAGGCATCAAAGCCACCGGAAGCAGCGCACTGCTGGCGAAGAGCAGAGGCAGGCTAAGGGTGCTGCCTATTGCGGCAAGCGTCTCGAACTTGGTCGCCCTGACAGCGAAGACCATGAACAGCCAGAGGAATCCTACCGAAAGCAGGGTAAGGGCGGCAAAGATTCCGAGGAGGTCCAAGACCCCGAAGCTTGAGCTGAAGACCAGCCCGCCGGGCAGTGCAACCGCCACCACAATTAGAATCACTGAAAGGATTGCCCCCTTCAAGATGCTCGAAAGGAGCAACGACAGTGTGATCGCCGTGCGGGAAATCGGGGCCACAAGCAGCTTATTCAGATAGCCGAGACTTCTGTCCATTATAACGGGGCCGCCAGCGAACATGGCCCACGTGACCACCAGGAAGCATAGCATGCCGGCGGTGAGGTAGGTTATGTAGTTCGGTGAGCCTCCAAAGCTAGTCTGAAGCAGAGCCGCTTTGACCGCGGCACTCCCTGGGAAGGACGGGATCATATTCGTCGGGTTGAAAGCGCTGCCAAAGAGAGCGAGCCAGAGTACAGGCTGGACCAGGGACGCAAACAACCATGCTGGAGAGCGGACCCATTTCTTCAGGTCCCTGACCATGAGTTGCCAAGTCTCGGAGATCAATTCTGGCGCCCCCTGGCCTTGGCCTGTGTCGCGAATGTACCCGTTGGGTTGACCAGTTCATCCCGGATAGAGCGGCCGGTGACGTTTAGAAACACTTCGTCTAGGCTGGATTTTGTGAACTTCGTATCGACCACTTTCACTCCCAGATTCGACAGGGCGCTGAATACCTCCTGCACCGACTCCCCGTTATTGGGCATCCGCAAGCTGTACTTCGAGCCTGAGCGCGCGACTTCGCTCACCCCATTTATCGACGCGAGGGTCTTAGTCAGGTCCGGCCCGTCGGGAACTTGGATTTCGAGGGCGTCTCCCCCCAACTTCGACTCGAGCTCCGACGGTGTGCCCGAGACCTTAATCTGCCCATGATCGATTATCGCCACCCTGTTACATAGGGTGTCGGCCTCCTCCAGGTAGTGGGTGGTTAGGAAGATTGTCGTCTTCCTCTCTTGGTTGATTCCACGGATGTAATCCCGCATCACCGTTCTTGTCTGGACGTCCAGCCCGAGCGTCGGTTCGTCCAAAAAAAGTATCTCGGGTTCGTGAATCAATCCGGCTATCAGTTCGAGCCTTTTCTTCATCCCGCCGGAGTAAGTTTTAGCCATCCTTCCTGCTGCCTCCTTCAGTCCGACCGTGCCAAGCAGCTGGTTCGCTTTCTCTTTCGCCGCAACGTCGGGAACGCCGTACAGCTTGGCGCTTAACAGGAGGTTCTCCATTCCGGTCAGATCTCCGTCGACGGCCGCATCTTGCGGTACGAGTCCAATCTTTCTCCGCACCTCGTCGGGGTTCGTTTTCACATCGAACCCTGCCACGCTGCAACTACCC
Source organism: uncultured Nitrososphaerota archaeon (assembly GCA_963836465.1). Classification (GTDB taxonomy): domain Archaea; phylum Thermoproteota; class Nitrososphaeria; order Nitrososphaerales; family Gagatemarchaeaceae; genus CAWIJZ01. The sequence continues at coordinate 19,755 of CAWIJZ010000041.1, forward strand.
CCGCTTATTGAAGCGAGAGTCGTGAGCATCCTGATCGTTGTTGTTTTCCCCGCCCCGTTCGGGCCCAGAAAGCCGAATATCTCGCCCCCTTCGACGTAGAATGAAATTGCATCGACTGCCCGGATGGACGGGGGATAGACCTTCGTCAGGCCCTCCGCTTCGATTATCTTGGTCATTTTGCAACAGGCGACACATCTTCCCAGCCGAATTAATAGTCAGTGCACTTACAGTAGTCACCTGATGTGAGTTAGGAGAGAAACGCTCTTGCCTTGTGTATGAGGTTCCTTGCGCCTCCCTTCAGAATCTCATCTTTGGTTCGACTTTGATCTCCTAAATCGGCCAAACCGAGAACGGTAGGTAATGACCGTAGAAAGCCCGGAAGCGGGTCGATTCTCTCGTACTTCAGCTGACCGCAGACGGAGTCGAACAGGTCCACGCAGCCCCTCATGTCTTCGACCGTCCTTGCGGACATCGATAATC
>CAWIJZ010000042.1:0-7339 GCA_963836465.1 uncultured Nitrososphaerota archaeon
TACTTGCCGGTTGAGTGAATCGTCCGTTCCCAGTTATCTCTACGAAGGCTTTGAAGAGGGATAGGTGAGCACGGCCGCCGAGTTCCTGAGTAAGATAGTTGGGATACTGGAAGACGGCGCCCTGCTTGTTGAGATCGCGGCTAAGACACTTGCAGAATCCCTGTCTTCCGTCCTCGGCAGCGCAATCGGCCATTACTTTAAGACTGGCTGAACCGCTAGTACAGCTACTAAGATGATCAGGTAGGCTAGTTCCATCTCGGTCGTGGCGCTCCGGTTCGCTTCGACTCATCGGCAAGAAGGTGGACGAAGTTCTGCATCGTTCCTACGCGTATCTGCCTGACCAGCAACTTACAGACCTCGAACGCCTGCTACCCACGCATTCGAGCCTGCCGGTTCGAGTGACGACCTGCGCGTGAGAATGACATAGTGCTTACGGAATAACAGTAAGAATGGCTACATCGGAACGACCTGAGCTTCAGAATGAACAGTAATCATAATCCTTAACCTCCTCCGAGGAATCATGACAGCTGCGGGTGAGAGGAAATCTGATAAGATTGGGCTCTTGTCCGACATTACCAACTCCATAGGAAGGACATTTGGAGCTTGACCTCCCGTGAATTGGTAGTCATCAGTAGAGAGAAGCAGACAGGGTAAGAGCTTATGCCCCTTCTTCAGGAGTGCCAGAGCTCTATGGTGGCCGTTCTTCACAAGGTACATGCCCTTGTATTCTACGACTGACATCTCAGGAAGGCCTTCGCTGTAGGTGAACCCGGCAAATGGCCTGTGTGTGTGTGGGTCTTCTCCCTGCACATTTCCAGCAACACGGAAATCTAGGTTCTGCGTGACGGCGGCGAACGTATTCGTTGTTGAGTTGAACCAAGAGAGAACCTGAGTCTTTTGCACTTCCTTCCGAATTGGAAGGCAGAACTTGACAGTTCCGGGGAGGTCTGAGGGGTCAGGTGCCTTATCTAGCAAGGAGTCCACATACTCTATGTTGACATCGAGCTGAAAACTGTGTATCTTGGCAAGTTCTACTAATGCGAACCTGCTGGATTTCACCCCTACGAGATTTTCTGGGAAAGTTGGTTCAGATTGGAGCTGTGAGAACCGCGACTCATAGCCCGCCCCGAAGTCCTTTACATGCGGCTGTATGCTGAGGCGCCCAACCAATTTTGACACAGTTTCTCTCGCGGTCTTGATTTTGTCAAGCCACTCTTCTGTGGTCGTTATCAGTATCACTCCCTGTCCCTGGATATGCTTCAGCGCCTCGGCTTCACCAAGGAACCCAACCAGAGACAACCAGTCAGAATAGAGAACATAATCCTTCTCTGCTTCTTTGGACACATGGGAACGTCTTGTTTGGAACATTTAACCTTAATGGGGGTTAAAGGTTAGGACTTGAAGGGAGCCAATGTGAAGAAACGATTGCTGAACACCCTGACGAGCACTTGAAGTCTCCGTGCTCGCGGGCATCTAAAGCTACAGAGCGAAGGAGTTTTCGAGTGGCGCCTTCCTGCTCGAGTTGCGCGTGGGCACTCGTGACGTCAGACAGGTCGGGAACGACGAAACCAGTGCGGCTCTGGCCAAACGCACAGCAGGGGGGGTGCCCCAGGTTCACGGATATCTCGAGGCGGCCAGAGGTTATTTCGGTAAGGCGTTCGCTTCCGCGTCTCTTGCTTCCCACCTGATGGAATACCAATCGGGGGTAGGCATCATTTTTGGTGGCCAAGATCGTGTGACCGTCTGACTCCGCCTCGGGTAACGCCGGTGGTACCTTCAGAGCCACTGTGAAGCCACAGTGCCAGTCTTGTAATTTTCGCTTTTGGCCGTCCGTCTTTATGACTTGCCTTGAAGAATCAATGTGTCGCACCATACAGCCCCTTCAGCGCGGGGTAGTTCAGTTCAGTTGTATCTCGAGAATCATTCCGCGGCTTTGCCGGGCAACGCTCCAACGATTATTTCTTCAACTTCGTCTACAGATACCTCACTTGTCGGTAATTCTGAGACAACCTTCCCCATCCTCATGACAACCAGGCGATCGCAGACCGACATTACGTGCCTCAGGTTGTGAGCGACCACGACAGCGGATTTTCCCTTTTCCTTCAACCTCTTAATGGTGTCGAGAACTTGCCTCGACTCCGCCACGCCCAGAGCAGCAGTGGGTTCGTCCATGAAAGTCAACTTTGCATCTCTTATTAGTGCCCTTGCCACGGCTACCGTTTGCCTCTGCCCACCAGAGAGATATCTCACACTCTCGTTGACAGACGGCATATTGATCTTCAGTTCATCGAGCCCTTTCTGAGCCCCGGCACGCATCCTCTTTTGGTCCAACAAATGTAACGGACCGTAAGTTGCCTCCTTTGCCAGAAATATATTTCTGAATATGGGCAAGTCCTCGATAATGGCGAGGTCCTGGTAGATTGTCTCTATGCCCAAGTTCCTGGCATCAATAGACGATCGATAGCGAGTTTTCGTACCTTCGACGTAGATTTCGCCTTCAGTTGGTGCATAGACGCCTGAGAATACCTTAACCAGCGTACTCTTGCCAGCGCCGTTATCGCCCACGAGACCCACTATTTCATTGTGGCCGATTTGAAAGTTCACCTTATCCAGTGCTTTGACCGGTCCGAACCACTTGGAGATATTTACTCCCTGAAGCAACACGTCACTTTTCATTAGCAACAAACGCTCTCTTCTTTCGAATATAAACTATTCCATTGCTACCGTCGACGAGTAGCAATGGACGGTAGAGCGCAGACATCTGCTGTCTGGAGACCCCTAGCAAGAGAATAATACTGAGGTATTCCGGAAGACCGATGCATTTTCCCCAGGCGGGTTGCCGTTGTGATCGACATATCGGACCTCATAGGCCATCGGTTCGGCTTCGACGCGAGCAGTGAGTGTCCAAAAGCTTAAGGTTGGTTCGGAGCGAGCGAACCGCATGAACAAGTACAAGGTGGCACTGACGTTTCCGAATTTCACTCCGGACGTGGAGCAGGAGATTTTCAAGGGCATCGCTGATGTCGTGGTCACTGACAGGGACATAACCACTGAGGAAGCGCTTCTGGCCTTTGCCGAGGATGCTCACGCGCTGTTGCTCGGAATCCCTCGAACCAGTCACGAGGAGAGTCATCGAGAACATGCCCAATCTTCGTGTACTCGCAAGATACGGAATCGGGGTCGACAACATCGATATGAAGGCCGCGACCGAGAAGAATGTGGTCGTGATTAACGACCCTGACTATGCTGTCGACGAGGTCGCCGACCACGCCTTCGCGCTCGTGCTGACCCTTACCAGGAGGATTGTGAAGATCGACAGGATGATGAGGGAGGGCAAGTACGGGCTTGAGATTAAGAAGGCCATTGAGCCGATTCATGCCAACTCGGCACTGACCATTGGCCTCGTGGGCCTTGGGAATATCGCCCGCAGAGTTGCGACGAGAGCAAAGGCCCTGGGGTTCAAGGTCGTCTCCTATGATCCCTGGGTGCCTCGTGCAGAGTTTGGTCTCCTTGGAGTGGAGAGAGCGAACTCGCTCGAATCCCTACTTAGAATTTCGGACGTGCTCTCCGTTCACGTCCCTCTTGGCCCCGAGACGAGGCACCTGCTGGGCGAGAAGGAGTTTGGCATGATGAAGAGCACAGCAATCATCGTCAACACCAGCAGGGGTCCGGTGATTGATCAGAAAGCACTCTACGATTCTCTCAAGGCAGGAAGGCTCGCAGGAGCGGGCTTGGACGTATTCGAGGTAGAACCACTCGACCCGCTTGACCCAATTCGCACGCTTGACAATGTGGTTCTCACGCCTCACATTGCAGGGTATACCGAAGAATCACATCACAGGGTGAGAGTGGACGTCTGTAGTGCCGTTCTGGATGTTTTCGCCGGGAGGCGCCCGGCAAACGTGGTCAACCCCCAGATCTGGGGGCGTCAGACCACCACGGCAGGCTAGCAGACGACCTCCCGTCGGGCTTTTCCGAGCTTTCGGAGGCCAAGTACGCTGTCTGAGGGGGACCCAAACCTGGACAGTGCGAAGCGTGGTATCTTGACGAGAGAGCACCTCTCGCTAATGGGAGAGAGGTTCGTTCGCGCAAGCAGATGCTAGAAAACGACCTGCCGTGTGGCTTAGTTGGTGTAAGAAGTAATATATCGCAGGAACCAAACCCAGCTGGGCAGTGGTTCAAGAATGACTAACTTACCGGTAGCAAAGCCTCACTCATACTCGGAGCCTGGGCTGTGGCAGGAGAAACCAGAAGCGTGGCACGACTTCGCGAAGGGAGGCAAGAGGCGAGTAGTGGCCAACTCTCTTACGGGAACAATGGCACTCTTCGCACTAGAACCTGGAAGCCACGTCGCTCTGCACTCGCACCCTCACGCGCAATACGGGATATGTCTCGAGGGCAGCGGCGAGTTCAAGATTGGTGATAAGGCGTGGAAGGTCAAGAAGGGGGATGGGTACTACATCCCACCGGGGATCAAGCACGAGCTCAGCGTTGGCCCGCGGAAGAGCGTAGTGCTAATTGAGTTTTTCACGCCTCATCGTGAAGATTTCTTGAAAGAGGTTCTCCCTTCAGATAAGTAATCTGTCGGTAATAAAGGGAAAAAAGAGGTCCGGCTAGGGCTTAATATAGCGAAGAAGGGCGCACAACCGAGTTCTTGGAGAGGTCCGAGTTCTTGTGAACGATATCAAGAAGAGACTGTACGAGGGAGAGACCTGCTTTGGGACCTGGATATCCAGCGGCAGTGCCAATGCCCTTGACATCCTGAAGAACCTTGATTTTGACTGGTTCGTGCTGGACATGGAGCACTCTCCCATCACGATTGAAACCGTTAACCAGATGCTGCAGGTGGTCGATGGCGCCGAGGCAGTGCCACTTGTCAGAGTTGGTCAGCACGATCAGGCAATGGTGAAGATTGTCCTTGACTCCGGGAGCAGAGGCATAGTCTTCCCGCTTGTAAACACACCAGAGGAGGCGGAAAGGGTTGTCCAGCTCGCGAGCTATCCGCCGAGGGGAATTCGAGGAGTTGTGGCCGGCAGGGTTACGAGGTATGGTGCCGACTACGGCCGATACCTGAGAACTGCAAACGATGAAAACTTGATTGTTGCACAGATCGAGACGAGAACCTCTCTCAACAATCTTGACGAGATACTCGCGGTCAATGGAATTGATGTTGCGTTCGTGGGGCCTTCAGACCTCACAATGCAGCTCGGCCTCTTGGACGACCGCTCGAACCAGAAGGTCGTCGATGCCATGCTCGAGGTGGTCAGAGGGTGTCGGAAGCATGGGAAGATTCCGGGAATCATGGCTGCGTCGATAGAGGAAGCGAAGAGCGCAGTCGAACGCGGTTTCAGGTTTGTTTCACTTGCCTCTGACGTGAAGTTCCTGACCCTTGGTGCCAGAGAGTTCCTGAAGGGCATTGGCAGGCAATGAGGGAGAGGCGGCAGCACGGTAACAAGTGCCTCCACAGAGGAAGTCGATCTGAGCCACAGCGGAGCAAAGGAGCTGAGTTTCGATATTGCTATCGTAGGTGCTGGTGTCTTGGGGGTGACCACGGCCTACTGGCTCTCAGAGATTCTAGAACTGCTCCATCGTGATAATAGACAAGGAAACGCAGGTTGCGGCCCACACGAGTTCCAGAAACACCGGCGTCATTCACCGACCGTTCTACCTTGACCCTGTGAAGAAGAAAGTCTTCGCCACGGCGGCCCAAAAATCGTACCAAATGTGGAAGAAGCTTTCTCTAGTCTTCGGTCTGCCATGGTTCCAGGCCGGTACTATAGAGGTCGCCCTTGCTGACTCGGACATCGGCAGGCTAGACCGCTATGTCAAGTGGGCAGCTGAGAACGGCATGGAATCGACTGAAGTCGAGCTTCTCGGGGCGAAAGAGGTGAAATCAATCGAGCCAGAGGTCACATGCGCCGGTGGCCTTCACTCCAAGACAGACGCTTCCGTCGACTTCGGCGCTTTCACCCTTTGTGTCTTCGACCTCGCCAAAGAGAATGGAGTAGGCTTCCTGGGCGGGCTAAAGGTGACCTCCATCCGGGAAGCAGTTGGGGGAGATAGACTGGAGATCGACGCACAGGCATCTGAAGGACACCAGAGAGTCACCTGCAGGTTTCTCATTAATGCAGCCGGAGGAGGAGCCGTCGACGTCGCACATATGTCAGGGCTGGCGCGTGAATACACTGACCTTCATTTCAGAGGAGAGTACTGGCTAGTGGACGAACCCTTTGCTTCGGACGTCAGGAGGAACATATACAGTCTTCCGAGGCATGCGGAGTTGCCCTTTCTCGACCCGCACTTCGTCGTGAAGGCGGATGGCACCCGTCAGATAGGTCCGAACGCGGTCCTTGTGGCTGGACCCAACACATACAGTGGACTGGCGAACGGCCTCGAGGAGTTAGTTCAGAAGATACTCGAGCGACCCAACATGCCAAAGGTGCGGCTCTTCACCAACCGAACCTTCCTCTCTCTCGTGTGGAGCGACTGGAGAACCTCAATCTCAAAGACTGCCATGTGCGATCGTGTTCGCCAGTTCATTCCGTCTCTCAGCTTACAGTTCCTCACCAGGCGTGGGTTGTCAGGGGTCCGAAGCCCCCTGATCGATAACAAGGGATTCGTTCCAGAGGCTGTTCAACTGAAGGGGCCGAACTCCAGTCATATTCTCAACTTCAATTCGCCCGGGGCGACGGGAGCGCCCGCTTACTCCGCGATGCTCGTCGCTGGACTATTGAGGGAGGGCAGCCTGGACAGATTCAGGAAACGGGACAGAAGTACCGACGCCCTCTGGGACTTTGAGCATACGGTGTACTAGGACGCTAGCGGATTGAGCAGAACGGGGGTATCGGAAGGAACACAACAGAGAGGCTGGCCGATGACTGGCAGTTCCACAGACAGACGACTGAGAAGAGCCTTCACTCACTGAGTGTCAGCTTTCGGGAAGGCAGTCAGGAAAGAATCAGAAGGCTCGCTCGAGGTTCTAGGAGAACGCCTGTACTCTCTTGACTATCTCGTCAGAGATCTGCTGTCTGGTCTTTCCCTCAGTGCTGATGCCCAACTTCCTCGCAGTGTCAATGAGGTCGTCTCTGGGAATGCCGGGCTGCCCGGCCTGGCCAACCTGGCCAAGCTGGCCAGTCGATGACTGGGCTTCTATTTGCGCAGTGGAGAATTCCTTTCTTGCCTGCCCGAGCGAGCGGGCTAGCTCTGGGTATTTCTTGGGACCCCACATCAGGACAACCACCACTATGACTGCGATGACGATCAGCTCAAGTGGATCTAGAGCCATAATTCCCGACAGCCGTGCAGCGCTATTTAAACCTTGAATGGGTATATTTCGGCT
>CAWIJZ010000043.1:0-22624 GCA_963836465.1 uncultured Nitrososphaerota archaeon
CCGGAAGAGCTGATAACTATTTATATTGAGCCGGCATCAATATTACTCCTATGAATGCTCATCCGAGTTATGATAGAAATGGCTGAGCCCGATGACATAAAGCACATACTTGGCCCGAACGAAAAGGTTGGGCTGTATATCAAGGAGAAAATTTACCATCCTACGATGAACGTCGACTCCGCAGTCATTACGGACCAACGGATAATTCTGCGACACCCCCACGCTCTCGGATTGAAGAAGGACTACACGGATTTCAGCTACTCAGACATCTCGGGTGTACAATTGGAGAAGGGAATAGGGAGATCAACGATTAAACTTAAGCTCAAGGGCGATGAAAAACCACTAGAGCTGGGCAAGTTGCCAAACTCCCTTGCAGAAAAGGGGTATGGCATCATCAGAGAGAACGTGGACAGATTTCAAGCACCTTTTTCAACCGGATATCCCAACGCTCCCGACGCTCCTAAAACTCGTAAAAAATAATCGCTTCATCGGCCACGGCAAGAGTCCCACCACTCGCATTTTTCGAGGGCCTCGAGCATTTCGACGTCCTGTTCCAAGACAAAGATTCGGGAACCAGCCATCATCTGCACTTTGATCTTTTCTGGATCCTGAAGTCATGATCAACAAACGGCAGGTCGAGGAGGAATACGAATAATCGCGCGGGTCCATGTTTATTCGCGATATTCTTGGCTTCAAAAGGGTCGTAGCAAATCAGTCAAACGCGTTTCACTTCAGACTCGACTCCCCGCTCGACGCGTTCGAAAAGGTCGAGAATCTCTGGCCAAAGCCTGTGCATAGTGTGAATGAAGCCGCCTAGAGCTATTGTCAAAAGGCTCTGGATGATGTGAGAAAGAGGGACTCCCTGAAGCACAAGAGCGTTGGAGCTGATGCTTTGAGCAGGAGCTGATTGCAGAAATATCCAATACCAGTACAGTGCACTAGCGAAGCCGTAAATCGAAAGAGTGACGCTCCCGACTTCTACCGCCACGGCAAACAACTTCTTGGTATTCATGATCTGATGATTCAGCATTTAGCTATTTTAAAGTTCCAAGGAAATGATTTCTCTAGGTCTCCGACGACTTCCTCGATTCAGATCCGTGTTCGAAGCGAGCGAAACACGCATGAACGGTCAACCCACTAGGGAGATTTAAGCTACAGGTCCGACAGGCGGACATGCGGCTAAAGTCGAGAACACGGCCTAGAATTCAGATCAGAAGGAGGCCGTGATGATTTCCCTGGCCCAAACCATAAGCCGCTAACCGTAGCGCTGTTAATCCCAGTGCACAGTAAAGTCAAGAATTAGCATCCGTCTCCTGTAATTCTTGGAAATTCTCTATATGTGAGTGGGATTCCAAATAAGAGCTTGCTTGATTATTAGATAATCCGAAAACCTCTGGAAGACAGTTTTCGACTGGGAAAAGACGGCACTCCGCAATCCCTCGATTTATTAAGCACGAAACTTCCTCGGTTCGTATGAGCAAAGATGAAGCAAAGGGAAAGGGCAAGCAGATCAAAGGAAAAGTTCGTGAAGAGATAGGTAGATTGACGAACAACAAGAAGGAACAGGTCAAAGGTAAGATTGAACAAGCCGAAGGAAAAACTAGAGAGCTGATAGGGAAAGCGGAAAGAAAAAAGAAGAACAAATAGGCGCAGTCATTCCTCCTGTCCAGGAAATCTGCAAGGACTGTCCATCCTGGTGTATTCACGCAGAACAACGGTGGATGCTGGAAATGGTGTGGCTCTCGACGAGGCCTACCTTGCGAATGGCGAAGGCCCAACAAGAAGTTCTGCCAGTACTGGATTATCGCTAGCAAAAAGAAACTCCACTGGAGGAACCTTACTCGAGCAATAAGGTTCAAACCGACAAATGCGGAATCGAGTCATACAAGTTGAGTTAGTGATGGAGAGGTGGGATCCTCGAGGTGTTGCAAGTGCGTAAATCCCAGTGTAAGGCTTCACGCCAAACATCAGAACGGTGCCATCCCTAACGAACAATTTTGCGTAACTGGAACTCATTGAGAGGATGCGCGACCTGATGGGCGAATCCTTTGCCAAGAAGAGGATGTGTGCATCATGCGACTGCTGGAGTGTGATTATTTCTTGGGACGTCACTTCGAGTAGTGAATCCAGATCCGAGGCGAATAGATTCTCGAGAGCGCTAACGGACTTCACTAGCAATACGGTCTTGTCAGTCGATTTCTTCCGTAATCTTATCGTCTCGTTGGTAACCACTTCGTGGATCTCCTTTGGCGTGAGCGTTCTTCGGCAAATTCGCGGTCTTAAGATCGCTAGCTTCTCAGTACGTTGAGAATGCGGAGCCGGTCTCTTACAGCACGTTCGCCAACAGCTTTGGTCAGAATCGAGTCAGTTACCTCATCATTTGCGCCTGGTAATGGGAGAAGGATCGCGCTCCTTCCCATCGATAGAAAGTTGATGATGGGAGGTAGCTCGATCGCTCTGAGCGCGGGGTAAGGAACATTCTCATCATATTCGATGGCCATAGTGCTCCCAGGAATCATGCCTCCAAACAGCCTATCTAGAGCCCCACTCCCGAAAGAATAGGATTCGCCAATGTCGGGCCTTCTGAGCAAATTTGCTCATCTTCGAGTAATCAGGAATAGTATAGGGTCCGAAGAAAGTGAATTTTCCCTCTAGAAGTGTGAAGATGTACTTGTGTTGAGGTATCTTTGTCCCGCGCAGTTTGTGTATGATGAATTCTCGTATCACGCGGTCTTGTTCTTCAACCCTCACCACCTCGAGGATCCCATCGACTAGGTAGTCTATGGTCGTGGCACCGGGCTCCTCGCTCACAAAGATGAATTGAGCACCGGAGTTATTTGCAAGGGCCATCAGAGTCTTCTCGGCTCGTAACCTTTCTTTCTGATCCAATTCCTTCGCGAGGCCATCCCAACTATCAAACACAATGGTTCTGATTTTCTTGGGCTCCGTCAGTTGCATGACAAAATCCAGTACTGATGTCGTGTCCTCGAGCCTAATATCCAAGAACTCTTGATTCTCCAAGGTCTCCTTCATGGCCGGTATGTGCGTCTCAAGGAGTTCTTTCGGAACTCTTGAAGAGATGTACGCGCCCTTTCCCTTGCCCGCTGCCTTGAGAATTTCGAGCGCAACGATTGTCTTGCCCGTGCCCGCGAGCCCCTTGATGAGTAGGGTGCTGATGGGACCCTGCATGAATTGTTTCAGGCCAAGCACTGTAGCAATTCTTGTCTCTGCCAGGTCTGATCGTCCAGAACCACTAGTCTCCGTTTGGCGATCCACCTGAATGAGAGGCTTCATCCCTGGGCCTTTTCTGGTCGTCATGCTTTCACACCCTTCACTATCTTGCGCATGGTCGCGTCGAAATCGAAGGAACCTTCTATCTTCAGAAGGTCTAGCGCCCAGTTGAGCCTTATTCAAGAGGTCCTTAACTATCGCTCTTTCCAGCGATAGTGTTCCTTGTGCGCCGAAAAGTGTGAGCAACTTCTTGTGGAATTCAGCCGGGTCAGGAAGATTATTGGTCATATTCATATGAAATAAGACCGCCGCCGTCCCACTCTGACCTAGGACCTTATCCAATCCACCGTGCACCGCATTGTTGAACGTGGTTGCAAAGTCTTCGCTCATTGACACATCACAGTACTCATTTCAAACCTTAAAAACGTGAGCTAGTTCGGACGCCGATATTTTTTCGTCTTGATTTGATGATGGTTTATGATCGACGTGATAAGAGATAAACCAACTGTCTCGGTAGCTCAGTTGTCTTAGCGTCTGCTAATCGTCTCGAGCTCTAGAAAAGTTCTGAAAGCACAGTTAGCAGATTTCATGAAGGCCTTTCTCGAACCACCCTCTACCTAGCCCAGGTGAAGAGGACAGATCGACGACTATGCCAACAGTGAGGGGTGATGTACTCAAAATGGTTTCGAAATGGAGCGGGTGTGATTCTTAACGCGCGATAAGCAGGAGCAACACCCCGCCAACTAGTACCACGATGAGACCGACAAGTCCCCAAGCCAACCCACTATACATGAATTGGCTGAGGTAGGTTACGATGCCGATGAGGATGAAGATGGAGCCGGCAGCCAAGAATGTGATTCCCACACCACCAAGGATGAGAAGTCTTAGCACTCGGCGCAGGATTCTATTCGCATATGCCTCAAGAGTATGCTTGAATTGACCGGCAAAGTCTTCTATGGCTCGTTGAATAATCTTCTGTATTATCGGCAACTAATCTTTGCTCTTTCGTCCGAGAAGCATTCCAATCATGACCCCCACAGCCACCGCGACCCCGACTGCGAGTAGTGGGTGCTCCCGAACCGTGCTTCTGCCGGTTTCGAGTTTGTCATCAAAGCTCTCATGGATGTCGCCGAAGCGACTTTCTAGATCTTCCTTTAGGTCGCTCAGGGCTTTTTCAACTTTCTCAACGGCTTCGGGTCCCTTTTCTTTGAGGTCAGCTCTAATTTCATCAATTCTCTTCTCAAAATCCCTTCGAGTTTCTCTAATGGATCGCTCCGCGGCACCTCTCAAATCGTTCTCTCCGTTGGCCAATTTTACCTATGAGGGAGAAGTGAAATATTCATTTAAGGAGGACGTATTTTCTGCAAGGAATTGCAATACTGGAAGAACCGAGCCCGCGCCACCTGTGGACTGGATTTCGACCACAGATCGGTATTCGCTCCGCTCATCCGACAAGAATCAGTTGAAAGCGGCCAAGAGATAGGTTGGTCATCCAAAGTTACTGAGCCACGTGATTAGGTGTGATTTCAACTCGTAATCAGCGATTGCAATTGCGATCACCCCGTGGACTGGTTGCGCACTGTCACTTCAGTCTATTCTTCTCCTTTATCCGATCTAGTGTTAGCTTATTCGCATCATATCTGATCGATACGGTATCCAAAATGTAGTTGATGTCGACTGCGAGAATTCCGTCGAGTTTGCCGACTTCTCGCCTCAGCCTCTGGGCTCGTCCTGGAATGCTCATCCCTGGTATGTTGAAGATGGCCATGGCTTCTTGGTCTCTGTTTGCCATTGCTGTCGAACGAGTTTGGCGTACAAGGTTATTGAATTAGGCGTATTTTTCGCAATCAATTGTGAGAGAATGCGTTAACTGCAGAATAGACTGAGACGCCCCAAACTGCCGACGCTTCTTTCACTGGAGCTCGAACACAACCGCATTCTCGTCAGGCAAGAATTTCGGTAGCTTGCCCAAGGGTGCGAATATCGCCTGTACGTAGTGCTGCAGAAAGAGGCTTCCCTTGGCACCAAAACTGTGCGACAGAGTCACGCTAATCTTTCCCTCGTGTACGACCTCACTGTAGTCGAAGAGTTTGGCATGGTCCGACATGGTTTTGAGGTAATCTAGGGCGTTCTCCACGGTAAGTTCTCCCCACTTAGCAAGAATGTACGTCTTGGGAACATCATTGCCCGCTGAGTTTCCGGCTTCAATTATCGTTTCATTTTTTGCTCCCTGCAGGAGGTACCTGAAAGTTGATGCTGGTAATTTTATCATTTGAAATCTCTTCATCGGTCGATCGTAGTTCGCATAGGTGAGAACGAGTTGATTCAGCAGGGTGTTGACGCTTACATTCTGCTTCTTTGCGTCCTCTTGAAGGGCCCTGAGCGCTGACTCGTCCAACCTGAATGAGGCTGTTGCCGTTCTTGATCCCATGCCACAGCCTCCCCGTCTGAGGGAATCTTACTATTAAACTCAGTGCCGAGTGCCGTTGAAAAACAAGGCCGATTTGGACCTGGATTGCAATCGAGCGCAAAAAATTACGATTGGTTACAGAAAATACGTTGGATTGTTATACCGTGATCAATGACTTTCACCTATGTCTATTCATACTGAAGTGGATAAATCAGGGAAGGAGAGGATGATGGTGCCAGAATCGAAGCTGGGTGTTCTTGTCGTTGAGGGGACAGTTGAGAGGCTGACCGGAGCAGGGAAATTCGTTGTTGCTCCTGTTCGAGAGGATGTGGATGTGGAGGTAGGTAACCGGGTGATGATTATCGTTTTGGACAAGCTGCAGCCGGAGGTCTATCTCCAGACTTTGAAGGAACGAGTCACTTCGCCCTTCCCCAGCAACTGGGCTATCATCGTCAAGGGAAATAGATATGTGGAGAAGTGCAGGGTCTCCTATGCTGGTAAGCAACTTAGCGCACTGGACCCAGCCGGAGTGGCAAGGTACGAGCTCCCTCTCCCGCGTGACGGGTTGCTCAACTTCCGTATCCCAGAGACTGTCAACGTGGACAATGAATCCATGGTAGAGGTAAGAGATGGAGATAGGTCCATAGGACTGGAGAAGTTCGGGTCGATCGCGGCCATGCCAACAAAAGAGGCGTATCCGACTGTCACGGTCTCGGGCCGGTTCTCTCCCCTGAACAAGACGGACGTGTATCCAGCGAGTGTTGACTTCACGAATACCGCCACAGGCCAGAAGTTCTGGGCTGTGGTCACCAATGGCAAATACTCGGTTCAACTGCCAAACCGCGAATCATATCAGGCAACCGTGTCCTGGACCAAGGCCCCAGGAAATCAGACTGGCACCGTGCAGGCTGGAACGCTGAATCTCAACACAAACGACCACGCGTACACCTTCGATGTCAACTGGTAGACCTATTCTGGACCGTAGCCATAATCCTCGTGTTCTCTGGCTATTCTGGCAGAACGGCTTTATCAAAGGGAGAAACGTAGTCACGGGTAAGTGAGAGACTGATTCCGAAGAAAAGAGACTAAGGGGTGAATTCAAGAATGGCAAAGAAAAGTAGAGGTGGGAGAATGACAGCGGCAAAGGCGCGCGCCGCCAAAACGGCTGGCGGAAAGGGTCCTGTCAGAAAACGCCCAGCAGGCCGAAGAATAATGAAGACTTAGGACGTGCGGGAAACCGGTTGCGGTAACGGCGAGGATGGCCGCAACCTGGTTCTGCGATCGAATCCATACCTCAAATGTCCAAGCTCGCGCCATTGACTCTGAGCCAATTCTTTCTCTCCTGATAATCTGGCATCACTGACTCGACGATTTCCCAGAAGGCAGGGCTGTGGTTAGGTTTCCTGTAGTGAGCGAGCTCGTGAACGATGACATAATCAATCACAGACATGGGCGCTAAAGCCACCTTCCAGTGAAAGTTCAGACTTTTCTTGCCTCTTGACGCCCACCTCCTCTTCAATTCCATGACCCGTATAGCTATGGGAGACTGACCGAGTTTTGATCCGTAATACTCGACCCTCTCCGCTATGTATTCCCTTCCTTTGCCCTTGTAGAAGTTGATGAAGTGTTCTCTAGCGTTGTCGACTTCAGCTTCCTTGAGGCGAAAATATCCTTGTTCGAGGCTTAATGGGGCGTTCAAGTTGTTCTCAATCTTGAGCCTGTAACTTTTCCCAAGGAAAAGGAACCCTTCACCGTTTGCGATTTGTCTTGTGATTCTGGACTTATTCAGTTCTTGGAACTCGGCGATCGCCTTGTATACCCAGAACTTCTTTCGATTCATTATAGCGTTGATTTGGGTCTGATTGATTCCCTTGGGCGCCCTCACTAATACGCTGCCATCACTCTCTACGTAAATGCTCTAGTCTTCCTTTCACTCTTTACCAATCTGTAGCTCAGATCGTCGAGATGAGCCATCAATCCGCAAGCTCCTTCGTCCTGTTTCTGGCCAGTTTCATGAACTCCGAAACTACTTGTTCCTTGTGCTCAATGAGGGAGTCAACTCCTGAATAGATCAGGGAATCATCAATCCATCCTCGAAGCCGTCGTTCCTTGTGCGCATTGCCCCAGAACCCCACTTTCGCGATCTCCACGGAGATCGCGTCAACCACATCGATTACGACCTTCTTCACCTTCTCATCCTGGTCCCTCACTAATGCATGTCCGTAAAATGCGATTTCCTTCACCATGTCGTAGAATGGCGCGTACCTTACTGGGTCGAGGCCTCCATCCTCTGCTTTTCTGCCTTGTCTAATCTCCTCTCTGAGCAGTTTCATGAACTTGACCTGCTCGTCCCAGTTCTCCTTGTACCGCTTGAGAATGTTGTCGAGCTTCTCGCTGATCTTCTTGTAGTAGATCGGGTCCGTGTTTAGCATCACTTTGCAGTGTTTCCTTATCGCATGCTCCATTTCTGAGGCTTGAGACCTAGCAGACTTGCTCTTGTTCAGTTCCTTCAGAAAGCCGTCAGCAACTATGTCGACGGGCGCTATCTTTGTGCTTGTCGAGTTGCCTAGAGGTGAGGGAAGAACGACGCGGGAACCACTAGGCCGAAGAGGGCTCCGAGTATCACGCTCATCACGGCGAAGACGACTACCGCGAGTATGGCTATTCCGAGGCCGCCCAGCCAGCCCGTTCCGAAGCTCGATTTGTAGACCCATATCCAGGCTATGAAGGCCAAGATCAAAGCAATTATGAATGCCCCTGAGCCAATCAGCGCTCCTAGAAAGAAATCCACTGCGATTAAGACTATAGCGTAGACTATTGGGCCAACCAGGGTGGCGACCATGGCATCGCCAAAGGTGGATTTTCCGCCAGTTATTGCCTTGCCAGCCAACCACGCCGGTATTGAGATGACTATCCACAGAATGACCAAGCCGATAATGGTCACAAGCAGGTCCGTCAAAGTCAGACTGCCAAGGCTGGGAAGAACCGGATTGCTCATACCGCTACCGTTGATTCTGCTTGTTCATCTTATAAGGATTAGCGCGCCACATAGCAGTCGAGTGGGGTCTTACCTTGCCGTCAAGACCCGCCGCGGGGTGCGAGCCCAAAGACCTGAATATTCTTCTTCTGCATTATATGATACGAGCGTATTTGGGTGTTCATTCGGCAAGAAAACTAATACTTATTAGACCTGAATAGGAGTCGGCAAGATGAGAGAATGGATCTATTCTGGACCGTAGCCATAATCCTCGTAGTTCTCTGGCTATTCGGATTCATCAGCGGGTTTGGCGGGGCGTTAATCCATCTATTGCTAATCATCGCTGTCATCGTGGTACTGTACAGACTTTTCACAGGGAGAAATGTAGTTACAGGCAAATGACCGTGTCCCCAAAAACTGTTCACAGACAGCCGCGTAATGAACTCACCAGGTAGTCCAATCCCACTCTGCAGGTGCAGACCTGGCACACCCATTCCGTGGGGGCCGAGTAATGTCTTCACAGCGTTAATCTTCTGGTTTTCGTTTCACGTCGGGGCTCGAGCTTGGGAAGTCTTATTTCGAGAATACCTTCAACCATGTTTGCTGACACTTTTTCTGTATCTATACTTTCGGGAAAGCCTATGTTTCTGCGAAACATGGAGAAAGCTCTTTCCAGAGGCAGCCACAGCAGAGTTTCTTTCTCACATGCACGCATGGTTAGGGCCCAGGGCGACTCAACAAGACCGACAATAGCTATTTTAGCAGGAGCGTTCCAGTTTGGTTCGATAGCAATTGGCTGACAAGGTCGCACGGCGGATCCGCAGTGAGGGCGGAGTAGGCGAAAGGTACTGTGCCCTCTGCAAGGAGGAGACAGGCAAACCGAATGAGACGGCGCATGGTAAGGTGACGATTAGACCAAGAACTGGTGGAAGACCAAGAAGAGTAGCAGTTTGTCTTGCTCATTTTGAGAGCCTTGGCAAACCTTCGTCCCCGTATGAAGTGGTCGCCGAGCCAACCAGAGGTATCCGTCCGAGGGCTTCCGTTCGGCCGGGTAACCACGTCCAAAAAAAGAGTGAGAAGGGAAACATCAATAGGACGTTGCGGCGGTCTGAGAGATATGGTCGAACCCAGAGAGGTAGGCTTGGGGAGTAACGTCTCTTGGGGGCAGAGGTAGAGAGCCAAAGCCTGAATCGCGATGAGTCATAACCGACAATTCATGACATAAATACGGCATGAGACGACAAACTGGACAGCGATTCCGTTCACCAGCCACGTCCAGATGGAAGCTGAGGGAGAAGCCGAGGCGGTGGAGCAAGAGCATCAGGAGACGGCGGTCTCAAACGTCGAGCCGACAGACGAAGTGGAGTCAGAAGAGCTCAAGGGGGAGACGGAAGAGGAATCGGAAGAGCATGAATCTGAGAGGATTGAAGAGAGGGAAGACGACAAGCTGCCCTCCTACAGGCAAAAGGGACCGAAGAAGTCGAAGAACGCCGGACACTGAGCGAAGCAAATACAACTCATAGCAAGACCGGAGCGTATCAGCAGATGCCGCTTCCAAGTAAGCCTGCTGCTACGAGGATTGAAGCGATGACTACCGACGCTCCCCAAAAACTGTTCCTGGATTCTACCTTATTCTGGCCTTTAGACGTTAACTCAAGGAATCCCACGAGTGTGACAGCAGGCGAAACCCGAGAAAGAGGAAGACAAAGAAGAGAGGAAAGAGAAGGTAAGAGACTCGTGCTTATTCAGTTCCATGCCTTCAGTGAGGATTTGCGACTAGGGTCTTCTGCCCAAGTGGCTACTGCCAATATCACGATTACTCTGGACAGTTCTCTGCTAAGGAACTTCCAGCACTTATCACACAGGGAATTGAGGTTCTACCAGAATAGTATCAACAAATCCTAATGATTGGCGTAGTAGTCGGCGACGGCAGTGAAGGACTCCTTCGGCTCCCAGGGCATGTCTGGATAGGTGGTGCCGTGTCTCCCTCCCTCGAAGTATTTCACAAGGCTGGAGCTGGCCATGTCGAGGTCATTTCTGGGGTTCTGATTGTATGGATTGATTTGAGAGATGAATTGGAAAATGAAGGCGCCGTCAACTCCTGCGCCGTCAAGTACGTTGAGCTGGTCGACGAGCTTGCGTGCCTGCCAGCCCTCATCGCGTACATGATTGCCTCTTAGATGCCCCCGCACAAGTCGACCAAGGAATGGGATTCGGTAGTGCAGGAACTGTGACCTGTGGTCGACGATGTCTCCACCTAAGCCTGATGAGCTCAGGAAACCCTCTGAGCCTAGGCCTGTCTGACAGGTGGCGTACCCGAACTCGGTTATCACAACCGGCTTACCGTGCGAGAAAGAGGGCTTGAGCATCTCGACATACTTGTCTTCCATGCGGGTGATTCGGTAGTGATCAACTCCCACGAAGTCGAAGAGGTTCCAGTCGACCGCCTCCCAGGGGAGCGAAGCATATGTCACCTTACCGTGGAAAACCTTCCTCACGGCCGCATTCGCGCTCGCCAAGAACGCGTTGAGCGGCTCGTTGTGCTCCCCGGCCTTTACGCGAGAGATGAAGCTGGGGTTTTTCATGCGAGCCGTGATGTTTCTACCCTCGACGATTCCCCGCATGAACAGAGTCAACTCCGAACCAACGCTGAAGACTAGCTTCTCCGGCCATCGCTGCTGTAGCACGTCGGCCGCGGCGGCGGCCTTGGTGACGTATGCGAGGGTCTCCTGCTAGCCTCTGTCCCACATTTCAGGTGAAAGCCATACCTCCAGTCCCTGCTTCAAGGCGTCTTCTGCGGCCACCATCAGTCGGTCGACGCTGAGGCCGCAGATTCTAACTGCGTTGCAGTGCAGGTCGTTCTTGATGACCTCAAGCTCGCGATGGACAACCACTGGGTCGAACACGGGACGCCAGTTGAATCCCATCATTCGCCCGACATCGTAGCTGACCCCCTTGCGTTTCATTGGATTAGCTCTCTTTTCGACATGCCACTGAGCGCACGACATCGTGGCGCTCTAAACTTCGGTTCGGGGGACACCCTATCGGTCTCCGGAAGCGGAGTCTTCCGCGGGGAGGTCCGTGATGCCATCGTAGTGCCGCCCCCCGCCGTCATAGTAATCGTCGCCCCCACTGAATCGGTGCTTTTCCCGGTGCCAAGCAAATGCGAATTGAACTTTGGGTTCGGATTGCACTTGGGTCGTCGTCCTTTCAAGAAACATACTTTTCGAGTATATCTTCATTGTTCTCGGCGTGGAAGAACACCGGTATGTTTTGCGTTGCCGTAGCTTTGAAGCTGGTTAGCAGCCAGTCCCCGTTCTGAAATGCAAGGGTCCGGTCTATGAATGCGTCGTCAATCGCGAAAGTATCTGATATGAGCTGTCTGTCATAAGGCCTAGGCATTGTGGAAACAAAGTAGCTATGCAACTGTTGTAAGGCATTGGTATTGAGGTGAGCTATCCTCTGGGTGCTGATCCAGCAATGCAAGTGATACTTCCTTCCATGTCTCAGCAACCTCTCGACCGCTCTGCTTGCCTGATAGGTTCCATCTTCTTTCCTGGTCTCTTGTGGTATGAACTCCTGAGCTTCGTCTATGATGAAGAGGATTCTGGGCGTCAAAGTGAAGCTCTTCTTCCTCTTCCTGAAGACATCAGCGATCACGGCGGCCGTCTGCAGTCTCGCTTCTTCAGCCTCCGGAAGGTTCACGACGAATACTCTTGGCGAGTTCTCTTTCGGAGAGAGAATCTCATCTACGAGATCATCCCAAGTATATTCGTCGCGTTCTACTTCCTCGCCTTCTGCAGAAATCATTTCCACCACCTTGGCCAGGTTTTCGAAAGTCTTCTTCAGAGAACTGGTTGCGGGAAGATCCTCGAGGATAGGCTGAACCTTTGCAATCAGCTTGTCAGTCTTCGAGTCAAAGGAGCTCTCGGGCTCGAGTTTGTTCTCGACCCTGAATCTCTCTATTATCTTGATTACCTGAGGAACGAGGATCTTCTGCTGGACCGGCCCGTATCGGTCGTTCAGAGTGTTTGAGAGTACCTCTACGAGCCCGCCGTAGGTGCTGAATCTCGCTATCCCCTCGTCTCCCGCCAGGGGCACCTTGACGAACTTGACCTTATCATCAGAGAAGAGTTTCGCGATCTTCTTCTCAAACTGCTTTTCCAGCCTCACCAGACTCTCAGGGGTCGCGTGTCGCTTGAAGTATTCTACCTCCATGTTCTTGCTTTCGGCGAACGAGTCCGTGAATAGCACCCGGCTGGGATAATCGTTGAGGACGTCAAGAACGTGAACCCCATACTCGGAGGAGACGTCGAATATCACTACCTTCAAGTCTGGAATCACCTTCAGGGCTTTGCGTATCACCGCCGCTGTCATGTTAGACTTGCCTGAACCAGTA
Organism: uncultured Nitrososphaerota archaeon; assembly: GCA_963836465.1. Taxonomy (GTDB): domain Archaea; phylum Thermoproteota; class Nitrososphaeria; order Nitrososphaerales; family Gagatemarchaeaceae; genus CAWIJZ01. The sequence goes on from CAWIJZ010000043.1 coordinate 13,018, forward strand.
AAGGCGAACAAGCCAACATGATAGTGAATCAGGTTCTCGATGTTGACCAGGAACGGGATCGTTTCGTCCACGACGCTGAGGAGGTTCCCGAATCTGTAATCCTCTTTCTGGCGCTCTGGCTTGTAGCATATCAACTGCTCAACCGATTCCTTGCTCAGTAGCTTCACTGTACTACCGGTCAGCGCGGCGTAGGGCTTCCTTTCGAAAGATACAGAGTTGCCATTCACTTTCATGATGTATCCGATGGGAGCCGCGACTATTTCGATCCAGGTGCTTTTGGAACCCGTCTCCCATTCCTTCTCAATCAGATCCATGAACTCTTTCCTGATCGCTGCTGGCTGTGACCTGTCGAGTGTCAGCATGGAGTAGTGCATCGGATAGACATCAGCGATTTCATAGAGAGAGTAGATGTTGTTGGTTCCCAGGGTCTGGACGTTGGGAACGGCGACGAGCTGTCCCAGGCCGAGCTTCTTGATCACCCCTGGGGTGTAGTCGCACTCAATTCGGGCTGTGCTGAATGTCACGGTGGAACTTCCGTCCGCCGTCTGGCGGGTATTGGACACGATCTCCCTGAGACGAGCCTGGAACTCGCCGCTAAGGTCGTCAAATGGTTGCAAGCTTAGCCCTTCCTCCTTGCTTCAACCTTGCTTCTGTAGTCCCTGAACTTCCTGGAGAACAGGACCTGTTGATCTAGACCCGACTTGGCCATCTCGATGGCGACGGCACCCAGATATGCCTCGCGATTCTGCTCCAATACATACTTCGCCTTCTTGTCCGCTAGGAACAGGGGATAGTTATGTCCCAGAGCTTCTGGGATGACCTCTGAGCTCATGCTCTTCAGTATTGCCATGACAAGGTTTGTAATCTCAGATCCCCTGTCGAAATGCAATGCTGGTCGTATCTTCTCGTCAACCCTGTTGTCTTCGTTGTGAAGAAGCATCTCGTCCCAATGGTCATATCCTGCGTATATGGGCCTATCAAACGAGAAGACATGGCTCCTCACAGCCGGATTCTTCTCACTACTCCAGAGCTGGATGTACGTCTTGAGGTAGGTCCTCTCTGGCAGGATTACGTTTCTGTAGGCGCCTTTGACTCGTGCCTCGCCCTTCGGCAGACTTGGGTCTCTTACCGGCACCATGGTTCTGAAGGCCGCGTCCATCTCCACAGTGTGCCATGGAGTGGGGACATCGCTGGAGTTTACGACACTATTGGTCTGGAGCAACATCTTGTCGGTGTTGAAGTTGGGAAGCCCGTGAGGGAGTTTCAGTTTTGCCGAGTCCTGCAGGAGGGGGAGCAACGTCTTCACGAGCTCTGCCGCCTCAGTGTCCTTGATCAGGCCTATCGGGATGATGTTGTCCTTCCAAGCCTTTCTAGTGAGGGCGTAGATGAAGACAAGGACTAGGAAATCGAGGTCATCAGCTGTTATCCACAGTTCTTTGTCACCCTTCTTGAACCGTAGAGGATGCCCGCCACTCGGATTGAAGATGTGGTCGGCCGTGGCCAAGGCTGCGCTCAACACTCTGTCCCAATAATCTGACACTCCCGGCTTCAGCTTGAATCGCCCAGCGTCCTTTCGAAGGGATGATACTCGGATTCCAGCTCGCCGAAGTCATTCTGAAGGCTCGATAGACGGTTCTGGTTCGCCGCAATTCTTCCCACTAGTTGCGGCAGATTGTACTCTTTTCCTTCGAAGAGCTGCAACAGCGCTGCATATTTCAGCAGTTGACTCCTCGGGGCAGGGACATCCAGCTCGTCGTTAGGCAGCAGCATCCTCGTCAGTTCGAGGTCGAAGTTGCTCACCCTGCCATGCGGGGTGTCCATCCCTTCCAGGATGCACAGATGGTCATGAATGAGGTCCCTGGTGCTCCAGACGAGATGGGCGACGTCTCCGGCCAAGGTTCGGTCGAGAAGAACTACCTTGGTATGCTCGTCCGTCACTGTTGCCTTGAATGCGAGGTAGTACTCGGCTAGGTGCATTATTGCGCTCGGAAGCCTTTCCGAATCGACCTCTATTCCAGACTGGGTCCTTTGACCGAAGACCAGGGCGGCGTCATCCTCCGATAGAGGAATGGCTGCTGAGACGGACAAGTCGCCGCCCAGGGGCTGCGCGCCGTCGACGGCGATGTGCCCATCCAGAAACCGAATCTTCCCCGAATAGGCAAAGGCACCTACATAGAAGACCAGAAGGTCGAGCTGTTGATCTGCAGAATCTGTTCCATCAATGGCTACAAATCCGACTTCGTCACCTCCGAAGAACTTCTTCCCCGTCAGAGACGCAGAAGTCGTGTCAACTCCAAATCGAAGTATCTGGGCGATTTCGTCGCCGCACTCTTTCAGTTCAGAAATCTTCTCCTTGAACGAACGCAGGAGAAACCGCGTCGATGCCTCCACTTCCGTTATTGTTCGGGTTTCGAGCCCAGAGTCGTTGGAGTTTGACAACTAACCTGGTCAGTGCAGGCGATCGGAGTTTAAGCTTTCAATATACGCAAACGCGGTGCCTTTCTTGGTTCTAACGCCTAGGATCTTGTAGACGAAGAGAATGGCAGCCAGCATGCAGAGCAGGAGAATCGCGCTAGTAGACTCCATCCAGATCGAGCACAACAACGAATCTTATTATTACTCCGGCTTTGGCACAATTCCTTTGCAAAACGATAGGATACTCCTTGAGGCCGTGGTAGTTCAGTTCGTCTCACTCTGGGCCAACCAAGAGCGGACCTTCACCCCTCGGAATCGTCCTCCTCCCCCTCAGGATTGATGGAACGATAGCAACGGCGTTTATTGCCGCAAGCCAGAAGTATGCCTTCTGGAGCGCCTCCACGAAGATCTGCGACGAGCTGGGAGGGATGTGTGATCCCGTGGAGGAGATGACCGAAGTGACAAGAGCGTAGGGTGCCACAGTAATCATCAGAAGGATCGCTACGTTAAGACTGACGGTCGAACCGACGTTGAAGAGAAGCGCTCTCGCTCCAGAGGCAGTTCCCCTTCGCTGGGGCGGAACCACCCCCATCACAGCACTCGTGTTGGGAGAGATGAATAGGCCTGTTCCTGCACCTATGACCATCATGTAAGCCGCCAGGACGGGATAGGGTGTGGCGGCGTTCACCAACGAGAAGAGGTAGAGTCCGAGCGAGGTCAGCGCTATGCCGGCCGTGGTGAAGAGTATCGGGCCGAACCTGTCGGAGAGCCTGCCGCTCAATGGGCCCAACGCCAAGAAGGCGAGGTCGAATGGAATGACCCGGATGCCCGCTTCAAATGGAGAGTAGCCAGCGATCAGTTGAAGATACAGGCTCAAGAGAAGCAGAAAGGCTCCCCAAGCCATCCCGTTTATCGTGAGTGCGACGACGCCGCCGGTGAACTCTCTTATGCGGAAGAGACTCAAATCTATGATCGGGTACTTGCACCTCATTTCGTACCAAAGAAATGCGACAAACGTAATCAAACTCACCAGCAGGACCGAGACAAACGTACCCACTGCGATCAGACCGTAGGCACCGTAGGTCAGGGCCAGAAGGAATGACGTCAGCGAAACGGACAGTGTGGCGAAGCCAATCCAGTCAACGGGAGCCCCCTTCTCAAGTGTGGCTATTTCCTTCAACCTCCGTCTGCTCCAGAGCGTGCCGAAGATGCCAATCGGGATGTTGATGTAGAAGAGGGCGCGCCAGTCTATCAGGGATAGGATGATTCCACTTATGGTCAGTCCTGCCATCGCACCGAACCTGAAGGAAATCTGGTTCAGCCCGAGGATGAGACCGAGCTGATTCCGCGGCGTGGAATCGACTAGCATGGCTATGCTGTTGACGAAGAGCGCAGCCGCGCCGACGCCCTGCACACCTCGGAATACGATGACCTGTAGCGGGTCCTGGGCGATACTCGTAAGGGCAGAACCAATTGTGAATATGATGAAACCCATGTTGTAGATCCTGATCCTCCCGATGGTGTCCGTAATTCTTCCCAAGAGAAGGGTGGCGATCGTGCTCGCCAGGACGTATGACTGGGTGAACCAGATCGCCTGTTCAGCGTCCGCACTCAGCGCTGTGGCGACGGTCGGCAGCCCAATTATCACTATTCTTGAATCGATGCCAGACATCAGGACGCCTACAGTGGTAACAGTGAGTACGGTCCACTTGTACTCCAAGTCGTGATCCTACTCCAGCTTGTCGATTCTCACTATGTTGCTGCGGACCTGACTCAGAAGCCTTAGCAGGACTTCGCGCTCCTTGTCTGACAGAGAACTGAATACACGTCTCACATAGGCTTGAAACTGTTTGGTTATGGCCTCCTGGATTCTCTGGCCGTTCTCGGTCAGCTCGATCATGAAAAGACGTCGATCTCGCTCTTCTCGCTTCCTCTCCACGTATCCCTTCTTCTCCAGCCTGTCCACGAGCCCCGTGATGTTGGCTGGCGCCACCAGCATGTGCTCGCTGAGTCTACTCATGGGCATCGGACCAAACTTGCCAAGAGCGCGCAGTATGCTCCACTGGGAGAAGGTCATCCTTTCACCGGAGAGACGGTTGTTCAACCGCTTGATTGCCGTCCTATAGATGGTGGAGATGTTCTGCCAGAGCTCCACGGGAAGATCAGTCGATGCCTTCAATTTCGGTTTTGGCCCCGCGATGCCTATTTAATCGTTTAACCAATTGAAATTAAACATGTTAAGCCAACAGAAGCCAAGTGGGTACGAGAGAGAGCTGCTCGAGTTGGTAGTTCGGTGCAGTGCAGTCGTTGCAGTAAAGAACTCCTCGAGCTATTCCAACAGCACCGACATTTGGTTACTACGACTTGGTGCCACGTCTATGGTCAACTTCAATCCACAACGCTCGGATTGTGATTCGTTCCATTCTGTGGAACTGGAACTCGATGATATCCCAGGCCGTGTGAAAATTAGGCATAGAACTCCGAGAGTTACAATAATGACAGAAGCTTATGCGATATGAAGCGGATTATTATCATTTGAGCGCTGTTGTTCGTAATTCTTAACTGCCTTCGGAATTTTCACACAGTCTGATACGCAAGCGGATCGAGCAGGCAAGTGCGGCCTACTGCCAGTATCTTCGATCATTCTACTGGGAACGGAAGGTTCGCCAACTTCGAAAGCAAAGGGATGGATTGCACGACAGGGTTGAGTTGGGCCAGGGCATTGCGGCGTCAAGCCGGCAAGGATTCCTCCGACCTATGGGAACGATATCGTCGTTCCCGCCAACCCGGATTTTTGATACCTGTCCCGCCAAGCCCCGAGAGCCCAGAAGGACTCAAGAAACTGTACAGTATGATCGCGGAAGTCTTGGCAGGCGAATGATGAAAGACGCAGTTGACTCAAGATGGCATTCGTGAAGGATCAAATCAGTTGACCCCCGCCTTTCTTCGGAAATCAGAAGATTTGCGAAAATCCACCCCAGTACCCACCGGGGGGCCAGCGCACTCTATTCAGAGCTCGTGACTCTCCCCGAACGGCGACGACCATCTCGCTGGATGTCTTCTCAGAGTCGGTTCCAGCTAGCGTTCCTGGATACGAAGTAGGGTTCTTGTACTAGCCAGAAGAGGACTTGGAGCCGTTTCAATAAGGGAACTCTAACTTTTCGATCTATTACTTTCTCGCTGAGCGGACTTGCGAAGTCGGTTCAGCTCAGCGATTTTTTCCTTGTATTCCTTTTTCTTCTTCTTGTTTCCCTGTGCGCGCGCTTGGTCGTATAGCTTCCTCAGTTTCACTTCTTCCAATTCGTAATCGGACAACTTGCGAGATGAAATCGCAGCACCATATTATGTCTTTCAGAGTTGGCCTAATCAGCTCCGGTCTTGAGCAAGGATGAAGTACATGGCATGTTCGAGTCAGAGAATTGGCGGAATCTCTATACTTCTAGATGAACCTGAACCACACGGTCCATCGGCTTTCCCGCCTTGGTTGTCTTGAACTCTATCAAGAATATGGATTTGCGCACCTGAACGAAGTGATGTGGAGTCGTACGCATCTCACGTTCGGTCTCTCCTCGATACGTCACCTTGACGCCAGGCTTGGTTTTGGTCTTTGACTTTATGGCTGCTAGACATAGATCGTACAGAGTTCCTCGTGAAAAACCTAGTCTCTGATCAATATACTCGAGGTAGCCCTTTGAAGTAAGGTGTTCCCCCCTTGCCTCGGCTCGGTAGCTCACAACCCCCCCTATGATTCGGACGTTAATCAGTTTAGCCTTTCACCGCTTGTTTTCCTTCCGAACCTCGAGAAACTACCTGCCGCTTCCTTGCGAGCTCAAACTACGCCTAGTCTGGAGAATCCAAACAGAAAACCTTGGAAGAAACCAGAGAATTGCGACAACTATGCTCTGAGTCTAATGCGTTTATGATATCTTTCCACGGGGAATCGCACGCCATGCCTCCATCAGGCCCTTGGCGGAGGCCTTGTCCACGTACTCATAGGGCAGGTATCCATATCCAGCGTCTCCCCACTTCGTTCCCCAAGAGTTCTTGAAGATCAGCCATTTCTTGTCGTCGTTGTAGCCCACGGCACAGAGCGCGTGCAACCCAGTCCGCCTCTGAGTATGAACTGGGATGGAGAGGACACCGTGGGGCGCATCGTAGATGTCTTTGTAGACCGGAATGCCGATGACAAAGTCACCAAGCAACGCGAGGCAGTTCCTCATGTCCTCGATTGTCGTCAGTGAGGCGTAGGCCAGAATCCTTTGTTGCCTTGCGTCCTCGACTGCTTTGCGCGAAGGGGGCTTGGCGTGTTGACCTGCCACATACGGATCGTCGTGAAACGAACATATCCCCCGCGTCAGCAGGACCTTGCAGGCATTCCTGATGTCAATCCCGCTATCTTCTTGAGTCTTGGGAACATGCGTCTTCGGGTCGATACCCTCTAGCGCCCTCGCCTCGTAATAGATGAATGCGGGAGAGAACCCCCCAAGTGGCAAGTAACCCAGCCTTTCCGCATCATACTCCATCGCAGATCTGGTCGAGAACCCGCTGCAGGATCCTTCTTGGCCCTGGTTGTAGACACGAGTCTGCTGGACTGTCAGGTCCACCTTCGGAGGCAGAATCGCCCTGTAGGCAATGTAGAGACTGAGGCCGTGGTCTCGACGATCTGATCGCGGTCTGTTCCAGCCGTGGCCGTAAAGTTTTCCATCATCGTGCCTGTAGATGTGGGGCCCACGCTTTTCCTTGAGCGAACTGGACGTCATGCGCTTCTACCACACATAGACATCCATTCCTTATGAGTCTAATCGATTAAGGTGGGAAAGAAAAAAGCTCTCACTCCCTGGGCTTTGATTTTACATGGAGTCGAGGCAATCTTCCTCGAAAAGGGTATTCCTGAACTACAATCACAAGAAGGCGGAAAACCCACAAGAAAGAACTCTACAAGCGTAGAGTCTGGCATTTTCCTTTGTGTGAATCTCAGGTGAATAACCAGGAAACCCTCAGACGCGGCGGAAAGAGGGCACCTCCGTCCCCTAATCACTCTGCGGGTGCCAGCGAGAAGACTGTCAAAGGTTGAGGTCGGTAGGCCTAGCACAGACGAGTGACCAGAACTACGGGCTGTAGATTGTCGTGTTCAGTCTGCCAGAAGGTACGTAAAGAGTCGCATTAAGAATCTTGGTCGAAGCTATGTTCAAGGTGAACGAGTACGTGCTGCTGGAGTACCCCACAGTAACATAGTAATGTTCGAAAGCTGCAGAGAGAACCACCGTGCCGTTCGCAGGAGTGAGTACCGCGTAGATCGTCTGTGAATAGGTTCTGTAGGAGCCGTCGCTTTGTGGACCGCATACGTTTTCCTCGATGCCACTTACATTGGCGCCTGCAATCGGTCTCCCTGAATCGTCAGACGCCACTCGAACGTAAACTGCATATCCCTCCACGCTAATGTAACATTCGTTCTCATTCGCACTGCTGGGCGACTGTTGGCTTGATCCCTCACCGCTGATAACGAGGTAGCCAGATGCGAGAGCAAGCACGACGAGAATTGCCACGGCCGCGATGGCGGTGCGAAGCCTGCCGACGGTTCGTTCTTTCAGCTTGATGACCTGTTCAGTACCCCGGCACTCATCTATAAAACCTGACGCGAGGCAAACGGACCACATATCCTTGAGGACTTCTTGCAGAACTCAATGGAGAACTCACAGAAACAGAAGTGTATCTCCGCCCTATGCTACTATGAATATAGAACTACGTTGGTTTGAAGCTCTGTGAAGCCGTTGACACCTTTCAAGCTGTTATGCCCGGGCGTAGCTTTGATTCCCGTATCAAATGAGCCTGTGAACACCCCAGTTGATTGGTTCGCTCCAGGAAGGAAGAACGCGAGGCAAAGCTGCGTCGCTGAGGAAGGATTCACAGCAGCTGTAGCCGAAGTCACGAAGAAATCCGTGGAGCCGGTGAATCCCGGAGCTGTCTTCCACCCCAATATGCTCGCGTGCACTTCACACTCCACATCGGTGCCTGAGCTTGGATGAATGTCCTGGCTGTCAACGCAGTCCCCCGTTGTGCCTGACGATAAAGTAAACGGGCCCAACTTGTGTGCACCTACGAAGATGCACAAGCCCGTGAAGTCAGAGTCCCCAACACCAGGGAGAACGGCAGTACCAGCGAATCCCGCGTTCCATGTCTCCTTTCCAGAGACGTAGGAAACCACGACTGCGAGAACCAAGAATGCTAAAGCGAGAGCCATGGCGTAGAGAGCGTTCTTCGTCCCCCTGGAGATTCTCACGAGGAGCGTTCTTGCGCCGCGATTTATAAGGGTGGGATAATCGTTCTGAACAACTGAGAAAGCTCCGCCTTCGCTTCGAAGGCTCGCAGCAAGGGCGAGAATCGAAGAGTTTTGACGAATCACGGCTTAGCACGACCGTCAAGCATTCGTGGAAGACGGTCCCTTCTCTTGATGATAACAGGGTGGAAGAGCCCAAGAAGGCAGGCCTCCGTTCTTACCACACCAATGACTAGCCCATACGTTTCCATGTCCGTTTTCACGATCTCCACGGTTGTCACTGCCCGATGTCCCCAACATGCTGACACATTTCTAGTCCCTTCCCTCCAGTCCCTTCGTCTCGCTGTCGGAAGGTAGAAACACTCCGAACAACTTGTCACTGGGAGAATGGGTTGTGGGGATTCATATGCTTCAGTCGCCCGTTCTGCAACCACCCGAGGGATGAACGGCACCTGTTCGACATCGACTGAAACACGGAACCGCTAAAGAACTAGTTGCTCGACAGGTCGGGCGTGAAATTCGGAATCTGCGTTCCCAACTATGGAGAAACCCTTTCGGTCAGAGGGTTACGCGCTATCGCACTTGAAGCAGAGGAACTCGGGTACGATTCGGTCTGGACTACGGACCACATCCTGATGCCGAAGAAGAGCGGCACACCCTACAAAAGAATCTTTGACAGCCTTGCTTCGTTGGCCTACCTCGCCCCTCAGACGGAGAGGGTAAGACTCGGCGTTTCGTCACTCATTATCGCCATGCGCAATCCCCTCGTCGTTGCTAGGCAGCTCATGACGATCGACGCCTTCAGTGGCGGGAGACTGATCCTGGCGATAGGAACTGGCTGGAACGAGAAAGAATTCTCCTTTGTCGGCTCTAATTTTCACGTCAGGGGCAAAACGGTCAATGAATCAATTAGAC
>CAWIJZ010000044.1:0-16885 GCA_963836465.1 uncultured Nitrososphaerota archaeon
TTTTCCTCAGCTTCTCGTAGTCCGACCTACACCTACTCGCGACCTCCCTGACGACGTGCGTGATAAGCTCCTCGAGCGTGTCCATGACGTCATTGTAGTCAACGAACGCTTGCTCCATGTCTATCGAGGTGATCTCGCTGAGGTGCCTCTGGGTCCGCGACTCCTCCGCCCTGAAGGCGGGCCCTATCTCGAAGACCTTCTCAAAGGGCATTACCATGTGTTCTTTTAGATCTGGGGACTCTGGGTCAAGAAAGCAGGCCTGTTGTAGTACAGGACGGAGAAGAGGGCGGCCCCACCCTCGCTCGCCGTCGCGATCAACTTGGGCGTTCTATCTCAAGGCAGCCCTTCTCTAGGAAGAATTCTCTGACGGACTGAGGACCTGCCTCTGTATCCTGAATATCGCCTGGGCCTTATCGCGCCTCAGATCGACCGGTCGAATGTCAAGCCTCTTCTCCAGGGATGGGAGCTCTCCACCAAAGACACTGAATGGAGGTGTTGTGGTCGCCAATCCCAGAAGCTTGATCTCAGTAGGAACCACCTCAGCGCCGCGGATAGCCTTTGGAGTTGCTTTCACGATGCCCCTTATTCCAAGCTCGAATGTTCTTTTACCACGTCCAGCTTCTCCAGTAGTTGCCTGCTGGCATTCTTCTTGTGAACAGTGATTTGCACGGCCCCTTCTTTGTCAGAGAGTAGGATGAAATCGATGCCTCTCTGAGTCCTACGACTGCTTACCCAGCCGAAGAGCGTGACTGCCGGCCGTCGAGCTCGGGAGCCATGTCAATCGAATAGTGAGTCCTCCTCCAGTCTCCGAGCTCTTCCTCGCGGTTCATGCAGGGTGCCAGCCGATTCTCCGTTTCTATAAAAGCTCTCGCGGCTCGCGGTGCTCTCGTCTGTCTCTCTATCGGTCGGCTTTTTGGGCGGGAGCAATGATTCAACTGACATGCTTTTCGCCAGCCCTTTTCCTGGAACGTTGGCCTGAGCTGGGCCGAGGTCACAAAATGGTCCGTGGCCGTGCCTCAAAGAGAGAATCGAAGCACTAGGACAGGGCGCGACCGCACTTAGGGCAGAACACTTTCCCCGGCTCCGAGAGGGCGCCACAGTACCGGCAGTTTACTTCCCGGGGCGGTTGCCGTTTCGCCGCGTTCTTCAGCGCCCTATTCTTCTCCATTCTCTTCCCAATCAGCACGGACAGTTCAAGCATAATCACTATGGGGAAGAACATTCCAAAGTGGCCAACCACAGGTTCGGGTGTTATGGCTGCGATTGTAACATAGAGAGCAAAGTAAACGATCAGTTGTTCTTCGTAAAGGCACTGGTTGAGATTATGCTAAAGTTGACGAGGAGGAGGAAGAACGCGGGAGTCGTGAAGGCAACTGCCGTCGCTCCCGTGGCGATGAAGACCATTCCGTAGTAATCACCCGCCGTTACAATCGGCTGCGCGCCGGCGATGTAAGCGAAGTAAGCCATGAAGTGTATCAATGGCAGGCGTCAGCACGAAGTAGCCAATGGTCGCCCCGCCCACAAAGAGACCAACAAAGGCCGTCATGAATCTGTAGAGTGTACGTTTCTCGTTGGGAAGGAGACCGGTATCCACGAATCTGTACAGTTCATAGCCGATTACCGGGCTGGCAGTGATTGCCGCCAGGAGGGCTGACGCTATGAGATATCTCTCAAGTGGGGCAGTCAGGCTGCCTGCGATGATTGTGATTCTGCCGTTAGAGAGACTGGCTGCGTTTGCGAGAACAAGCGAAATCGCAGGCCTATACAACCCAGTAAATAGGGCACTGGGGTCGAAGGCTCCTGCGGGAATCAGGAGCCAGAATCCCAGACTCCCAAAGTATGCCGCAGCAATCCAGATGAGTCGACTCTTGAGTTCCCTGAGATGTTCTCCCAATGTCATTGCCTGGAACTGCGACCGCGCGGCTTGGTCTTGGCTCAAAGCAACGCACCCATATCCATCAAGAGGTGGTTCAATTTGCACGAGGAACCAAGATCGGCCTCAGGAGCGGGTCGGTAGACTCGTCGCAATGTGGACTGTTCATTTGTTTTTTCGACGTCTTTGCTCGGTTTTTTGGCGCCCGATTTATCGGTATTGGTCGCGTGTCATCGAACCACTTCGGACGGCACAGTACCGGTACTCCTTCCTGCTAGATAAGTTAGCAAAATGGTGGTCCTCCTGCAAAGGTTTTTAGACGACTGCGGGGCGCGAAGGCAAAGTCAATGTCACTGCAGGACAGCAGGGGGCGAGTGGCGAGAAAGGTTAGGATTTCTGTTACCGACAGGTGCAACTTCGCCTGCCTGTTCTGCATGCCGGAGAAGGACAAAGTAACTTGGTCCCCGAGGGAGGACATACTCAGCTTCGAGGAGGTTGTGCGAGTCGCGAGGGTGCTCGCTTCGATGGGGGTTGAGAAGGTGAAACAGCTAGAACTGGGGGAGAAGCTCTGATGCGGAGGGGGGTCTCAGAGCCTCGTCAGCATGCTGAGCTCGATTCGTGAAATCAAGACCCTTGACATGACGAGTAACGGCTGGTTTCTCTCTGAAAAGGCGGAGGCGCTAGAGTGGAGTGGCTTGAGGGGCGTAACCGTGGAGCCTTCACAGCCTTCAGAGGGAGCGGTTCGCGAAGATTTCTGGCATGGACGCGCTACCAAGGGTCATTGAGGGGATCAGGGCTGCGAGGAAGGCGGGACTTGACCCGTTGAAGATCAACAGCGTCGCAATAAAGGGCTACAATGATGATGAAATAGTTGACCTTGTGGAGTTCGCCAGAGAGTTCAACTCGTCAATCAGGTTCATCGAGTTCATGCCCCTCGACGGGCTCGGGGAGTGGAGCGCAGACAGGATGGTTCTTAGTGGTGACGAGATACTTCGCAAGGTCTCGCAGAAGCACGCGCTCGTGCCAAGAGGTAGGGAGCAGGGTGAGACGACAGTTGCTGGTTTTTCGAGGACGGAAAAGGTGAACTCGGTGTGATAACTCCAATGACAAACCCATTCTGTGATGACTGCGATAGGATCAGGCTTACATCTGACGGAAAACTCCTCACCTGTCTCTTCGACACGGAATTCAACGACCTCAAGCCGATTCTAAGGGGAGGAGGGACAGACGAGGAACTGGCAGCTCGAATAAGGGAGTGCGTCTGGAGGAAACGGGCGGGCGTCGCATACATGCCGTGGGTGCGTGAGACATGGGAGAAACCCAGAGCCATGTATGCAATCGGTGGTTGACGACTTGGCCGCAATCAATGTAAGGGTGCTCTACTTTGGACAGGCGAGGGAGGCGTCGGGTGCCTCCGAAGAGATGGTTGCTCTGCGCGCTCCAGCTTTGTTGGCCGACCTGGTAAAGCAGGCTGAATCCAAACATGAGAGACTCGCACGGCTGAACAGAACGATGCGCGTAGCAGTGAACTCGGAGCTGGCGGCTTACGAACACCCACTGGCTGATGGTGATGAGGTGGCCTTCCTGCCCGCGGTCGCCGGAGGTTGAGCGAGCAGGTTTTGCCCGAGAGGAGTCGAAGGTGACCACGCTGCATTACTTCACGAAGGATCTCGCCTCAGGCAGTCATCAGGTCTGTTGAGGACGGCGGTGCTGGGCGCGGTGATAGTTCTTCGGGACGGTTCGAAACACGAGTGAGGCGGGAAGCGTGAAGGAGATCATGAACGAATCCTACGTTCGGATGGCGGAGAAGAGGCTCGCCGAGATCGAGGAGAACGCAAAGAGGGCGTATCCAATCCGTGGAATCAAGATTCTTCACAGGATCGGAAGATTACGCGTCGGCAAGTGAGCCTGGCGGTCGTGGTCTCAGCCCCGCACAGGGCTGAGGCCTTTGATGCCGGTCGGCACATTGTCGAGCGGATAAAGCACGAGGTTCCGATCCGGAAAAAGGAGAAGTTGACCGGAGGCGGCGAGTTGTGGCTAGAGGGCCGGAGAATGGAGTGACATGGTCCGTCGGTTCACAGACTATGTGCCGCTCGAGGACGCACTCAATATCCTGAGAGACCGGGCGGCGGTGCACCCAGGCTGGAAACAATCCCCGTCGAGGAATCGTACGGAAGGGTCCTGGTGAAGGATGTAGTAGCGCAGTCCGATATTCCTGCGTTGAATTGCTCCCAGATGGACTGGTACGCAGTGAGGGCCAGAGATCTCGCCAGGGCTTCCGAGGCACATCCCTTGAAGCTGCGGATCAGCGAGGCGACACCACTAGGCAAGTACCCTTCACGTCCTCTCGCGGGGGGAGAGGCGAGGAGGATTCTCACGGGAGGATATCTGCCGTCGGGGGCGGACGCCGTCCTTCAGGCGGAGACGGTCGAGAAAGCAGACGGATTCATAGTTGGTAGGAGGCCGATGCAGGCAGGGTCTTTTGTCTTCAGGAGGGGTGCGGACGTGACGGCGCGGCAGCGCGCTCTACAGAAGGGGCAATTGATCCGCGCCCAGGACGTGGGGCTGGCTGTCTCGCTCAGGATCAGCCGACTATGTGTGTTCAGGAAGCCCGTGGTTGCGGTAGTTCCAACGGGGGATGAGCTCACCGCCAGATTACGTGATGTCGAACCAGGGAAGGTCATCGACAGCCACACTTACGTTCTGTCTTGGCTTGTCAGGGCGGCGGGAGGTGAGGCGATCAACATGGGGATAGTTAGAGACAACCAGGCTTCGATCGCTCTCAAGCTGAAGGAAGCTCTGCGCCCGTCGGAGATAGTGCTCACGATAGCGGGATCGTCCGTGGGGGATCGCGACCTCGTGGAGAGGGCCATCAACAGAGTCGGTAAGCCAGGCGTTGTGGTTCACGGGGTGAAAATTCACCGCGGGAGGGTAGTCGGTTTCGGGCTCGTGGGCCGGAAACCCATAATTATACTCCCTGGACCGATACAGGGAATGCTGAACGCGTTTTCGACTTTCGTCTATCCACTCATCAGAGCGCACCTCGGTCAACCGTTTCGCGGACCACCCGCGGTACGGGCGAGGCTTTCCAGCCATTGGGAGGTCCATGGACCTTTCGCTAACTTCACAAAAATCCTGTACGTCAAGAGAAGCACTTCTGGGCGTGGCATCGAGGCCCGCCCCCTCGTCGGCGAGACTGAGAAGATAACGCTCCTCACCGGCGCCGACGGCTATGTTCTCGTGCCGGAGGAAGTCACAGCACTTAAGGCGGAACCAGGGTGGACGTGCGTATTCTTCCAGGGTTTTCGGGCGATTTCAGTGGTTAGCCGGTCTGCCTTGACCGGCGGCACCAAAACGGTATTCGCTTAAGCCGTGGGTTGAACTTAAGTGCCATTTTCAGGGAAATTGAGCAAGAAATGTCAAAATGCCTATGTGGTGGAGACACCAAGGAGTCACATCTTTTCTGGTTAAGGTCCTTGGGCCCTAAACCTCTGCGAACGAGCATTGTGCTCAAACTCCGGAAGCCCAGAATGGCGGCCCATACCATGGCGATACGAAATTCTGCCAGTCCTGCGGAACTACCATTGGCTGGTCGTTTACTTTCGACTAAGCCTTAAATAAGCAAAACCAAATATTTTAACCACGAAAAACGTCGTAACCGGTTCAATAGCTCATGAGACAAATACATTTTCCAATATCCCTTCGACCCTTGATGTATTCAGGCAAATGGGTCTGTACGAGGGAAACGATTTCTTCAAGATATATGATAACACAAAAACAATTGGCGGAGCATTCATTGATATCTCCGAGGAAAAGGGATTCAACCTTATTCCAACGATATGGAATTCGGTTTTTGCCTGGGGAACTGTAACTGAGAAAGCCCTCGAATATATGCTAGGAAAAATGCTTGATGGCATTGAAAAAATCGATCATGTCGATGGCGTGTTAATGCAATTACATGGAGCTATGGTCTCCGAAAAAATAGGCTCCTCTGAAGGCTACATACTACATAAAATCCGAGAAAAGGTAGGGGCAAGTGTCCCAATTGTGGCCACGTTGGACCTCCATGCAAATATCTCTCAGCTTGCTGTCGACATGGCGGACATACTTGTGGGATATGATACCTACCCACATGTGGATCCTTATGATCGAGGCAGGGAGGCTGGAGAGCTCATCTGGAGGATGTTGAATAACGAGATCCATCCAAAACACGCACTTGAGAAGCCGTTAATGATGCCCTCCCCACAGAAACAGAAAACAAGCTACTTCCCGATGAAGGCAGTTTACGATCTCGCTCACAAGATAGAGGAAGATAAAAAGGTATTGAACGTGACGGTCCTCCCTGGTTTCCCCTTCGCTGATATACCGGAAGCAGGTTTAGGCATCGTTGTTACCACAGATAATGATGAGGAACTCGCACACAAAAAAGCCAAGGAGATATCCGAATTCTGCTGGATGAACCGAAAGCATTTCCTAGCAGACGTCGTACCCGTTGAAGATGCAGTAAGATACGCTATCAACGCGAAGGAGGGCCCTATTGTTCTTGTGGATCAAGCAGACAACCCAGGTGGAGGAGCCCCATGTGATAGTACGGTTCTTCTAAGGGAACTTCTGAAGCAGAAAGCGAGTAACGTGGTGGTTTGTCCTATCCGTGACCCTGAGGCGGTTGACATAGCGATCAAAGCTGGGGTCGGCAATACGGTAACGATGAAGATCGGAGGCAAGACTGACGGTTTCCACGGCGAACCTATCGAAGTTACTGGGTATGTCAAACTCATTTCGGATGGTAAGTTTCTGGTAACAGGACCCATGGACACAGGCACCGTGACAAACCTCGGGCGTACTGTTGTCCTAAAAGTAGACGATGTTGAAATATTATTGACTGAAGTTAGGGTTCAGCCCACGGATCTTCAACAATACAGGGCCTTTGGTATTGAGCCTACCGAGAAGAAAATCATCGTAGTTAAGTCGTCGGTTCACTTCAGGGCAGTACATGAACCGATAGCGAAGGAGATAATCGAAGTAGACACCCCTGGTATACATGGGACGCGTTTAGCTGCCTTCGGTCACAAGAAGATTCGTAGACCAATGTTCCCGATTGATCCCGAAACCCTTGGCATATCAGAACTCAGAACAAGCCTCAAGGAGTAATCTGTCTCAGGCCGGTGACGCACTTTGCGCTCCAACGATTCCATTCTCTTTGTGAAAACCAGGCCGGTCGATCCGTATGCGCTCCTTACTGGATTCTTGAGTCTCCACCCTTCAACCCTCCCAAGCCTCCCCTTACCGCCTCGACGGCTTGCTTATGGCTTTCCGAAAACGGTATTCGAGCACCTTCTTCAGGTCTTTGCGCGTGTCGATGTCAAATAGGGCGCACGGATCTCGTGACTCTATCTTCAGAACCTCACTCCAGTGATTCCGGATGACTTGCTTGGCTCCTCTGTCACCCGACAGGTTGGAGATCTCTCGAAACAAACTGCGGTCAAACAGAACGGGGTTGCCCTGCCTCCCTTTGTGAGTGGGCGCGACAATTCTGGCTCCGGTCATTTCGTAAGCTCTGATTATCCTGTCGATCATGATGTGGGTGAGAAAGGGCTGGTCCGCGAGCACTATCAATGCAGCGTCAGCCTTACACGTCACGGCCTTGATGCCCACTCTCACTGACGAGCTCAAGCCCGCTCGATATCTGGAGTTGATTACGACCCTTACCCCTCTCAGGTCTATCGTCTGGCGCATCTGGTCGGCCTCGTGGCCGAGCACGAGAATTGTCTCGTCAATCCTGGACCTCTTCACGGTGTTGAGCGTCCTCTCCAGCAAGGTGGTCCTTCCGAAGCGCTCAAGCAGCTTCGACGATCCAAATCGAGACGATGCCCCGGCCGCGAGCACCACAGCCACGACCCTGCTCCTCAAAACCATCCACTCCGCTGCCGGGGCATTTGTCTAATTAAGAAGCATAATGACTGATATCGTGGCGACGAGGCGGGGTAAGCATTTGACGCACAAGACGGGAAGCGAAGCAACCGCCAAGAGAGAGTAGTCTGGCGAAGCCGGAATCGGACTGAAGGAGGGTTGTGAACAACGACGCACTTGCGCAGCGTCACCAAAATGCATGTGGGAGTTGTGTGACAACCACGCCGTCCAACGAGTTGGTCGGGTGGTGGTCTGTTATCTGAAGGAATCGGATCTCGCCCTTACAGTTTAGGAGGTTCTCAATCGTTTAGGGGGTGTGGGACAAAACTCGTCCCGCCATTCCTAGCATGGTCTCTCGGTCCTCGGTTATCTGCTGCCGCATCGTGATGTGAATGCAACCTTGTCCGCACGGTCTCACATCCGCGGTTAAATCTGAACCTCGCGGCTCGTCCTCCCATCGTATGATCAGGGACGAGGACATCCGTGACAAGCTGAAGGAGATAGACGAGCACGTCAGGAAGGAGTACATCGAGAGCCACCCCAAGAAGGAGAGGGACTGGAGGACCTACGAGCAGCAATTCTCCCTGAGGATCAAGGAGGCGATGAAGGCCCTCGACCCGCTCGTCCACGAGGCCGTCTCCACGATACGGGTCGAGCCGAAGACCGGGAGGCCCGACTCGCTAACCCTGGAGCAGAAGGTGAAGCTCCTGCTCATCAAGCAGCTCGTGGGAGAGTCGAACAGGATGTACGCGAACATGCTCGACGTCTTCTCGATGGTCTCCGGGATTGACGTCTCGTACAAGACCATAGAGAGGCTGTACTCGGACGAGGAGGTGGTGATGGCCCTCCACAACCTGCACGCCCTCCTCCTGAAGAAGAGGGGGATCGAGAAGAGCGACGCGTCTGGCGATGGGACGGGTTATTCGCTCACCATCTCGAGGCACTACGAGAGCGTCGCAAAGGAGCTGAAGGAGAAGGCGAAGGAGCAGGATTCGGCGGCGTCGCAACCATCATCGTCACCGACGGGGACGAACGACGACGGCCCGAAGAGGCGAGCCTTCGCCTACGTCTTCAGGCTGATGGACCTCTCCACGAAGATGTACCTCGCATACGGCTCCAGCATGAAGTCTGAGAAGGATGCGTATGAGAGGGCAATGAAGATGCTCTCCGTGCTCGACGTGACGCTCGATAGCGCCAGGCTCGACAGGTACTACAGCACTCCTGGCTACGTCGATGAGTTCGGAGATGCGAAGGTTTCGTGATTCCGAAGAAGAACGCCACGATGAACGGTTCGTGGAAGTGGAAGGAGACGATGAAGGAGTTCGTGACGAACACCATCCAGTACCTGGAGCGGTACTACGAGAGGGAGAACTCAGAATCAGGATTCGCAGCCGACAAGAAGATGCTCGGATGGTCGATCGCTCAGAGGAAGGATGACAGGATAGACTGCGCCCAGTTCTGCACGGGACTGTGGCACAACCTGTTCAACCTTGCAACTCTGTAGAGTTTTGTCCCACACCCTCGTTTAGGAATTCACTTAAGTATGAGTATCAGGAACATATCTCTGGCGCTTGGCATGCTAGGTGGATACATGGGCAAGATCTTGAGGGTCGACCTGACTCTCGGAAAGATTTCTGAGGAACCATTGACCGAAGAGATGGCGACGGAAGTACGTGGGGAGTTACGGCATTGGGGGCAGGATCCTATACGACGAAGTTCCCCCCTGGGTAGGACCTTTGGACCCTGCCAATAGACTGATCTTCACCACCGGTCCTGTGACGGGCGCAATAACTCAGACCGCCGGCAGGTTCACCGTGGTGACCAAGTCTCCCCTGACGGGCTACTTTGGTGATGCCAGTGGCGGTGGATTCTGGGGTTCAGAGCTGAAGTTTTCAGGCTACGACCATCTTGTAGTTCAAGGGAAGAGCTACAAAGCCCGTTTACATATGGATTAACGATGGTAGCGTCGAGATTAGGGACGCAGGTAGTTACTGGGGTATGGACTGCAGAGAAGTGGACAGAGCCATTTGCAGGGACCTGGGCGACAAGAAGGTTCAGGTCGCGTGCATAGGTCCTGCTGGAGAGAACCTCGTGCGCTACGCGTGCATCATGCATGATGACGCCGGTAGAGCTGCCGGGAGGAGTGGTGTAGGAACCGTCATGGGCTTCATGAATCTCAAGGCCGTGGCTGTAAGGGGTCACAAGGAGGTTCCAGTTGCAAACATGGAAGCGTTGAGAGAAGTGACAAGAGAAATCACTTTGCTCTACAGGTCGGAGGGGACTCAATGGGCTTCCACAGAGGAGGCACTCCGGGAGCAGCTTTCGCATCAGGGTGGGAACAGGGGGACACCATGTCTTACAACTGGCAGGATGAGCACTTCAGGGAGTACGACCCTGAGAAGATATCCTGGCCGGGAGGCTTCGAAAAGGTGTTGGCGGGGACGAACACGTGCTACAGCTGCGCCATAGCCTGTAGAAGGGTTTCGAACGCCGGCCCCGAAGGACCCTACCAGATTGAGCAGGGAGTGGAGGGCATAGAGTACGAGAACATGACGATGCTGGGCTGCAACTGCGGTGTTGACGACATCTGGGCCATAAACAAGGCCAATGACCTGTGCAACCTCTACGGTCTGGATACCATCTCCGCAGGCTCAACCATAGCGTTCGCAATGGAGTGCTATGAGAGAGGCCTGATCGACAAGAAAGACACAGATGGGGTGGAGCTAAGATTCGGAAACGGAGATGTCGTCAATACGATGCTAGGCAAGAATAACTCGAAGAGAAGGATTCGGGAATATCTTGGCTGAAGGCAGTAGGAGAGCAGCTCTAATCATAGGGAAGGGCTCTGAGAAGTATGCAATGCAAGTCAAAGGCATGGAGATGGCAGCCCACGATCCGAGACCTTACGGGGTAGAAGGAGTCCTCTATGCGGCCACAGTAACAGGGGGCAGACACACCGAAGGGCTTACGCGCGGATCCGATGACGCAGGTGTCCCTGCGCTAGGGATACCCAAGTCCGACCATAGGATAATCGAACACAAGGGTAGAGTTGCCAAGATCGTGCAGGACTGGTCGTGCATGATAAACACCATGGGTTGGTGCTTGTTCACAGACGGCCACTATGACGAAGGAGGGAGACAGATCAATTTCATGAGAGTGTACAATGCTGTCACGGGCCTAAACATTGGCGTACAGGACGGTCTGCTGATTGGTGAGAGAATCGTCAACCTGAGGAAGGCCTTCAACATGAGGCATGGATGCACAAGAGCGGAAGACACGCTTCCCAGAGAGGCTTCTCAAGGAACCCAATGTGAGAGGTGGAGGAGCTGTGGTAAAGTTGGGTGAGATACTGCCAGACTTCTATGAGGCGAGCGGATGGGATCCCGACACCAGTAAGCCCACAAGAGCGAAACTAAACGAACTTGGCCTAGACGACATAGCTAAAGACCTCTGGGAAAAGACCGTCTAGCGAACAGCTGTCCCTAGGCCTGTGCTGGTGGTCACCGAGCGGACCGTCTACAGAGTTCAGGACCTGTGGTCAGCCAAACCGCTGGAGGGGTCCGTGTACCCTGACAGGCGCGGAGTGAATAGCATTTGTGCGACAAGGCTTAATTACAAAAGGCCGAACGGTGTCTCAGTAAATCGGATGGTTCCAAGAAGTTTTGAATATTTCTCGCCGAGGACAGTGAACGAAGCTATCGCCCTGCTGAAAAAGCATGGCGATCAGGCAAAGATTCTCGCCGGTGGTATGAGTCTCATTCCTGTAATGAAGCTGAGGCTGGCTTCACCGAACTATCTCATCGACATTGGCAGGCTCTCTACCCTCGACTACGTCAAGGAGTCGGGTAACTCACTTCTTATCGGCGCAATGACCCGCCACCACACAATTGAGGCATCAAGGGTAGTAAAACAGAGGGTTCCAATTCTTGCGGAGACGGCATCGTGGATAGGAGACCCCCAGGTCCGGAATATGGGAACAATAGGTGGCTCGCTTACGCACGCGGATCCCAGCGGGGACTGGGGGGCTGCTATGCTCGCGGTGCGAGGGGAGATGAAGCTCAGAGGCTCAGAGGAGCGCGTGGTGAAAGCCGACGATTTCTTCCTGGACATGTTCACATCCGCGGTGACGGCGACCGAACTCCTCATAGAGATTAGGGTTCCGGTCCCCGGCCCGAGGAGCGGCGGCGCCTACGCAAAGCTCGAGAGGAAGGCGGGGGACTTCGCGACGGTTGCGGTTGCCGCTCAGATCGCGATTGACGAGAAAAGCGTCTGCACTTACGCCGGTCTCGGTCTCGCTGCCTTGGGGCCGACTAGCACTAGAGCGAAGAGAGCGGAGAATGCGTTGGTCGGCAAGAGTTTGACAGCCAGCGTGATCGAGGACGCCGCGTACGCGGCTTCAGAGGACGCTCAGCCCACGTCGGATCCCCTCAGAGGCTCAGCAGAGTATCGGAAGGCGATGGCGAAGGTGTTCACCAGAAGGGCTCTGAAGCTTGCTTTCAGCAGGGCCAAAGGAGGGAAGTAGAAAGACTTGGCAAGGAAGACAGGTCGAAGAACGGCGCTGTACCACATCAAGGTCAATGTGAACGGCACGGACTACGAAAACGATGTGGAGGCGAGGCTGTTGCTCGTCCACTATTTCCGTGAGGTCCTCGGGCTTACCGGGACCCACGTGGGATGCGACACTGGCAATTGTGGAGCGTGCACAGTATCGTTCAACGGCAAGTCCGTCAAATCATGCACTATGTTCGCGGTTCAGGCTGACGGAGCCAGGATAGAAACAATCGAGGGTCTGGCCAAGGAAGGGAAGCTTCACCCGATCCAGCGGGCCTTCTGGGAGAACCACGGGCTTCAGTGCGGCTTCTGCACTCCCGGGATGATAATGCAGGCGTACTGGTTTCTCAAGGAGAACCCGAAGCCCACAGAGGATGAGATTCGATCGGGCATATCGGGCAACCTTTGCAGGTGTACCGGATACCAGAGCATAGTGAAGTCGATAAGGGCGGCTTCGAGGATGATGGAAAGGTAGGTTCGGAAGTTCTTGCGTTCATCCATGGACAATGGAGCGAGTTTACAAGCTTCATGAAGTCGACGCACAACCTCGCGGTGTGAACGAGTGATAGTCATCCTGTTGATGCTTGAAGAAACACGTATTAATTTAGGGTCGGAACGCGGACAGGAATGGCCCGGACACTAGAGGCTTTGCACACAGCAAAGGCATCGCTGGGAGAGGGCCCAAGTTGGGACAAGGCAAACAGAGTGTTGTACTGGGTTGACATATTGGGGAACAAGGTACACGCGTATGAACCTCGCTCTGGTCGAGACAGGAGTCTCACCATGCCAGGGCCAGTCAGTTGCATTGTGCCTAGACGCTCGGGCGACTGCGTGGTCACGCTGCAACACGGCTTCTACACACTGAACCTCGAAAGTTCGAGATTGTCTCTTATGGCGCAAGTAGAGACTAGGCTAAATCACAATAGATTCAATGACGGCAAGTGCGATACGTCTGGAAGATTCTGGGCTGGCACCATGAACACGAGCGAGGATCTTGCCACTGGCGCCCTTTACTGTCTTTTGGAGGATCACTCGGTTAGAAAAACGCTGTCCAAAGTCATGGTGTCCAACGGCCTTGGGTGGAGTCCGGATGACAAAACGATGTTCTACACCGACACGGGCACAAAGACCGTTTCAGCATTTGATTATAGTGCGTCAACAGGTAGGATTAAGAACCGCAGGACCGTCGCAGATTTTTTGCAGCCAAAACTACTGCCTGACGGAATGGCAGTTGACAGCGAGGGGCATGATTTGGATCGCCTTCTGCGGTGGGTCGACGGTTTCGAGATGGAATCCTTCCACAGCGAAGAAGCTCGACGAGATAACACTGCCAGTTGAACTGGTTACTTCGTGTTGCTTCGGCGGAGAAAGACTGGATGAGCTGTACATAACCACCGCCAACGTCGGTTTGAAAGGCGAAGCCCTGGCGAAACAGCCTCAGGCTGGTTCGTTGTTTCGAGTCAAAGTAGGCGTAAAGGGCTTGCCAACCAATGCTTTTTCAGGCTAGAGTCGCGGAAAACGTCGGGCAATCACGTAGACAAGACTCAGCATAATTGCGCTAGGCCAGTCAAGTTCGTTAGCAGTGAAGCCGATACCTATGATTCCCAGATCCGTGTGCGAACGCCCGAGACTCTTTGCAAAAAGCGGGAGAAAGGTTCCCATGCTGCTGCCGCTGAGTTGAAAGAGGAAGGAAGCCATGTTCGCGGGTGTATTTGCCAAAACATCTGACGCAGAATGGTTAATGAGGTCGGGTGACGGAGCACACGCGATATAGAATGACACTCAGAACTAACAAGCTAAGGGAACTGCTGCGAAAGGGAAAACCCACGCTCGGCACGCACGTCCTCAGTAGCTGGCCGACTGTGGTTGAGGTGATCGGTCTGACAAATGCTGTGGACTACGTCGAGTTCGTAAGCCAGTACGCACCCTACGACCTCTACGCCCTCGAGAATCTCGCGCGAGCTGCTGAGCTACACGACCTGACAGCAATGATCAAGATCGATGCTGAGCCGAAGGCCTATCTGGCACAGAGGGCCATAGGCTCGGGGTTTCAGAGCATTCTCTTCGCTGACCTGCGCACGGTCAAGGAGGTGGAGGACGCAATCAGAATCGTCAGGGCTGAACCAAAGGGATGGAACGGTTGCTCCAACGAGCGCGCCGAGAAGCTTGTGGGCGGTGGAACCAAGGAGTTCGTCAGATACTGCGACGAGGTCGTGGTGAACATCATGATAGAGAAGAACTCTCTGTACGAGAAACTCGAGGACGTCATGAACCTCGACGGGGTCGACATGATTCAGTTCGGACCGTGCGACTTTGCGATGTCCAAGGGCCTTTGGGCTCAGTACAAGAATCCTGCCATCGTGGAGGCAGAGAAGAGAGTCATCAAGATGGCACTGAAGTACGACAAGCATCCACGCGGCGAGATCGGTGGTTCGCTGCCGGAGTTCGAGAAGGCACTCAAGTGGTACATCAAGCTCGGTGTCAGGGACTTCTGCATTGGCACAGACACAAGAATCATCTTTGATTGGGTCAAGGATTCAGGGAAGCTTGCCAGGGAATCCTTGGCGTAGGCCGACCAACCCAACCTGAAAGCTACGCGCTAGCCCGACCACTCACTTACCCTGGGGCGCTCCCCGAGAGCAAAGACTGGGCTGCATTGGAGTCTAGGGACTCACGTCCGAATCGGGCCATTCTAGATGGTGAATGGCATACGTGTGAGAGATCGTTCTGCCGAGCACAGGGTCATGCAGCTCAAAGTGGAAGTTGTCGGGGAAGATACCGTCTGCCGTAGGGGCATACAGCTGCTTGGGAACGTTCGGCAGGCCCTCTGATGATCCGCTGAAGAGCACCGTGCCAGCCTTCTTGAGCCATGGGAACTTCTTGAGATAGAACTCCAGATTCACGAGGTCCGACAGGAGATAGTCTTGGAAGGGTATCCTCTTGCCCGAAATTGTCACCGAAGTCCTCACTCTCAACTCGTCCCAGTGGTCCTTCACGTCCTCGTAGAGCCAGGCGTCTCGCGCAACGACTGCTGGACAGGCCTGCTTGGTCTTTGCAGTGTCGTACACCTTCCCGAGGATGCTTGACTGCACCCCCAGGAGTGTGATGTCGTTATGGTCGCTTCCAACCGAGACGAGAATGTCACCTTTGTCCATGATAGCCACGTACTCGCCTTCGCCGCTCGTTCTTCTCTCCTGTACCTCAATCTCATCCTCGTTTGTTAGCAGGTAGCGGCTCTTCTTGCACACGTTGGGAGGATGGTAGACTGCGAATCCCGCCGCGCGCTTCTCTTCCATCGACTTCTCAGTAGCGCCCACGTCGCGACTTGCCGCCCTGCCGAGGCAGACAGCCTTCACGTCGACCGTTCTCTTTGACTTGTCGTTCTTGCCATGGACCATAAACTCCATCCGGTTCTCCATCAGCTTCAAGATAATCAGTTAACTCCTGTAACGCAAGTCAAAGTGACGCGCGCCTGCGTGGCGCGACCTTACCGAAAGCCCTTCATAAGGGATTGCTACTATATGCTCCGTTGCACAATTCCAACGCCTGACGCCCCTTCCTCTAGGAGTATGCGTGTGCCGTCCCTATTACGCCAACGCCTTGATGAATCCGTTGTAGATGGTCGCCTTCAGCAGCATCTCTTTGGCCATACCGACGAACTTCCTTGCAGATACGTACTCTCCGAACACCCTCTTTAGGACCGAGAATGCACCCTCCACCCTCCACCTGTAACCAAATCGGTGTATCCTGCTCCATGATCTGGGCTTGAACGCCTGCTGCTCTATCACCGCCATCTTCCTCGCCATGCTTCCCTTGCTCTTCGGTACAGAATTGTTCCTGACCCTGATGACCGGCTTGATGTGATTCTGGGCCAGGAAGTTGAAGTTGGCCTTGGAGTCGTACGCTCCATCCCCAAGGACTCTCCTCACCCTGACCTTCTCTCTCGCTCTATTGACAAGCCTCTTCAACCGCCTTCCATCGTGCACCTTCTCCGACGATACGTCCATCGAGACGATCTGCTTCGTCCTGATGTTGACGGCGAAGTGGATCTTGAGATATCCCTTCTTGACCTTCCACACCTTCCTTATCCAATCGCCTCCATTGTGCACCTTCACTCCCGACGAGTCGACGGCTATGTGACGGGGCCGTTCGACCTTACGAGGGAATCATCGAGGTCGAGCTTCAGCCCGTTGACCCTCCTGTTCATCGTCGAATAGTCCGGGGTGGCGAGGCCCTCGATGTGCTTCGAGAGGGAGAGGACGAACCCCTCTGCTTGCCTGTACGGGAGGTGGAAGAGCAACCTCATGCACGCTATCAGCTTGATGAATGACTCTGGGTAGCGGTACGGCAGACCAACCTTACCCCTGTTCTCTTCTTCAGCTCTTTCTTCCACGATTCAGATAGTCGAAACTAGATGCCAATCTCTCCCCTCCTCACAAGAGCATCGTTGTAGCTGCTCCAATCCCTAGCATCACTGGACATGCGCGAGGGATCGATAGCATCGATACAAGCACACTCGAATCAAGATCCCTAGATTATCCACTGTGATTG
>CAWIJZ010000045.1:0-12180 GCA_963836465.1 uncultured Nitrososphaerota archaeon
CCCCAAGGTCAACAGCGAAGGATCGATGAGCACGTCTCTCTGAGGAAGTTTCCTGTAGTATGCCTCTATAGGTATTCGGCCCTCTCCAGGTCGAGGGCTCCATGTGGCCTCTCGCAATTGTACCAGTAGACGCAATCATCCATCGATGATATCCCCCTGACCAATCCAGTCTCGAGTATGTCGAAGAGCTTCTCAGCTTCCCGTTTGTCTCGGGGTGCCTCCTCCCAGCAAGGATCTGCTCGATGTGGTTGCCCATCAGGTAGAGCTCGAACTCAGTGAGACCCTTCTTCCTGGCCTCCGATTCTACCGCGTAGAAGGTTGAGCCTCTATCGTTGAGGACGATTTGGGCTTCCCGTGTTCTTTGATCGCTCTATCGAGGACCTCCACGGAGTGAGCTGACGTGGTGTGCTCGAACATCCCATAATCCATTATTCGCCTTGACGCATCATCCTCGTACACGATGAGCCACGCTCCCTTCCACCTCGGATCCTTCATCTCGTGCCAGTCAACATGCCATAATGAGTTCGAGTGCTCCCTCTCCACCTCACCCATCTCCTCCTGATGCGCCTCCTAGCCTTGGAGTACAACAATCCCTCCTCCTTCATCACCGATAGACCCTCATGTGATTCGTTTCGATGCCGTAGAACCTCCTCAACACAGGGACGAGGTAGCATGCCCCTACCCTGAACCTCTCCCGTGCGTATTTGATGGCGACTCTCTCCTCAAGAGGGATCTCGATCCTTGGCCTTCCAGCAGGCCTGCCGGTTGACGGAATCGTCCCTTCGTTCCTGTATCTCGAATAGAGGTGCTTGACCCACCTCTCGGAATGCCAGGGCCCTTGCGATGTCAGCATTGGTCGTTCCCTTCTCCCTGGCTCTAATGAGCCACTCAACCTGTCCCTCACCGAGCTTGCCATGCCTGTACCCCTCGTATATGCTCCTCCAAAATGTCCCGAGTCTACCCGCATTCAGTAGGGGGTGAAGTAATTTTTTGATAAAACAAGCTGAAATTGTCGTTCAGAAGCCTTCGAGTCTGTAACAGAGGACGATGTGGTTCCTCTTGGATCAGACAGATGCTCTTTGTTTCGCGATGAACCCGAAACTTTGTACTTTCGTATAACGAGTCCATGAAGAACTGGAAATTTCAGCAGTAAGAGCTTCTCCCGGGATTTGAGAAGCTGATAAAACATGAAGTTGTCCAGTGGGCGAATGACTGGGTCATAGCTCGCCCGCTCGGCTTTATTAACCCCGAGGAAAACGAAAAAGGTCCCCCAAATGGAATCTGGTTCAGGAGTGGAAGAAAGGCCGAGCATCCTGCGGGCCTTCGCGGACAGGCGCGTCATCTTCTTTGCTGTTCTCTTCGTGTTGGAGCTTGCTGTGTTCATTGTCCTGCCATCCACTCCATTCATGCCCGGCGAGCAGCAGTCATACACCCAACAGGCACAGCAGTTGGGCAACACCCTTAGCGGGAGGACATTTCTCGAGCAGACTTGGTACATCTACTCCAACAACCTGCGAGTAGGTCTGGTGGAGATGGTCCCGGGATTGGGAGCGGTCATATTCGGTGCATCCCTATACGAGACGGCAAGGGTTACCCAGGCCATCGCGCTGAATCAGAACTTGCCTGCGAGCTTAGTTGTTCTCATCCTCTTCATTTTTCCGCACAGCTGGATAGAGCTCTCCGCGTATCCCGTCGCAACGGGTGAAGGCGTGCTTTTCCTGAACTCCCTGCTGAGATGGCTCCTGAAGGACGAGAAATGGCGCATGAGGATGGAGTTGCGGCAACTGGTCCTTGCGGTAGGACTTGTGGCCACGATGCTACTTGTCGCCGCTGTGTTCGAAGTTGCGGAAATTCAGCTTGGATTGCGTGGTTTTGTGTTGTGGGGGCCCTTCGGTGTCATCGTAGCGCTCACTCTGCTTCTTCGTTACCGTCTCCTACGTGCCAGGAAGGAAAAGGAGCTCCCATTCCGAGCCAACCATACGCCTCCGCTCTACTGATCGCTCGGGGTAACAGCAAAAAGGTGTGAGTAGCTCGTGGTCTCGCTAGGACCCCTAGGAGCTACCTACTACTTGGCTGACAGGTAGCTCCAGAGTATCACGCCGACCAGCATCACGATGGAGCCGGCGAAGCCGGTGATCATCGAGCCGGCCAGCTCCTCGCTCACACCGAGCGTCATTATCCAGTTTATTACTGGAACTCTGACGACCCAAGCGAAGAAGCCCAGAGCGTACCCTAGCAACCAGAAACCGAAGAGGACGAGCTTTCGACCCATCTTGGTTGACCTGAACTCGATAACCTAACGATATCGTAAATGGAGTCAGGGTAGTATTGGTTCACTTTCCTGTTGAATTCTTTAGACGAGACGGAACAGTCAGTCGAAAGGCTGGAAGGTCCCTAGAGGTTTGTCAGGGTCAGAGCATACGCTGTAAATGCGCTAGCGACGATGCCGAGAACGAAGGACAGGGCCGTAAAAGTGAATACATCTCTGAGCGATTGGCCGTCCGCATCGTCGCGAATGCACACGCGCAGCAGCCCAGCGAAGAAACCGACCGGATCCCCGCTCATCGCCTCAGCCAGCGACGAACTCCCAAATAACGGTTGTGAAACCAGCGTCGGGGTGAGATCTGACGGACGGACTAGAGAAGCAGATATAGACAACCCGAGCAGTGACGATAGTCGATGCCTTTGGAAACGAAGGAGGAGATTATCGGGCTGCCCGACGAGTCTTTTCCACGAATGCGGCACCCGGTATTCTCTACCTGGATGCCATTGCGATTCTTTCTTGTTCGTTCTTCTTCTTGACAGCGAAGCTGTTCGCGTCATTCGAGGCCGCAGCGATTATCTCATCAGCGAGTACCTCTTCGACACTCCGACCCGATCCGAATGCAGCCTCTCTGACACCCTCCGAGATGAAACGAAGCGCTAGATCCATTCGTCTCACAGGAGAGATGTCGACGGAGAGGTGGTAGACGACACCACCGTAGCTCATCCTCGTCGTGTCTTCGTTTGGTGCGGCGTTCTCGATCGCCCTCACAAGGTACTGTACCGGGTTACCTCCTGTTCTGACCTGAATGATCTCAAAAGCAGTACGTACAATGTTCATAGCCCTCTGCTTCTTCCCACCCATCCTTCCGGTGTTCTTGGCGTGCTTCTTCCCGAAGTGCATCAGCTGGTTCACGAGCCTCTCGACCACGTTCACCTTCGACTTCGCGAACTTCTGGTGCTCGTGCCTTCCTCCTGAGTGCGGCAGGAGCATCGGCTTCAGGCTGATGACGCCCTTGAGGCCCTCGTCCTCGACCTTCACCTGTGTAATGTCCCACTTGTTCCAAAGGTGCAGGTTCGGATACTCGAGCTTCGAAGTACTCAAGGAGACCATCTACCTCCTCGGCTTCTCCTTCCGCCCGTAGACCAGCTCGTTGAGCGATACGCCATTGACCTTGAAGACCTTCCATCGGACGCCTGGGATGTCCCCCATGGCTCTCTGCATGGAACCTCCAATTCCCTCGACGGTTACTTCATCGTGCTCGTCAACAAAGTTCAGGGCGCCGTCTCCCGGGAGAAAAGCCGTCACCTGCTTACCGTTCTTGACAATCTGTACACGCACGCATTTTCTGATGGCGGAGTTCGGCTGTTTGGACTCTACACCCACTTTCTCGAGCACTATCGCCCTCGCCTGGGGCGCACCCTCCAGCGGGTCGGCCTTTACGTCGAGTCCCAGCATCCTCCTCTTGTAGTACTTATCGCTCCAGCGTAGCTTCTGCCTGTAAAGCCTTCCCTGTCTTGCCGAGAACTCACCGCTGGGCATCTTTGATTTTGCTCGTCCCCTGCTCACTACTATAAAAGCGTTCAAACGGCCGTCATTATCTGAACGTTGAGTATGTCGAAGTACTTCTTCGCGATCAGGCGGACCTTCTCGGCGTTCTTTCCTCCCGTGTCCAAGGACGGCCCCCTTCCTCCTTGGGTCGACCACGACGACCGCGCTCTTGGTGCCGTCGAGCCTGTCGGTGATCCTTGTTTCTACCACAAAGCGAGGGTCAAGCGCGTTTCTGATCATCTCGGCTGGGTCGTCGGACCACTCCACGACCTCGACGGGGCTCTTCACCGCCCTCTCGATGTTCTTGATGGTCGCTCCCTTCTTGCCTATCGCTAGGCCCATCTGACCCTTGGTGATCACGAAGATCAGCCTCCCTCCCTTCTCGTCGACGATGCAGTCCCTCACGGTGGCGCCGCTCATGTTCTGGAAGAGGGAGATGAGGCCGAGCTGGTCGGAGGTTAGCTTAATCTCTGGCATGCGCTTTCTCACTGGGTTGTTAGCTGCCTGAGGTCCGAGTCGGAGACCGCGCGCAGCGCGATTGCTGACACTTTGAAGGGCCGACCCAACATCCTGCCCAACTCCGTGGAGTTCTTATCCAATGCGAGCACCTGTACCGTGTTATTCTTGGCCTCCTCGTCAATCCTAGTCCTGACATCTCCCTGAAGGGACTTCGAACAGATGACCAGCTTTGCACCTTTCATGTCTGCGATTACTTCACCCGTTCCAATGGAGTACCTTCCTCCCTTCATGGCTTCCTTAAGTATCTTCCCGAGGACTTGGTGCTCCACCATAATCAATTCAACCCATGTAGAGATCGACCATGCCGGTGCCAACCGGGATGGGAAGACCGACAATCACGTTCTCTGTCACGCCCTTCAACTCCTCTTCCTCGCCCTTGAGCGCGGCTTCGGCTAGCGTTGGGACGGTTATCTCGAAGGCCGCTCTGGCCAGGACGCTGCTCTTCGTGCCAGCTATACCGTGCCTGCCTATCTGCTGGAGGTAACCCTTGGTTGTCATGAGGTCAGCCACGAGGAAGATGTGTCTCGACGTCGACTTCAAGGCCCTGCTCGTCGAGAGTGCTCATTATCTCCCTTATGAGAGTCGCCCTTGCCGCCTCGATCCCAAGAACCTGCGCGACCTCGTGAATGTTGTTGGTCGTCATCCTGGTCGCGTCGACGCCGGGGACCATGATGACCTTTGCGAGATTCGAACCGGCTGGTCTGGATGAGCCACTCATCGCCCTCCTGCACGACTGTCACCCGGGTGATACCCGGGATGCCCTTTAGCTTCATGTTCTGGATCTTGTTCCGCAGCGTGAAGAGGGTCGACAGGTCTGCGTTTTCGAGATTCACCCTAACTATTCTGCCCCTCTCTATCTGGACGTTTCTCTTTCCAGACTCTACGACCTTCCCTACATCCTCGGCTGTAACGTTTCGTTCCTGCATCATCTCTTCGTTGAGGTGGAGCTTGATCCCTTCGGTCGGGTCGACTTCGCTGTACTCCACGACGTTACCCACCTTCGTGAAGAGCAACTCGTTCGCAACTTTCAGAGCCTTCTCCCTGGAATTACGGTACTCGCCCGTCAAGGTAGATGTCCATCGATGGAGTCGCGGGTATCTTCCTGGCGTCGACGAGCTCCATCAGCCTCGGAAGGCCGAGAGTAACGTCTCTCTCCTTTACACCGGCGAAGTGGAAGGTCCTGAGCGTCATTTGAGTGCCCGGCTCGCCTATCGACTGGGCCGCAACTATGCCGGATGCTTCTCCTGGCTCGACTGTGGCGTAGTCGATAGACTCCATCACCTTCTCCAGCACGTTCTTGGCTCCCTCCTCGGTGAGGTGGCTATCGGCGAGCCTCTCCTTCAGTTCCCGATAGAGCCGACTGTTCAGGATGGAGGCGTACTTCTTGAGCATCGTGGTGGCTGGTTCCTCTCCGAGCTTTCGACCTGGACTTGCTCACGAGCAATTCCGCACCAATAATCCTGTCGAGGTTCACAGGCAGGCCGTGGTCGCTCTTCGCCGGGTCTATCCCGTCCTCACCGTACAGGAACTGAATTATGTTCTCGCCCGGATCCCTGACTGTCAGGTCGTACTCGACCCTCAGGTGTTCCATCGCGTTAACGAGCCTCCTCTGCATGTAGCCGCTCTGCTGCGTTCTGACAGCCGTGTCTACCAAGCCCTCTCTGCCGCCCATCGCGTGGAAGAAGAACTCCGTGGGTGTGAGCCCGTCCCGGTAGTTTCTCTTCACAAACCCCTTCGCCTCCGGGGCGAGGTCGTACCATCCGAAGTGGCTCAGTGACCTTCCCCTCATGCCCTTCTCGATCCTGCGACCTCTGACCGATTGCTGACCCAGCGCCGCTGTCATCTGCCCCAGGTTCAGACTGGAGCCGCGGGCGCCAGTTCTTGCCATGACCACGCCGGCGTTCTCCATTGAGAAGGAGCGGTCCGCCACCCTGCCCGCCCTGTCTCTCGACTTCGAGAGTTCGTTAACAATGTAGAACTCGAGCGAGTCCTCTGGTGAAAGCCCCCTGGTCAGGGAGAGCGTACCAGCCTTGTACTTCTTTATGAGCTCGGTAATGTTGTCGTAGGCTTCCTTGATCGTCTGGGTTATCTTGTCGTTCGCCTCGGTGGAGAGTCCTAGCTCGTTGAATCCGTAGGTGAACCCCCTTCTCGTGATGAACAGCCTTGAGTAGGGAGAGTATGGAGTTCAGGAAGCGCCTAGCCTCGTCGTTCCCGTAATCCTTCGCTATCCTGTGGAGCAGGCTGTCCGGCTCCTCCGCACCGATCGCTGCCTTGTCTATGACGCCTGACACGAGCTCGCCATCCTTGATCACAACGTCGTTCACCTCGCCCGCCTTCGCTTTCGCCCACTTTGACGTCAGCACGAAGTTGAGGTCCTTCGGAAGGAACAGGGAGAAGAGCTGCTTGCCCGTGTACATCGGGTTGGTACCCTTGATTTTCGGTTCTGGAAGATCGCCGTCGTATCCTCCGGACATTGCCAGATTGCTGAACTCCTCTGGCGTTAGCAAAGTCTCGTCGCGCGTGAGAAGGTAGGCGGAGCTGAGGAAGTCGCGGAGCGCACCTATGATCGGACCTCCGTACCTCGGGGAGAGTATCTGGTCCTGGACGCGCATGAGCATCAGTGCCTCCGAGCGTGACTCCTCGCTCTGAGGGACGTGGAGGTTCATCTCATCTCCGTCGAAGTCAGCGTTGTACGGTGGGCATACCGAGGGATGCAGCCTGAACGTGCGGTAGGGTAGCACCCTGACCGAGTGGGCCATCACGGACATCCTGTGCAGCGAGGGCTGCCTGTTGAATAGGACGGTGTCGCCGTCCGTCAGGTGGCGCTCCACGACGTAACCGGGAGCGAGGGAGTCAGCGAGTGCCTTCCTGTCGCTGGCAAAGTCGAGCCTTATCTTGACCCCGTCGGGCCTGATAACGTAGTTGGCGCCCGGATGCTCAAACGGCCCGCGCACCACCAGCTGCTTCAGAAACTCGATGTTCCACTGCGAGACCTTCTCGGGTATTGTGAGCTTCTTCGCCACCTCGAAGGGAACACCCACTTCGCTTATGTCGAGGCCGGGGTCGGGGCTGATGACCGTTCGGCTCGAGAAGTCGACCCTCTTTCCAGACAGGGAACCCCTGAACCTACCCTCCTTCCCCTTCAGTCTCTGGCTGAGCGTCTTCAGAGGCCTGCCGGAGCGGTGGTGGGCCTGAGGAATGCCCGACACCTCGTTGTCGAAAAAGGTGGTAACGTGATAGTGGAGCAGATCGACCAAGTCCTGGACGATTAGGTGCGGAGTCCCAGACTCCTTCGCCTCCCTCACTCTCTGGTTGACCCTCAGTATGTCGACGATCTTGTGCGTCAGATCATCCTCCGAGCGGATTCCAGACTCGAGCGTGATCGACGGACGGACGGTCAACGGCGGAACAGGAAGTACCTGGAGGACGAACCATTCGGGGCGAGCGGCCTTCGGGTTGTACCCCATGACGATTAGGTCCTCGTTTGTCAGCCTCTCCAGCCTTTCCCTGATCGCAACTGGGAGGAGCCGTGTCGCGCCTCCCTCCTCCGTGATTTCGTGGAAAATCGATGGTTTGGTGAGCTCGATCTGGTACTGCTGCTTTCCGCAGTGGGGACAGAGCTTCACCTTCTTCGCCCTGGCTACTATCTCCTTGGACACCTTGTCTGGGAGCCCGGGGGTGAAGCTGGTGGCGGTAGCCAGTCTCTGTCTGTAGATGTCAATCTCTTCCTGCGTTATGAGGAGCCTGCCACACGTCCTGCACGTGGTCTGCAGGAGGAGGTTGATTTCATCAATGAATGCAATGTGAAGGACCGGCTCGGCTAGTTCGATGTGGCCGAAGTGGCCGGGACATCGTGTCGCGGTGTTTCCACATGTGCCGCACTTCTGGCCCGGCTCGAGGGTCCCGATCCTGTTGTCCATCAGCCCTCCCTGGACAGCCATCCCGTCCTCGTCGTACGTTTCGGGCTGCGTTATCTCGGTGACAGAATACTTCCTGATTTCAGTCGGAGAGAGGAGTGCGAAGTTTATTCCGTCTATCGTCTTGCGTGCTTCTTCCATTGCCATTGTCTCACACTCTGTCCTTGAGTTTCAGTCTCGGAGCGATATTCAGGCTCATCATCTCCTGCAGCAGCAGCTTGAACGCGTAGGCGACAACAACTGTCGAGATCTTTGCCGAATCCCCGTCTATCTTGCACGCGTACTTTCTCTGCTTCGCGTCGTAGTAGGCGATAAGCCCGCACTTCTCGCAGACGTTTATCTCTGTCTTGTCAGCCTCGTCGAGGAGCCTGTCCTTAAGGACCATGGATGCGCCGTAGGCGATGAGGCAATCTCTTTCCATCTCGCCGAATCTCAGACCGCCACCCCTCGCCCTTCCCTCAGTGGGTTGCTTGGTGAGCATCTGAACCTGCCCCCTGGCCCTCGCGTGTATCTTGTCTGCAACCATGTGGTGCAGCTTTTGGTAGTAGACCACACCGATGAATATGTCCGCAGCGAACTTCTTGCCTGTCCTGCCGTCATACATGACCTCCCTTCCTGTGGGCTCGAATCCCCTCTCCTTGAGAATCTTCTCCAGCTCCTCGGTGTTCTCGCCCGCGAATCCCGTACCATCGGCGGCGTAGCCCCTCAGCGATGCTGCCTTTCCCGCTATTGATTCGATGAACTGCCCGACGGTCATCCTGGACGGAAAGGCGTGCGGGTTGATTATGACGTCTGGAACGACACCGTCCTCGGTGTAGGGCATATCCTCCTGGGGGACGACCATCCCTATCACTCCCTTCTGGCCGTGCCTTGAAGCGAACTTATCGCCTATCTCTGGGACTCTCATGTCCCTGACCCTGACCTTGAACATCTTACCGCCCTCGACGTTCTCCGTCATGAAGACGGAATCGATAACGCCGGACTCGTTTGGCCTCACCGAAACGGAGCTGTCCCTCCTGTACGGGCCCTTTATCTCGAACTCCTTGTACTCCTCCATGAACCTTGGAGGACTTGACCTGCCAATCACCACGTCGCCCCCGGTGACCTGGGACTCGTGCATCACGACACCGTCGCCCTCCAGGAGTCTGTAGAACTTCTCCCCTCTGTATCCCCTGATGTTCGAGTCGGGTGCGGGGACCTCGAAATTGTCCCTCATTCCACCCAAGTACTGCTTGGCCTCAGCTTCATAGAGTCTGTAGAAGAACGAGCGGGCGAAGCCGCGCTCCACGCTCGACTTGTTCATGATTATCGCGTCCTCGATGTTGTAGCCCTCAAATGAGAGCACGGCGACCACTGCGTTCGTACCAAAAGGCCTCTCGTCGATGTTGAGGAGTTCTGTCGATCTCGTCCTGACGAGCGGTGACTCAGGGCTGACGAGCAAGTGCTGCCTCACGAACGTCGAAAGCGGGAAAGTCGGGCTTGAGAAACCGAGCGACTGCTTGGCCATGGCCGACTCGTAGGTGTTCCTCGGAGACTGGTTGTGCTCCGGGAACGGGATTATGGAGGCGGCTATGCCGAACATTGCTCCGGGGAAGAGTTCGAGGTGAGTGTGCTTTGAGGTGAGTTCCTCAGGCGTCATGGCCACAAGGCAGTTCTCCTCCTCGTTGGCATCGATGAGCTCTACGACTCCCTTCTCGACGAGGTCCCTCCAAGTGAGTTCCCGGGATACTATCTTGCCGTTCATCTCCTGCGTCAGGAGCGGTTTGCCACTCTCGGCGACGATGAGCGGCCTAATCACACGCCCAGCACTCAAGCTGATGTACAGCCTCGCGTACCCTCTCTTGTTAAGTGCGCTCTGGTAGAGGACGCTGGCGCTGGGGTTGATCTGCCCCTCCCTCCTGAGCCTCCTGAATGCCTTGGACAGCCTGTCTCCGTCGTCGACGAAGCCGATGAATCGTCCATCCATGAAGATCTTGCATCCCTCCAGCTGGAGTCTCTCGGGCGCGTCCCGAACGGGTTTCGCACCGAGCTCCCAGAGCCTGTCCTCTATCTCTGAAGGTGGCACGCTAACCGAGATTATGGCCGATAAGGCCAAGTTCTTTACCAAGCCGCAGTTAACTCCCTCTGGCGTCTCCGAGGGGCATATTCGCCCGAAGTGAGTGGCGTGAAGATCTCTAGCCTCGAAATTCGGCTGGCTCCTGCTGAGCGGCGACTGGACCCTTCTTAGGTGGCTGAGGGTACTCAGATAGTTGGTTCTGTCAAGGAGCTGGGTGACACCCACCTTCCCCCTCCCCCAGTTGCCCGTCGCGATAGCATTGCTTAGTTTGTCCGTAATGATTCCTGTTCTTATCGCCGCCCCGATGACGTTGCCTCCCCTCTTCTGCCCCGTCCTCTCCAGCTGGTACTTCATGTCCCTCACCAGGTTTCTGAAGGATGTGCGGAAGAGGTCGGCGAGCATTTGCCCGGCGAACTTGATCACCTTGTTGCCGTAGTGGTCTTTGTCATCCGGACCTATCCAGCCGAGCCTCAGCTCGAGCAGTTTGCACACGGTCTCGCCGAGGAACATCACCTTGTCGTACCGCCTATCCTCCGTCTTGCCCAGGTGGGGGAGGAAGCCCCAATCGAGCGTCGACTGCGCCCTCTTAATCCTGAACTCCTCCAGCATGCCGTGCGCGACACGGTTGCCAATATAGACGAGTGCGTCCTTCTCGGTCGGTGTCTCGCTTGCCTTGTCGAAGGAGACCTCGAGCAGGTCCTGGATCTCCTGCTTCGGGGAGACCGCGTTCGCAATCTCCTTGTCGGACTTGATGCCCATTGCCCTCATGACGGTGACGAATGGGAGGTCCACAGGACAGCTCGGAATCTTGACGTTGATTGAGCCGTCCTGCTTAAGTGTCACCTCGAGCTTTGAGCGGTAGCCGACGACTGACGAGTAGACCCTCGCCTTGTAGGTGGTTATTCCGCCCACCTTGTCCACGTCCACGATTATCTTGTTCGGCGAAAGGTCCTCGAGCCCTACGATTACCCTCTCGGAGCCGTTGATGATGAAGTAGCCTCCGGGGTCATTGGGGTCCTCCCCCGACGCGACGAGCTGCTCCTTCGAAAGCTTCGAGAGCTGGCAGAGCTCGGACTTGACCATGACTGGAAAGTCGCCGATGTGCTGCCTGGACGCCTCCCTCGACATTCCCTCTTCTTCTATGATCATGTCGACGTAGAGGGGCGCGCCATAAGTGAGGTCCCTGAGCCTAGACTCCATGGGGTAGATGTTGCTGACAGAGCCGTCTATCTCGATGACTCTGGGCCGGCCGAGTTCGACCTTGCTGAACTTGACCTTGTAGGGCGTGCTCACAGTCTCTATCTCTACGAAGCCTATCTCCTCGACGATGTTCTGCAGGCCCCTCGCTACCAGCTCATTGTAGCTGTTGAGGTGCTGCCTCGCCACTCCCTCCTTCTCGAGTAGATCCTTCAGGACCACCCACGAGTCGTACTGCTGCCCAAGTTGTTTGCTCATCTTGATTTAATACTCCACAACGTATCTGTAGTAGACGGTGTCACCAGCCGTCTGGCTCTTCCTCGTTATCTTCACAAAGTCACCCGGCTTGGCACCGATCTCCTTCGCAGCAGGATCGATGGAGAGGATGTAGGGGAACTGGCCCGGCTTTGCGTTGAACTTCTTCACAACCTCCTCGGCCTCGGTGGGTGAAAGGAGCTCATGCTTTGGCACGAGGAATTGAGTGCTGACCTTGAACGGATTCTCTTCCTCTACCTTGTTCGCCTTTGCCCTTGGCATCTAGAATTCATGCCTCCGGATGATAATACACACTACGTGGACCCCAAAATACACTGAAAGGTGCACTATCGCGGCAGGCCTTTCCGCTGATATTTAAACGATTTGTGGGTGCTTTTATTTGAATGTTGCGCCGGGTGCGG
>CAWIJZ010000046.1:0-57973 GCA_963836465.1 uncultured Nitrososphaerota archaeon
TTATCAAAGAATCACTTCACCCCCAAGGTCAGCAGCGAAGGATCGATGAGCACGTCTCTCTGAGGAAGCTTCCTGTAGTATGCCTCTATAGGTGTCTCGGCCCTCTCCAGGTCGAGGGCTCCATGTGGCCTCTCGCAATTGTACCAGTAGACGCAATCATCCATCGATGATATGCCCCTGACCAATCCAGTCTCGAGTATGTCGAAGAGCTTCTCAAGCTTCCCATTCGTCTCGGGGTGCCTCCTCCCAGCAAGGATCTGCTCGATGTGGTTGCCTATCAGGTAGAGCTCGAACTCAGTGAGACCCTTCTTCCTTGCCTCAGATTCTACAGCGTAGAAGGTTGAGCCTCTATCGTTGAGGACCGATTTGGGCTTCCCATGTTCTTTGATCGCACGCTCGAGGACCTCCACGGAGTGAGCTGACGTGGTGTGCTCGAACATACCATAATCCATTATTCGCCTGGACGCATCATCCTCGTACACGATGAGCCACACTCCCTTCCACCTCGGATCCTTCATCTCGTGCCAGTCAACGTGCCACAATGAGTTCGAGTGCTCCCTCTCCCACCTCACCCATCTCCTCCTGATGCGCCTCCTAGCCTTGGAGTACAACAATCCCTCCTCCTTCATCACCTGATAGACCCTCATGTGATTCGTTTCGATGCCGTAGAACCTCCTCAACACCGGGACGAGGTAGCATGCCCCTACCCTGAACCTCTCTCGCGCATGCTTGATGGCGACTCTCTCCTCAAGAGGGATCGATCCTAGGCCTTCCAGCAGGCCGGCCGGTTGACGGAATTGTCCCTTCGTTCCTGTATCTCGAATAGATGTGCTTGACCCACCTCTGGGAGATGTTGAGGGCCCTGGCGATATCGCCATTCGTAGTTCCCTTCTCCCTGGCTCTGATGAGCCACTCAACCTGTCCCTCTGCAAGCTTCCCATGCCTGTACCGCTCGTATATGCTCCTCCAAAATCCACCGAGTCTACCCGCATTCAGTAGGGGGTGAAGTAATTTCTTGATAACATAATTCTTGTGGTGTGTTGAATAACTAAGCGCCCTGTCAGTGAATTTTGTCTCGGTCTCTCATGGAATGGATCGTAACCCCATCCTATGGATTGGTCACCAAGAAGAAGCGGAACTGGAAGGAGTACAACGAGGCTCTGGTTAGGAGGGGAGAGCTGCTCTTCGACACCGATTTTTTATCTGGATGGAGAAGCGAGTTAGGGAACATAAACAGGAAGAAGGAAGGAGCGAGATATCGCTATCCAAGCTCATTAATGAGTATGCTCGCAGCCATCCACGCCTACCTGCTCCCGTACAGACAGCTGGAGGGGTTCGTAAGAACCCTGTCAGAGCACGTCGAAGAGCTGGGGAGAGGAGTACCTGACTTCACGACGATATACTACAGGATAGCGAACATGAATGTGGAACTAGACCCTGACGTCGATCCCCACAAGGACGTCACCATCGCCGTCGATTCCACGGGAGTCAAGGTCTCGAACAGGGGAGAGTGGATAAGGCACAAGTGGAGAGTGAAGAGAGGATTCGTCAAGGTACATCTCGCAGTCGACACGAAGACAGGGAAGATCCTCTCGATGGAGGTCACGAAGGAGGACGTCTCCGACGGGAGGATGCTGAAGCCTCTCGTCGAAGAGGCGGCTTCCAATGCCCACATCGTCAGGGCGCTAGCGGATGGAGCCTACGACTCGAAGGACAACTTCCGGACGTTGGATAGCATGCGAATAGAGCCGGCAATCAGAGTGAGGAAGAACTCGTCCATGAAGGCGGACGGGTGCATGCCAAGAAAGCTCGTGGTCATGGAGCAGCTGAAGGACTACAAGAGGTGGAAGAAGAAACACGGGTACGGCTACAGGTGGATGGCGGAATCAGCGATATCCTCGTTGAAGAGGCGGCTTCCAATGCCCACATCGTCAGGGCGCTAGCGGATGGAGCCTACGACTCGAAGGACAACTTCCGGACGTTGGATAGCATGCGAATAGAGCCGGCAATCAGAGTGAGGAAGAACTCGTCCATGAAGGCGGACGGGTGCATGCCAAGAAAGCTCGTGGTCATGGAGCAGCTGAAGGACTACAAGAGGTGGAAGAAGAAACACGGGTACGGCTACAGGTGGATGGCGGAATCAGCGATATCCTCGTTGAAGAGGACATTCGGGGAGTACATCGTATCGATCAAATGGAAGCACATCGTGAGCGAGATGATGCTCAAGGCGTCGTTGTACAACCTCTTCATCTCGATGAACCCAAGGTAAAGGCAGGTCAGGAACCAGAGTAGCGTCTGAAGCCAATCGAGTTATTCAACACACCAGATTCTTGGTCCGGCGGGCTTCTTCAAAATGATTATAGACAACTCGAAATTGAAGGGCACTGTTGAAGAAAGGCCTTCTGGACATACTCGCATGCCCGATCGACAAGCATTACCCGCTCGTGCTAATCGAGCTCAACTCGAAGGGTGAAGTGATAGCAGACGGCGTGCTTCTCTGCTCAGAATGCAAGAGGTTCTTTCCAATAATCGACGAGATACCCATCATGCTTCCGGACGACCTGAGGAGCACCAACGAGGACCTCGAATTCCTCAAGAGATGGAAGGAGAGGCTGCCCAAGGAGGTCGTTGAGGCAGGCCTCCCACACAACCTGGGAACGGCCTAGAGTCTGTGGCTGACCGGTGTTATTGTCTGCGGAGAAAAATTCATATATGAATTTCTGAAGCACCGTCTATATTATGTCGGTCTCAACAATCGACCCGAAGCAGCTGAAGAGAATAAGGGTCCAGCTCGGAATCACTCAGTCTGAGCTCGCGAAGGCGGCGGGAGTGAGTCAGTCGCTAATTGCCAAACTGGAATCTGGACTCGTCGATCCATCTTTCAGCACGATGAAGGCGATTTCGGAGGCCCTCAGGTCTCACATCAAGATGGTGGGAAAGAAGGCAGCGGAGGTCATGTCTTCGCCCGTCATGTCGGTCCAGTCGAACACTACAATCAGGGAATGCATAGCGTTGATGAAGAACAAGGGAATCTCTCAGTTGCCGGTCTACGCGGGCAACAGAATGATCGGCGCCATGACAGAGAATCAGATCGTCACCATTCTGGAGGGCGCCGAGGACCCCGCAAGCATCATGGCAAGGCCAGTCTCGGTGTTCATGCAGCCGAGCTTCCCGATAGTGAGCGTGGACACCCCGGTGGAGGCACTCTTCTCCCTCTTCAAGTTCGTCTCCGCAGTTCTTGTGGGGGCGGGCGACAAACCGGAGGGCATCATCACGAAGATAGACATGCTCTCGGCTGAAGCACGGTGATACGGGTCGCCCATTTGTCCGAAGTGTCGAAAACCGATAACCGACAACGAGTACGCGCGGCACCTTAAGCGGTGTGGAATCAGGCACAAACGACAAACAAGACATCTGCCCGTGCACGGCGCGAGGGCCGATCTCTACTGGGGTGCGCATAACCAGCAGTGAGTTGATCGCAAGACGAAATGCAATCTCGACGATTCCCCTTTCGGG
Source organism: uncultured Nitrososphaerota archaeon (assembly GCA_963836465.1). Lineage (GTDB taxonomy): Archaea > Thermoproteota > Nitrososphaeria > Nitrososphaerales > Gagatemarchaeaceae > CAWIJZ01. The sequence continues at coordinate 3,517 of CAWIJZ010000046.1, forward strand.
AACAAGCTTAAAATGGTGGGGGCGAGGATTTCGTGTTTTGTTAGTGGGGGCGTAGCCTAACCAGGCCATGGCGACAGGCTCCAGTGCTCAACAAACATAGTTTGATGACACGGAAACGTGGATGATATCGCAGTGGAGCGGTCCAGAGACCTGTAGGAGGGCAAAACCCTTCGGGTAGAGATTGTGAGTTCGAATCTCACCGCCCCCATTCTTTTCCATGGTAATGGAAACGCTCTCTCCCACTACAGAGTCACGAGTTGCTCCAGCCAGATGTGTGCCAAAAGGGTATATCCGCATAGTGCCGACCCGTGGTCTTGCGCAGCACCATGCAGAATGAGAAAAGATGATAATGAGGCAGCGTACGCCCGGTGGAGTTGTCAGATACTCCAAAGATCGACCCCACGCGGCTGCTCATACGTGACTTTGCCATAGAAAGAATCGCCTGGAGCACCTACGTCATCGATCATAAGAAGGTGAAGGGGAAGCTCAAGCTTCTTTCAATCCTCGCCGACCTTTTCGAGATACCCGAGGATCTGCTTCCGAAGGATAAGAAACCTCCTCAGTTCCAGCCTCTGGTCAGCACGTTCTCTAGGTTCGTGAACGAAGGGGAGAAGGGGGAGAGCGATTCGACTCCCTTCACCCAGGAGGAGTACGACAAAAGGGTGAAGGAGGATATCACGGACTCTGTCACAAAGATGGAGGAGCCTGTCACCGAGTACCTGATACGCAGGGACCCGCCATTACTCTTCAGGATGGAGACGAAGCTAGCGAGGGTCTTCTACGTGAAGTTCAGGTCGAACTCCTTCGGCGATCCGATCCTCATCGCCGAATCCAACACGACTCACACGACCGCAGAATACGACGCCGGGAAGTCGGACTCGAAAGCAGAAGAGGCCTAGCCGTCAGCTCCTCCTCTCACGTAGATTTCGTCGATGTTTCGTGGCGATTAGTCAAGCCAAAGGTCAGGCCAAAGGTCAAGCCAAAGGTCAAGCCAAAGCTAAAGTGAGACCTCGGCAAGCGATGCGTGAGTCAGGAGACTGGCCCTGGCTGTCCTTCTCCTGTCGGACCCTTCACTGAGATCTTCTCGTGCTCCTTCCGGTGTACCCTGATCTTCAGTGTCCTGGCAGTGAGAGTAAATACTGGTTTGCCGAAGCAAAAGTTGACGATGCAAGTCTCGTACGGCTTCGCCTCGATGTCCTTCATGGAGGTAACGTCTCCGATGGTGCAGAGGACCTTGAGCTGACCGGGCTTGACAACAGCGACATAGTGCCAGAGCAGATAGTCATCGCCAGCTTCCGGACCGGTAACCGGAACATTCTGCACGCCAACGTTGACACGCACCCCAATCGTAGCCTGGCTTGGAGGCTTGGGGCTTAGGGTTATTCCTCCGTAGATGTAGGCCACGGGTGCACAGCATTCTTCGGTCTCTGGCATTCGACTTACTTCGGTCGTGTCTCGATTGCTTATAACATCTTTGCCGTTATGAACAGGGGAAGGGAAGATCCGCTCCTTTGCTTCAACCGAGCTCGACCTCTAAGGAACAGGAGGGCGGTGCACCAGGTTCTGATAAGGGAGGGTCGTTCTCGAGCATCCCAAGGAGTGTCAAATGGCAGATCTACGCGGTTATCTTTTCCACCCTCGCCTTCGGCTATCTTCAAATCGAGATAACTGGGTACTACCCTCAGATACACGTTAGTGCGGGAACGATAGGGTTGATCCTCGGGGTGGAGGGAATCATGATGATCCTCGCCGCGATCCCGCTCGGCATTCTCTCGGACAGGAGAGGAAGGAAGTGGATGATTGTGTTCGCGTATTCTCTGATACCTCCCGCAATACTCATTTTCGGCCTGACGACCGAACTGCAGTACCTCCTGCTCGCGGCCGTCCTGGGGGGAATCGCCGAGGGAGCGGCGCTCGCCAATTGGAACGCGATTATCGCCGACCAGACGAATCTGGAGAACCGTGATGCGGCGTTCTCCCTTTCCTTCATCGCCTTCACCATAGGGACTGCGTTCGGCACCCTCTTCCCATTGTTCTTTCCCGTGCTGCAGTCCGAGCTGGCCATTCCAACCGCAGCCATTCACAAGGACTTCTTCCTCCTCTTCGGACTGGTGGGATTCGTCACTCCCGTGATGCTCTTCATTCTCCTGAGAAACTACGTGGAACATAGTCGCGCTTCAAGCAGGGGGAGGCCCTCGCGCACGTTGCTCAAGTTTTCTGGACTGAACGGACTGATAGGCCTAGGAGCAGGTTTCATAATACCGCTTATGGCAACTTGGTTCTACTACAAGTTTGGGCTTCCTGACACCTACACAGGACCGCTGCTGGCCGCTGCCGGCGTCACCATCGCTCTGGCCGCCGTGGCGAGTCCGAGAATCTCGAGACGGTATGGCCTCGTAAGGTCGATCGTCCTGACTCAGGGTCTCTCAACCGTCTTCATGCTGAGCCTCGCCTTCGTGCCGAATGCTGTGCTCGCGGGCTTGATCTATGTCGTGAGAGCTGCTCTCATAAACATGGCCTCTCCGCTGTCAGACTCGTTTCTGATGGGAATAATTCCCCAGGAGCAGAGGGGCCTGGCGAGTTCTGTCAACAGCATAATCTGGAGGCTTCCGAACAGCGCCACAACAATAGTCGGTGCCATGATTCTCCAGTCCGGCGACTACAACCTTCCCCTACTCCTGGCCACGATGTTCTACGTGATCTCCATTACGGGCTTCTACGCTGTGTTCAGGAGGGTCAAAACTGTCGGCTAGGATGAAGTCGCCTCTCTACGGTAAGCAACCACAGAGAACATCTTGGCCCCTGAGGATCTGTCTCCTCTCCCCTTGTGTGCGGGGACGCTGGCCACCGCGGACCTGAACTTACAATCGTTCCAAGTTGCATTCTCCGCTAGTGTATTATATAGTTGGAGCCCGCGACTAATTCTGGTCTTGGAATCCCGGTCTATCTCCACTTCTCGAAAGCTGAAACCCGTGAACTCAAGGACAGATTCCTCTCCGAGGAGGAGATCTTCACGAGGAATATGGCGAAGCAAAATCGGTTCCTCGTCAATTTCGTAAGACTGGTGCGCGTCGGGTACAGACGCGTTAGGCGGAGATGACTCGAGGATGGGGGTGAAGAGTTCGTGCGTGTCCAGCCGCTTACCCCGGTCGTTCTTCGCAGGGTACACCCCTTCGGTAGCGAGGAGGCTTGTCGGCAAGACCTTGGTGAGGGTCCATGGTAAGGAGGTAATGTCCGGAAAGATCGTGGAGCTGGAGGCCTACAGGGGTTCCAGGGACCCCGCGAGTCATGCTTACAGGGGGCCAACGAAGAGGAACTGCGTCATGTTCGGTGAGCCCGGCCACGCGTACATCTACTTCACCTACGGCAACCACTGGATGCTGAACATAACCACGGAGAAGGTGGGCACTCCCGGCGCCGTCTTGATTCGGACCATCGAACCGATCGAGGGTGTGGAGCTGATGAAGAAGAACAGGGGAATCAGCGAGATCCGGGAACTGACCAGCGGACCAGGAAAGCTAACCCAAGCCCTACGGATCGACAAGGATCTCAACGGCGAGGACATCATCACCTCAGAGAGGCTCTACGTTCTGGAGGGCGGTGGGCCGGAACCGGTGGTCAAGACCAGCACGAGAATCGGGATAACGGTGGGAGTTAACTATAGATGGAGGTATTTCATCGAAGGGAATAGATTCGTCTCGCGGGCAAAGCCCAGTATCCCGAACCGCCAGAACGCATAACTACCTTGGTAGGTGACACGAGGCAACCAGGGGTCGTCTGCTAGACCGCGCCGTTGAGTCAGAATCACCGGAGCGGGGCTAGTCTGGTCTAGGCTTCAAGCCTTGGGCGCTTGAGTCGTGCAACGCAAGAGATCCCCGGTTCAAATCCGGGCGACCCCACCACACGACCATCCGTTAGTGCTCCCGCGGACCTGCTTCGTGTCAGAAACACAACCGGTGATTCGGAGGTGCTGTGTTGAAGATGCGAACATGATGCCCGAGAAGAAGACAGGCCAAACCGAGTCGAGAAGCTGGGATTCCTCTATGATAGAACTTCGAGAGATTGCAGGAGCTCCGTCAGCGTGCCATGTACCCGCCGTCTACGTAGAGCACCTGACCACTTATCCAGTCGGCTGCCGGAGATGCCAAGAAGACGACTGCCCCCACCACGTCCAAGGGGCGGCCGACCCTGCCCAGGGGAACCGAATCCAGTATCTTCCGGTAGCGGTCCGGGTCACTAAGAAACTTCTTGGTGAGTTCGGTGCGGATGAAGTATGGAGCGACCGAGTTAACGCAAATGCCATACTTCCCCCATTCAACAGCCAGTGTTCTTGTCAACGAATCAACTCCTCCTTTTGAGGGAGCGTAGGCCGAATACCCCCACTCGTACCCTGAACTTCCCGCGGTTGAAGATATGTTGACTATTTTTCCCGACCTCTGCTGAATCATGTATCTTCCGACAGCCTTGCACGCGACGAAGGTTCCTCTGAGATTGACGTCGATCACCTCCTGCCACTTGTCGAGAGGATAATCCGAGCTGGGGATTCTCAGATTCACTCCGTGAGCTGTCACGAGGACATCGATCGTGCCGTGCTCATGATAGACACTCCGCGCCATCCTTTCCACGCCGTCCGCGTTGAGAATATCCGCCACCTGAACTGACGCCTTCCAGCCGGCGGCTTCGATCTCTTCCCTGAGGAGCGCCAATTTCTTCTTGTTCCTTCCCACCAAGACTACTGTGGAACCCAGACTCGCGAATCCACTCGAAATCCTGCTGCCGAGCCCTCCTGAGGCGCCGGTAATCACGCAGACTCTCCCTTTGAGGGAGAACAGCTTCGCGAGATCCGGTTCTTCGAGGTTTGCTGCCCGTGTTGGGTTCATGGCCTATTAGTTCCCTCGTAAGAGGAGATCTAATGAATCTTCTTCTGCATATCGAAGGAACACCACGTCGTTTGATCTTATCCGGATCTGGGTCGAGATGACGGGTCCTGTGGGATCGGGTTGATAGTAAGGCGAATCTGTTCGTTACCCGCGGGGTAGAATCGACTCGGTGCCATGGTATTGTTAAATACTTTTGACCCAGACCCGTCCTAGAATTGCAGGCCGCACCTCGACGAGTCAAGACGATCTACAGTGTAATAGCATCTCCGCAGAGGCTGGAGATCCTGAAGATACTGAATATCAAGGGACCGCTTACCTACAGCGCCCTCAAGACTCTGGCAGGATTCAAGTCCAAGAAGGAGTCTGGTAAGTTCGCCTATCACCTGAGGAAGTTGGTTCGGCAGCTTCTTATCCAGCTGAACAGACAGGAGAGGAAGTACACTGTTACGAACCTAGGGAGGCTCGTGCTGAACCTGACCCGGCAAATCGAGGAGCAGTCCCTGGTCGAGAGTGGGAAGCTTTACGTCAGAACGTCCCGCCAGACCATGGAGGAATTCAACGCCGACAGGATTCTCCAGTCCCTGGTCAAGGAGGCAGGCATGCCGGTAGAGCTGGCGCAGAAGATCACCAGCGAGACAGAATCGAGGCTGTACAAGTTCCAGACGCAGTATCTCACTGCCCCTCTAATCAGGGAGATGGTGAACGCGTTACTGGTAGAGCACAATCTGGAAGAGTACCGCCACAAGCTGACGAGGCTCGGGATGCCAATCTATGATGTTACCCAGCTTTTGAACAGGGCAGGAGACGACGGGAGCGACGTAGAGTCTCTAATCCATCAGACAGGAAACGCTGTATTCTCAGAGTATCTGCTGCTTGAGCAACTGCCGAGGGATGTGGCTGATGCACATCTGGGTGGGGACATACACGTGTCGAACGCTGGCTCATGGGGACTCACACCCGACACAGTCTTCGTTGACCTGCTCACCGTGAGGGCATCGGGTTTCAACTCGAAGGGGAGACTTCTCTACTCGCCGATGATCCGGACACCCGAGAACCTCGAAAGCGCCATCACAATACTCTCGACCATCTCCTCGTACCTCGGGAAGGAGGCCTCGATGGAGATAGTCTACAGGAACTTCCTTCAGTATCTTGCCGCGTTCTGCAGGTCGAAGCCCAAACGTGATATTGAAAGCTCGCTGAAGCAGTTGTTCTCTGTAGTTTCCACAACGCTTCCCGTCTGGGAGAAGCCAACGCTGACTCTAGAGCTTAACCCACGCCAGCACGACGACGCCGGCCAAGAAACGATGTACAAGGTGTTCGACGCCGCCCTAGATGCCTACAGGACCTTCGTTGAAGAAACACCGAGGCCTGGAATCAGGCTACTCGTTGCCAAGCCCACCTCGTCGAGCGAGACCGATGTTCTCAAGCAGTGCGCTGGCATCCTTTATAACGGTGGCAGGCTCGCCTTCGTTTCTCCGGGGGCGAGGCGAAGCTTCCTCGGAGTGAGCTCCGACGTTCTGCCGTCCGAGCTTCAGGGCGACTACGTCAGCGTCCTTCACAGCCTGAGTCTGAACCTTCCCAGGCTCGCCTATGATTCCAATCAGGACGAGACCTACTTTAGAGCCAAGCTTGCCATGCTCATAGGTGTCGCCTCCGACGCACTCACAACCAGGAGGCAAGTACTGGAGCGTGTGTTGAAGAAAGGACTGCTGCCTGTACTGACCCTGGGTTCCGAGGGAGTAGGCTCCCAGGCCATGCCGCTGATAATGAACATGGTTGGGTTCGAAGACGCATTGTTCAGTCTGACTAAAGAGGCGTCTCCCGACCAAAGAACTGCACTCGGGGAGAAGATAGCCCAGACGGCTTCGCAGGTGGCCTCGGAGAAGGCGGGGAAGAACGAGCGACTCGGTGTTGCGATGATTGAGGGGGAGGGCGCCGCGAGACTTACGACGCTCGATGGCGAGAAATACGGAAAGGCGAATCTGCAGACACTTCAGAGGGGTGTGTACTCCCAGATTCCCAGGCTCACAGTGGCTGACCTTCAGGACCAGAAGCGCGTCGAGTACCTCGGCCACCTCTCAAAGACGCTCACCGGAGGAATGTCCGTGAGGATCGACGGGTCGTCGCTCGACACGAGAGGCATCTACAACCTTCTAACCAGCGCGGTGGACAAGTTTCCGTTCTTCAAGGTTGAACGCTCCATATCCGTGTGCCGGAGCTGCGGAAGCAAGCTGGCACCCGACGGTGGCAGGTGCAGGAGATGCAGATCGACCGCATCGATCCAGTACTCGACCGCCGACTAGTTGCTCACTCGCACTTACTGTATCCGCAGTTCGTGCACTTGTAGCAGCCGTTTTCGAAGATTATTGCGTTTTCGTTGCAGTCCGGGCAGGTCCCGCCCTGGGTGAGAGGCTGGGTCGGCTGCTTCGTCACCTTCCCGGCGACTAGAACTTCCAGCGCCTTGGACACGGCATCAGGAATGGAGAGGTGTTGGACTCCCTCGTCCCAGGAGACGTACTTCCCCCTTATTCCCTTCAGTGTCTTGATCACGTTCTGGATGTCACCGCCGTGCTGCAGGTAGAGGCTGATCAGCCTCCCTATCGCCTCCGCGTCGGCCTTCTCGTCTCCTCCGAGCTTCCCGAGAGTGACGAAGACCTCCTTGAGACCTCCCACCTCGTTAGAGTTGGCAGTTACGTAGAGACCTCCCTGAGGCAGCTTTATCTTCAGCGTCCTCCCGGACATCACCTTCGGCCTCTCGAACTGCTTTGCGGCCTCCGCCTCTGCGGTGTCCTTTGGCAAGTTCCTCGCCTCCTCCTTTGCCGTCTCAAGGATTCCTTCCCTGCTCCCCTCGCGATAGACGGTGATGCCCTTGCAGCCGAGCTTCCACGCCTGGAAGTAGATCTTCTCCACCTCATCCAGCGAGATGTTCTGCGGCAGGTTAACGGTGCTCGAGATCGCCGTGTCGATGTGTTTCTGAATCGCCGCCTGCATCTTGACCCTTAGTTCCGGTCTGATCTGATGCGCCGTCACGAACTCCAGAGGAAGCATTCCCTCCTCCGTCATGTGATGAGTCTGCATGTACTCCTTCACCAGTGGGTGGAAGACATTGAACTCGCCCTCGCTGAGGGACTTGCTTCTCCTGGTGTAGGAGAATGCGAACATGGGTTCGATTCCGCTCGAACATCCAGCGAGAATGGAACCGGAGCCGACCGGTGGAATTGTGGTCAGTGCAGCGTTTCTTATTCCCTGCACAGCTATCTTCTCCCTGACCTTTGGGTCAAGGCGCTGGACGAACGACTGGGCCAGGTGCTTCTTCGCGTCGAAGGCAGGGAAAGACCCCTTCTCGACTGCGAGCTCAGTCGAGTAGTCGTAGATCGTGTTCTTGATTCTCTCGAAGAACTTGTCCACGAACTCCACCGCCGTCTCCTCGCCGTACTTGCGTCCGAGCTTGATCAGCATGTCCCCGAGTCCTGTTATTCCCACCCCTATCCTCCTGCTCCAGAGAGAGGCGGTCTTCTGCTGTGGCAGGGGGTGTCTGTCCGCGTTGTAGTCGAGCACATTGTCCAGAAACCTAGTCGCGTACTGCGCTGCAGGAATGAGGTTCTCCCAGTCGATGCTAGCACGTGGCGTGAACGGGTCCTTGACGAAGTAGCTTAGGTTAATCGAGCCGAGGCAGCAACAACCGTAGTTCTCGAGGGTCTGCTCGCTGCAGGGGTTCACACCCTCCACCTCCATCCTGTTGTACTCGGTTGTAGAATCCCTCTTTATTGAGTCCCAGAAGAGCAGACCCGGCTCATCAGACTGCCAGGCTGCCTTGACCAGCTCATTCCATATCCCGCGTGCCCCGACCCTCCTGGTATAGTGTACCTTCTCGCTCTCGAAGTGTTGCTCGAACTCCTCGTCTCTCTCCACTGCATTCATGAACTCGTCGGTTACTTTGACGGAGATGTTCGCGAAGTTTACCCTCTTGAGGTCCTTCTTCACGTTTATGAAGTCAGCAATATCCGGATGGTCCACCCTGATGCTGATCATCAACGCTCCCCTCCTGCCAGCCTGACCTATTGTTCCCGTCGTCGTGGACATCAGCTCCATGAAAGAGACCGAACCGGAGCTGTAGATGGCTGCGTTGTTTACTGGCGAGCCGCGCGGCCTCAGCACAGAGATGTCTGTCCCGACGCCTCCTCCGAAGCTGTACGTCCTCGCAGCCTCCTTGCACCAGTCGAAGATACCCTCTATCGAGTCCTCCCTTATCCTGAAGAAGTAGCAGTTCAGGAGCGTTGAGCGCCTGGGTTGTCCCGCGCCGAAGAGGATTCTTCCGCCGGGCACAAATCTGTAGTCCTCGAGCAGCCAATAGAACTTGTCCGCCCACTCCTTCTTCTTCCCGTCCGTTGTCTCCACGGACGCAAGTTCGGTCGCAACCCTCCGCCACATCTGGTCGGGTGTCTTCTCGATCTGCGTTCCCGAAACGTCCCTCAGAGCGTACTTCTCGTAGAAGACCCTAGAGCGCAGCTCATCTCCACCGAAAGCCGCCAGCGTTTCCCCGGGGAGAGGAACCTCCCCCGTTTTTTGGAGCTTCGGCTCCCATTCTACGTCCTTCGTGTGTTCCACTGTTGTCATTGCTAATCGTAACTCTTACCAGAGCGCACATGACTATCGCAGGTATATATTTCTAGGCCACGCCTCGGCGAAACTTGACCAAAAGACGCCTCTACTTCTCTATCCGCGAGTTCGTGAGATGGAGGCAAGTCAACATTTACTGACTTGAAGTCAACCTGTTTTGTCAAAATCTACAGTTTATGAAACCCGTCCCAAAAGGCGGGAAAGAATGAGCGATTCAGAGAGGAGGGCCAAGAACACCACATTGATTCTCGCCGTGACTCCAGTCATAGTTGCAGCATTCGTCCTCACAGGGCTCTTCCTAGGATTCTACATCGCGACTATCCTTGGAATCTCGAAGTTCATCTTAGCTTTGGTACTCTCGACAGTGGGTCTGTTCGCTTCGCTTCCGGTGGTCGTTAAGTTCGTCGGCTGGATGGTAAGTAGGGAATACAGAAAGCCGAGTCCCGAGAAGAACTAACCGGTCTGACCGAGGATTAGAATGGCCATGACCAGACCGTAGATTGCAATTGCCTCACCCAGTGAAGTGATGATCAGGGCGAAGGTCCTCATTTCTGACTTTTCTGCGGTTGCTGCGAGCCCCGCTGAGCCTGCTCTGCCTACAGCGTAACCGGCAGCGATAGCGGCCAGCCCGAAGGCGATTGCACCAGCGATTACCTTTGACCCAAGGTCAGAGAGGAGGGAACCAGTGCTTGTTTGTGCGAAAGCCGGGTGGCTCAGGAGTGTCAGGATGAACGTCAAGGCGGTTGTGAGAGCCAGCTTGAACGATAACCTCATAACGGACTGGCAAACCCAAAATTCGTTTATAAGCCTTTAAGAGGAACTCGAAGGAATTCGATCCCTCTCTCTCGAATGATAAAAATAAGCCTCGGCGGTGACGGAACGAAAGAAAGTGTCCATGCCTGAGGGTTGAGGTATCATGGTAAGGCGCCGTCCATGTACGTTCTCATCAACAAACGTCTCCAAGCCTACAATGAATTCCTCTCAGGAAAACTCGTCGACTGGGAGCCTTCGGAGATAAGCGCGCCACAAACACCGTAGCGTGTTCATGTGAGAGACTGTGAACTGCCTTCAGGTGTCTGTCGACGCCCTCCAGCCAAGACAAGTATGATCGCGACTACTAGGATCATGACGCCCGCTACAACACTCTGGTAGAAAAGGAAGATAGCAAACGCGAGCACGAAGAGGATGAAACCCAGCACCATCAGAGGGGTTACATTCACGCTCATTCCTATAACCCAATCTTGAGCGAGTGATCGTCTTAGCTCTTCAGTCTGCTCAGAGCCTTTTGCTTAGCAGCCTTCACGCCGTTCTCCGCCGCGGACCTCGCCGACGAGTACTCATTCTCTATCATTTCGAGCACGGGCTTGAATGCCTCGTTCACGATTTCTTCGCTCACTGCTGAACCACCTTTCTCTCCATGACCTGCTTCACGTGCTTGAGCCTCACGAACTCCTCCCTCTCCCTCTCCTCCAGTGTGGCTTGTATATAGCGAATCGAACGACTCATACCTCGGGATGATGAGGTACTGAAGGGCGTTGATCAACCTCTGAGTCCTTTCGAGCTCGCTCGCCAGTCTGAAGATGGCGTTCTCGTACTCGGCCGCCTTCAGGATGGACGCGAGCGTCCTCCTCAGATATCTTGAAGCCTTGTCGACGGCCACGTTGCTGTCCGCGAACCCGTAGGTCATGGTCACATTCTTCTCGGTCAGCTTGAGCGATGGAATGTCGACGTCTACTATGCTCTTGACATTGACATCGACATCAATTATCTGGTCGGGGTGTTCGCTGCAATTCCCTCCAGCCTCAGTGGCCCGAGCTTGATGTACGCGTCGTAGAGGGCCAAGTAGGCGTCCGACAGGGGCTGCCAGATCTCCTCTCTGGCGCTGCTCGCCTGCTGAATCATCTCGTCAAGGCGCTTCAGGAGGACCTCTCGCTTGTCGTCGAGCACGCGGTAGACCCTGCGCGCAGTGACAAGGCTTCTCCTTGTCTTGATCAGCTCGATCTTGGTCGGGAGGACCTTTCCTCCGGTCGCTACGGACATGCTGCTACTACTCCGTGGCCTTTCCTTACGTAGTATTTCTTGATGAACTCCTCCTTGATGTTGGTGAGCTCGGACTCTGGAAGGACTGAAAGGACGTCCCAGGCGATCCTCAGACTGTCCTCGAACGTCCTGTTCTCATCATATCCCTGGCTCAGGAACCTCTGCTCGAATTCGTCTCCGAACTTCAGATACTTTATGTCGATTCCCGTCAGACCGGACTTCCCCACGATTTCCGCCAGCGCGCTGCAGCTCGACCGCTCTCGCGTATGCGTTGTAGAGCTGGTTGGCGACGAGCTGGTGGTCTGGCCTCGCCTTGCCTTCCTTTACGACGTGCCCCAGCGCCGGGCCCATTAGCCTGCTCAGGCTGGAGAGGAGGTAGATTGGCGGGTAGATGCCCTTCCTGAACAGGTCCCTCCCGAGGAAGATCTGGCCCTCCGTGATGTAGCCGGTCAGGTCTGGGATGGGATGGGTGACATCGTCACTGGGCATGGAAAGGATGGGCATCTGGGTGATGCTCCCCTTCTGCCCCTTGATTCTTCCCGCTCTTTCGTAGTTGGTCGCAAGGTCCGTGTAGAGGTATCCCGGGTATCCCTTCCTCCCGGGGACCTCTTCCCGTGCCGCCGATATCTCCCTGAGCGCCTCGGCGTAGTTCGTGATGTCGGTCAGGATGACAAGGACGTGGTAGCCGAGGCCGAACGCCAGGTACTCCGCAGCGGTGAGAGCTACACGGGGGGTGATGATTCTCTCGATTGCCGGGTCGTCCGCAAGGTTCAGGTAGAGGATGCTTCTCCTTATCGCTCCCGACTCCTCTAGTGTCTTCTTGAAGAACGCCGCCTCGCTGTGTTGCACTCCGAGCGCCGCAAAAACCACCGCGAACTCCTCGCCCTCTCCAACGACCGTGGCCTGCTTCGCAACCTGAGCCGCGAGGCGGTTGTGAGACATTCCCGCACCGGAGAAGATAGGAAGCTTCTGCCCCCTCACGAGGGTGAGCATGATGTCGATCGCGGAGACCCCGGTCTGGATGAGGTCCGTAGGGTAGTCGCGCCGTTCAGGGTTGATTGGCGCCCCGTTCACGTCACGGAACTCCTTCCCAACCGGTTCCGGCAACCCGTCCTGCGGGCGACCGAGCCCATCGAAGACCCTCCCCAGGAGCTCTTCGGAAACCGGCAGCTCCATGGTCTTGCCGAGGAACTTCGCCTTTGTGCCGCTCACGCAGAGGCCGGAGGTACCTTCGAACACCTGGATGACAGCTTTGCCGAAGCCCGTCTCGAGAACCCTACCGAGCCGCTTTTCACCTCGATGGGTCCTCCACCTCCACGAGTTCTTCGAAGGCGGCGGTGTTTACTCCCTCCGACACCAGCAGCGGTCCCTTGACCTCGGAGACGCGGTTGTACTCCAGTCCAGATGTCGCCTTGACCAGAGACCTTCACCTCCTGAGCCTTCCCGAGAGTAGCGAATTCGTTCATCATCTCCTCCCTGATAGCGTCGAGCTGCTCCATCTCGGTCGTTCTTAACCGCGAACTTCGCTCTTAGAATCTTGGCGATGACCTGCATTCCCCTTATCTTCGACAGCGGCGTGCCGGCGCGAAGAAGCTTGAGGGCCTCCTCATGGTAATCGACCAGGGTGCTGAAGCATCTTGACCTGTTTCTGAGGGCTGCAGTAGGCGTCGATGTCGTCGTAGGCGTTCTGCTGGAGGAAGCCTATCTGGATCATCCTCGCTACGTCCAGTATGAGCTTCTCCTCGTCGGGGAGCGCCTCCGGTCCCGAGCAACCTCACTATCTCTTTGAGCGCGTCCTCGCGCTGCAGAATACCGTAGCCACGGCCCCTGAGGGAGAACCATTCGCTGTCGACGTCTTTCTCCCACCACTTGCGCACCATGTCCACGTATCCCGAGTACGAGGTCATCCAGTTGATGGCCGGGTAGTGGCGCGAGTAGGCCAGACTCGTGTCGAGGGCCCAGAAGGTCTTGATGAAGCGGATGGTATTTGAAGTCACAGGTTCCGTGAAATCTGCCCCCGTCGGTGAGACTGCGCCGATGAGAGTAACGGAGCCCGTGCGCTCGGGCATTCCGAGCGGTGTCACTCTGCCCGCCCTCTCGTAGAACTCTGCTAGCCTGGAACCCAGGTAGGATGGATAGCCCTCCTCGGCCGGCATCTCCTCGAGCCTGCCCGAGATCTCTCGGAGCGCCTCCGCCCAACGACTGGTCGAGTCGGCGACGAGAACCGTGTCGTAGCCTTGGTCCCGGTAGTACTCCGCCATCGTCACGCCCGTGTATATGGAGGCTTCGCGGGCCGCCACGGGCATATTGCTGACATTCGCTACCAAAACGGTGCGCTCCATCAGCGGGCGGCCTGATTGTGGGTCTATCAGCTCAGGAAACTCCACCAAGACCTCAGTCATCTCGTTCCCACGTTCACCGCAGCCGATATGGAAAACAATCTTTGTGTCAGCCCATTTCGCCACGCTGTGAAGCGTAACGGTCTTGCCTGTCCCAAATCCACCAGGGATGGCCGCCGTTCCACCCTTCGCCACTGGAAAGAACGTGTCCAGCACGCGCTGGCCAGTTTGGAGCGGAATCTCTGGCTCAAGGCGCTCCTTCATCGGTCGGGGAACCCTGACCGGCCACTTGTGGTGAAGCATCAGGTCGTGTTTCTTCCCGTTCTTGTCCTCGGCGGTGGCGATGGTCTCAAGAACCGTGTACTTGCCCCCCTTCGCGATGGTCTTCAGTGTGCTCTTTGGCAGGTCAGGCGGGGCGAGGATGCGGTGCTCCACAATCGGCGTCTCCTGCACCGTGCCCAGGATGCTGCCTCCCTCGACCTCGTCGCCCTGCTTCACGGTCGGGACAAAGTCCCACTTCTTGTCGAACGGAATCGAGGTGGCGCTGACTCCTCGAGCGATGAAGGCGCCGCTCTTCTGGGCTAGCGTCGTCAGGGGACGCTGGAGACCGTCGTAGATTTGAGTGAGCATTCCGGGACCCAGCGTCACCGACAGAGGCTGCCCCGTTCCCACCACCGGCTCGCCGGGCCTGAGGCCCGACGTCGATTCGTAAACCTGGACAAACGCGATGTTTCCGGTCAGCTTGATGATCTCGCCGAAGAGCTTCTCCTCTCCTACCTCCACCGTCTCTCCCATCTTCGCGGCTTCCGTGCCCGAGGCCTTTACTGCAGGACCGGAAATCCACTCGATCTTTCCCTTGGCTACCACAAGAAATCGCTGCAGGCGCGCCGTGATGTCGGGCTTATATCTGTTGATTCGAACGGTTCTGACAAACTGACAGACTCTGTCTTCCCTTTGAGAATTCTCGCTGGAATTGCAAGGACTGAAGACGTTTAACCGAGGCGCTTGTGATTCATTTGACTCCGGTAATGACTCCTTCGTCCGAAAGTTGTATCCTTTCGGCGTTTGGCAGCTTCGGAAGACCAGGCATCGTGACCACGTCTCCTAGGAAGACTATGTTGAACCCAGCCCCTGCAGCGGGCTCAACTCCTCGCACCGTAACGGCGAAATCCCTAGGCCACCCAATCTTTGCGGGATCGTCAGAGACGGAATATTGCGTTTTCGCGATACATATAGGACGATCCTCAAGCCCGAACTCAGCAATGCGCTTCATGTCACGCTTGGCCTGGTCGGTACAGATGACGGCCTTCCCGCCATACACCTTTGTGACCACAGCCTCGATCTTTTCAATTGTCGTCGCTCCTAGTGGATAAGCCGGCGAAACGACAGATCGCTTGGCGCTGGCCTCGATTACGAGTTGCGCCAACTCCTCCGAGCCCTTGCTTCCTTCCTCGAAGGCGGTGTACAGCGCACAGGGAACGCCCTTGCTCCTGCAGAACTCCATTATGACGTGGAGCTCCTCATCACTGTCGCCCGAGAACCTGTTAACCGCGACGACGCAGCTGAGACCGAATAGCCTCACGATCTCCAAATGCTTCTCGAGATTCCTCAGCCCCAATTCCACCGCTCGGGCGTCTGGAGTGTCGACATCAGCGACCCCCCCGTGATACCTCAAGGCCCTCACGCTGGCCACCAAGACCACAGCATCCACGTGCAGGTCACCGACTCGAGAGACGATGTCGATGAACTTCTCTGCCCCCAGGTCACTTCCGAATCCCGCCTCAGCCACGACGTAGTCAACAAGGTTCAGCGCGAGATTGATCGAGATCAAGCTGGGTGCGCCGTGAGCTATGTTTGCGAACGGTCCTCCGTGGACAAGAGCGGGCGTCCCTTCTGTGGTCTGCACAAGATTGGGTTGAAGAGCGTCCCTCAGGAGGGCTGCCATCGCTCCGACACACTTTAGGTCAGGCGGCCTAACCGCGCGCATCTGCGTGGTGTACCCGACAATAATGTCGGCCAGGCGGTTCTTCAGGTCCGCATATCCATTGCTTAGGCCGAGTATGGCCATCATCTCAGAGGCCGCGGATATGACAAAGCCTGACCTGTGAAGCACTCCGTTTTTCGCGCCAAGTCCGACGATGATTTCACGGAGGCTTCTTTCGTTCATGTCCATGGCCCGTGGCCATGTGATTGAATTCGGATCAATCCCCAGTTCATTCCCGTGAAAGATGTGATTGTCAATCATGGCAGCAAGAAGGTTATGCGCTGCACTCACCGCGTCGATATCACCAGTAAGCCGCATGTTGATCAACTGCATGGGTTCCAGCACGGTTCGCCCACCCCCGGCTCCGCCGCCCTTGACACCGAAGACTGGCCCAAGGGAGGGTTGGCGTATGCAGGCGGTCGATCTGAGGCCCAATCGGTTCAGGGCCATCGATAGGCCAATCGAGACGACGGTCTTTCCCTCGCCGTGAGGCGTGGGCGTGATCGCCGTGACGAGGACAAGTTTTCCCCTCTGTGAGGTGGGATGCACGGCATCAAGCGACACCTTCCCCGTCCACTTACCATACTGGATGAACGAACCTTCTACTCCGAGGTCCCTGGCTACTTCGATTATGGGTTTCAAGTTGCTCGACAGGCCCAGTAATTGTGGGAAATAAACAATTTCCCGGGGTCAAAGTGACATATAGAGGAGAGACCCGGCTTCTATTATTGGAAAAAGGGGGGACCCGCCCCTAAATCAGACTGTGTGAAAATTAGGCATAGAACTCCGAGAGTTACAATAATGACAGAAGCTTATGCGATATGAAGCGGATTATTATCATTTGAGCGCTGTTGTTCGTAATTCTTAACTGCCTTCGGAATTTTCACACAGCCTGAAATGGGTTCTCAAAATGGATTTCAGCGCCTGTGCAGGGTAGCCCTGTAATCCCGTTTAGGGGCTCTTAGATTGCCTCTGCGTAAGGACGGGCCGGAGAGCTTTGCCGAATAAGATGAAGCGTTCATCTCAGCAATACTAGAACTGATAGGATTGCTGTTTAGTGGTTTATGTTGCTAAATGTCTGATCAAGTTCATTTTTAGTGCTGGATATCCACTTCTTTGATGGCCCCATAGCAATCTCATACTCATCATCTTCTAGGCCCTGAACAACTGCTTCGGCTACTTCTGAGGAAGAGACTGTCCATTCTGCTTTTTCAATAGGCTTGCCTTTTAGCTCGGTGTCGTAGACTGTTGGACAGTAGCTCCGAATAAGCGTCATCCATAATCATCTTCTTTCGCCTTCGGATCATTCTTTGAGCTGAACGGTACCAGATATTCCATGAGCAGGGAATCTTCACCTCGAGAGCAATCACTCGCCTCTCCTACTGGGTGTTGTTGAAGATACACCAAGCGTTGTAGATGCAGACGGCCACAGCATAGTAGAGGAGCCTCACCGTGTAGTCCTTCGATGTCGTCTTCGCCAGGAAGACGTTGTGCTCCCTGTAGGACGTTTCGATTCCCCACCTCAGCTTGTAACGCTTGAGAACCCTCTTCGGCCTGCAAGTCATGTTGGTGGCAAAGAGGTATGTCTTCCCAGTCTTTCGGTCGTCTGCCCTGACGATCCTGAACGGCCTATCGTCGCAAGGATAGAGGGCCTCCTCTCCGTCTTTCAGGCCAATCCCATTCGTCACGCTGTTGGGTGTGAAGTGTATCGCGTAGTAATACCCGTGCTCCTCGAGATATCGCGGTAATGCAAGGGAGGAGAATCCTCCGTCGAAGAGAAGATGCTTCACCTTTATCCCCATGTTCCTGATCCTGTTCAACGCGTCCTCTACGTATTCGAGCATGTGCTTCCTGCTCTTGATGGGGGTGAGCACTATGGTCAGCCTCTTTCCGTCGACGAGGATACTCGCAGTCAGATACTGGTAGGCGCGGGAGGAGCCGTCCTTCGGCCTCGTTCCGTTGACCATCTCCGAGTCACTATCGCCGTAGAACATCTGGTCGTGCCAGTCGAAGGCGATCGGGACGGGCCTCCTGAGCAACCCCTTCCTCTTCAGCTCGTCGACCTGCCACTCGAAGACGATTGACGACACGCTCTGGAGTTCGTATCTGTCGATGCCCTTGAGGTATGAGAGGACGGTATCTCCGGTGGGAGCCTTCACGAGCCTCCTCGATACGTTGCTCGTTCCCTCAGCATAACCATTGAGTATGGAAGCCTTGACAACCAGCGATATGTAATCCATCTTCCCGTAGATAGAATTGGGCTTTACCTCGAAGCAGAACAGCTCTGGCAGATACCTCATCAAGATGAGGTCGAAGCCGTGGGCTAGCTCAGTTGTCACAAACGATGCTTTCGGGGTAAGCTCATCCTATCCACATGAAACAAACATCCTTGAGCAGGAACTCAATCCACGCTTATTCGGAGCTACTGTGGAGGGATTACCTCAAACACCTTTATCGAAGTTTCCCTAAGCTGGTATCTCAAAGACATCGTAAAGGAGTGTATTGCAGCCTTAGTCGCAGAGTAGATGGGAAATATCGTCAAAGGCACAAAGCCCAAGCCAGAGGATACATTCACTACAGCAGCTTCCTTATGCTTGGAAAACATCGGCACAAACTGGGCAGTGAGATAGATCTGTGCCTTGAGGTTTATCTCGATCTCGTCCTCGTTGTTTAGCAGGTCATCTGTTCCCTTGGTGAAGTCTACACGCCTCTGTATCCCCGCATTGTTGACCAGGACATTAAGTTCCTTGAAGTTTTCCTCAATCCAAGCGTACAAAGTCCTGCGATCGTTCTCTTTTGAAACATCGCATTGCCTCACACTCAGAGCGGGAAGTCTTCTCTTCGCATCTTCCAATTTGTCCGCTCTTCTACCACAGATTATCACTCTATTTCCCAGTTTTACAAAGGATTCTGCAAGAGCAAAGCCTATTCCCGTGGACCCTCCTGTAATCAAAATGGTGTTTTTTCTCATTTGCATGTTCATCTACATCTCCTTTTGCGCTCCCTTGGAATTATCTCTCAGCTTTATAGCGTATCACTCCCCGGGAGGAACCTGACAATCATGAGCGTGGTCACGATGGTACCTGCGAGGGCGGCCAGCATCACCGAGTGGTATCCGAAGGCCTGATAGAGCGCGCCTCCGATTATGGGCCTAGGAAAGGCCATCAGTCCCCGGAAAGCCGCGAGCTTTCCGCCGAGACTTCCCCTCTCGTCCGGAGGTGAATGTTTCATCAATATGGTCTGCTGCGCCGGAACCCAGGTCGCGACCGAGATGCCGAAGACCACGGAGAAGACTACGAAGAGCGGGACGGTGTTCGAGAAGTACCATCCGAGCATCAGGATCGACCCCGAAGAACTCGGAAAGGGCGAGGCTCTCTTCTTCATACCGATGCGCAGGAGGAGCCTTCGGCACTTACGCTCTCCGGCGGCATCAGCCAGGCCTTGTTCTTGGCGAAATCAGCCAGACAGAAACAGTCAATAGTCAAAGAAGAGGCTAGTCCAAAGGTTGGAGGAGCCGAAGGAAGAAACGAGGGCAAACGAGTGGTACGTCCCTAGGTTCGGCCCTCGCCGCTTCAGGCTGCTCGTGGGGCTCAGCTTCTATCCCTACTCTCTCATGAACGCTAGCTACGTCGTAATAGGCTCCCTTCTCGCGCCTTCCGTCCACCTGGACAGGGCGGGAGGTATGGCATTGGTCTACCTGCTCGCGGTCGGGGTCTCGGCGCACTCCCTCGATGCCATGGCCCCGAACAAACCCTGGGGGGAGTTCCTTACCACCCGCCAGCTTCTGCTTCTCGCCGTGGCTGGGCTCGTCCCCGCCCTAGGTCTCGGCCTCTACTACGCCCTGGTCTACGCTCCGCTCCTGCTCGTCGTCGGCGTATTCGAGCTGTTCTTTCTTCTCTCGTACAACCTTGAGCTCTTCGGCGGCTACTTCCACACGGACCTCTGGTTCTCCTTGAGCTGGGGCTTCCTCCCCGTGCTCGCGGGCTACGTCGCGCAGACGAATGCGGTCGGCCCGACCTCGCTCGCAGGTGGGGTCTTCGGATTCTGCACGGCCTACGTCGAAATCAACGCCTCGCGTCCCTACAAGGCCCTGAAGAAGCAGGCGAGCAGGCTAGGTTCGCCATTCGCCCCCAGGTTCGAATCCATCCTGAAGGCCGTGGTAGCCAGCGTCCTGGCGGTGGCAGCGCTCCTCTCTGCCCTCCGCTTCCTGGGATGAAGGTCCGTCTTTATAGCACGCAGAGGTTATCATTCCTGCTTCGGCACCGCTAGATTAGCTCCGGATTCTTTGCAGTTATGTCCGCCCTCATCTGAACAAGACACTTGAACCGGTCTTTATCATAGCATCGAAGAGGGCCATCCTCTGGTCCACGTTCGGGTAGACGACGAAGATGTCGTCAGTGAAGAATATCCAGTCATAACCCAGCCTCTTCGCGAGTTCGAGCTCCACGAGTATCCTCTGGTTGGACTCGTTCCTCCATTTGTGCCCCCAGGTCGGCGTAACGGAACGGAAGTCGCAGGCGTAAGGGTAGCCTCTCGCCGTCTCGAGGCAGGTGACGCTGCGGTTCTTCAACCACGCCCTTCCCGCGTAGTGGCTGGTGAGCGACATGTTCCAGCGTAAGGTTTTACTAACAGGGTCCAAGGTGCCGGTTGAACAATGGTCGAATACAAATGGGTCGCACTGTCTAACACCACCCTTGGCGTACTCATGGCCTCTGTAAACGGGACCATCACCCTCATCTCCTTGCCGGCTATCTTCAACGGGATCAACATCAATCCTCTAACGTCGTTCCAGTACCTGCTCTGGATACTCTTCGGCTACAGCGTGGTCACCGCGACACTTCTCGTATCGTTTGGCCGTCTATCTGACATGTACGGCAGGGTGAGGTTGTACAACCTTGGCTTCGCTATCTTCACTGTCGGATCGATTCTGCTTTACCTTACTCCGAATGCAGGCGACGCGGGCGCGCTCGAGCTGGTATTCTTCCGAATTGTCCAGGGGATAGGAGGCGCTTTTCTCTTCGCGAACAGCGCCGCGATTATTACCGACGCCTTTCCCCACAACGAACGCGGGAAGGCGCTGGGGATAAACCAGGTCGCCGCTCTGGCTGGGTCGCTCCTAGGCCTGACCGCGGGTGGAATCTTGGTGACGTTGAATTGGCGTTACGTCTTCCTCGTCAGCGTGCCCATTGGGATGGCCGGAACCGCTTGGTCCTACCTGAAGCTCAAAGAACTGGGAACGATAAGAAAGAACCAGAGGCTGGACATATTGGGCAACGCCACTTTCGGCGTGGGTCTCACGGTGATCCTCATAGCTGTGACCTATGGACTGATCCCATACGGGAGTTCGCAGATGGGCTGGTCCGACCCGTGGGTCATAGCAGGACTTGTTGGAGGCGTCGCCCTATTGGTCGCCTTCCCCTTCATCGAGACCCGCGTCGCTGACCCCATGTTCAGGCTCGACCTGTTCCGGAACAGGATGTTCAGCGCAGCCAACCTTGCGGGCGTGCTGGGAGCGGTGGGGCGAGGGGGCGTAATGATAATGCTCATCATACTGCTGCAGGGGATTTGGCTTCCCCTTCACGGGTACAGCTACGCCTCGACGCCGTTCTGGTCGGGGATCTTCATGCTCCCAATGATGGCCGGGTTCATCGTCATGGGTCCGTTGAGCGGCTACTTGTCCGACAGATACGGTGCAAGAGGATTCTCCACTCTGGGGATGGCCATAACGGGGTCCACCTTCGTGGCCCTCTCATTCCTCCCCTACAACTTTGATTATCTCCCGTTCGCGATAATCCTTTTCGTTATGGGACTTGGAAGCGGCATGTTCGCTTCTCCCAATACGGCTTCGATCATGAATTCGGTTCCCTCTGAGCACAGAGGGGCTGCCTCGGGGATGAGGGCTACGCTGCAGAACACTGGTTCGACCGTAAGCCAGGCTCTCTTCTTCACGATAATCATCTCTGCGCTCTCGAGCAACCTTCCCGGCGCCCTGGCGACGGCCCTGACGAATGCGGGCGCCCCGCAGCTCGTGAAGGCATTCAACAACATCCCGCCTACAGGAGCCCTATTTGCTGCCTTCTTGGGATACAATCCAATAGGATCGATCCTGAGTTCTCCGCAACTGCTGCCGCTGGTCAAAACGATTCCCCAGAATGCCCTGGGTGTTCTCGAAGGCAACACCTTCTTTCCGAACGCGATAGCGCCTGCCTTCATGTCCGCCCTGCAGCTCTCGTTCTACATAGGCGCTGCTCTATCGTTTGCTGCCGCTGTAGCTTCACTCCTCCGCGGGCAGAGGTACATTTACGAGGTCGAAGAGGCCAAAGAGGCAGCTGTCGTGAAGGTAGAAGTTCCTGTTGCTTTCACTCGCCAAGGAATATGAGGGACGCTGGAGTCTACCCCCGAAAGCAGCACGACAACGACCGCTGACCAGGTTGCAGAGAAGGATGAGGAGGAGAGATAGGTTTCATTGAAAGCTACCAAGAGTTCTGAGGGGAACAGGTGATGGCCAAGGCCTTTGTGATGAACACAAGCCTTGGATAATACTAACGGTGGCTTCCATCGTCTTTGAGTGAGCGGAGAGTGGGGCACAGGGCATGAAAATCGGAGTCGTAACTAACGACGGAAGAACTGTTTCCCCCCACTTGAATGGCTCGTGGGGAAAGCTCTCAGGGAAGTTGTTCAGGCTCGGAAACATGGGGTACAATGCGCAGAGCGAGAAGGCGATCACTGCGATACGAGCACTGGAGGAATCGCTGAAAAGTCTCGGCTTCAGGCCCAGAGGGTCGGGCGTGGAAACGGTGAGAACGATACTCCGGTCACAACCATGATGCCAGCCACCTAGAATCTCACGACAACTTACAGCGGGACAAGAGCACCGCCTGGTGGGATCAAGTCATCAACGACGCAGCGAAGGAGTACGAGAAGATGGGAACGCCCAAGGGAGAGATTCTTGAGGAAGCTGATTGACGACTTCGGCCTGACCAAGAGCCGGGTCCAGCGTCACCTGCGTAAGGAGTACAAGCAGCCGGAGAAAGTCGAAGCCGGGAGCAAGGGTGGAAGGCCGCGCATGGTGGTTTCACGCGAAACCAGAACTTTGCAAGAAATAGACCCAGAATATTCAACGATGCTGACAGGAGGGATGTCGTCTCGAAACGTGCCCATGACGCGAGGGGGTACGAGGGGTACGCGAAGGCGACTTGCAATCGAAATGGGTGACCCCTGCAGAATCGTTCAATCAGCCGACCGACAAGAGCCTCTGGTTTTGAACTGAGACTCCAAAAGGCTATTACACCTAGCATTACAAAAGGGAATGTCATTGTCCACATTAACATCTCTCCAGCGGATCATGACAGCCATCGAACTAAAGGAACCTGACTACATTCCAGTTGTGCCACAAATGACTTACACAACCGCACGGATCACTGGAATCACCTTTCAAGAGGCAATGTACAGCGCCGAGAAGATGGCTGAGGCGCTCATAGCCGGATACAAGGCGATCGGATACGATGGAATATATGTGGGGTGGGAGTCGTCATTCGATCTTGTCGCCGAGGCCATGGGATGCACGCTCCGGGTCCCGCCAGAAGGCATCCCGACGGTGGGCGAACGGGTTGTGAACAATCCGAGCGACTTGGACAAGATCAAGCTCGCAGATCCTGAGCGTGATGGACGGTTACCAGTACATCTTAGAGCGATAGAACTGGTCAGGAAAGAAGCTGGTAGAGATACTCCACTTCTCAAATACGTGCCGGGGCCATTCACTCTTGCGGGCCTGTTGCGTGGTCAGGAAAAGTTCCTGCTCGATCTTGTCAGAAACCCTGATCTTGTTCGCGGCATTCTGAAACCAGCAACGGAATCGTCGAGGCGTTTCGCAGTAGCTGTGGTAGAACGCGGGGCGAACATAGTAGTTGTAGCCGACCCCCTGGCCTCGACATCAGTAATATCGCCGAGGATGTTTGATCAATTCGCGTTTCCGTACACAAAAGAGGTAGTGACAGCAGTCAGCGAAGCTGGTGGTGTTCCCTCGCTGCACATTTGTGGCGCGACCACTCCTATACTGAAGAGGATGGCGGACACTGGGGCGCGCATTGTCGAGTTGGATTACCTTGTGGACCTGGAATTCGCAAAGGAAGAGATCGGTAGGAGTGTCTGCATCGAGGGAAATGTAAACCCCACTCGAGCCCTCCTCAGTGGACGACCCGAAGATGTTGAGAGAGAAGCGAGAGAGTGCATCATAAAGGCTGGCCGTGGCGGAGGCTTCATTCTCAGCTCTGGATGCGAAGTCCCTCTGAACGCGCCGTTGGAAAACGTTAGGGCTATGGTACTAGCCGCAAGGAAGTACGGCCGGTATCACGCTTAGATAGCACGACTTGAGAAACAATCCAATCTCGGGTTGTGAAACTGCTCTGGTAAGCTGCTTGGACGTAATGAACAGTTCACAGGCATGAGGCTCGGGTGAGCTGACATCACGCGCTTCGCGGTCTGCCTCTGGGGGTGACTTTTATATTCACCGCCATTGGGTCATCCAGCGACCAGCATGAAGTTTGATGTTGTAAGCGTCCCTACGTTCATGTGGCCCGATTACAAGGTTTCCAGGCCGCAGCTGGAGCAGGTTGCGAATGTTGAGACGGTGAATACCTATGATGAAAATCCTCTGGTTGGCAGAATGAAAAACGCCGATGGGTTGCTTCTCTGCGCCCACATTCCTCTCACCGCCAAGACGATCAATAAGATGACGAAGTGCAAGGGAATAGTCCAGGTCTCTGTCGGGTTCAATAACATTGACGTGAGAGCGGCAGGTGAGAAGAGAATCGTCGTGAGCAACATCCCTGACTACTGTATCGGGGAGGTTGCGGACTCCACATTAGCTATGATGTTGGCTCTCACGAGGAAGATCATGGTCTGCGACAGGGCCATGAGGAGGGGTAGCTGGGACTGGAGGGTGAGCATACCGGCGATGAGATTGATAGGGAAGACGATAGGGATCATCGGATTTGGTAGGATTGGAAGAGCAGTCGCACTCCGAGCCAAGGCATTCGGTATGAAGATTCTGGAATACGACCCCTACATTCGTCCTGGAGATGAGAAGCCCCTAGGAGCGGAAGCGGTTGACCTTGATACACTACTCGCCAGGTCAGACGTAGTCAGCTTGCACGTCAATCTTACGCCCGAAACGACGCATCTGCTAGGTGAAGCTCAATTGAAGAAGATGAAGAAGACGGCGTACCTGGTTGACACGTGCAGGGGATCCGTAGTTGACTTGGCAGCCCTCTATAGAGCACTCAGTGATGGATGGATTGCGGGAGCTGCATTCGATGTATTTGAGAAGGAGCCCCCAGATCTGTCACACAAACTCTTCCAGCTTGACAATTTCATTTCAACACCTCACATGACCTACTACTCAGAAGAGTCTATTGAAGAACGGGACCAGAAAGCCAATGACGAAATGGTGCGCATTTTGAAAGGGGAAAAGCCTAGGTATCAAGTGAATTCAGAGTATTTCAAGAAGTAGCTCTGGGAGCGCTCGTAGTCTTCTGGGTCATCGATACAAACTCAACTCAGCACAAGACTTGACTGCTCCATCAGGACTTGTTTGTCAAACTCAACTACTGACCTTTCTGAATGTATGCAATGACTACTAGCTAATAATCGGTCTTCCGCGTTCCGGAGTTGGTCGCAGTGGTAGGTGCTAGAATTCAGATTCGATGCGCAGGGAGAACGCAACGATGACTCGCCAGATAGTTGAAATATGACTGTCCAAGAACCTACGGGCACGATTTCAGTTGGGCATAACGCTTGGCACGCCCAAACCGCCGACAATCCATGATCCGCTTCTGGTCTTTGCGGGAATTGGAATCGGCCTGGTCTTCGTCCTCGTGAGCACGTGGGCTGTTGACAGACTTGGGACTGCCATGTATAGAAAAGGTTTTGCGAAGCCATTTTTCATCCGAGGAAAACGTATTCACCACAACTGTATCTATTTCATTGTCCCCGCGTCTTACGCCGCACTCGTCATGCTCTTTTTCCTCGGGTATGTCCACGTGATGTGGAGTGGTCTGTGGGTTAGACTAGCGTTCATGGGATTGATTGGTACTCTATCGATATGTGCTGATCTTCTTGGTGATAGCTTCTGGCCAGCAATTCGAAAGAACGCGGTAGTGCATCATGAATGGATCTACACAATCCTCCCACTTTACTTGCTTACATACGTCGTGAACGTGACTCTCTAGATTAGGAAGGATAAGTCGACGGTATCAGGCAAGGGACGTGACGTGGTTCGTGTGTGCACCACGTAGAACGAGGGTTAGCCTGGTTGTTCTGAGACTACCGCTGCCTTGAGTTACGTCACGACGACAAACAGGAAGAAATTTGTATATACAATACCCCTTAAGGCCCGTGACATGAGCGAAGAGACTTCGGGAATCAGCGAAGCCGAGATTGCTGTTCATTGGAAGGAGGAGGCACTTGTCGATCCGCCTCTCAAGTTTGTTGGTCAAGCTAACATGCCCGACCCGGCGGTCTATGAAAGGTTCGGTGAGGCGAACTTCCCTGAATGTTATAGGGAGTATGCCGACCTGCTGACGTGGGACAACTACTGGCATACGACCCTCGATACAAGCAACCCACCGTTCTGGAAGTGGTTTGTGGGAGGGAAGCTGAACGCCAGCTACAACTGCGTCGACAGGCACCTGACGAAGTATGGGAACAAGGCCGCAATCATCGGAGTGCCGGAACCGGAAGACGAGTCCCCCCAAGTCATAACCTACCAGGAGCTCTACCGGCGAGTCAACGAGTTTGCCCTAGTCCTGAGTGATTTCGCAGGTCTCAAGACCGGCGACAGAGTGACTTTCCATCTCCCGATGATTCCAGAACTACCCATATCGATGCTTGCGAGTGCGAGGCTTGGGATCGTACACAACGAAGTCTTCGGCGGATTTGCCGCAAGAGCGTGTGCCGAGAGGGTCGTAGACTCGGGAAGCCATGTTCTTGTCACCTGTGACGCATACTACAGAAACGGACAGCTCATCGACAAGAAGGTAGACGCGGACACAACCGTTGCCGAGGCGAAGAAGATGGGAGTAGAAATCAGCAAGGTCTTGGTCTGGAGACGCCATCCAGGCAAGTACCTGTCAAAGGCTCCGATGGTGGAGGGAAGAGACTATTTCATTGATGACCTGCTCAAAAAGTACCGCGGAAAGACCATTGCTCCGGTTTCCATGGATGCGGAGGCACCACTCTTTCTTATGTACACTAGTGGTTCAACGGCGCGACCCAAGGGCTGCCAGCACAGGACAGGTGGGTATCTTGCCTACGTCGCGGGCACGAGTAAGTACATTCAGGACATTCACCCCGAGGACGTGTACTGGTGCATGGCCGACATAGGCTGGATCACGGGTCATTCATACATCGTGTATGGCCCTCTGGCTGTTGCGGCCACGACAGTGATATACGAGGGTGTGCCAGTCTACCCAGATGGTGGCCGACTCTGGAGGATAGCAGAGAGACTCGGCGTGAACATCTTTCACACGGCGCCAACGACCATCCGCATGTTGAGGCAGTCTGCTCCCGACGAAATGAAGAAGTACAATTACCACTTCAAGGCCATGACGACTGTGGGCGAGCCCATAGAGCCGGATGTATGGAGATGGTACTACGATGCTATTGGCAAGGGAGAGGCGGTCATAACGGACACATGGTGGCAGACAGAGAGCGGAGGCTTTCTTGTTAGCACCGTTCCGGCAGTGAAACCCATGAAACCGGGAAGCGCTGGACCGGGGATGCCTGGCATATATCCGATAGTCCTGGACGAGGAAGGCAAGGAAATCAAGGCCGGCGAACCAAAAGCAGGGAACATATGCATCAGGAACCCCTGGCCTGGGATAATGCAGACTATATGGGGCGATCCCGACAGGTTCGTGAAGGTGTACTACGCCAAGTACTGCAGAGACACCAGCAGCAAGGACTGGCGCGACTGGCCGTACTACGCGGGCGATGGCGCAGTTCAGGCAGCGGATGGATACTTCCGCATACTCGGCCGCGTCGACGATGTGATCAAGGTCGCAGGGCACAGACTCGGAACCAAGGAGATTGAGAACGCAGCACTCATGACTCCAGAGGTGGCGGAGGCCGCAGCGATAGCGCTCCTAGACGAGTTGAGAGGGCATGTTCCCGTACTCTACGTAACTCTCAAGCCGGGCTATACATCAAGCAAAGAGATGGAGGAGAAGGTCAGGGCGAGCGTCGCGAGTGCACTCGGTCCCATCGCGAAACCGAAGTTCGTCTACATAGTCCCGGACCTGCCGAAGACTCGTTCGGGCAAGATAATGCGCCGCGTACTGTCAGCTATCTCGAATCGCAAGGATTATGGAGACATAACGACACTGTCTAACCCTGACGTGGTCGAGACTATCAAGAAGATGATTCAGGGATAGGAACAGGGTATGGTGCCCCAAGCTCCGACCACTAGGAGTACCGGCACCCACCTCTCTGTGGTGTAGAGTCAAGACCCGTTCGCCCGAAACTTATGCGCTGCTGAGTAATCAGGAACAGCGGCAGCGATGCTTATGTTGCTGTCAGATGAGAGGCAGAGTTGGGCTGTAAGAATCAAGCGAATGGAAACCACGTGTGCATGCCGAGGCACGACTTCTTCCTGACAGCAAGCAGTGTAGTTGAATAGATTATCAGGATTGAGAATCGTGTTCCTGACTTATATAGAGCGCGAAAGTCGAGAAAAGAATGGCGCAAGCTGAGACAAAGGTAGACTTCCTGGCGAACCCGGCCCCTCTTGGACTCATGGGATTCGGCGTCACGACAGTCCTGCTGAACCTGGCAAACGCAGGCTTCTATGGGGTGGACTCCATGATAGTCGCTATGGGTATATTCTATGGTGGTATCGCCCAGATATTAGCTGGAATTATGGAGTTCCGAAGGGGCAATACCTTCGGCACCACAGCCTTTCTGTCCTTTGGTCTTTTCTGGGAGTCCTTCGCTTTCCTGCTCGTCCTTCCAAAGCTGGGCATAGCGGCATTCAGCCCGGCATCATTCGCATCCTACCTCTTCATCTGGGGACTCTTCACACTGATGATGTTCATTGGAACACTTAGAATGAACGGCGCTCTCATGGTTGTCTTTGCCTCGCTCTTCATACTGTTCTTCCTCCTCGCAGCGGGCGTGTGGAGCGGCAACTCGACGGTGTCCACATTCGCTGGATACGAAGGAGTCTTCTGCGGCCTTAGCGCAATGTACGCCTCGGCGGCGACTGTGCTGGATGAGGTTTACGGCAGAAACGTGCTGCCACTCTTCCCAGTCAAGCCAAGAAAGACTTGACCATGCAGGTTTTTGTGGGGCTGGATCGAAACCCTATCTTTCCTTACTTGACAACGCCGGGCTTCATCTCGGTTGATGAGAATCTGAATTCTGCGTCTGGCTCTGGGCAGGTACTGTGTTATGCCCGGTTAGGGTGTTGGATGGAGGTGGAGAATTCACGAATGCTCACTTTACCTCCGCAAGCACTCTCTTGCTCAATCTCTTCCCAAGCAGTTTCCTCAGCTGCTCTTCAGATTCGCCACCTTTCCGGGTGTCGAGTATCCTTATGATTGCTTCTCTGCTTGCTGGGTCCAGGTCTCGAACCAACTCTTCCACAACCTTCCTCCTACCCTTGCGAATGTCAGACGGACCTACGACCGTTCCCAATCCGCAACAGCCAACTCAGGGCGCTCTTCCCTGGCCCTGCTCTTAAAGCTACGACGTAAGCTCCCCCTCATCCGTTAACGAGGCAGACAGAGAGCGCGTTTTTTAATGAATTTGTCTTGTCGAGGCGACGCTCAGAAACCTAGAGATGCACTATCCTTCTCTTGACAACAACTCCCTTTCCAGCCAACTCCGAAAGAAGCTGCTTCACTTGCCTTCTATCAAGAGCGGTTTCTGGCGGTAGGACACCTTTTTCCTGAATCTCGTGCCTCCCGACCATTCGCGCCACAACCGCCGCGGTGAATCCAGTCGTTCGGCCCATCGAAGTTAACCCGCTCTTCTCATCGTAGAAGTCCACTAGGTCGAAGACGACCTTTGCCTTTCTGCCCTCCCTGCTTCCCAGGACCTCGACCCTCATGACCGTCAAGTCCCTCGGGTCACCTCTTGTGAGTAGCTTCTGGAGGACGGCAGAAGATAAGTCGACAGGAGCTATTCTCCCGCTTTCCGTTTCTACGACTTCGTTGCTGAAGAAACCGGCGTCGATGAGGAACTTGATCTTCTCTGCGTGGCCTGGCCATCGAAGAGTTCTTTCGTCGAGCTCCCTAAGATGGCTCAGCGTATAGATGGAAGACCCGAGTCCATCGGTGAAGAAAGCCTCTACCACACCGACAGGCTTGGGGAATCGCACTCTCTGGATATCCTCGAAGGGCTTCACTGAAAGAACCTTTCCCCGCCGAATTATTCTCGCAGTGAGGTACTCCCTGACCAGTCCCTTGACCGAGAACACGAGCCTGTACGAAAGCGGAGGCAATGGCTTCTGCGGGAGGCCCCCGACGAATATGTGGCCCTCTACTGCAGAGTCCATGATCCTCGCGCCCTCGGCAACGAGGATGTTCGACAGGCCTGGCGCCACACCACACCCTGGGATTAGGACGGCGCCACTCTTCTTTGCTCTCTCGCGCAGGGCCATCTGTTCGTCCTCGAAGGCGATGTTGACCAGCTTCGCGCCCACGTTCACTGCAATCACGTCGACCGGATGTACAGTGCCGTGTGGAAGAGCGCTGACCGCTACGTCGCAGCCTTCGAGGAAGCGCTTCAACGCGCGGGCGTCAAGCACGTCGATTCTTTCCGTCTTGACCCTTCTGGACGCCTTTTCCCTAATTAGGTTCAGCCTGTCCTCCCTCAGATCGGCCACCGTCAGCTCATCGATGTCGTCGGAGCGAGCGAGGTCCCAAGCGACTGCTGAACCCATCATCCCGGCCCCAATCACGGCAGCTTTCATTCTTGCAGCCGACTCCGTATGTTTCGATTTAAGGGTTCGCGGGTCCCGACTGTAGCGAATACTATGGCAAGAAGATCTGGGAGCTGCGCCGCGGAGACTCACCCCGCGCCTGCCCATTCATGATTATCTAGTTGCGACAGTGGCGCACAGTATCGTCATGGCGTAATTGATGATGTACATGGTCTCGCAAACCGGGCGGATGGAACCGATCCGAACAAGCTCGAGGCGAAAACATTTCTACATGAAATACTGCTACTGACGTCGCAGAATCTGAAATTCTGCGATACTTCATTATTGGAGTGGTAGACAACGACTGCCGTTCCGACTGCCGAGAGGCTAAGGTAGAAATTCGTCAGATAGTCCATCTTTCGTCTTTCCTGACCGACAGGAGTAGATTCGTGCTGGACGACGAACTTCCCTGAGGCAGAAACGCCAGTGTTAGGATGGCATAAGACTGACCACAGATGCTGGTTGGCTTTCCTCCATCGACCTTGCAGATCGCACTTATGATGTAGTTTGCCGCAGCGTCTATGTTCATCGCGATAGAACTGTTCGGATTGTTCAACGCCGAGGCTATTTGTGTCCAGTTGTGTCCCGTAACTGTGTCCGGATTGATCTGTGCGCCGACGACAGTGTAACTGTTTCCGATGTCTAGGAATGGGATGCTTCCCCCCGAGTCATACTGCGAGACCAGTGCCTGCTGGTCCGAGGAAAGCGCCTGTACCACTGTAGTTGAATCCGATCCGAATTCTTCTACCGCCACAAAGGAGATGTACGGACTGCTGTACGTTGCACTTCTGAAGGTGAAAGTTGGCGTGTTCGGATACACATCCGTCGAGGAGGACAGCATATACTGCAGGTTGCTGAAATTGCCGAACTTCGAGAGGGCGACCACGATACCCCACCTCTCTATTGAACAATAGGGACAGTAGTCCCCGCCGACGTAGAAGACCTCTGGCTTGCTATCATTCGTCAGTGGCTGTCCCGATATGGTGGAGGGAGCTGTCACGTGCTGGCCAGCACCAACCGCGGCGAGTGTAGAATCACTCACGCCTGAGAGGGACTGAGAGACCGCTGGTGAAACAGGTTGATTGATGAATTTAGTGAGGGCGCCGCCTGACTGTGAAGAGGTTGCTATCAGCGCGACTACAACGATAAGGGCCGCAACAACGATAATAACAGAAATCCAGAGAATGCGCCGGCGCCTTTTCTTCGCATTAAGCCTCTCTCTCGTTACCAAACCGTTCGAAGGTAGGGCTTTGACCCTGGGATAGATAAACCACTTGGCTCTTGTTCGATGATTGGCCACAGGCGAAACAAATGACCGCCTGAGCGCTGCCAACGCATCTTGCAAGTGCTGGGAGACTACCGTCGACAAATCCGAGTTAGTACACGTGCCTCCCCCGGCCTAGTGCTCTCTCGCCAACTGGACCTCCGCCATGTCAAGCTTGATCGTGGAGGGAGTTCCCCAAGCTTTGATGGTCGCGTCCGGCTGATTGGAACCAGAACCCGTCGCCACGATCACCACGCTATCGTCCCGATGAACATCGCCCCTCGAGAGAAGCTTTCTCAATGCGGCTAATGGCGATGCCGAAGCGGGTTCCAGGTAGAGGGCTTCATGGGCGGAGAGGCTCTTCATAGCATTCAGGATCTCCTTATCCGTCACGCTCACCGCGGCGCCTCCGGTCTCTCGTATAGCGAGGAGCGCCTGGTCTCCATCGGGCGGCCAATCGTCCAAGATACTGTGCGCGATTGTTCTTGCATTTGTGATGGTGGGGATCTCATCCGGCCTCAGATTGCGCTCGAAAGCTTCCACAAGGGGTGCGCATCCCATCGCCTGCACGCCAATCAACCTCGGGTAGTCTCCGATTAGCCCAAGCGCTCTTAGCTCCTTCAACCCCTTGAAATACGAAGAGATATTGCCTCCAGTGCCAACGGGAATGATAATCACATCGGGAACCGAGTTTCTCATGCTCTCGTAAATCTCGAAGAGGGCCGTCTTTGCTCCCTCTTTGGAATACGGATTGTACCGGGAAGAAGCTGTCAGGTTGAGAAGGCCACGCTTCGCACAGAAGTTCGCGGCAAACTGTACAACATCGTTGGGAGGCACCCTTGTTCTGAAGACTCGCGGCCCGTAGGAGATGAGTTTTGCGAGCTTAGCCGTGGAGATGCCACGGAACGTGAAAATGTATGCTGGGAGTCCTGCCTTCGCGGCATAGGCGGCAACCGACGCACCTGCGTTACCTGCCGTTGTATTCACAACTCCTTTAGCTTTGAATTCTGCCGCCTTACTAATAGCGATAGTAGACTTCCTGTCCTTGAAGCTCAGAGTGGGGTTCCTCGACTCGTCCTTGACGTAGAGTTCCTTCATCCGCAAGTTCCTTCTCGAGGGCTTGTGCCCGGATGAGAGGTGTTCCCCCTTCTCCCAGCGTGATAACGGGCGTCTTACTTGTCAACGGAAGCAGAGGGCCGTACCTCCATACCCCCACGCCACCCCTCGCCGACAGTTTGGAACTTCTGGATCTGATTGCCTCGTAATCGTAGATCACCTCCAGAGCTCCGCCACACTTGCTACATGAGAGGTTGTCCGAGTTGGGCTGGTACTCATGCTTGCACCAGACGCAACGGATCCCGAAGGAAAGGCGATTCATGTCTCGACTCGCTGTATGAAAGCCAAGTGCCTCTCGCAGAGTTCTCTGCTTCACCCGGATCTATAGGCTATTGCGTTGATTTCTACCAACATCCCCTTGAGCGTGCTGGCCTTCACGCAGGTTCTCGCGGGTGGGTCCTTCGGAAAGTACTCCTTGTACACTTCGTCCATCTTCCGGAAGTCTTTGTAGTCAGCCAGGTAGACGTTCACGCATGCCACATCGTCAAGTGTAAGTCCGCCCGCCTCCACCAAGGTCTTTATCGTATCCAACGTAGCTCTAGTCTGCGCCTCGATTCCTCCCTTCACGAGTTTCCCAGTTCTTTGGTCCAATCCAACATGCCCCGTTACGAAAAGGAAGCCTCCAGCCTCCACCGCGTTCGAGTACTGCGCGAATGGTTTGGGAAGCTTTTCGCTGTCGACGATCCTTTTTGTCATGAGATTTGGCTTCCCCGAGGAAGCTTTAGGGTTTGTGGGTGGCCCCTCTCTGGCGCCGATGGCTCGGCCTGATGTAGAAGGCAAAGTTTAACCGCGATATAGGCCACTTCGAATCGTTGCAAGATCGGTTCGTCGCCAGACCGCAACTCCAGGGGACAAGGTGGGCCGTTGCATCAAGCCACTATCTCGCCACGGTGGCCGGACACCATGCGTTCTATCTGGGAGGTAATGCTATTGATGCGGCGGCGGCCGTCGGGTTCGCGATATCTGTCGTCGAGCCTCACAACAATACAATCGGAGGGGAAGTTCCAATGCTGCTGTACTCGCCGAAGGATGAGAGAGTTGTGGCGATCTCGGGCCAAGGCCCCGCACCCGAGCGGATGACCATAGAATGGTTCAGGTCGATGGGCATTCCGCTGATTCCTGGTGATGGCCTTCTGGCTGCCACAGTCCCAGCTACAGTAAGTGCTTGGATTACGGTGCTGAAGGAGTACGGAAGACTCAGTCTCAAGCAGGTTCTCGAACCAGCGATTCAGCTGGCAGAGTCAGGGTTTTCGATGTACGGTGAGGAGAATCAGCTCCATGGGATAATAGCATCAAATGCCGAAACGTTCCTCAGAGAATATCCAACCACTGCGAGAGTTTTTCTTCCTGGCGGGAGAGTGCCAGACTTGGGCGAGGTATTCAGGCAACCCGACCTGGCTCTGACCTTCAGAAGACTAGTTGAGGCTGAGCGAATGGCCATCCACAAAGGCAGAACAGCGGGACTGGAAGCCGCCAATGACCTGTTCTACAGAGGCGAGATAGCACAGCAGATTGAAGACTTCGTACTTGGGACGAAGGTGATGGACTCCACGGGTGACAGGCACGGGAGTTTCCTGACCAAGGAAGATCTGGGCAGGTATTCTACGAGGATTGAAGAGCCCGTCTGCATAGACTACAAGGAGCAAAGAGTCTGCAAGTGCGGTCCCTGGTCGCAGGGACCTGTATTTCTAGAGACTCTCAAGATTCTGGAGGGGTATGACCTTGCAGGGATGGGGCATAACAGTGTGGACTATCTGCACGTCCTCATCGAGGCTTTCAAGCTGGCCTATGCGGACAGGGAAATGTACTACGGGGACCCTCTCTTCGACAGTGTACCCCTCGACCTTCTTCTGTCTGAGGAGTATTCGGAACAAAGAAGAAGACTTGTTGACATGAACAATGCGTCGTCAGAACTCACGCCGGGGAACGTGGCACCTCATCCCGGAGGAACTGGCGCTGCCCATGACACCGTTCACCTAGATGTGGTGGACAAGGAGGGATACATGGTCTCCGCCACGCAGAGTGGGGCTTGGATAAGCAGCTCGCCTCTGATTGGTGGACTAGGGTTCCCCCTGGGGACGAGAGCCCAGATGTTCTACCTTGACCCAGGCAGAAACAACTCGCTTCGTCCAGGGAAGAGGCCAAGGACGACGCTGACGCCCTCCCTGGTGACTGACAGTCATGGAAGACCCCTGCTCGCATTCGGAACGCCGGGAGGAGACATGCAAGATCAGTGGACGCTGCAATTCTACTTGAACTTCGCCGAATTCGGGATGAGTATGCAGGAAGCAACAGAGGCTCCACTGATGCACAGCCTGCACTTCCCGAGCTCGTTTTATCCGAGGGAGGCCTTCCCGCGGAGGGTCGTAATAGAGGATAGAGTTGGCAACGGGGTGATCGAAGAGCTGCGCAGGAGGGGACACGATGTTGAGGTCGTTGGACCATGGGGTACCAATTGCAGGGTTACGGCGGTCAGCATCAGCCCGGTAGATGGGACCATACGCGCGGCAGCTTCGCCGAGGACAGGTGTAGCTTATGCTATCACCTGGTAATCTCAGGTGATCGTCACACGAGCATGAGTTCAGCTCGTGAAGGGGGGCGACCACAGAATAACAACGTGTGAGAAAGATTCCCCAGCGTGGCTGAGGAGTGCCACAAACAGACCGCGGAACAATGATATCGAGTCGCTTGAGATGGCGAATAAGACTCTTATACGATAGCGTGTAACAACACATTCGGGCTATCTAAGTCATGCGCGCCATCGACGCTGTGGTCCAGATACTGCGAAAGGAGGGCGTCGAGTTCCTTGTCTGCTTCCGTTCAACGTCTCTCACGGAAGCGGCTGCGAACAGCGAGATGAAGTTGATAGTCTGCCGGCAGGAGAGAGTGGGCGTAGGCATAGCGGACGGATTTTCACGCGTCTCAAGCGGTAGACGCATCGGAGTGTTCACGATGGAGTTCGGCCCGGGAGCGGAGGATGCTTTCACGGGTGTGGTCACTGCTTTCTCTGATTCAGTCCCCGCTCTCCTGCTCTCCATCGGACACAAGTTGGGCAGGGCACAGGTTCGCCCTCACTTCAGCTCCGTTCGGTCCTACTCCAGGGTAACGAAACACGCAGAACAGGTTAGCCTTTCTGATGAGGCACCAGCAGTCATAAGGAGAGCCTTCAGCCAGCTAAGGAACGGTCGCCTCAGCCCGGTGCTGGTGGAGATACCCGCCGATCTCGCCCTGGAGGACATTGAATTTATCTCCGGATTCATACGAACCGGTGAAGCGCACTGTGAGCGCTGCAGATCCAGACGACGTGAGGACCGCTGTGAGAGCACTCGTTGACTCGCAGAACCCGGTGATTCTGGCAGGACAGGGGGTTCTCTACGCGGAGGCGTCACAGGAACTACGCGAGCTAGCAGAGCTTCTGCGCATCCCTGTCATGACCACGTTGGGAGGAAAGAGCGTCTTCCCCGAGAATCACCCCCTGTCGTTGGGGACCGGGGCGTGGACCGCAACTGGACCAGTCGTGGCTTTCATGGAAAGGGCCGACGTTGTCTTTGCTGTTGGTACCGGCCTTACACGCCATGGCGGAGGACTCACGCTCGTGATACCTCCTAGAAAGACAATAATACACTCGACCAACGATCCTGCTGACATCAACAAAGACTACAGAGCAGACTACGCGCTGGTAGGGGACGCCAAACTGGTGCTGCGACAAATCATATTCGCTCTGAAGGAACAAGGGGTTGAAAACGACGAGAAACGTGACCGCAGGACGGAGCTTGCAATCAGACAGAGCAGGGAGCAATGGCTGAACCAGTGGATCCCCAAGCTCACCTCCAAGGAGGTTCCGATAAACCCCTACAGGATAATCTGGGAGTTGATGAGGACCGTAAGACCGGAGGAAGCGATCGTCACTCATGACGTTGGCAGCACCCGCGATCAGCTCTCTCCGTTCTACGTCGCTACGCTGCCACACAGTTACATCGGCTGGGGAGAGTCTCATGCCCTAGGCGCAGGGTTGGGCCTTATCATGGGTGCCAGACTGGCCGACCCCGGTAAGTTCTGCGTTAATTTCATGGGAGAAGCCGCCTTCGGCATGACTGGTCTGGACTTCGAGACGGCCGTCCGATGTGGGATACCGATAACCACAATCGTCATGAGGAGCTCTGCCCTGTTGCCGGAGCAAGGAGACAATTCCGGTCTCCCGCGAGAGCCTCGAGACAAGGCATTTCGGTGGCAACTACGCGGAGATGGGGCGAGCCATGGGTGGATACGCCGAACGTGTTGATGATCCGGAGGAGATCGCTGCCGCAATGGGACGTGTCAGAAAGGCCAACAGCGAAGGAACAGCGGCACTTCTCGAATTCGTAACCAGCGAAGAAACCAATTACTCTCACGTCAAACCATTCTGAAGTTCTGCGACTCACCCTACCTCAGACATTCTGAGGTAGTTACCAGCTAGTGGAGAGGGCCTCGGGGTTAGCAAGCTCTATAAGACGTTCACCGTGTGGGCAAAACTGCAGCATGGAACGCTCCGACCTGAGGCAGAGTCCTCGACTCCCCAAGAACAAATACGCCCCAACGGCCTCATTCGTTGTACTCGGTCTCTGCGTCGTGGAGATTTTTGAAGTCGCTGAATTGCCGTTCGAGAAGCTCCTTTCGTTCGGTGGAGAAAAAGATGTGGCACTAAAAGCCGACAGGCAGCCTCATCCGACCGTCATGCTACGCCGGCAAGCGTTTGCTCTGCCACCTACAGATTACATCGTCGTCCTTTCGGCGAAGGGATAGGAGATTGATTAGATGGTAGCCAAGATTAGGGGTATTCTTGGGTTCTACGTGAACCGCCTCTCCATTCTCTATGCCGGGACCGGGGCGGTGAATGCCGTGATGATTGATGGGTGGCTCTACCTTCTCACGCACGACCTGCTTCTTCCTCTCCCGGTTTCAACCCTTGTTGCTGTTCTGACTTCCATCTTCACAGACTTCGTCTGGAAGTCCGAGGTCGTCTTCCGTTCCCCGCTTCTGTCCCGCGAGCGGTTCTACAAGTACTTCCTCAATGCCTCGGCTGCCACCATCATCCAGTACGTCCTTACTCTCCTGCTCTCGACTGTAATATTCTATTCAGTAGCTTACCTGGTCGCCGTGGCAATCGGCTTCGTCTTTGCCTACACAATCTCACGGCTGAGGATTTGGAAACAGTATGTTCCTCAATCTTCTCAACCAGCTTGATGTGAAGCTCGTTCTCAGAGCCCAACTTGGAGGATCGTACCAATCGGATTATAAACCAATCACTAAACTGCCTTCTGTTTGATGGAACAGACATCAGAGCGGTCCCGGTTCATTCCTGTGTGGGTAGCAGTACTGCTGATCGCAATTTCACTTGCGTCCGGTGGGTTCTTGGGGTACTCCGTTTCGGGGCGGGGGCTGACACCCACAACGAACACGGTGACACAGACAAGCGTCACCACGTCGTTCGTGGCCCAGCCGGGGCCCATTGTGAATTCCTCAGGACTTAACACGACCCTCCTCTACAGGAGTGCAAACGGGAGTGTTGTTACCGTAGACGGCTTTGTCGCAACTCAAGTCTCAACCCTCTTCCAGCAGGGCACAGCAATTGAGGAGGTACTGGGATCCGGATTCGTTGTGAACCAAGGAGGGTCCTACTATGTGGTAACCAACTTCCACGTTATCGATTCAGCTGCCAACATTACCGTTACATTCTGGAACGGAGACGCCTACCCCGCCACTGTGGTTGGAAAGGATGCTTACAGCGACCTGGCTGTTCTGAGTGTTCAGAATGCTCCGAGTTCCGAGTTTCACCCGCTGACACTCTACCCTTCGTCATCACTTCAGGTGGGACAGCCCGTTGTAGCGATAGGCAATCCTTTCGGTCTCTCGGGTTCCATGACTGTTGGCATCGTAAGTCAGTTGGGGAGAACAATCAACGAGACGACGGCGGGGAACTTCGCAATCGCAGGCGTCATTCAATTCAGCGCTCAGATCAACCCCGGGAACTCGGGTGGACCGCTTCTCGACGCGGCGGGAATGGTTGTCGGCATTACGACGGCGACTGTAAGCGGTTCACAGGGACTGGGGTTCGCCATCCCCTCCGACGCGATCATACGCGAGGTCGGACCGCTCGTTATCAGTGGGAGCTACAACAGCCACCCGTACATCGGCATCGCGGGTGTTGACATGAACTTTCAGCTGTCTCAGGCGACTCGCGCAAACGTAACGTACGGCGTTCTAATAGAGAATCTCGTCACAGGGGGTCCTGCGCAGAAGGCCGGACTCGTGAGCGGGAGCCACCAGGTCACAATCGAAGAGCAGAGCTACCTCATCGGTGGCGACATCATTGTCTCCATAAATGGAACTAGAATCGTCAATTATGACGGACTTGCGTCGTACATGGAGGAGCACGTGGTTCCTGGAAACGTCATAGAGGTAGGGATAGTGAGAGCAGGGAGCTATCATGTGATTCCGATAGTGGTGGGAGCGAGGCCGCCGCCACCCTAGTCGGCAGCTACTTGTTTACAACCAGCGCAAGGAAGAATAACAGCAGTATAATGAAGTCCAGCACTGTTGAGATGATTTGCTCAGTCTGGAACCCAAAGGCGAATATGAAGAAAGCCAGCTGCTGTATTAGAACCTTGACCGCGAACAACCCGAACGCAGAGGAAACGAAAAGTAGTCTCCTGAGACTCGACCTCTGGTAGGCGGTTAGCGATATTGCGAACAACACCAGAGCAAAAACAGCCACGAATAGGTTGAGTAATTCCTGAGTCTCGAATCCGCGGTCAAGTCTCTCGAAGGGAGAAAATTGCATGATTGGGATCATTATGCTTTGTCTTCACCGCCAGCCAACGTGAGCGCCATGTCCGTGAGCCTGCTGGATCACCTCTCCCAGACCGTGGGGTGGTAAGTTCTTGATCAAACTCGCTATCTCACCTGCATCACCGGTCACACGGTACACTACTGACCGACCTCTCTGCTCCTTTGTGACTATCCCGACATCAACCAAGCGCTTCATGTGCCAGGATACAGTTGGTTGGGTGAGGCCAGCGAGCCGCGCAAGCCCTTCTTGATTCGCGCCAGGTGACCGAATCAGATTGAGCAGGAGTTCCCTCGGCGTCTCCTGAGAGAGAGAGTGCCCAGAATGTTACTCTGTCCGTCTGCGAACAGATTGCTCGGGTAGAAGAACTTGTAGAGCCCTCGCCTCGCGGAACGAATCGCCCCCTCCTTTTCCAGCTTGTACAAGTGATATTGTACGTCACCAACGGCGAGAATCCAGGCCCCTGCAGATCTTTCTCAGGTGGGCGCCCGGGTGTGTCCGAATGTAGCCGTACACCTTGGCGTGTGTCGTCGCATGAATACTCACTCCCAAGGAAACAGAGTGTCCTAGGCCCACCGCGTCGCCGTGAGTCGATGTGTGTTTTCCGGCGTCCAGAGACAACGGCGGCCCGCGCGAGGTCTTGTATTTTAATGATGTGAAAGAGAGGTATCAGTTGCCTTTCTTATTGGGGGCACCCAAAGCCAGATATACATAAGGGATGCGAAGAGTGCTTATGCCCTCAGGTAAGAATGGCGTACCACTGCGAATCCCGCCAGATGTCTGGCAACCGTTAGCCGAGGTGCGAGCACAGCTTGACGCTCTTTGTCCTGGAGAACCGACGCCGATGGAGGAAGCCCTGCGGGAGGTTGTGCTTCACTACAAGCAGTGT
Source organism: uncultured Nitrososphaerota archaeon (assembly GCA_963836465.1). Taxonomy (GTDB): domain Archaea; phylum Thermoproteota; class Nitrososphaeria; order Nitrososphaerales; family Gagatemarchaeaceae; genus CAWIJZ01. The sequence goes on from CAWIJZ010000046.1 coordinate 44,455, forward strand.
CCTCGCACAGAGGATGAAATCGAGTCGTTCTGCGAGCGAGCGAAGGCTTGGAAGCAGCGATCTGCGGCCACTCGATAGCCAACCAAGAACACGGTGCTCGTCAGTTCAGCCTACCATCGGGGATCCCTGCGTAGCTATTCCCCAGGGCCTGATACGCCTCGTCTGGACTGAGCAGCCTACAGCTGTTTATGCGAATCCAAGCCTCTTGAAGGCGGGGGCTGCAGCTCGTACCAGTGCAAATGCGATTGGAATGTAGACGAGGTCCACCATCGTAAACACGTCAGGTAGTGCCGTATAGAATCCCGTGACCACACTGACTGGTGACCCGTACCCGAAAATGCCGTAACTGTAGAAGAGCCAGTCCGGTATCAGGAAGGCGAGCGTCTCGAATACCGTGGCGAGAACCATCGCAGCAGCGATGACCTTCCACCCCCTCCTTCTGGCCCAGCCGACGATGAAGACCTCAGGTGCTCTGGCCCAGACCATCCCCACTGCGTAGATTGGTGGACCACCCCTCGTCGCCACGTTATACGCTTCCCCAATGAATGAGCCTATCGCGGTGGCGGAGAAGGCAGTCCACTGGTCTGAAAGCAGAGCTAGTGCGAGATAGATCGGAGGACCCCAAGTGATCTCGAATAGGGGGGGCGGGAGTGGAATAGAGAGTATTGTCCCGACAGCAATCAAGGCCGCGAAGACGGCCGTGAGCGCCAGCCTAACGCTCACTCCGGCTTGACCCAGTTGGTCTCTAACGCTCTTTGTGTGAGGAACATCCGTTACCTCCGACATGGGCTTACTGGTCAGGCGGGTCTGTGGACTTTATAAGTAGGTCGATAAGTGACTTATACATGCATCCTCCTTGCGAGATGATGGTGGAGACATTCCTGCCCGCGATGAGAGCCATGGTGGCCAGGAGGCTTCATGATGAGGGATTCTCGCAGTCCAGGATTGCGAGCCTCCTTGGAATCACACAGGCGTCTGTCAGCCTATATGTTTCGCAAGATAGGGAGAACCAGGTCAGGGCACTATCGCGTCTGGGCGTCACATCGGAGGAGGGTGAGCGTTACTGTTCGTTACTCTCGGAGGACCTCAAGAAGAACCAGGTCTATGCGGTCAGCACCCTCTACTCGATCTGGAGCCACCTCCTCGGGAGGGGTCTCCTGTGCTCCGCTCACAGAACGAAGTACCCATTCCTCGCACAGTGTGATATCTGCATGAGGGCTTTTGGCGCCGGACGGTGGGAAGGTTCGGAGGCCGTCGAGGCTGTTGCGAGAGCCGTGACGATGATAGAGTCGTCGAGTGTGTTCGTGCACGTCATGCCAGAGGTCTCCGTGAACATCGCGTACGCCTTCGGCGAGGCGTCGAAGGTTGACGACATAGTCGCGATACCAGGAAGGATAGTCAGGGTGCGCGATAGGGCGAGAGCCTTCATGAAGCCCGAGTTCGGGGCATCGACTCACCTCGCAAAGATGCTCCTCCAGATCAGGGTGAGAATGAAGGAGCGCAAAGCCGCCATGAACCTAAGATACGATGAAAGAATGGAAGAGGTTGTGAGCAAACTCGGATTGAAGACACTGAGGATTGGAGGAGAGTATTCGAGGGCTGAGGACCCAGTCGTGGAGGCGCTTGCTCGGAGGATGCGAGAAGTCCATGAAAGCTTTGACAGCGTCATCGCCTCCGGTGGTTCGGGAATAGAGCCCAGCCTCTATTTGTTCGCCAATAATCCCACGGAAATTGTCGAACTCGCGCTAAGAATGGCTGGATTGTATTCAATCGACAGATACTGAAATCTTTGTCCGAAGTCGCGACGCCGCGATGTTCAGATAGACCGGCAGGCAAAGATGCTCTTAATAATGACGCGACCCCAACTGACAATGCAGGAGTGGGAAGTTGGGTCTCAACAAGGTAGCCTCCAGAAACAAGATGCTGGATCTCGAAGCACCGATCTCGAACTACGTAAAGACATTCGCAAGTCTTGACGAAGGTGAGACCGTAGTGGCGGCCGCAAGAAAGATGGTTGGGGACGAGATGGGCGCCCTACTTGTCACTCGGGACAATGAGCCAACAGGAATACTGACCGAGAGGGACATCCTGAAGGCGGTTGCGGCCGGGAATGATCCGACCAAGACGAAGCTCTGGCAGGTGATGTCATTTCCTATTCTGACGATAGACTACTCTGCGACGGTCGGAGACGCGATACGCATGATGGTCAAGAACGGCGTAAGAAGGTTGGCCGTCACGACAAAGGACGTTACGGCGAAGCGGGGCAGGAAGCTTGTTGGACTGATAAACAGGTGGGCCCTCGTTGGCGGTGATGTCGCGGGACAGGTACCGCTTCCCCAGCTTGAGCCGGTCAAGAGATTCCTCTGCCCGTATTGTGGGCAAGTGATGGCGAACAACGAGCAACTCTTCAAGCACATAGACAACATACACATCGGGAGGGGTCTCCTCGAGGGACGCAAGGACAAGTGGTAGGCTAGCGGGCCACCGCCAGATACTTCTCGAGAGTCTGACCTATCCACAGCATACCCTTCTCAAATAGGTCGAGCCTGATGCTCTCGTTCGAGGCGTGGAGAGCCGCGTCAGGTGGAGAGATGCCTATGTCTATCCCGGGAATCCCGTAACGTCTTGTGAAGACGTAGAGCGGCCCCGTGCCCGCTCTGGAGACTTCAATGACTGGTTTCTTCCCGTAGACCTCTTCAGCCGCCTTGATTGATGCCTGGGCGAGCGGGTCTTTGTAGCTGGTCCTGGCCGCTGGCTCCATGGTTGATTCCTTCACCAGGACGTCCGAAAAGTCATTCTGGCTCAGAAAGGCCTTGAACTTCCTGAGCAGAGTCTGTGGGTCTTGGCTTGGGACCAAACGGAAGTCTATCCTGCACCTAGCCTCGGCTGACAAGACGGTCTTCGTCCCTGGACCAGTGTAGCCCGCCCAGATGCCTGCGATGTTGGCCGTTGGTCCAGCAACCAGGGCCTTCCTGGCGGAAGCGGGAGATATCTTCCCGGCGAACTCTACAGCGGAGTAGATCTGCAGTAGCGAGTAAGCCTCGGAATGCTCTCGCTCCAGAATCTTGAGCTCGTCATCCAATAGCTGCTCGACTTGGTCGTACCACCCAGGAATCAGAATCCTTTCGTTCGCGTCCTTGATGAGGTTGAGAAGCCTGACCAACCTCCACACCGGACTCGGCAACACGGCCGCGTACTTGCTATGAGCGTCCAGCCCCAGGGTCCTAACGATGAGGTCCAGATAGATCATGCCCTTTACCCCGAGGGTGCGCGTCACGAAAGGAAGTAGCCGATAGGACGCTACTTCCCTGCTGTAAGGAGCAATGCCCGAAGGACTGCAACGGCTGTACTAAAGTATAGGACTAAGTACCACTGAGCACCACCAGAGATTGATGTGACGTGAATACTAAGAATCTGCTGTTGGGTATCTTTGTCATACTGACTTTGGTGTTCGCCTCCTTGACAATCGTTGAGTACTCCCAAGTCAACGCTAGTCAGAGCAAGAGCACGTCAACGCAGACAATTACCTCAACAACCACCTCGACTTCAATCACGACCTCCATTACGACTGTTACGTCGACAGTCACCTGCTTCTCAAACACGACCCTTTGCGGGTCATTCACCTATGCTCCCACTGGTCAGGTGCAGGTGAACTCCATCCAAGCTACGCAGCAAGTCTGCCAAAATTGCGGTGCCGTGAATGGCCAGTTGTATGTCTACTTCGCGGTCACCGTCGAGAACATCGGCAACTCCACAGTTTACATCGACGGGGGCACTGGGGAACTCTCCTCCTCAGTCCCCACGAATTCTTCGGTCCTTCACTCAGTCACCTCACAACTTTGTGCTGGGACAACTGAGATTGTGGCCCTCAATCAGGGCCAAAGCTACACCTTGTATGCTCCCGGTTGTGACTCTGGCCTCATGTACCAGCAAGTCCAAGCGGGAAGCGTCAACGTTAGCTTCAGCTTCCAGTGGACAACAAACGTCAACTCGAACGACTTTTCAAACACAACGACCATCTCGGCTCAGTTCATCTTTCCATAGCCAGTACACGAATGCAGTAGGTAGGGCTGGGCGTCCTCGACCGTGAGGTCAGGACTCCCAAAGGTGAAAGTCGTCTGGCGTGTTGGACTCCGAGCAGAGGCCAGCATGGGGCTAGCCCCAGACGTAGACAGCCGATAAGAGTGCAGCCTAGGCATTCGAGGCGGCGACCTAAGGACGGACATGGCAACGATAAGGAACCCACAACAGGTAGGGGTGAAGTCGTGCGAAGACACTGGGATAGAATGGCGCACGACATGGAGGGTTACCATCCCTATGTCCTTCAAGGAATGGCAAATCCCCTTCCAATGGAAGGCGAGAACCGTCCGACGTGACGGAATCCTCCCGGTTACTGGTGGGTGCCTAAATCCGTCTGCAGACGTGCTCCTTACAGAACGTGAGACCCAACCCGGTCTGCCATTCATCGAAAGGTGAGCGGATAGGACAGCTGCGTCCGATTTGACTGGGTTGGCTCCGAGGAGTCATAGTACCCTGAAAGTCGGCTAATTACCGACCTGTGGGGAAGGACTCTAGCCCGAAATCCGAAGTCCGAACTGTGCAAAGGATGGATACAGTCCACGAAACACAAAAGGAGGTGAGAGAATGGGCTTATACAACAAAACCGATGAGCAATCGTCGGTAGTCCCTCGCAAGAGGGAAGGCAGAGCCGTTCTCGCCATCCAGAGTGGACTCGCCAGAATCGCAACACTACGAAAACACAAACGTTTCTACAACCTACATCCGCTACTCTGGAAACGAGAGTGGCTCAACTCAGCCCTGGATGCAGTCCTCGACAACACTGGCGCGAAAACTTCAGGCGTGGATGGAATGTGTGGGTTTGACCTGCACGAACCGTCCGCTAGAGCCAGGTTCATCGAGGAACTGCGGACAGAACTGAAACAACGAACCTACTGCCCCTCCCCAGTCCTGAGGAAGTACATTCCAAAGGCAAATGGAGGGGAGCGACCAATAGGCATTCCGACGATAAGAGATAGGGTGGTGCAGATGGTCTTGAAGATGGTGTTAGAGCCAATCTTCGAGGCCGACTTCCTGCCCAACTCTAATGGCTTCAGACCTGAGCGAAGCACGTTGGAGTGCGTGTTGCCGATGTATCGGTACGGGGACAGCAATATGTCGATACGAATGGGTCATCGAGGGAGACATCGAAGGGTGCTTCGACAACATCGACCACGCGATACTGATGCAAGCTGTCGAAAAAAGGATAGCCGACACCAGAGTCCTGTGGCTGATTCGTCAATTCCTAAAGGCATCCGTCATCGAGAAAGGCATCCGAGTACAAGATCAAGAAAGGAACCCCGCAAGGTGGTGTCCTTTCGCCGCTGCTAGCCAACATCTACCTCAATGGGTTTGACCAGTACTGGTATGAACACTGGGGCAAACTCTCTCACATGCAGAGAGATCACGACAGAAGAAAGGGCAGGCCAGCTGTGTGCTGTTCAGGTATGCGGATGACTTCATCCTGAGTGTAAAAGGCACGAAGGAAGGGGCCGCCGCTACCATGGACAACATACGGAGTTTCTTTAAGGAGAAGCTCAAGCTGAACCTGTCCGCAGAAAAGACAAGAGTCATCCCACTGGAGGACGGATTCGATTTTCTCGGATTCCATATCCAACGGGTACAAATGAGATCACCATAGTTGTGTCAGAATAAGACCAACACAGAGAAATCTATCCCGTCTCAAGAACAAACTGCAAATGATGTTGGGGTCGGAGCGCAGAGGGTGATGACCCCCAGATGAAAATTGCGGCCATGAACAGGGTCTTGAGGGGATGGTCAAATTACTACAGAGCAGTCAACTCGCATCAGCAATTCAGGACAGGAGACTTCCTGGCTGAACGCCTGTTTAGGACGGTGGTACTGTAGAAAGTACCAGATAGGCGTCAGGAAGTACTGTCAGAAGTGCTTACGAATGGTAGGGTGGTCGTCCAGAGAGGCGCCTGTAAAGGCCGAACTCTTCCGGATGACCTCCAACAGGAGTATGCACACCTCCCTGAATCACAAACTCATCTGGAAATACAGGTCAATCAGAAATCCATACATCAGCGGCAGTCTATACAACCAGTGTCTCAGAAGAAAATGACCCAATCGTAGATGTGCCCAACGTCCAACCGATTGCGCCCGAGTACAATGATGAAATCTATCTCGCCAACCGCCTTCTGGCGTTTGAGAGGGATGGATGGAAGTGTACCCGGTGCGGCAGTCGAGAGAACCTTCAGGCGCACCACATCGAACGTGTCCCCAAAGGAACGGCTTTCGACCCGACGGTCGTGCACCGAGTCGAAAACCTTCAGACATTGTGCGCGACATGCCACAGTAAGCTGCCCAAGAATAGGTAGCTGAAATCAATCCATCCAATGCACAAGAAGAGGACGGAGGACGTAGGGGTGAAAGCCCGGTGATGCGAAAGTATCACGCCGGGTTTGGGAGGGAGGGTGCGTGTTTCCTGCCCGAAGCAATTCGAGCGTGGCAGCGCACTCTTACCTCAGCACCAACGGCCTGCCCTCTTCGTCGACTTTGCCATACTCCCAGATGACGGCGTCGGCCCTGAACAGTTCAGGGTTCTTGGCCACGTAGTTGTCAAGATGAATGCTCCCTGTCTCCTCCTCGCCTTCAACACAGAACTTAATGTTACAATGTGGTTCCCCGTTCACTTTGATGTATGATTCAATCAGCTTCAGCCTTGCGATGAATTCGCCCTTGTCGTCCGAGACACCTCTTCCGTAAAGTCTCCCTTCTCTGATCTCCGGCTCGAAAGGAGGAGACTTCCAGAGCTCGATGGGAACCTCGGGTTGCACGTCATAGTGATTGTAGAAGAGCATGGTCTTCTTGGAGCGACTCGAGTGGACCAGCACCATCCATTCTGATGATTTTGGATTTGCCCCCTATCTCTTCGATCATTCTCGCAACCAATTGTGCGCACTCTTCGATCCCTTCATTCCTCGCGGAGACGCTGGGCTGCGAAGCCAGCCTAATGATGTCCTTCACAAACCGACTCTGATTATCATGAGCGTGATTCTTCAGCTTGGTATCCAAGGAGTGTTCACGCGTTTCTGCGACCTACGGCGAAGCGTTAAGTGTTTTGAGTCGTCGGAGCTTCACGCACGTAGGCACACGGAGGTACTGAGACGCGGCATCAGATCCTATGCAACCCCCGTAGTACTCCCCGGCACACCCAGACCGAGATTTCACCCTGACCCGGTAGGGGAAACATGCGAATTTGCGCTGATTAAATAGCCCTCATCTTGCGGCCTGAACGCAATGAACACAGACCAGGGGGGCGAGGACGCATCCCGCAAGGCACTGAAGTACTCTATCTACTACGGAGGAAAGATTGGAACTGCTCTCAAGGTCCCCGTCAGGTCCCTAGATGATTTCTCAGTCTGGTATACGCCCGGTGTTGCAGCCGTTTCAAAGAAGATAGCGATGGACCCAGACCTTTCTTTCGAGTATACGAACAGATGGAACACGATTGGGGTCATCACGGATGGTACCAGAGTGCTCGGGCTAGGTAACATTGGTCCCGAAGCGTCCTATCCGGTCATGGAGGGAAAAGCACTGATCTACAAGTACCTCGGCGGAGTTGATGCTTTTCCAATTCCCATCAGGGTTTCTACGCTCGATGAATATGTGAAGGTTGTGAAGTCTCTCGAGCCAGCACTCGGTGGAGTGAACATGGAAGACACAGAATCTCCGAAATGCTTCGAGATCCTTGATAGGCTGAGGCGAGAAATGACAATACCGGTCTGGCACGATGATCAGCAGGGCACGGCGGGAGTGATACTCGCGGCGCTCTACAATGCGCTGGAATTGACGGGAAGAAGCCTGAAAGAGAGTAGGGTGGTCTTCTTCGGTTCTGGGGCTGCGAACATAGCAACAACCCGGTTATTGATAGAAGCGGGGGCGAGTCCCGGAAACATCATCCTCGTGGACTCGAAGGGGGTGCTCGAGGCGGAACGGGATGACATGGACCAGCTTCAGCTGAGGAACAGGTGGAAGTATGAATTGGCCCTTCAAACGAACGCCGACAGGGTGAAGGGGACCCTCAGGAACGCACTTAAGGGTGCGGACGTGCTCGTAGCGGCGGCAAAGCCCGGTCCCGACATGGTAAAGAAGGATGACATCAGAGTGATGAGCAGGCGCAGCATCGCGTTCCTCCTCGCGAATCCGGTTCCAGAGATGTGGCCGCATGATGCGGCCGCCGCGGGGGCAGAGATAGTCGCAACGGGCAGGTCGGACTTTCCAAACCAGGTCAACAACAGCCTGCTCTTTCCCGCCATCTTCAGAGGGGCACTGGACGTGAGGGCGAAGACCATCACGGACACGATGGTGATAGTGGCAGCAAAGGAGTTGGCCGCCTTCGCACGGGAGAAGGGACTGAAGAGGGACAACATCATCCCAACGATGCTCGACTGGGAGGCATCTCCGCGTGTCGCAACCGCCGTTGGGGAAGAAGCACAACGCGAGGGGATCTCCCGCAAGAGCGTGTCCAAGGAGGAGCTCTATCACCGCGCCAAGTCAGTAATCGAACACTCGCGAAAGATGCTTCAGGTTCTTGTGGAAAGCGGGATGATAGCGAACATACCACCCTAAATAAAGGAAAATGGTGCCTAGATAATCATCATCGCCAGGTTTAGTTTAGCTCCCAGAATGAGACGGCTTCGAAGTTTCATGCGAAAAGAGGATCCGGACCACTTCTGGACTGTGTCCGGGAAGAAGCCATCTGACAATCCAGCGAGTTGCCGACCCTTTCTAGGCGGGCGGGTCGTGGGTCAGGTCGCTGGCGCCGACTTCGCCCTGAGCAGGCCATCCCCTTCAACATGAAACACCGTCTCGTAGCTTCTGGCGTCATCGACTGATACTCCGCCGCTAATTGTCCATTCTTTGAAGACCCTGCTTTCGGGGGTGCGGGCAACTATTCGGTGTGAAGAGCGCGTGGAGAAGGTAAGAGTTTTTCCGTTGGCGATCTTTCTGCCTACTACTATCTCGAGGGGATCAGACTCCGGGGTTGAGAATTCCACGATCCATGTATAGCGCCTGTAGAAGGTACCCAGAATGTGGGTGAAGCCAGCTGCGGCTACTATGTCAAAGGCAATCAGGATCAGCCTCTGCGTGGTGTCGGTGGATACGCCTTCGAGTCCAAAGAAGAGCATAGTGAGCACGACGAGACACGAGATGATTGAAGCCTTCGTCCGGTATCCCTTCCCCGGCAGGCTCTCGAAGAGAGATCCGAAAAGGAAGGCGAAGACAATGACCGCAATGAAGATTAGGAAGACGGTCAAAGGCAGCAGAACCGACACCAGGGCCACGTAACAATTCCCCACCGCCTGCGTGCTGTTTGTCGGCGATGCCCCTGAGCACACCTGAGTCTGGGCGAGAACAGTCAGAACCGAACTCTTGAGTACAAGAAGGAGCAGATAGTTGAACACTCCTATGGAGCCGGCGAAGAAGGCACCGCCCATAATTCCCGCCTTGACGCCAGCGAAAGAAGAACCCAAACCTGAATCTTGCTCGCCCAGAGCCTAGGACGAGAGGGCCTGCAGCACTTCCTTCTCATGCCCATCGACCTTTACCTTCCTGAAGATTCTCACAATCTTTCCGTCCCTATCGATGACGAATGTTGAGCGCTCAGTGCCCCAGTACTTCTTCCCGTACATTTCCTTCTCCTTCCACGTATCGTACAGCTTGTGTACTCTAAGGTCGTGGTCACTGAGCAGAGTGAAGTTGAGGCCGTACTTCTCGATGAAGCTTCTGTGGGAGGCCAGGGAGTCCCCGCTCACGCCGAGAACCACGGCGTCTGCGCCACTGAAGGTCGGGAGGCTATCACGGAACGAACACGCTTCCTTTGTGCAACCCGGTGTGTCATCCTTCGGATAGAAGTACAGGACGACCTTCTTCCCCCGAAGCGCACTGAGCCTAACGTCCTTACCCGAGGTGGAGGGGAGAACGAAATCAGGAGCAATATCCCCCTCTTTCAGATCTGCACCGCGTTTCAATGCCACAATAAAGGGAGGGAAGACACTAATACAAAACCTTACCCGATGTGGGGTTGGCCTAGGCCCGCCTAGGGCGAAATCATCCGGGTTCTCAGTGATTTCCTGCGGGAGAAACCTTCATTGACGCTGTGCCAATACTCTATCTCGGGCTCACCATACTTCCAGCAGAGGAAAACCTTGTCTCCAAATTTCTCGGCCGGAAAGTCAATCAGCCCTCTGTCGATGTCCCTGATGATAATCCCGAGATCTTCCAGTTCGGCCATCTTCTGCATCAGGTCCTTCACGACGAGGTCTAGCTCGCGTAACTTCTCCCTCGACTCTGTCACTTCAAATCCGAGAAGTTGGAGATGTTCCACCTCTGACTTCAGTGAATCGGCGAGACGCTTTCTCTCGATTATCTCGCGGAGCTTTACCTTGATGTCGGGTAGGAGCTTTGATGCTTCCTGCGGAGTAAAATAGTGAGTTGTATCGTCCCTCGTCAGTTCAGAAGGCGTCTGTCAGTTCACCAAGCCATCTGGCTTGATGGCAACAGATTATATTTCTTCGGTCGAGAAGAAATGTGACAATCGGGGCTAAATAAGTTGATTAGCCGAAGGCCGATGCCTTATGCTTTCGGCCCTAGATAGAGGGACGGACGAAGACAAGAGGTGTGAATTGGCCATCCTCACCGAACGCTTGACTGCGAGACAGAACTATCAAGCAGAAAGCTCAGCCCCAAGCCTAAATAAGTTGATGAAAGAAACTCGAAAGCGAGTTGTACACCAGAACGGGCGACCGAGGGGAAACGGGGCTCTTGGGCGCTAAGAGAGTATCAAAGGGTTCGCCGAGGGTCAACGCTTACGGCGAAATTGACGAACTCAACAGCTGCATCGGTATTGCGATCGCAAAGTCGGCACACGAAGAGATAACGAGTACCCTGAAGGAGATCCAGAGGATGCTTTTCGTCGCTGGCGCCGATCTCGCCACAGAACTTCCCAAGAAAGGAGCCAAGGATCCGGTCATCAGAATCGAGAAGAACCAGACAGAGACGCTTGAAAGGCGGACCGACGAATTGCACTCAAAGCTGCCGAGGATTGCAAACTTCATTCTTCCGGGCGGCAGTGAACTCGCTGCCCAGATTCACTTCGCGAGGGCCGTCTGCAGGAGGGCCGAGCGGAGAATCGTACAGCTGGTGAATAGAGAGGAGATCAATCCAGAGATCATCCCCTTCTTCAACAGGCTCTCCACACTGCTCTTCAACTTGGCGCGGTACGCGAACATAATTGAGGGAGCAAGAGAAGAGACTTGGGAGGGCTAGGCCACCTTCCGGTTGTCCCCAGAGGAGATGCGCTCAGGAACAGTCTCCACGAATGACCTCACTTCATTGCTTCTGCCTTCAACTCAGGCGCTACGCATTTCGAGCTTCGTGTTGCTGACGCGTGACCTCTCCCAGATGATTACTTGCCAGGCTTAGAGCCTATCCCAAAAACAACCCATACAGCCAACATTCTTTGATTTGAGGGGAGATACGCTTCTTGCTCCTCCCATGTAGTGGATGAAGAAAATCACCAAAGAGTTACCGACCATCAGGAGCATCCCTGACGACCTCTGGGTTGAGATCGCCCCTCTCCTCGGAGAGGAGAAGAGGCCGGGCACCAGGGGGAGGCCGCCGGTGCCGTTCAGGGAGGTCCTCGACGGCATCCTGTACGTCCTCAGGACCGGGTGCCAGTGGAAGCAGCTCCCGAGGGAGTACGGCTCGGGCTCGACGTGCCACAGAAGGTTCCAGCAGTGGGTGAGTCAGGGAGTCTTCGAGAGGCTCTGGATTAGGCTCCTCGAGAGATATGACGAGTTGAGAGGCATCAAGTGGAAGTGGCAGTCTTTGGACTCGAGCTCTGTCAAGGCACCTTTAGGGGGGAGATGACTGGCCCCAACCCCACAGACAGGGCCAAGCTGGGAACCAAGAGGCACGTCCTGACGGACCAGAGGGGCACCCCTCTGGCTGCTATCGTAACGGCCGCCAACACCCATGACATGAAGGCCGCGTTCCGGACGCTGGACGGCGTGGTCGTCAGGAGACCTGCCCCGAGGCGATATCATCCTCAGCATCTCTGTCTCGACAAGGGATACGATTTCCCGGAGATCGAGGCGGGCGTGGTCGCGAGGAGGTACGTCCCGCACATGAGGCACAGGGGAGAGATGGAGAATCCGGTGAAGCGCTACAGGCCGAAGAGATGGGTCGTAGAGAGGAGTGCGTCGTGGCTGAACAGGTTCAGAAAGCTCCTCATCAGGTGGGAGAAGAAAGCAGGTAACTATCTCGCCCTGGTACAGCTAGCCTGCTGCATCACTGTCTATCGGAGAATAATTTTGGGATAGGCTCTTAGTCGAGTCCCAATCGTAGAATCCCTTGCCAGACTTTCTTCCGGCAAGCCCGCTCGCACCATTTGGCGCAGCAGGGGGGACGGTCTGTATTTCGAGTCTTGAAATTCGTCCATGAAGACCTGGGTGATGTTGAGCGTTGTATCGAGCCCAACATAGTCCAGCAGGCGCAGTGGTCCTATTGGCCAGCTCAAGCCCAGCCTGATCGCCTTATCGATGTCCTCCGGATCGGCAACGCCCTCGTTCACCAGACACACGGCCTCGTTTAGAGCCGGAACGAGAACTCTGTTCACGATGAATCCCGGCGAGTCCTTCCTGCAGAGGACGGTCTCCTTCTTCATCGCCCCTGCGACGTTTCGGATGAACTGAACCGTCTGGTCTGATGTCTTCGCACCTTTGATTATCTCAACGAGTGGCATGAGTTGCGGGGGATTGAAGAAGTGCATTCCAACCACCTTGGCTGGATTCCTCGAAACCGAACCCAGCAGCGTTATGCTGATTGACGATGTATTGGATGCGAGAACCGAGTCACCGGCCTCATCAGAGACTCGGCTGAACAGCTCGAGTTTGAGCTTCGGGTCCTCCGTAGCAGCCTCTATTACCAGTTGAGAGCCTCGCACCGCCTCTTGAAGGCTTGTTGTGGGGTAGATTCTTGAGAGGGTAGCTCGCGCTTCCTCATCCGTGATTACGCCCTTGAAGAGAACTTCGAGAGGCTGTCCCTAATCATCGCCATCCCGTGGTCAACGAATTCTTGCTTCACATCAAGCATTGATACCTCGAATCCCGCGACCTGCGCAGCCACCTGGGCGATTCCGTGGCCCATGAGTCCGGCGCCGAGAACGGCGACCTTTCTGACGCTTGATATCATGATAGAGGTTTCTTTCAGGTCGGCCTTTAACTGTTAGGGCGTCGCCGGCTCTATGGCAGGAAGTTCCGACAGCAGACCCAGAACCGGGGCGCGGGCGGGAAAGATAGAGCCATTATCAAGGAGTCCCGCGACTGCCAGTGGTGCCGGGGTGGCGGAGTGGCCTAGTCATCCTCCCACAATAATGCGCGGGCCTTGAGTATGCAAAAGACAGCCCGTGACCCTTCCGGGTCTCGTGGGTTCA
>CAWIJZ010000047.1:0-25049 GCA_963836465.1 uncultured Nitrososphaerota archaeon
GTTTTATCAAAGAATCACTTCACCCCCAAGGTCAGCAGCGAAGGATCGATGAGCACGTCTCTCTGAGGAAGCTTCCTGTAGTATGCCTCTATAGGTGTCTCGGCCCTCTCCAGGTCGAGGGCTCCATGTGGCCTCTCGCAATTGTACCAGTAGACGCAATCATCCATCGATGATATGCCCCTGACCAATCCAGTCTCGAGTATGTCGAAGAGCTTCTCAAGCTTCCCATTCGTCTCGGGGTGCCTCCTCCCAGCAAGGATCTGCTCGATGTGGTTGCCTATCAGGTAGAGCTCGAACTCAGTGAGACCCTTCTTCCTTGCCTCAGATTCTACAGCGTAGAAGGTTGAGCCTCTATCGTTGAGGACCGATTTGGGCTTCCCATGTTCTTTGATCGCACGCTCGAGGACCTCCACGGAGTGAGCTGACGTGGTGTGCTCGAACATACCATAATCCATTATTCGCCTGGACGCATCATCCTCGTACACGATGAGCCACACTCCCTTCCACCTCGGATCCTTCATCTCGTGCCAGTCAACGTGCCACAATGAGTTCGAGTGCTCCCTCTCCCACCTCACCCATCTCCTCCTGATGCGCCTCCTAGCCTTGGAGTACAACAATCCCTCCTCCTTCATCACCTGATAGACCCTCATGTGATTCGTTTCGATGCCGTAGAACCTCCTCAACACCGGGACGAGGTAGCATGCCCCTACCCTGAACCCCTCTCGCGCATGCTTGATGGCGACTCTCTCCTCAAAGAGGGGTACCTCTATTTAGGCCTTCCAGCAGGCCGGCCGGTTGACGGAATTGTCCCTTCGTTCCTGTATCTCGAATAGATGTGCTTGACCCACCTCTGGGAGATGTTGAGGGCCCTGGCGATATCGCCATTCGTAGTTCCCTTCTCCCTGGCTCTGATGAGCCACTCAACCTGTCCCTCTGCAAGCTTCCCATGCCTGTACCGCTCGTATATGCTCCTCCAAAATCCACCGAGTCTACCCGCATTCAGTAGGGGGTGAAGTAATTTCTTGATAACATAGGGTCTATTGCATCCCAATACATTTTTAGGGAATATTCTGACCGCTATTTTTCTCGAGGATAACGCTATTATGAACAAAGCCTATGCTCTGTTGGTTGTGGGTCTGCTCGTCGGCGGCGCCGTCGGCCTTGCAATTGGTCAGGTTGTAAGCTTCTCAAACTCAACATCAACGGTCACAACAGCCGCGACGGTCACAACAGCCGCGACGGTCACAACAGCCACAACGGTCACGACTACCACGACTGTCACAGCAGCTGCAACGGCTAACTCCCAACCATTTGCAATAGGCGCAGCTGGCACGCTGAAGTTCGCGTTTGGTCAAATCTTGAACAACACTTTCGAGCCAACTTACCCTGGAATCAATGTAGCACCGGCCCTGTTCCAAGGAAGTGGAGCAGTGGCGCAGCAGGAGGTTCTCACGAAGCAATTCAGCGTCGAGGCTTCCGCTGATACTACGACGATTCCCCACACCTTGCCAGCAAATCTCTCCAACTATGAAATCGCCTTTGGAGTCACGAGCATGGTTGTCATTGTGAACCTGAACACTCCACTGGGACAACAAGCCTACAGCCTCTGGCAGGGCGCACAGAGTTTCGCTCCGCTGTCCGCGCAGTCGAACCAGACTTGGAGGCAAATCTTCAACATCATCGCCCTCAACTCGAGCGCAGTCGTCGGTGTTTCGAATCCTTTCACCGATCCTAGCGGGTACCAGGCAATTTGCATGTCCAAGCTCGTCGGATTGACTCTCTTTGGGAGTCAGAATCTGGTCTACAGCGCAATTTACAATAACACGGCGAAGAACTTGCAAAGAGATACCGAGACCGACCTGCTGACTCTGATGAACTCTGGCCAGCTGAGCTTCATCATCTCAGCCTACCAATCCAACGCGATACCGCAGACAAAGCAGTACCAAAACCTTGCCTACATGACAATGCCCCCTCAGTTCAACCTCGGAAGCGTAGACTACGTCAACCTATATCACAAGGTCAGCTTCAAACTGACCCAGCAGGGAGTCACGAAGTCATTCACCTGCAACCCTGTCGTATACACGGTAACGATACCATCGGCCGCCCCCAATCCGCAGGCTGCGGCACTCTTTGTCGAAACCATCTTCAGCCCTTCGGGGCAGCAGATACTGGTGAGTAACGGCATAACACCCATTCTACCCGGCCTAGTCCACGGAAACTATGGTGCAATTCCAGACGCGATCAGGCCTTTGGTTACAACCTCACTTGGCAACTACGCTGCGATATTCCCGAGCAGCTAGTCGAACGAACAGTTAGTTCTTCTTTCTACTATGCTTTGAACAGAGACGTGGAGAGGTACCTCTCTCCTCCATCAGGGAGCACAGCCACAACCGTTCTTCCCTTGCCCAACTCTCTCGCCTTCTTCAGGGCCACATAGAGAATGGCCCCGGCGCTCATTCCTATCAACAGACCTTCCTTCTTAGCCGCTTCTCTGGCGGTCCTGTAAGTCTGCTCCTTTTCGTCGTCTCTTATCTCGACAACCTCGTCGAAAAGTTCGCCTCTGAAGAGCTGTGTGGGGAATTGCTCCCCCGGGTTTCTCAGCCCCTGTATGCTCATGCCGAGTTTCGGCATGACTCCGATTATCTTCGCCTCGGGTTTGTGCTCCTTGATGCGCATCGAGACTCCGACCCCGGTTCCAGCAGTTCCCACACCGACCACAACGGCGTCCACCTTGCCCTGCGTCTGTTCTAAAATCTCCCTTCCTGTGGTTTGGTAATGCGCCAGGATGTTCGCTGGGTCTCTGAACTGGTCTACATCTATGTACTTCTCCGGATCCTCCTTCAGGAGGCTCTGCTTGAGTTCAATTGCCCCTCCCGTTCCCTTTGCACCTGGAGAGAGAATCAGTTCAGCGCCGTAGGCCTTGATTATCTCGCGCCTCTCTATGCTTACGGACTCAGGCATCACGAGAGCGATCTTGTATCCTTTTGAAGCGGCTATCAGTGCAAGCGCTATTCCAGTATTCCCTGAGGTCGCCTCGAGTATCACCTTATCTTTTCTCAACTTACCCGCACTCTCTGCATACTCGAAGATGTAGAGGCCCAGCCTGTCCTTGACAGAACCTCCGATGTTGAAAGATTCGAGCTTGGCATAGACCGTAGCGTCATTCTCGCCCGTGAGTCTGTTTATCCTCACCATGGGCGTCTCTCCTATCAGTTCGGTGACATCATTGGCTACCTTCAATCGCGACTCGGGGTGCTTCCGAATTCTTAAACCTATAAGCCTTATCTATCCAAATATTATTGAAGGAATATCAGGCTGACGGTCATGGCCTCGTTGCCGACCCTTCCCACTCCATCTCCACCCAGCGGCGGACAGCAGCTTCATGGAGGTGCCAGGGCGACTCCACCACTCGCGGAATACACGCTTTGAACGGTCTGAACCGGAGCAACTCTTAAATCGTTGCCTCGCGGGAACCGGCGCAGACCGATGAAATGATTTGTCCCGGTTGCTCGCCTTCATCGACATCTTCGTAGATTCGCCCTACATGGACGAAGTGGTTGCGGCCCTCGCGAAGTTGGAGAATCTCGAGGAGCTCTACGAGGTTACGGGCGAGTTCGATATCGTCACACTTGTTTCTGCCGCGGACATAGAGGAGTTCAGGGACGTCCTGAAGAACAAGATCATGAAGATAAAGGGTGTCCGGAGCACCGTGAGCTCGGTTGTGCTGAGGGCTCACAAGGGATCAAGACTAGACAACGAAGGCCAACGGTCGTCAAAGACAGCCCCACGTCAGTAGGTATCATGAACCGAGTCTTTGGTGAGACAGACTCTAGACCAGAAGAGGTTCTTTGAAGTTTGATCGACGTACTTCAGGCAACAACCGTTATCCTGATTCTCGGAGTCACAATGGTTCTTGCCTGGTTCATCGCTCCTTACGTTACCCGGATCTTCGCTCGAGCCCCGAGCCGCCTTGACAGAATTCTGAATCCATTCGAGAACGCCATCTACAGGCTGACGGGGGTGGACCCGAACCACGCGATGGGCTGGAAGGAGTACTTCCTCGCCGGGCTTCTTCTCAATATCTGCCAGATGGTCATTGCCTTCACGATACTGACCTTTCAGGGCGTCCTGCCACTGAATCCTCAGAATTTCCATGGCCTAAACTGGGACCTTTCATTCAATACTGTAGTCTCATTCGCTACGAACACAAATCTGCAGCACTACAACGGTGAGACGACACTATCATACTTCAGCCAGATGACCGCAATCCAGTTCCTCCAGTTCACTTCGGCAGCCACCGGCATCATGCATGGGTGTGGCGATGGTGCGGGCCTTTGTGGTTGGAGCCAAGCACATGGGTAACTTCTACGTTGATTTCGTAAGGAGCCTTACGAGGCTCCTGATTCCACTTTGTCTGGTGGCCGCGCTCATACTTGTCTGGCTCGGCGTTCCCCAGACCCTCTCGGGATACACACCGGTGACGACCGTGGAGGGCGCGACGCAATCGGTTCTCGTTGGGCCCGTTGCCTCTCTGGTATCCATAATGCAGTTGGGCACAAACGGTGGAGGGTACTACGGGGCAAATTCTGCGTACCCGTTCATGAATCCCAATCCACAGTCAGACATCCTTGAGATCGCTCTGATGCTGTTGCTACCCACCGCCCTGATCTTTGTCTTCGGGGAAATGCTCGGTAAGAAACGCGAATCGAAGCCAATCCTCATCGCTGCATACGCCCTCTTCGTCATCGACCTGGCAATAGCCTTCATTCCCACGACACCACTTGGGCCAGGCATCGAGACGAGAATCGGTGGTTTCTTCTCTGCCTTCTGGACCGTTGTGACCACAGCGGTCACAACGGGCTCCGTCAACACATCTCTTGCTGCCATGCATCCGCTCGTAATCCTTAGCGCTTTCATGGGGATGCTGATTCAATCGACGCCGGGGGGCAAGGGAGTCGGCTTGATGTACATGGTGATGTACATAGTGATTACCGTATTCATTGTGGGCCTCATGTCCGGAAGAACTCCCGAATACCTCGGCATCAAGATTACGGGTAGAGACATCAAGCTGGTAATGGTTGCATTCCTCATTCACCCACTGATAATACTCATACCCACTGTGCTCGCGTACGCAACCGGGGCTGCGGCTGAAATCGGAATCGGTAGCAATTCCCTCGGGTTCACACAGATACTGTACGAGTTCACCTCATCGGCAGCGAACAACGGCTCGGACTTTCTAGGCGCATCGGCGAACACGCCGTTCTTCAACATCGCTACCGCCATCGTAATCTTTCTCGGTCGTTATGCCCCGATGGGACTGCTGCTGGCACTCGCAGGTTCCATGATCGGAAGGAAGAGGGGCAGCGAAGTCGGCATGAAGACCGATAGCATCACGTTCTCCTTGGTGCTGGTTGGCAGCATCATCATCCTAGTCGTGCTGACATTCTTCCCATTCTTGGCGCTCGGCCCTATACTCTCCTACTTCCAGGGACACGTGACAGGACTTGGCTAGTGTGACAACGACGAAGGACGGCGGCGCGAGGGAAGGCCACGAGGAAAGAATGTCCTACTTCAACAGAAGAGTGATGCTTGATTCTCTGGTCAGGCTGTCCCCGGTATCGCTTCTTGCGAATCCGGTCATGCTCCTCGTCGAGATTACGTTCTTTATTGTAGCAGCGATGGCAATCTACCCGCAGGGTTTCGTGCCAGTGGCCAACCCTGCTAAGCATGTGTTTTACGTCGAAGTCGCTGCCATTCTGCTCATCACTGTCTGGTTCAGCACGCTCTCCGACTCACTGGCGGAGCACCAGGCGAAGAACACGGCCAATAGTCTGCGGAGGCTCGAAACCGAGGTGATGAGCAAGAAGGTTGTGACGGAGGAGTGGTCTCGAAAGATAATCCCAACGAAGTCAACCGAGCTTCGCAAGGGCGACCTGCTACTTCTCGAGATCGGCGACGTCATTCCCCGAGACGGCGAAGTGCTGGAAGGAATCGCGATGGTGGACGAGTCCCTCATGACCGGAGAGTCAGCACCCATCAGGAAGGCACCGGGAGATTCTCTGATCGGCGGATCCAGAATAGTCAGCGACAGTCTCACAGCGAGGGTAACTGCAAACCCAGAGGAGAGCTACATCAATCAGATGGTGAAGATGGTGGAAGCGTCGAAGAGACCGAAGACACCGAACGAGCAAGCCGTGATCATTGTTCTCATAGGCCTCACAGCGATCTTCAGCATCATCATTCTCTCCCTCCTGGGTCTCACACTTGTGATGAACCTCGGGGGTGACCTATCAGTGCTTATCGCTCTCTACGTCTGTCTCCTCCCGACAACCATCAGTGCCCTTCTCCCCGCGATAGGTTTGTCGGGGGTTTCCCGCCTGTACGAAAGGAAGATAATCGCAAAGTCAGGCAAGGCGATAGAGACAGCGGGTGACACAGACGTCATCCTCCTTGACAAGACGGGTACCATAACCGTGGGAAACAGGGAGGCCGTCGAGTTCATTCCGTACGAGGGATACTCGGAGAAGGATGTGGGAGAAGCAGCCTTCCTCTCTTCCTGGTACGACGATACGCCCGAGGGGCGCAGCATAATCAGGCTCGCCTACGACAAGGGCTTCGTCCCGAAGGAGTTGAACATGCTCGCAACGTCAGAGGTCTACGAGTTCTCCGCCAGCACCCGTACCAGCGGTGTCAGGATAACTCAGGGACGAGGGTTCATGCTGTCGAAGGCGGGTGTAGAGAGGGTCAGACTACGCAGGAAATCCATGACCGAGGCGACCAAGAGTTGGACCTCGGAGCCGGAGCTGGTGATACTGAAGGGCGCTGCAGACGCGATCAGGACGCTCGCAAAATGCCCTGAAAACTTCGAGAGTACTGTGGAGGCCATCGCCGGGGCTGGCGACACACCGATGGCCGTGTCACGGAACGGGGAGGCCATAGGTATGATAAGGTTGAAGGACGTCATCAAGCCTGGGATAAGAGAGAAGATTCAGTCTGTCAAGGTCATGGGAATCCGGCCTGTGATGATAACAGGAGATCAACCTCTCACGGCCAAGAGCATAGCGTCGGAGGTGGGGATAACAGAGTACGTCCCACGAGCCAAGCCGGAAGACAAGTACGGAATCGTTCAGAGGGAGCAGGCGCAGACCAGAATCGTCGCGATGATTGGCGATGGAACAAACGATGCGCCCGCCCTCGCTGTCGCCGACGTGGGCCTCGCGATGAACTCTGGCACGGAGGCCGCGAAGGAGGCTGCGAACATGGTTGACCTAGAATCCAACCCAGCGAAGATAATTGAGGTGGTGATGCTCGGAAAACAACTGCTGATGACCCGGGGTGCCGTCACTACCTTCAGCATCGCCAACGACGTCGCCAAGTACTTTGCGATTGTCCCGGTCATGTTCGCTTCGACAATACCACAGCTCGCAGCGCTCAACATACTGGGGCTCGGCCTGACTACCGCTGTACTCTCGGCACTAATCTTCAACGCTGTGATCATACCGCTTCTCATTCCTCTGGCGATGAGAGGCGTGGCCTTCAAACCAACGGACACAATGACCCTCTTCTTGCGGAATACGATGTTTTATGGCGTAGGCGGGGTCATAGTGCCTTTTGTCGGCATAAAGCTGATCGACATACTTCTCCTAGCACTTCAAACATAGGGTGATAATCAAATTGACAACCAAAGACAAAGTGAAATCAAACTGCCGGCCCCTCATTGGAATCGCGATTATCTCCATGGTGATATGCGGATTATTCTTCCCGCTTATCATCACCGGTCTCGGCCAGGTCCTCTTCCCGTACCAGGCGAATGGTGAACTCGCGCGGCTCAACGGCCGCAACGTCGGGTCCTACCTCATCGACAATAACTTCACCCTCCCGATCTTCTTCCACGCAAGAAACAACTCTGCGTCTGGGGTTGATCCCGACATAACGGTGCAAAACGCCTATTCGCAGATCCCGCGAATAGAAAACGCGACAGGCATACCCGCAGAGGCGCTCAGAAGCATGGTTGATCAGAACACCGAGGGAACATTCTGGGTCTTCGGGAGCCCATACGTCAACGTCTTACACGTGAATCTTGCGCTGATCGACAAGTATCCCTCAGTCTACGCGAAGTTTCACTGAACCTGCGATTCCTCGAATTGGGTCTGCTGAGCGCCAACTTCCTTCACAGGGATCTTGGAGACTATCTCCACGAGCGCGGTGGTAGCCTGCTCGCGCTCCGCAGCTCTCTGAGCCATCTCCTGCTTTCGCACGTACAGCTCCCCACTCCTGAGCCGGAGGGCTCCCAGATCCTTCCAAATTTGTTCGTGCGGAGCGCCCTGAGGAGGGACCACCTGGCGTTCCATTGACAATCTTATCTTCTGAAGCCTCTGCAGGTCTTGGTCCAGAGACTGAATCTTCGCTTCGAGTTCCCTCTTCCTTGCCTCCACGGGTTCAGACGAAGTGTCTGGCCTCCCCACCAGCCTCGAGAAGAAGCCACGGGACTGTCTCGCTGAACTCAGCTCCTCGAGCGTCCGCCGCTCCACCTCGAGCCTCCTCAAACATATCAGCTTCTCGCTTTCGATTGCATTCTGCCTGGCAGCGACCCTCTCTCTTTCCTCCTCAATCATCCGCCTGAGTTCGACCTCGTCGCGCCGAATCTTTTCGATTTGGTTGTCAATCGCAGAGGAATCGATAGGTCTGAGTAGGCTTTTTGTAACTTCCTCCCTCCTAGTGTGGAACGCGTCTGGAAGCATCTCCGAGCCCATCTTCTCCTGGAAGTCATCGAGCAGCATGTTGAAGCTCTTCATCCAGTTCTCAAGGCCGTACCCTCCTGACTCAGGTGAGAAAGTCTGGTGCCCCAACCGATTGAGTGCAACTATCGTTCTGGACTTCAGCTCTGCTAGATCAGCCTTCTCATCCTCAGACAGACGCGTTTTGTGCGTGTGAAACTCCTGCTTCTTCTTTCTGAGTTTCTTGGTGGAGTTCCCCTTTCCGCTCGAATGTGGCCCCTTCAAAGGACCTCTGTAGCTCAAGGATGTCTTGAGGACCTCCCTAGATTGTGGTCAATTTAAACGTGGGAATCCTCTCTCCCTCTTCCTAGCTTCAGGTACACACAACGTTTTTTGGAAGTCAATTCGCGGCGGGTTCGCTGCTCCGCGTCACTCGCTGTCGAGCAATCAGCATTTCGACAACAACGACGGAGACCAGTGAGTATGAAACCCCAGCGATCAGGTCTACCAAATAGTGTTGCCCAAGATATATCGTCGAGAACAGAACTCCGACCAGAATGGGGACGGAGATGAGCGCTAGCCTCGGCTTCAGTTTGATCGTATAGACAGCGAAGAGTGCCGCGTAAGCAGCGTGGAGACTCGGGAATGCAGCGAACTTGTCAGATTCCATCGAGATGAGCGTCTGTTGAAGGGTCTTCAACGCATTCGGAAGCATTGTATATCCAGTGTTGAGCATGTTCTTGCCTGCACCCTCGAACCACGGCGGAGCTGTTGGGACAATTATGAAGGTCAGGAGGGCAAGGTATGAAGTGAGAATCATCGAGTACGTATACCCCTTGTACACCCGCCTGCTGGTGAACCAGAAGAGAACCATTGCTATTACGACCAAGAATACATGGAGCCCGTAGAAGATTGTCGATATCAGCGTGGTCGTGGGCGAGTAGAAAGCTGTCTGGACAATAGAGATCAGGTTCACCCCAACGAGCATCTTGTCGAGGCCTGTCAACGAGACCACGCTGCTGGCATTGACGAGCGCTCCTGTCATTCCCTGAAGCGCCTCGTAAGTGAGGAGGATGGTAGTAAAGAGCAACGAGCTCTTCAGAAACTCGCTTGACCTCCCCAGATATGCAGCCAAGGGTATGACGACGACGAAGACACCAAGGAGGCTGGCCTGTAGAAGGATGCCATACCGAAGATAAACAATGGCGAGCACTGCGAAGTAGAGGAAAGGGATAACGAAATACCCCAGGAATGCCAGTCTCTTGTGCAGGACGCTGACGGAGTTGCCGGAATCCAGCGCTTCAGTCTTGTGGTTTCCTAGTGTCGGGGCGAAGCTCTTGATGAAGTTCCTTAGGGCTGACCATTTTCCACCCGCTGAACCCTTACTATCTCCCATCCAAACCTCACTCCCCGCGAAATGCGTCTGCAGAACCAATCGCAGGTGGTGTATATACGTTCGTGCGCTTTCGCGTGTTACCGAAAGGAGAAAAGGGAGGGGTTCCGACGGGTCATCAACGAAGAGTGTGAATCGTTCAACGAGTGAGGGCGGCCCCAAGGCCATAGAAGTCGAGGGTCTTACAAAGCAGTATCACATGGTAAGGGCGGTAGATGACATAAGCTTCTCAGTCGAAGAGGGCGAGATATTCGGTCTTCTCGGTCCAAACGGGGCGGGAAAGACCACCACCATAAAGATGATCACGACGCTCACGAAGCCGACATCAGGCACCCTCCGAGTATTCGGCACGAGTGTTCTGGACGCGCCCGAAGCCGCGAGAGGTATGCTCGGGTATGTACCGCAGAGTGTGTCCGTGGACGGAGATCTTTCGGCGTACGAGAACCTTCTGATATTTTCGAAGCTCTTTTACGTTAGCAGAGCAGATCGTCGCGCCAGAATTAACAGCGGTCTGGATTACATGGGATTGGGTGACAGGGCAAACGACCTGGTCAAGCACTTCTCGGGCGGGATGATGCGCCGGTTGGAAATAGCACAGGTGCTAGTCAATCGGCCCAGGCTTCTCCTTCTTGACGAGCCGAGCATCGGTCTGGACCCGGCATCTAAGAGGCAGGTGTGGGACAGCATAAGACAACTTAACAAACAATACGACATGACCATGCTGATTACGACTCACGACATGAGCGAAGCAGATGAGCTGTGCGACAGAGTGGCCATCATGGACGCAGGTAAGATCGCGGCACTGGGTTCCCCAGACTCGCTGAAGAGATCGGTGGGAGGTGACACCATAACCGTCAGACTCGCCCGTCAGGCCGAAGACATTACCATTCCGCCTGAGATAGGCTCCCTGTCCAGCCGTGAGGACAGGACCATCCAGGTTTTTACCCCGAACGGTGATGAGGCAATTCCCAGAATCATCGACTACCTGACCAAACGTGGGATCGCTACCGAATCCATATCGGCGAGCAGGCCGAGCCTCGACGATGTCTTCATGAAGTACACGAAGAGGCGCATACACGAACACGAGATGTTTGCGGAGGCCCGAGCCTCGCGTCGGAGCTTCACCAGGCGTGCCAAATGAACATCATAAAATTCACTGAGAGTTCCCTGACGATAGCAGAAATGGAGGCCAGAAAGATAAAGCATGATTCTACGGAACTCTGGACGCGACTAGTCCAGCCTGCGCTATGGCTCCTTGTCTTCGGCGAAGTCTTCACCAAAATACGGGCAATCCCGACCGGCCAGTTCACTTACCTCCAATTCCTAGCGCCCGGCGTTCTGGCGCAGTCAGTGCTCTTCGTTGCAATCTTCTATGGGATAACAGTAGTCTGGGAGCGCGACGTCGGGCTGCTCACGAAGTTGCTCTCAACCCCGTCGCCTCGTTCTTCGGTAATAGTCGGAAAGGCGCTAGCGGCGGGAATCAGGGGAATCTTCCAGGCGATAATGATCTTTGGATTGGCCCTGATAATAGGGGTGAACCTGAGACTGGATTTTCTGGATGTCCTCGGCGTGTTCGTGGTGGTGGTTGTGTTTGCCATGTGCTTCTCGAGTCTCTCAATGCTGCTCGCCTCGTTCCTCAAGACACGAGATAGGATGATGGGAATAGGCCAGGCGATTACAATCCCACTGTTCTTCGCTAGCAACGCGATCTATCCGATTTCACTGATGCCACCATGGCTTCAGATCGTATCAGCGGGTAACCCTCTAAGTTACGTCGTAGACGCACTACGTGCGATGCTCTTGTCGGGAGACTACTCTGGTCTGGGCGTCGATATACTGGCTCTCTTGATCTTCACCGTCATCTTCGTGAGCGCGGCTTCAATCGCGATAAAGAAGATGGTCGAGTAGGATGGTCATGGCACCAACGATGCGTCGGCTGTCATGCGTGATGAAAACTCAGAAGGGTGGTGCAGACCGTGCATGACAGATGACGCATCCACAACCACGTGAGCATTCTTCGTTCTATTTTCCGAGGCAGCCCAAATCGTCAACGCCTAGCTTATCAACCCAAGAACTCGCGGCGCAGGTGACCAGTATGCCGGAGAGAAGGAGACTCTGGGTCTATGCCGTGCCCTACGTGCTCATCTCAGTCTTCCTTTTCGAACTCATGAAAGATGGCCTGCGATATGCAGACCCCCTGTCGTTCATGGCACTCCGGTATCTTATGGCGTCCTTCACCACATTTCTTCTCGCCAGGAGGTTCAGACTCCAGCTGAACAGGGACACACTTGTATTGAGTGTTTTCACTTTCCTGAGTACCACGCTGTGGTGTTACGGCCTGCAGCGCATCTCGGCCGCACAATCGGCGGTCATCACATACACGATGCCGCTCTTCGCGATACCGCTCTCCATCCTGATACTGAAGGAGAAGCCGTCGCGGCTGGGTTGGGCAGGAGCAGTCGTGGGGTTCGCGGGAGTTGCTGTCTATGGCTTGGCCCTGACAGGAAGCGGCGGTACCCTCGTCGGGGAGCTGCTTACCCTTGGAAATGCCGTGTGCTGGGGCCTCTACAGCATCTACTACAGAAAGACGAGGAATCAGGACGTGGTTGGGACGATCGGGACGCAGCTCCTCGTCTGTGGAATCCTGTTCTCAGTGCTAGCCCCGTTCAGTTTCGATGTCATGTTTACTCCGGAGTTCCTCTTTGACTTGGGATTCGTTTCCTTAGTCGGCACACTCAGTGGGTTCCTTCTCTGGAACACGATGCTCCGGAGGGAAAAGGTTGGGAAGATCACAACACTGGCCTTCGCGGTGCCCGCGGCGACTACTGTGGTTGAGGCGATAGAGATGAGCGCAATACCGAGTCTCCTAACGATATCCGGAATCTGCCTAATGTTCCTCGGGATTTTCATTTCGAGGTTCAGGGAGATTGCTGTGAAGAACCACTCTGTCGGGACTTCCGGCGTAACTGTCCTCAATGAAGCAGCGAAGAAATAGCCTACGTCATTAATGATATACGTCCAAGAATCCTTGAGATCCTTCTTGTGCGCTAGAGAACCCCACCGCCTTCAGGCTAGTTCAGAAACAACAGGGTCAAGAATCTCGGTAGGCATGCTTAAATACGAGCCAGAAGGTGCAATTATTAGTTACTGCAAGGTCGGCGTCACACTGATTCAGAAGGTTATAGTTCTGATTCTTCCGACGATGATTTTGCCGTAAGAAATACAAAAAAGGCAAAACAAAAATGAATAGTTTCAATGAAATGGAACTACACCCTCAGATACTGAAGGGTGTCGATGCGGCCGGTTTTGAAAAACC
This sequence comes from uncultured Nitrososphaerota archaeon, assembly GCA_963836465.1. Classification (GTDB taxonomy): domain Archaea; phylum Thermoproteota; class Nitrososphaeria; order Nitrososphaerales; family Gagatemarchaeaceae; genus CAWIJZ01. Next base: position 13,427 of record CAWIJZ010000047.1, read on the forward strand.
GTTTCCGATTCAGGAGCGAGCTATTGGACCTCTCCTGGCGGGATTGAACGTAATCGGACAGGCAAGGACGGGCACTGGAAAGACAGCTGCCTTCGGCCTCCCGATGCTTCAGGCGATCCAAACCTCACGAAATGAGGTTCAAGCTCTGGTCTTAGCTCCGACAAGGGAGCTTGCGCTGCAGATAACTGAAGCGCTTCGAAAGCTCGGAAAGTACACCAGCATAAGGCTCCTCACGGTGTACGGAGGACAGTCGATCAACGTACAGTTCGATGCTCTGCGGCAAGGGGTGCACGCGATCATCGGAACTCCAGGTAGAATCGTAGATCACATTAAGAGGGGTTCACTCGACCTTTCCCGTGTGAAGTTCGTAGTCCTCGATGAGGCGGACACCATGCTCGATATGGGTTTCATCGAAGACGTCGAATTCATCCTCGATTCCGTGCCAGAACCAAGGCAGATGAGCCTCTTCGCGGCAACAATGCCTCAGAGAATAGTCGACCTCTCGGAGAAGTACATCAGTAACCCTGAGGTGATCATGATTGACTCTGACGAGCCATCCGTCGATGAACTCGATCAGTACTTCACGGTCGTGGAACAGGACGACAAGTTGGAGACCCTCCTAGGTCTTCTCGGGAGCGAGGATCCTCGAAGCACGATAGTCTTCTGCCGCACCCGCTACGGCGTAAGGAAGCTGACGCAGGAACTTCGACGCAGATATCTCAACGCCGTCGAGCTTCACGGCGACCTCAGCCAGGCGCAGAGAGAGCACTCGATGGAGCTCTTCAGGTCGGGCCGGGCAGATGTCCTGGTCGCGACAGACGTCGCCAGCAGGGGTATAGACATCTCCCATGTGGAGTTCGTGATCAACTACGACGTATCGCAGGATCCACTACTCTACTTCCACCGAGTCGGAAGGACGGCGCGCGCTGGGAATTCCGGGAAGTCGTACACGTTCGTCTCGCCGGACGAGTTCGAGGACTTCGCGAGAATCGTCCACATGACAAAGGCCACGATACTGCCGTTCAGAGAAGAGGACAAAAAACACAACTTTTATGAGATGGCAGTTCAGCCTACAGTACCATTGGATCGTAGAGGTTACGGGTCGAGGCGGAGATACCATGGGTACTCCAATCGAAGGGGAGGCTGGCGCAGATGAAGTGTTCCAGCTGCAACGCGACTGGAAAGGTTCAGTGCACACACTGCCATAAGTGGGCGTGCAGACAGCACAGCAACCTCATCTTCGATGAAAAGACTCGTTGCTTCTCGAACCTCTGCGGCGCGTGCTATTCTCAGGAGAGGAGGCTCACTTGGGCAAGAGGAAGGTTCTGAACGAAGCTCACCTGAAGGAGCTGGTTCTCCCTGAGGCTGGGGAACTACTGGGCAAGGTGCTAAAGATCGCGGGTGGCAACCAGGTTGTGGTCAAGTGCACCGATGGGGAGACGCGCATGTGCAGGATAAGAGGTAAGATGAAGAGGCGGATGTGGATAAGGGAGAACGACGTCGTTCTCGTCTCGCCATGGGACTTCGACAACCGCAAGGCAGACATCGTCTGGCGCTACATTAAGGATCACGCGGACTGGTTGGTCAACAACAACTACATGCAGAGGATGTAGTTCCTCTGCTCGGGTTTCCCAAGGGTCAACAAGGTCCCCTTCGCTCACGAATCAGTCAGCTTAGCATGTCTTGCGCCTTGTTTATGGCCACTCCCGCACACCGGAGTGACCGCCGACACAGCGATATCATGAGCTTTCTAGGGATTATTCCTGGCTAGAGCGCAGGAATCCAATCATCGGTTCTAGACCACGTCGCGACGGCGTCGTGCGTGTGGATGGACTCGAAGCACCTCGCCTGAATGTGGATTGCGTCAGGAAAGCGTTTCAAGCATTCTCTCACGAGGTCTTCCGCAAACCTTGGGTTCTCCTGCGCCTCCAGTATCTTTCTCGCCTCTTCCTCTCTCTTCATCTTCTCGGTAGGGAAAGCCGAGAAGCACTCCTCAATCTTCTGGATGGTCTTAACGAGTTCAATAGCCTTCCTCGGCCTGATAATCAGAGAAAGATCGGCCCTCTGCATGTGCCCAATCCCTATCATCTTCTTGCTACAGGGGCACGCCGTCATTCCAGTGACGGTCACCTGATAGGTCGTGGCTCCTCTTTCGGTGGTGCGAATCGCTATAGGAATGAATTGGTCTGCGTAGGGCATCTCAAACCTGCAGGTGACAACCGAGCCGGGCTGGGTTCTGTTCACTTCCGCGCAGACAGCCTTCAACCACTTCTCGACGCTTCTTGAACCACCCCGAGAGGCGGCGTGGACCAACCTGCTCATGTGTACACCTCTGTGCTTCCCGGTAGAAGTCTGGATGGTGAGCAGAACCGGTAGCGTGGCCTTCCCGTTTTGGTACAGAACCTTGAGATCCGCGACTCCGGCCTTGATACTAATGTCGGCCGGCTCCATCTGAGTGTCGGCATCGGTGTAGAAGAACTGAGACCTGAGCACCGTCGAATCCCTGTCTCGGTCCCTTGTGTTCATTCGAAGCGGGCCAAATATGATTCATTTTAAACGTTTGTTTGAAACCGCGCGTTCTGCAAAGGATCTGTCACGCCCGCCCTTCTGAAAGCCTCTGTTCTCTTGGCACACCCCTCGCATCTCCAGCAGTGCTCTCTGCCCTCGCCGTAGCAGCTCCACGAGAGTTCGAGGGGAACCCCGAGGCTGGCAGCGAGCGAAACAACCTCAGATTTCGTCATTCGCTGGAGTGGTCGGAGAATGGTCAGATGCGTCTCCCTGAGTCTCTTGGAGGCGCTGCGCATGGTCTTCTGTAGGTTTGCAAAGAACTCGCTCCTCGTGTCCTCGAACAGGAAGAGATCGTCCTTGTTGTGCCCGCCGATGATGTATTGCGCGCCCACCTCTTCGGCGTAGGACGCGGCGAGCCCGTAGAAGATTAGGTTCCTGAGTGGAATGTAGGTGGATGGTAGACCTTTGAGCGTCTCCTTCCTCTCGATGTCACCCAGTTCCTTCAGGCCTGGAATCTCGATGAGTCTGTGCTCCTTCACTCCAGCCCGCTGAGCTATCCTCTTCGCAGAAGTCACCTCTCCTTCTGCGATCGCGTGAAACGCAATCGTTAGTGCTCGGCTCGCGTACCCCTTCTTCTTCGAGAGGTAGAGACATGTGGCAGAATCAATCCCACCGGAGAGTAGGACTATCGCTTCCTTCGTGGCCTTTCTGCCTCTCTTCTGTGAATCTGGGCGAGGAGGTGCGTCCCCTTGTTCAGACCTTCGTAGACGTATACCCCGACAGCCACCACGTTCTCCGGCATCTTCGGCAAGATATCTGTCGAGGAGCTCCTGCGCCAGGTTCTCGACGGTCGCCTCGCCCTGCAGCAGCGACGTTGTTTTCCTAGGTACTTTGATGGTCGAACTCTCCGTGGACCGTCGTGAACCTCAGATTGATCCGCTCGCTGTCTCTGCCCGCCACGTACTTTTCGTTGATGAAGAGCTTGTGGTCGAGCTCTCCGATTGCCTCCCTGATAACTGGTTTCGCGTCGTTGAAGTCCACCACCATTCCGTTCGCGGGGTAGCCTACAATCTCCACGAGAGCCGAAGACGTGTGCCCGTGCATCACTGAGCACTTCTCTGTCTGGGGAAGGATGTGGGCGTAGTCGAAGTTGAAGGAAGGGTCGTCGAGGAATACCGTCTGCAGTCTCCGATCCCCTGTCTCTGTGTCAAGTCCGATTACACGGAAGCCCGGGTCCTGCGAATCGCTCCTCTTGGCGCTCCGGGTGATCATGATGACCTTCTTTCCAGAACGCAGGAGCTCGCGCTTTTCCCTCTCGCTCGGTTCCTTTTCGATAATCACAACGGTTGAATCAAAACTGAAGTCAGACTTGGATGGGGCCCCATCGTACAAGAGCTGATCTTCTCTGTAGCGCACACCTAGCGAGTCCAGGATTTCTGCGATGAGAACGTGGAGGGGGCTCGAGTATCGCTTTCCACCACGCCTGTATGCTCGCGAATACCCGCCGGCGCTCAATGCTCGAAGCTTTGGGGCCAGGCTCGTGAGGAGGTTCTCCCGCACAATTGAATTCAGAATCAGTTGGTTTATAGTGTTTCTCGTCGACTCAGCCGACGGCGGCCGTGATCCAGCCTGGTTAGGATTGGGGCTTCCCAAGCCTCCTGCCCGGGTTCAAATCCCGGCGGCCGCACCTAATGCCCTCTCTCTCTCAGTAGGAAGGAAGATTAACTGCTGCAAAAAATACTGCAGTTAGAGGAAGGGAGAGCGTCTTGCCCTACGAGGGCGCGCCTGTGTGTATGGAGAGAGAACTAGGAGAATGTGAAGCGCCCAGGCACAGCATAAGCTAACTATTGGAAGCTGGAGTCAAGAATAGCAGGAAAGAGCCCTTCTGTTTGAAGCGATGTGTTGACTTGTAGCTGGATTAGCTCAGATACTTTCCTTTGCAAGTCATCCAGCCTCTCGACAATCTGCCTTTGTTCTACAATTGGAGGATAAGACAACTCGAACCCATATAGCTGACTCCTGTTGAGTTTTGGGATTCGCGTTCGCTTTGACTTCGAATTGGCATATTGTGTGAACCTTGAAGAGACAAGCGAATACATGAGAAACCTAGGCTCTAATCTTGAGTCTATGCGGTCAAATGCATAGACGTCAGCACTACACACGCCTTCAAACGGGACTTGGACTGCTTTTTTCAAATATGGCCGTATCTTGGAATAGAGAATTGAGCCAGCTCGAAAGTGGTATTTCTTGCTAGTCACCTCATCTTCCGATGCAGTCCGATATGACAATAAACGACATGATTCGGGTTCAATGGCCTCACCGTTGATATGGGGTAGGTCAGAATATGGCTCTACGCGCGGGTCGACCTGGCCAGAGACGATACTCACAAGCCTGAGCAGCGACTCTTGTTGCCACAGGTGTTCCTTCCTCCAGATATAGTTGATCGAGGATGGTATGATGGCTTTGGTCATTGCGACAGAGTCTTTCTTGAGTCTGTCAACTTCTAGTGATTTAATCTCACGTTGTTCCAATAAAGTAGCCATTTCCTGTTGAACAGCTAGTGAAGGGATTGGTACTACAAGAGACATCAAGTCTGTTTCGTCGATTCTCTCGCGACTTTTTGTTGTCCCCAGCGCGTTAATGCTTGCCTTCGAGTAGATATGCGGCGTTCTAAGTACGTAGGCCAAGTACTTCGGCAGAAACCAACGCGTTCCATCTTCCTTTAGCTCAGAAACAATTGGCAGAAATTCTGTGGTTGCTAGTTGCCGTCTTGAGGCTCGAGGCTCGGCGACCACCCATACCTTGTTAACGCGAGGATTAAGCTTGCCAAATAGACAATCACCAGGATGGACAACTGCTTTTGTGCTTCCGATCTCCTTGCCTTTCCTTATTTCTGGTCCTTGGCCACGATAGAATGATGGGATACTGTACAAATCGAATTCCTCGTTCTCAAAAGCGCGCGGGTTTGCTAGTTCACGCCTAATCCTAGCCACAGTTGAAAGCTTCATCCATGAACCATCGCGAAATGAGTCGTTTTCTTTCAATCTTGCTGATCGCTCTGACTTGATGAAGCCTCAATGCTCTGAAGTATCTCTTCTATTCTTCTCTCGTTGTTCAATATGCTTGTAATGATATGATGCGGAGATTCTGTCTCAAGAATCTTCCCTCTATTGGGATTCTTGGCGGTGAGGTCGTATCCTAGATTGATTATGTCTCGTAAGGAAGCCCTCCATGAGTTCTCAGACACCCTCCTTTCCCTCCATTTCTCGTAGCAATCCTGAAGGTCTGTGTCCTTTACTGGATTCGCTCTAGAGTAATTCCTCCCACTCGGCGGACTCAATTCATAATACCAGATTTCCTTCGTGGGCCCTGTCTTATCGAAGAATACCAAGTCAGTCTTGGGTCCTTGCCCAGAGGCGGTGACATTAGCGAAAACGCCTGAAGGCAAGCTGACTATAGTATGCAAATTGTATTCTTTCAAGAGCTCTTCCTTGACCTTCGAGTACGCTCCTGTTCCAGACAAGACGCCTTCTGGCACAACTATTCCACACCTACCATTTGTCCTCAACTTCTTCATGACGTATTGGAGTGCTAGAAGCTCTGTTGCTTGAATCTGAATCGGGAAGTTCTGCTGAACCTGTTCATTCTCTTCACCCCCAAACGGAGGATTTGTCAGAATTGCGTGGTGCCTACCCTGTTCGGGGATGTTCCGAATGTTCTCTGAAAGGGTGTTTGTTCTCCTTATGTCGGGTGCGAGCATTCCATGAAGAATGCAATTCATAACTCCAAGAAGGTACGGAAACGATTTCTTCTCCTGTCCATGCAGAGCTTTATGTTGAAGGAAGTCGTAATCCCTGACACCGATCTCCTTCGACTCGAGCATATGTTTGTAGGACTCTACGAGGAAGCCACCTGATCCACAGAATGGGTCAAGAACACTCTCTCCAATTGTCGGACTCACTATTTTGACCATCAGTCTTACAATTGGCCGAGGAGTGTAGAACTCTCCTGCTAATCCACCCTCTCTACCCAGCTTCAGGAGGGTATCTTCATAGATTTGCGACAAGATGTGAGAGTCATCTGAATTGTTGTAGTCAATTTGGCTGAAGATGACAATGACATCTTTTAGATTGTAAGGAGACCGCATCCTGTTTCTTATTTCCGCAAAAATCGTCCCAATCATCTGACGCTCGGCTGAGCCACTTATAGAACGCAGATGTGGAATCAACTCACCATCGATGAAAGGAACTAACTCCTCGGCTTTCCAATCCTTGGTTGCCCAAGATTGCCACCGATACTTCCCATCGATTATTCTTTCATACTTCTTCCCTGCAAGTTCGCTTTCGGCCTTGAAACGAGTCTCCAAGTCATCAAAGACTTTGAGAAATATCATCCAGGATGACTGTTCTACGTACTCGACTAGACCAGTCGTCCCATCATCTCGTCGCATTACGTCGAAGGCCTTCCAGACTTTTTTTGCCAGGACTTCGCGAGTGACCATTGCCTAGTCTTCAATCTCCCTTGAATACAGTGACTTCTGGATTTCGTCTATTGCGACCTTCAATTTGTCGAGCCCCCCAAACTTTCTTGCCACACCCAAGATGTACCCTTCCTTGTCGAAGGGTGGAAGCTCAAACGCATCGGGAGAGACATTGTCGATGCCACCGAGTCTGTACTTATTCAGAAGTGAAAGCATGATACCGCGGGCATTGGGTCCGAGCGAATTCATGAACTCGTTCCTTAGGTTTAGGAAGGCGCTTGCTCTCTCGTCTCGGGTTAGGATGGGTGCACCGAATGTGACATGGGCGAGGACCTCAAAGAATCGGCATCTGGACGGCCGAGCATCTCACTCAAGACTTCTGGGCTAATGCTTTTTTCCCTCAACTCGTTAAGGAATCGTTCTCGCTTCTGTGGATTCACCCATATCCCTCGTAGGTCTTCAAGGCTTAGGACGAAATGCTTGAGTTCTCCTTTAGTGTATTCAACGTACTCTGCTTTCGAAAGTGTCCTACCATCATGGAGTTCGAGCGTAGTCTCCTGACTAATATAAACGGAGATGCCGTCCACCAGTATCCTATCTGGCTTCTCCACAAACTTGCGAAGTTCAATCCGGAGATCTCATCAGGAGTTTCAATGCTTCCATTGACCTGGTTCGACCGACATAACCAGATGCTGTCGCCTTGACCTCAATGTTCTTCGGAAGTTGAGAAATTGAGAAGGCCCCATTCCCATCGGTTTGCAACGCTGTTTGTTCGTTGGGCGCTAGCAGGATCGTAACTGTCGCGTTGCCGATTGGCCTCCCTTCGTCCTTATCCACGACCTTTCCATTCAGGTAGTAAATCTCGGCCCATGCGCGGCACTTCCTACCTCCATTGGATAGTCCCAGCTATCGAATAGTCGGGATGCGTTGACATAGTCTATTATACGGAACTCGAACTTTGAAACATCTGGGTCCACTCTGCTCCCCGCCGATAATCTGTTTGAAGAGGACCCTGGACGTTATTGGTTTCATCAATACGATATTCTTGACCGAGGGCACGTCGATGCCAGTGGACGGCAAATCCACTGTTGTTGCCACTACTGGAACCACTTTTTCCGAATCGACGAATTTCTCTAGCATCCCCTTTGCATCATGCTCTTCCGAGACAATCCTTTGTGCGAAATTATCGTAACCCAAATAGGAAAAGTTGTTTTGAAGTTCTTTAGCTACTTCTCCAGCATGTTCATCATTCACACAGAATACCATCGTCTTGTCCTTCGGCCCGTAGACTTGCATCAGCTCACTTAGATGCTGGCAAATCTTCTTGGTTCGAGCGGGAATAGTTATCTTTTGTTCCATTTCTCCAGCCGTGTAGAAATCCTTGGCCTTGACTTCTTCTGGAATCATTATGCTCGCGCCTTGAGCTGCTGCGTCGTTTTTCGAGATGCCACCTTCTGCGTCAATGTTGGTGTAGACCTTGTGAATCTTGTAGGGAGCTAGGAAACCATCTTCGATTCCTTGACCAAGGCTGTATGTGTAGACTGGGTTGCCGAAATATGAATATGTGTCGATGTTGTCATCTCTCTTGGGAGTAGCAGTCATCCCCAAGTGAACCGCTGACTCGAAGTACTTCAGAATGTCATGCCAAGTTCCAAATCCTGAGCGATGACATTCATCAATAATGATCAGGTCAAAGAAGTCTCTTGGGTAAAGCGCGTAGAACCTCTTGCCCCCAGTCGCCTCGCTGTAAAGGGTCTGATACGTATAGAAGTATATGTCCCGAGTCTTCGTGAACTCAACTTTCTCGATGTCGGCTCGTGCATCTCCGAATGGTTCAAAGGTGTTGTACGCTTGACCCCTAAGGAAGATTCTGTCTGTAATGAATAGAATCCTCCTAGCCTGCTGCTGGGCATACCCCTGGGCAGCGCGCTGGGCCTGACCAGGTTCCCGGGCCGGCGCATCATCGTCAGCCTGGTCAATACCGGCATGGGCGCGCCGCCGGTGGTGGTGGGCCTGATTGTCAGTATTTTCCTCTGGCGCAACGGGCTGCTGGGCATTTTCCACCTCATGTATTCGCCCGGCGCCATGATTATCGCCCAGGTCATCATCTCCATGCCCATCGTAGCCGGTTTTACTCTGGCGGCCGTGCAGCAGCTGGACCCGAAATTGCGGCTGCAAATTGTGTCCCTGGGGGCTTCCCGAGTACAGATGGTCTGGCTGCTGTTGAAAGAGGCGCGCTTGCCGCTGCTGGCGGCGGTCATGGCCGGTTTCGGCGCGGTGATCTCCGAGGTCGGCGCTTCGATGATGGTGGGCGGCAACATCACCGGACAGACCCGGGTCATGACCACGGCCATCGTCGGGGAGAACAGCAAGGGCAATTTCGCCCTGGCCATCGCCCTCAGCGTGATTTTGATGGTGCTGGTATTGCTGGTCAACCTGGTCCTCACCATGATTCAGCAGAGGAGCAAGACACGTTGAGCCAGGAGACGAGACTACGGCGTCCCCTGCCGCTGGAAGCCAGCGACCTGTCGGTAGTCCTGGGCGGCAAGCAGGTGCTGGAGGTGCCATCTCTACAGGTGCTGCCGGGCGAGGTGCTGGTGGTCATCGGTCCGAACGGGTCGGGAAAGACGACGCTGCTGCTCGCCGCTGGCCAGCTTGATAAACCCAGCTCTGGCAGCGTCCGGTACCGCGGTCAGCCTGTCAATGACGGTCCTGATATATTAAGAGCTCCACCGGCGGCGCGCCGTGGTCTTCCAGGAGCCGCTGCTGCTGAGCACTGCGGTCTGGGACAATGTAGACTCTGGGCTGACCATGCGCGGGGTTTAAAAGAGGAAATCAGGGCGAGGGCCCGGAAAATGGCTGGAGCGATTCGGTATCGCTCGCTGGCAAACAGGCAGGCGAAAACGCTCTCCGGCGGCGAGGCCAAGAGGGCCAGCCTGGCCCGTGCCTTTGCCCTGGAGCCCGAGGTACTCTTTCTGGACGAGCCATTCAACGGCCTGGATACCCCAACCCGCCAGGCGCTCATCGAAGACTTCGAAAGGGTGCTGCGGAGACCCGGGTCACTACGATCATGGTAACCCATGACAGCAATGAAGCCATGGTGCTGGCCACCGGGTGCTGGTGCTTATGAACGGCCAAATCCGGCAGATCGGAAGCCCCGAGGAGGTCTTCTCCTCCCCGGTGGACGAGGAGGTGGCCAGCTTCGTCGGAGCGGGAAACGTTCTCCAGGGAGTGGTGAGCGTTCCAGCACCACTGGTGGTTACGATAGATGTCAAAGGCGGGCAGGTGCAGGCAGTATCACGGTTAGGTACCGGCAGTAATGTTACCGTTTACCTGCACTATGAAGATATCACTATCAGCCTGCCCGCTTCCGACACAGTCGCATCAAGCGCGCGTAACCAGCTCAGGGGCAGGATAACCCGGCTGCTTCCCGTTGGCTCGCAGCTACGGGTCAGCATCGATTGCGGTCTCAACCTGACCGCAATTATCACCCGACATTCCGAAGAGGAGCTCGGTCTTGAGACTGGACTGGAAGTCATTGCCTCCTTCAAGGCGTCCTCAGTGCATCTGATACCTCGATGTTAATAAAATGTCATAAATCTGTAATACTTTTGTGACAGATTTTATAACTATTTGACTGGCTGGAGGTTAAGATAAAAGCTAGACAAGCCTTAACTTAAAGTAACTAATCATATTAATACCTGTGCAAAAAAAGGAGCGTGGCTATGTTAAAAGGCGGGATACCAATCGGCAAGGCTTTTGGTATATCACTGCGACTCCATTATTCCTGGTTTTTCATCTTCGCCCTGATAACGTGGGCGCTGACAGCCAGCTATTTCCCTACGGTCTACCCCAACTGGAGCCTTACCATGAAGATAACCGCTGGCGTGTTGACCAGCGTGCTTTTCTTCGGCTCGGTGCTTCTGCACGAGCTGTGCCACAGCCTGGTTGCCCTGTATGAGGGCATCCAGATAGAGTCCATTACATTGTTCTTCCTGGGCGGCGTATCGCAGATGACGGGAGAACCCAAGACGGCGGGCGACAGTCCCGCATGCCGGCCATCGCCATTCAGTAGCCTGGTCCTGGGAGGCATATTCCTGGCTATCTGGTATATGCTCGCGGTTCGAATACGCTTTCTGCCCAGTTCGGTGCAGCGGTAGCCTATTACCTGGGCTTTATTAACATACTTCTGGGCGTCTTCAACCTGATTCCCGGGTTCCCCCTGGATGGAGGGCGGGTATTAAGGTCCATAATATGGGGACGGACCAAGAACCTGCAGAGCGCCACCAAGATTTCAGCCACTGTAGGCAGGGCGTTTGGCTGGCTTTTCATTTTAGGCGGCATTTATCTGGTTTTCACCGGTAATTTCTTTAACGGCATCTGGCTGGCACTCATCGGCTGGTTCCTGGAGAGTGCCGCAGGCGGCAGCTATCAGCAACTGCTCCTGCAGGATATGCTTGAAAGGTCACACCGCCGGTGAGGTAATGTCGCAGGACTGCGTGATTGTGCCGCCGGACATAACCGTCGAGCGGGTAGTCAATGAAAACATTCTGACTTCCGGGCGGCGCTGCTTTCCCGTGGTATCGGACGGGCGCGCCAGGTCCTGTTGACTATGTACAACGTCAGGACGGTGCC
>CAWIJZ010000048.1:0-34210 GCA_963836465.1 uncultured Nitrososphaerota archaeon
GCGGTGGTCGTTTGAGCGCCGGAACCCTGGGATTCCGAGGTTATTGTCACCTTGTAGGTCGAGGAGGAGTGGTATACCGTACTGTATGAAGTCGTCAGATTGAAGCTCGTTCCCCCGCTCGTGCCGTGATAGCTCAGCTGCATCGCCGAGAAGGCCTGGAAGAACGGAATGTAGTTGGTGCTGGACGAGGCCGTGCTGGCAGTGTAGGTTGAGGCCGTGGTAGTGAGCAGCTGGCTGTAGTCGTGGAAGTTGAGGTTGCAGACGAGCTTGAGGTGCTGGTGTACGCAACGGTCGAAGTGGAAGTCGAAGTGGAAATAGACGAACTGCTTGCTGAAGCGCTGGTAGACGAGGATGTCGGACGGTGATAGTTGCAGTTGATGATCGGCGTCGAGGATGTGGGCGGCGGACAGTAGTGGTACAGATCAAAGGGTCACGAGTAGGTTGTTGCCGAAGTTGAAGTATGATGAGTGATGCGGCGAGGAAGTGGAAACGGCAACCTGTGTAGTCGTCGAGGAGCCACCCGTTGAGGTAGTAGTAGAAGACGAGGAACTGGAACTTGTGTGAGAGCTTGTAGAAGAGCTACGACCCGGTCGTCGATGACCCAGCGAGACCCCCAAGTGCCAGGTACGCTCCACCAACAACTACAGCAAGTCTTACAATTAGGCCCACTACAGTGACAACACGACTGATGCCAGTATTCCGGGGCATAACCGACACCCCTTCTAGCTCACCTATTTATAGCTAACAGGTTAGGGCGGCAATACAAAACATTGTCATCGAGGCCGCGCACACAATCACCGTCATAACGTATGGAGCCCATGCTGTCTTTCCGCACTTCGGACAGATCGTGACTTGCGAGCTCACACCCGATAATATACGTCAATTGGGCACGCCGCAAAGAAGATGATTGAATGATGACATATAGCGGCTGGCTGTAGTAGGTGAGGAAGGCACATTTCTGGGTCTGGTCACGATGAGGGACGTTGTGAGATGGCTTGCCAAGCAGAAAGAGTTGTCGGACTCCCTGGTTGACTATCTGTCATATCATGTGCCCTAAAAGCGGAAAGGACCCAGGCAGCCAAACAAAATGTGCCCTAGAAGTAGTCTACGGCAAGACACATATAGTCTGAATCTATATTCTCAAACTAGAACATGGAAGAAGAACCAGGCGCTAAGTACAGCTATTCGTCAACGTTCTTCATGGGAGCACACTCAGTGACTGAGCCCGAAACCGTCTTGGACCTACAGGCTGTGATCAACCACTTTTTGGAGCAATTCGCTCTCGAAGAGTCGCTCGCCAAGAGTCGGAAGAGAGCCCTATGAATCTACTTGCTCATAGATAGGGCGGGATCTTTTCATCGACGATGTCGGCATGATCATATGACATGGGGCCCAGCGAGAGCCATTCCGGCGGTGTCTATTCTACGATATACCACACAGGAAGAGAACCGCTTACCTCACACTTTTGGGGCGTCAGAGTTTGGGCAATTCCTACAAGAAATGGGGCGGATCGGTCAGAAGTCTAGATTACACTCGATTGGAGTCCTAGAGACCGGGCCAGTAATCATCACAGGACAATCAGGGCGGGTTATCGTTGTCGAGGATGCTCACCGGTTCTCTTCAGACGCCAATCTGAGGGCGCTAGAGATGAACAAGGGGAAATGAAGGAAGGCTTCGTTGTATAGAGAAAAGGAGAGGTTTCGCCAGTCTCTTCATTCGATTGGCGACATTCAAAGATTGATGAGTTTACCTCCTAGACCTGACGACCCCCGTAGCTTCCTTTACGGGTGCGCCTGCCTTGACAAGTATTTCTCTCATTCGTGCTCTCTCTTCGCTCGTGAGATTCCTAGCTGGAGGTCTCACAGGCCCTGCTGCCAGTCCAATCATTTCGATGGCCGCCTTGGTTGAGTTCGCGTCGCCGATTGAAGTTGGATTGGCCATGTCATAGCGGAAGTCATTGAATGGCCAATTGAGCTGGGCTAACAGTTCGACTGCCTTCGTGTAGTCTTTCTTAGTGAAAGAGTTCCAGAGCTGGAGCTGGTGCTCAAGGTGGAAGTGTGCTTCATGTGATAAGAATCCCACCTCCCCGAGCTTGTTGCCAGTCACATGCTCGGTCATGTTATCTACGAATGCAAGCTTGTCGGAGAATCGGACGAGAATATCTCTGAACTCGACAACGGATGGCATACCGAACTTTACGGCAACGATATGATCCAGGTCAAGGATTCTCGTGAAGAATTCTCGCGGGAAGCGGTGACCATGCCAGTGGTCAGTGTAGACCATGATTCCGATATCGGTTGCATCATTGATTTGCTTAAAGAAGCGGATTATGTCATCGACAGTCTGTCCGGGGTCGTAATAGGGTGTAGAGAGTTGTACTCCATCCATTCCCACCTGCTTTGCAAACTTGCACAGCTCGATCACTCTTTGTGGATTTGTGTGCTGGGCTCCGAATATGAGCGGGACCTTCCCTCTTGTCTCTTCCACAACTGTCTGGGCCACGCTCTTTCTTTCGTCCATAGTTAGGGTGGGGAATTCTCCCCCGGCGCCAGCCACCAGGAAGTTCCCGCTGTTGTTCTCGCCGAACCCTGCACGCAGCAAGTACCTGATGTTGTTCCTCAAACCATCAAGATCGAGATCATAGTTCTCCTTGAATGGTGTCATCAAGGGCGTAAAGAGTCCACGAAATTTCTCTCTGGCTTCTTTCCTGCTTATTGCCATATTCTTCACGCCGCGCGAATTCCATTTAATAAGTTTGGGGAGGACGGGGCTTAGTCCCATATCTCTACCTCCTGCCTGATTCTGTATCTTATGAGCTGCCTGACATTGTATGTCACGACCTTCAGCCCTGCTTCTCTCTTCTGCGTGTGCCATCTTCGACTGTACAGGAATTCTCCATACTTCCCCTTGAGCGATGAGTTCGTCGATTCTGCGTTGCTCCTCTTGTGGTATCTGTTCTTGAACTTCCTTGGATGGTTCTTCCTGTAGTTCATCATCTCCTTCCAGGCCTGGCATCCTTTCGCCTTGCTCGACGCATTCTCCTTCGGCATGAGGAACGGCCTTCCTCCGCGAGACGCGACCTCCCTGGCGTTCTCCCTGCAGGAGTAGGCCTTGTCTCCGCACACATCACCTATCCTACCATGTATCCTTCTAAGGAGTGTTCTGAATCTGGGCGAGTCGTGCCTCAGAGCCGATGTGAGGATCCAGGAGTAGATCGGCTTCTCCTTCCCTCTGCACTCGCTCGCGAGATGAAGTTTCCGAAAGTCTCTCCTCTTCGACGGATTCGAGTGAGTCCTGATGGTGTACCAGACGCTCCTCCTCCTTATTCCCAGGCCAGAGGAATCTATCGCGACGTGCTTCTTCCGAGCTGAACCTAGCTTTTTTTGAACCTGGCCGTAACGGCATCATTCACCCTCACCAGGGTGTCGATGCCCATCTTCGCACACGCTCTCTGCATCGTTGACTTGCCTGGCGACCTCTTCAGTCCCAGCTCCTTCAGAAGGTGTGGGTTGTTGTTCAGGTGAGCCTCCATTCTCCCGATACTCCTTTCGATGATAGACCATGAGCAGGAGTATCAGGAGCATGCTCCTGAAGGGATAGGTGAACGGCCTACCTCCCGGATGCCTTTTTGGGTCCCGCTTCTTCCAGTCTCTCGGCTCCTCTATCTCGTTGACGATCTCCTTGGCTGTATCGAAGAAGAGTCTCTCTTCGTCTCTTGAAGATCTCTCGTATACCAGATAGCTTCCTTTGCTCATATTATCTCAATCTACGCTGTCGAGAGGGAGAACCCATCAGCTTCGAGGACAAGAGCCCCTGACAATCAGGTAAAATGTAGTTATGGGACTACGCCGGAGGACGGATTGATGAAGTAATAACTGGAATATGTGTTAGCGGTGCAATAACCTCCAACACCAATTAGTATTCCAATGACGAAAGGATGATACACCCCAGAACGCCGGCTGAAATCGCGGCGACCGCAACTTTCAAACCAAGAATATTGTGTTCAAATTCTGCCGAGAGCACAAAAGTAGCGCACAGTTCAGAATCACCTTCACCGCACCTAAGTATTTCCTACGCAAGCAAGAGATGAAGAGCAAGATATCGGCACCGAGTCTTCTTCTACTACTAGTCATGGGTACGTTCACTCCAGCTCTTATGATAGCCACCCCGCCAGCTCACGCTGCGACGGCTAGTGGGGTACCGTTTTAAGCAGGCTGGCTGGGTTCTTCTCAGGCATATGAGAAGAAAAGTGGTACTGGCCATTGTCGCGGCCTCCGCGGCGATCATAGTGCTCGCAGCCTGGAACGCCAGCATCAACCAGCCGCAACGGGCGAGCGGGTTCGGAATCTACCTCTCAGCCAACGACCAGCTGATAGTGTCAGAACAAAGATATCATCTCCTACAACATGACCTCCCACCAGATCAGATTCAGCGCTGAGGGGGTGAGCAGGTTCCAGGGAATGGACCTTTATCACAAGTCATTCACGGTCAAGCTGGATGGCAGAGTCCTCTACAACGGCTCATTCTGGTCAGACATCGATTCCATGCCCTACTAGGGGGTGGCCATCGTTGACATACTTGCCATCCAGCACAACTCGACGGATACCCTGAGAGTGGAGCAGTGCTATCCCGCGAGCTTCTGCCATGGCGCGGACCTGAGAATCAACCAAGATCTGTTCAACTACTTCCAGAGCATCGGGAAGCTGGTTCACTGAAAGGTGGGGTCCGAGCACAAACTCCGACCACGGCTGGGCAAGAGACGCGATCTCAAATTATCGAGATCGCGGGCGGACAGCAGCTATTTATGAGAACTAGTGCTAACCAGACAGGGGAATAATAACAAGTGGACGAAGCAGTGATCAAGTATTATCGCAGGCTACTCAGAGAGGGTTTTGAGCACGCCGGCTCGTTCCATAATCCCTCAATATTCTTGGACTCCGTCGGCGAGCGACGAATCTGCAGGCGCCCTGCAGATTACATGAATATATTCATCAATGTCAGCAACAACAGGGTCAACGATATCAAGTATCTGTGCACTTGTGACCCGACCGCGAACGTAGCCGTGGAGATACTATGCGATTTGGTAAGAGGCAAAACATTGCAGGAAGCGGCAACTACGCCATTAGACTCGTTTTTCCGAGTAGTCGGAGGCAGAAGCGAAGAGTTACGAAA
Source organism: uncultured Nitrososphaerota archaeon (assembly GCA_963836465.1). GTDB lineage: Archaea > Thermoproteota > Nitrososphaeria > Nitrososphaerales > Gagatemarchaeaceae > CAWIJZ01. The sequence continues at coordinate 5,173 of CAWIJZ010000048.1, forward strand.
GAAAGCGAAGGGGTTGCTGGAACTCCTGAATAGGGGACTGATCCGGTATCAGACAGAGATCTCACTTCAAAAAACGTAGCATTGGTTGTTTGAGTATATTTCGCAAGAATCTTCACTCGCCTTCTCTGTCGATGATCGTCGAGCGTAGCTTAGGCTTAAGTCCAAGCTGTGTGCAGACTCCTGCGTTGAAAGCTGGCTTCATGGCCCTCGGAGCGTTCATTCTTGGCCTCGGGGTTGCCATGATTGTCGCGAGCCCAGTGATTCTCTCGTTTGGGACTTTGGGCGGCGGCTTCGAGATTCTCTGGTTCAACGTGAACACTGCCCAGCAGCTCGTGAGTCTCTGTCTTCAACTCTTGTTTTTGGGGCTGATTCTAATTCCTGTTGGCGCGTCCATCCTCGCCTACGGCACAGGAGCCCGGGAGTCAGAATGGACAAGCGAACCCCCGGAATTAACCGAGGAATCAAACTAACAGACACGTTCTACAACCTCCAACCGTCCAGGCCAATGGCTTTTGAGGGAGTCTCCCCTGACTCCTCTTCCGTGAACTCTGATCAGGTTCGCCTTGATGCTCATGGCTGCCTTGATGTCCATAGCCTCCCGAGGACCCATAGTCCCATACTGTCTGAGCATCCTGACGTGAGTATCGTCTTAACCTCGCAATCCCAGTTGTCGCAGTGGTCGGCCTCTTCGCATTTGCCCTCATGAGAAAGAAAAAAGGGGGACCGGGTCCAGTCTATCCCTGAACGCTGCCGCTCAGGATGACCAGATACTCGGTCGTTCCGTTCGTAAGGTCCAGCGACACCGACCCGCTCGAGCCCGCGAACGTCCCGTGGGCCGTAGCGTGCACGATGAACTGTCCGGTCGGGCTCGTCGTCCCTTGGCCCGATATCGTCGTCGCGCCGAGGTTCATCTGGGCTGACCCGGACGAAATACTGTATGTTGTCCCAGCAACGGTCAGGCTACCGCCGCTGAGCGATAGGGTGTATCCCTGCGTGAGCTCCCCCGTGACTGTGAAGGTCACGGTGCCAGAGGCTGTGCCATTCGTGCTGGAGCTACCGACGGTGCGGTATTCGCCCTGAGTGCTCGTCACCGTGATGGTCTGCCCGACCGAAAGGCTCACTTGGGTCTGCTGCTGGCCGGCCCAGCTGCCCCCTCCGCCTCGTACTTGGGTCTGCTGCTGGCCGGCCCAGCTGCCCCCTCCGCCTCGTTGGAGTAGCGATCCGTTACTCTGTTGCTGGCCCGCCCACGGGCCTGGGTGATTGTTCGAGTTACCCGCACGTGTCATTGTCTGGGATGCCGATGTCGAAGAGGACGTGGCTGTCTGCGCGAAGGCCGACGATGCCATGGCTGAGTAGGCCAGGAGCACCACCACGAGCGCTACGGCAACGGCTCCGATTGTCGCTGTCTTGACGATTCTTGTCGTCATTTTTCTTCAGGACCATCGAGCCTCTCAAGGTATTTATTGGATTTCATAGATTCTACCCAAATTGATAGTGAATCGCTGAAAGATGTCACCAAGATCTGACGTGATGATTTAGTCTCATCTCGTCTCTGGCGAGCTTTTCATTACTCTGCTTTGCCCAAATCTGATATACATCTTGGACCGATTCTCTAGCGATTTGGGAATTATCTAGGAAATCGACTATATACTCGAACCAACAAAATATCGCCGATGAGTCAAAATGTCAACCAGTAAGATCTACTCATGCCTGATCGACGGAATTTGCTATCAACGCAGAGAGGATGCGATGGCCCACATGAAGATGCAGCACAATATCATGAATTTGGATTCGTTTTACGTACGAGAGAGCAATGGGTGCTGACTGAATGCAAAGAGCGAAGGCCATGCAGGTCTTTGACCAGGACTTGAAGGAAGCAATTTCAAGCGTGAAAAAGGATGAGTACAGAAGGGCGCTAGGCTGGGCCCACGATCTGATGGCTCTAAATGTCATCGAGCACAAGATCAGGACTGATTCTCAGCTTACGCAGGATGACAGAGTTCAGCTCCTGGGCGACATCGAACGCGTCGCCGCGCTGGCGACTTGATTGGGTCAATCTGGGAAGAGGTCACGAGCACATTTCGAGGTGGTGTACAACGAGCGGTTTGAAAACAATCGATGTGAAGAAATCAATCAGGAAAACTTTGAGCTTCGATAGAACCGCGGTCGTCGGTCTAGTTCTTCTGATGTCCTCTTCTGTTATGGGCGCGTTGCTCCGTAACTCTGCCTACATAACAGACGACTCTACAGGACGGTTCCTCTCTGTCTGTGACACTTATCTGAGGGGGTTTTGTGTACCCACGGCGTATTTCTCTGTCCCGTTGGGCTTGATTGGTTCGCTTGTAATCAACGTAACTTCCTTTCTGGTGAGTGCCACATTCTTTGTCCTCGGTGTCTTGTTGGTACGGAAGTAGAAAGTTTGAAAATAGACAGAAGAAAAGCTGTGTCTACAACTCTCGCCGGAATTGTGATAATCGTCATTGTAATAGGAGCCGGAGCCGCCATATACGTCGAAAGTCAGAACGCGCGGACAGTGACCACAACCGCGACCACAACCGCGACCACAACCGCGACCACAACCGCGACCACAACCGCGACCACAACCGCGACCACAACCGTCACTTCTGTCTCAACCTCTACCACAACCGCAACCACCACCGCTACAACGACGGTCGTGTCTACGACCACGGTCTCGGCCAGCTCGTCAGAGTCGATTCCGCCCAATAATTCTAGCAGCTCGGCGACAAGCTGCCCGCGTAGCCCTGGCTCGTCGACGCTCGTATCGGCACCCACTCCGAACTATGACGTCCAGGAAGTCATGGTATTCACCCAAACATACACCCAGCTGGAATTCAACGTGACCGCAGTCGCACAGTGCGACACCAACGGATACGGACCAGCTTACCTTTTGAACGGCCTCTCGAATACCGGTTACTGGTACCAGGTAGGGATAAACTGGGACTGGCCACTTCAGACAGGCGGTTACAACCCGGGCTTTGGGTTCGTCAGTGAGGCGTGGGCACCGGGCGGACTAACGCGCTCGCCCGCATCCGTCCCTTTCTCCGGCACCGTCAACCAAGGCGACACCATCGAACTGAGTCTGTCGTTCAACGGAGGTCGAGTGATCGCTTCCGCGCGCGATCTGAATACGGGGGCGAGCGGGTCAATGAGTTACTCTGCGAACAGGGCAACGACGTTCATCGGGTCACAAGCGCAGCAATCAAACCCAAGATTCTCGTTTGCGACCCAAGGTTACTTCACCGGCCTGATGACGGAGTGGTACCACGTAAACTCGAGCTACAGCGGACCTGAGGGAAGAGTGACCTACTCCGAGAACACGATGCCTATCGCGTCAGCGACGCTGGGTGTCGGCGAATGGAACTTTACAACTACCGTCCCCAGTTCGGTCTTCTCTGACGTCGCCAACAATGGCAACCCGATAGATTTCAGCGCGCAACCAAACCAGCTTCAACAATTCGCGCTCAACGGATTCACACTCTCGGCGGACGCGAACGAGTTCGTGACGGGGCCTTAGCACAACCGAGGAGCAATCTGATCCGATCAATAGTCGTTCTTCTGTTGACACTTGTTAGCGGAATTCAGGAAATCCTCACTAATGGACAACGCTCCAGAGGTAACGTTATTGCGTGTGTTCACGGACGCCGAGGGTAAGACGCATTTCGGAGAGACTCGTGTCAAGACATCGCTGACGAGCTTCGCCCCACCCGCGCCACCGATGTACGTCTCGGAACCGGTTGAAGCAAAACGGACTGTCTTCATGGTACTTCCAGTCGGGTGGTACGGCGAGCCGCATCCGGCTCCCAGACGCCAGCTTATGAGCGGCACCGTCGAGGTGACGGTGAGCGACGGCGAAAAACAAGTGTCCAAATCAGGAGACATCAGCCTCTTTGAAGACACATCAGGCGAAGGTCACGCAACCAAGAACGTGGGCAAAGAGCCAGCTGTAGTGATCGTGACGCAGTTCGAAATATTCGCCGAAACCCCGGAGTGTCACGTCACCCTCACTCCCAGCCTTGTTCCAACGAAGTACCCGAAGATGTAGAGGGCGATGGTGGCACCGAACAGGATCGCTAGAATTTCCAGGAAATCCCTTAGGAACGGTTTGTTCGATATCACTGTGCTGTAGTATGTGGTGAAGGCCAGGATTACCACGGCCAGAGACAAGGAGGAGCCGAGCGCATAGACCATGCTCGAAATGAGGAAGTAGGGAGTTGCCAGAAATACGGCGCATATGAAGTAGGATACACCGGTGTATACTGCGGACATCTTTGCCGAACCGCGGAAACCCTGTTTTGCTTGGGCATATGCTGCGGACGCCATGGCCAAAGATGCGGCTGCTCCCGCGACGACTCCCGCCAGCCCTGCAATTTCGGTCTTGTCGTAAATGCCCAGCGATCCTGCATTTATCCCGCTGATCTCAACCAAGGAGTCCGCGAGGCCCAGAACCACGAACGAGATATACCGTATTGCCGAGGTCTCGATTTCCTGCGCGAACTCCTTTTCGTGCTCCTGCTCGTCGGCCACCATCTCGTTGAAGGAAGATCTTGTCGGACTCAGGGATCATCCCTCCGAGTGCCTCGTATCCCTTGACGACCGAAGCCTCGTGCCTATCGAGATACCTTGATGCGAAGGTGAGGCCCAAGATTCTTCTGAGCAGGAGAACCCAGTAGACCTTGATCCGGCCGATCTTGGGCTCCTCGTTCGGAACGTACTTCTTCCAGAATTCGTAGTGCCTATGCTCGGTCGCCGAGAGACGCCGTAGCACGGCTGCGAAGGGACTCTGATTGTCCAAGGTCTCCGCGAGCCTCTCGTATAGGATCGAGTCTGTGAACTCGTGTGACATCCTGTCCCGGGCCACTTTGGATAGCGTAGAGGCGCTATACGACATGTGACCTTCTCCTACCGCACCGGTTACCTAATTTCAGCTACTACCAGCTGTAGTTCTTCCAGGCTTTCAGCCACGGGTTCCTTCGCCGCGGCTTTTCCCGTGCAGTCCTCCACCAAGTCGTCAACGATGACCTGTATGACGCTGTCGAGCGACGAGCGCACTGCGGAAATCTGATGGACTATCTCTGAATATGACCTTCCCTCGTCGAGCATCTCGGCGATACCATGCACATGTCCGTGTATCCTGGCGATCCGCCTTGAAACGTCCTTCCTTCTTTGGCTTGACAATCCCCTCCGGGGGGAGAGGATATTCGTATATACCTTTGCTTCACAAGACATTCATCGCGCTCTCTGCCGCCTTCATTTAGCGTTCCGAGAATAAACGACTCAGTCAATAAATACCCCACGAAACCCATGGTGAGAATGTGTCCGAGCTAGAAATCAGGAAGGCGGTCAAGGAGAGATACGCCAAGATGGCGACCTCTTCCGACTCGAAGTGTTGCAATGAAGATGATTGTTGCAGCGATTCAAACCTGATTTCATTGGGCGAAGCCGTTCCAATCGAAGCCTCCTCGGTCAACGCAGGATGCGGCTCTCCTCTGCTTCTGGTAAGCCCGAAAGAAGGCGATGTGGTGCTCGACCTCGGAAGCGGCGGCGGAATAGACATCTTCAGAGCTTCCCAGCTCGTCGGCGAGAAGGGGAAGGCAATAGGCGTAGATGCCACGCCAGAGATGATCTGGAGAGCGAGAGAGACGAAGTCGAAGTACGGAAACAAGTACGCGAATGCGGAGTTCAGGCTCGGAGAGATCGAGCACCTGCCGATTGAGTCAAACAGCGTGGACTACGTCATATCAAACTGCGTGATCAATCTCTCGCCCGACAAGCCGGCCGTCTTCAGGGAATCCTTTCGCGTGCTGAAGGAAGGCGGAGTCTTCGCGGTCGCTGACGTCACTCTCCAGAAGGAGATCCCAGACAGCGCAAGAAATGACATGGATTCCTGGTCGGCCTGCATCGCCGGAGCCCTCACGGATTCAGACTACGAGAGGTTGCTTACGAGCGCGGGATTTCAGGACGTAGAGATCGAGCATGTGTCGGACTCGAACATCGGAGAGTATCCATTCAGCTACTTCAGCTCGCACATCAAGGCAAAGAAGCCCGCTCGTCGGCTCTTTGAAAGCTCCATAACCCGCTTCTCGATTTCATCCCTGATCTTTCGCACGTCTGCAATTGACTTTCCTTTGGGGTCGGGGAGATCCCAGTCCACAAGCTTCTTCTGCATCTGAGCGAGCATGGGCCTCGGGCATGCCTCCTCCACCGAGCAGCCCATCGTGACGACCAGGCTCGCCTCGTTGATCATCTCACTGGTCAGCATCTTGGGAGTGTTTGACGAAAGGTCGATTCCCTTCTCTTTCATTGCCTGGACTACGGTCGGATTGACACCCGAAGCGGGAACGGTGCCTGCGCTTGACGCCTTCAGACCATGTTTCTTTGCAAACGCTTCGGCCATCTGACTCCTGCCGGCGTTCTCCACGCAAACGAACAGTATCTTGCGAGTGGGGTGAGACAAATCAATCGCCTACGATATCAGACTCTTTAGCAGGTCCAAGGCTGGGGAGTCGCACACCTTGTAGAATACCCACCTCTCTCTCTTACTCCTCTGAAGTAAGACCTGCTTGTTCCAAGAGACCCAGATGATGTGACACGGTCGGTTGCGGCAGTCCAAGGGCAGACTTCAAGTTCGCAGACGCACATCTCCCGTTTGGAGAGAAGCAGCAGAATCTTTATCCTGTTGGAATCACCAATCGCTCCGACAAGCTTTTCCGCCCGTCGAATCTTCATCGCATACTCTGGAGACGCGAGCTTCTCTGCTTCGACCCTGGCCTGTCTGATGTCCGAGGGTTGGCAGATTCCGAGCTGAATTAGCCGCTGAACCGATTTGCTCTGCCCAGGCTTCATGGCTCCTTGCCCCCTCTAGTACGCTCCGACAGTATAAGAGGTGCGGTTCTCGTCTTAGGCAGGGCTATCCTGAAGAATCTTGGTTTCAACCAAAGGGCGACGTAGACGAGCCCAATCATGACAGGGACCTCTATCAGCGGCCCCACAACGGTGGCGAAGGCCTGACTCGAGCTCAGGCCAAAGACTGCTATCGCGACGGCAATCGCGAGTTCGAAATTGTTGCTCGCTGCGGTGAAGGACGTGGTGACGGTCTCCTGGTAGGAGAACCCAAGCTTCCATGACAGCAGAAAAGACGACACAAACATGAGAAGGAAGTAGGCCACCAATGGGATGGCGACTCGCACCAGGTCCAATGGGAGCTGAACGAAGTACTTGCCCTGCAGGCTGAACATTATGACAAGGGTGAAGAGCAGCCCCACCAGCGCGGTCGGTCGCAGCTTTGAAAGAAACCTCTCCTCATACCATTCCTCTCCTCTGCGTTCGAGGGCGTACCGCGTTGTTATCCCCATGGCGAACGGCACACCCAAGAAGATCGCAACGCTTCGCGCTATGTCCCAGGGGTTCACGTTGATCGCAGTTGCAGACCGCATTCGGGTCAAGCCAGGTCGGCAACACCGTGATGAAGAAGTAGGCGTATACCGAGTAAAGGGCTATCTGAAATGCCGCATTCAGCGCAACAATGATTGCTGCATACTCGCTGTCCCCACCGGCGAGCATGTTCCATACCAATACCATGGCAATACAACGGGCCAGGCCGACCAGGATTATTCCGTCCCGGAAGAGGGGGAGATCTGGGAGGAGAACCCAGGCGAGCCCAAACATCAGGACTGGGCCCAGCGCCCAGTTGAGCAGAAGCGAGACGCTCATCATCTTTCCTGCGGTCCTGACCTTTCCGATTTCCCGGTAGTTGACCGCCGCAAGCGGCGGATACATCATCCAGATCAAACCAACAGCGATCGGAAGGGACACCGAGTCGATCTGAAACGAATTGATTAGCGGACCAGTCTCGGGGAAGACAGACCCGATTAGTACGCCTGCACCCATTGCCACGAAGATCCAGATGGGTAGAAGCCTGTCCAGAAGAGAGAGGCTGCCCAGGATTTCCTTGGAGGGATCGCCCGACAATGTCTTACCGGTGTTAGACCAATGCATCGATATATATTAATATGTTTTCAGTAATGGCTATGTCGGAGTGGCCCTTCAAGGATTCCGAGGAGACCGACGAGAACCACCCTTGTCCGTTTCGCCATCTCTCACGAACCCTACTCTTCTTCTGACTGAACCATAAGCTCCCCTCCTATGCTGCTGGCCCACGCCTCGATTTCCTTCCAATCACGGAAGTCGCCCTCGGGCATCGCTTCACGGGCAGCCTGGCTCCTTCGTGCCATCCTGTAGGCGAATCCAGTCGTGCCCGTCAAGCGTGTGCCGTCAAGAGCCCCGAAGAAGACCCGATGGTCGCGGGGTTTGACGAGAGCCCGGAGCTCGTCGAGTTCTTTGGGTCCCGACACTTCCAGCAGGTCGCGGCCCTTGGCGTCCTTTGTCTGCGTGCCTACAGGTCCGCTGCTGAACAGCCACACGGGACGGTTGACCAGAAGAGCTCTGTTCTTCGAGAGGAACTGTTTTGCCTCCTTCATCCAGTGGAACATGTAGACTGCACTGCCGATCACAAAAGCGTCGTAGTCGGCTGCATTTCGGACCGCGCCAACCTCCTGAACGTCCACCTGCATTCCCTGCTGCCGAAGTTTCTCACCGATGAACTCTGCGATGCCTTTCGTGGAACCAGTACTTGCTCGCATAGGCGACGAGAACTTTCATTCTTTCACAGTCTTGGAAATCGCGGAACCGGGCAAGAGCGCCAATGACTCCGCAGGGAAACCAGGCCAGTCAAATCATGCGGGGTTGAACAACGGACCTAATATCCTATGCTGGGAAGACATCATACTTACGATCCGAAGGGAAGGCCTTGCTATGTTCCCCAATCCGGTGGACTGACGGCCCCTCATCACACTTGGTGGGTCCAGAGACACCCAAAGATCCGCTTTCCCAGGAATGCGCTCTACAGTGTTCTACTACTCGGAACAGATTTGGCATTACATAGAATCAAATATCCCAGAGTGCAATCAGCACTGAATCCCAATTGAAGAAGAAAAGTGCATTCATCAAGGCATTGGCAACCGCGGTTCCGATAATCGTTATCGCCGTTCTGGCGGGAGTGTACCTGAACTCCACATTGAATAGTGGCACCATGTTACCTCTACCACTCCCTCTACCTCGACCATTACCTCTATCATACCATTTCCCAAACCTCGTCAACGACAACTGCAAGTTCAGGCATCCAGGGAGTTGTTACCGGTTACGTGACAGTAGGACCATCTCAGCCCGTTTGCTCTGCGAATCAGACGTGCAACGAGAATATGAGTGGCTATAGTCTGGTGTTCACCCCACAATGCTCAGGGTCGTCGTCAAATTGCCAAGCTAGGATGGCGGAGTTGTCTCCAGGTGGACATTACTCGATTCTTCTGCCAGCTGGGAACTACTCGGTGACAGGATTGTATCCTTCCTGCAATTGGATGGGCTGCTCCTCTGCTTTTCCCAAGACAGTTGCCGTTGAGGGTGGAATGCAACTAGTGTTCAACGTCGACATCGATACCGGAATCAGATGAAACAGGATTTTGCATCGCCCGATGGAAGTCGCCTTAACCTCGCAATCCCAGTGGTCGCAGTGGTCGGCCTCTTCGACCAGTCCTTTATTTCTTAATGATCCGAATGAAGGAAATACTCGAATTCATATTAACGATATTGAGACTTGAGAGCTAGCTCGCCGTCAATCCAAGGCCAACGAGTTCAAGAGGACTGAGTTGCAATTGCGTAGCCACCAAGGGCAATAATTCCCTTTTAAAGTCACAATAGTCGCACATTGAGAGGAAGCGTCATGAATAGAAAGATAGCAGTACTAGGCGGCGGGCACGGAGCCCATACAATGGCGGCGGATCTTACGCTAAGAGGATTCAACGTAACAATGTATGAAATGCCGCAGTTCAAAGATAACCTTAGGAAATTGTTTGAAACGAGAACGATAAAGATGGAAGGAACGATTGAAGGGACGGCAAGACTCGATAACGTAACTGATGATATTGATGAAGCTCTAGCAGATGTGAAGTACATAAACATCGCAACTCCGGGATTTGCCCATGACGATTACGCGGCTCTTCTAAAGGGCAGAGTAAAGAATGATCAGGTGGTAATTCTATATCCGGGGAATTTTGGGTCCCTCGTCTTTAGAAACAAGTTGGGAAACGAATGCCCGGTCTTATGTGAAACGAATAGCCTTCCGTATGATACGAGGCTCATAGAGGAATGCCATGTGAGAGTATTCGGACTAAATACTATCAATATAGCGTTCTTGCCAGCATCCAAAGGCAAAGAGCTGCTAAGTGAGATCAAGAACCTCTACGCGTTCGCCAGGGTATACAAAGATGTATTGGAGGCAGGACTTAGCAGTTTGAATCCCGCTCTTCACTCGGGAGCTTGCCTTCTGAACGTCGGCCCTATAGAGTATTGGGCAAGGGGGGATTTCTACCTATATGAGCATGGATTCACACCTTCCGCCGCAAAATTAGACATAGAGCTGGATAACGAGAGGAAGAAAGTCGCACGAAAATTCGGATATGAAATTAGAACAATGGAGGATTTCTTCAGTCTGCCAGACGGTTATACGTGGCAGGAGTTATACAAGGCAGTACATGGAAATATCTCTCTCACGCCGATATCTGGCCCGAATAGCATTCATAACAGATACCTTACAGAGGATGCGTACTGCGGTCTCGTAACATGGGCGTCACTTGGAAGACTTGCAGGAGTGCCAACGCCGTTGATAGACGCAGTTGTAAATGTATACAGCGTGATACATGAGAAAGACTGGTGGAGAGACGGAAGAACAGCTGAAAAACTGGGTTTAGGCGGGATGAGCGTTGAAGATGTACGGGAGTACGTAAGCAAGTCCAAGGAGTCTTCCTATTAACAAGTCAATACGGCCACTCAGTCGTATCTCTGTAGAAACCCTCTTCTTGATAGCCAGCTGCGAACCCGTAGTGAGTTCTTGACAGGTATTGTCTTGGTGTGAGCTTCTTGAGTCTAGGGTGATGCAGTGATTACGCGAGTCGTTTAGTACGACACAGGAATGGTTTTCGCGGTCAACAAATGAATCTGCAAGAAATAGTCGTCCTCATCCATAATAACGAGTACGGAAGGGCCATATCTCTTCTAGAAGACGAAGCTTCCAACGAAAGCAGGTCTCCGGTTGAAAGAGCCGAGTCTTGTAGGTGGTTAGCTGAGTGCCATCGGAAGCTTGGAGATACAGTCGACATTCTCGTGGCTGGCAAGATCAAGCAGAATCTTCTCGAACTGTCCAGATGATCGAAACAGGTGCTAGTGTCGATTCTCTCCACTCGGCGTTGTTCTTCCTTGGAAAAAGTAGGTTCCCGCAAGAGCAGGGTACAACACGTAAATTACTAGGCCTCCCACTATATAGCTGGTCAGATATTCTATGGTTCCCGGATTGTAGAACGCGAGTTGGACCATATAACACGATGGCATTAGGAGCCATGATTAGCATGTGGGGACCGCGGTTGAATCCTCAACTCGCCAGAGAGCAAGCTCAAGTCTGCTTTTGCTGAGGATTTGATACGCCACTCTAGGATGTGGTTGACTCTTTGTTCGCCTCAGTCAGTATCGTGTCAAACTCCTTCTCTACGTCTCTATCCAAAGGTTCGACTGAATGCTCTTTTAGAATTCTTTCCGCCTTCTGGCGAGCTGCGCTGACTATGTCCCTGCTCCCAGCCTTCTCCCATTCTGCCCTTGCGGTTCTATCGCTGAGCTCCGGCACATAGTGTTCGGAAAGATAGTGCTTCCTGGTATGCTCGTCACCTAGGAAATGTCCTCCGGGACCGATTCTCCCTATTAGCTCGTAAGCCAGCGTATCAGAGTTCACGTCGATCCCACGAGCGGCCCTGAAGATCAGATCAAAGATCTCGTTGTCGATGACAAGTTGCTCTAGGCTGCAAGTCACTGCCCCCTCAATCCCTCCCGCACCAGAGAGGAAGTTGGCTCCTGCGAGAGCTGGCAACAAACCAACCAAGGCCTTCTCGAACGCTGTCTGTTCGTCTAGGGTTTTCGAATTTGTCCCTAGCCCGTAGACATCTGACGGTATGTTGTAATACCTTGCCAGTTGGACGGCTGCGACGGACATCATGCCGGATTCTACGGCTCCATTCGCGGAAACACCTGTTCTCATGTCCATGCAAAATGGTCTAGCAGCGTAGCCGACGGGATTACCCGGATTGGCTAACTGAACGATAACATGGCCGATCAAGAACTCTGCGTTCTGCTGGACAAGTGTGCCTGCAAGCGTTACGGGGGAAGTTCCGCCTGCGAGGGGGCACGGAAGGATATGGACAGGAAGCCCGTAGGCCGCGGACGTCACCAGTTGATCAGCCACGTCTTCCGACAGTTCCAGCGGGCTTGTTGGGGATATTCCGCAACTAATCAACGGCATCTTCCTTAACTCCTCTATTCCACCAACCACAGCCGCCGCCAGTCTCACAATATATTCAAGGTTGCGGACGCTGTACGGCGTCAAGCCACAGTTCTTTGTACTGTTGCGTAGTACTTCTGCCACGGTATGTATGTCCCTGACCTCAGGGGCGGCGTCGCCGACATGAATCAGCATACCAGACTGATGGATATTCTCCAACGCATCAAGAACTCGGGTCAGATCTTGGAGATCTCTGGCAGTGCCAGTTCTGGCTCTAGCCGCCTTAAAGTCTAAAACGTTCAAACACCCACCAGTTGGATGCGTGTACATTCTGCCATCAACGATTGGCAGATCGTTCTTCCTCACCCTTCCATATAGCGTGAAGCTACCGGGATGTTTTCGAAGACACTCTTGCACAAGGTTCGATGGTACTCTGACAAGTTTCCTAGCGGGATCAACTTCTGCGCCCGCGTTCCCAAGAAGCTTCAAAGCTCTGGGGCTTCGAACCAGGGCGCCGGTTCTCTCGAGGATCTGAACGCTACATCTATGGATAGCCTCGATCTCGTTGTCTGACAGAATGCTAAGTCTACTCTTCATCTGTAAACCTCACCTCACTTCTATCCTATAATCTTCGCCTTGATAGTGCTGTGTTGCACAATCACAGTGGATAATCTAGGGATCTTGATTCGAGTGTGCTTGTATCGATGCTATCGATCCCTCGTGCATGTCCAGTGATGCTAGGGATTGGAGCAGCTACAACGATGCTCTTGTGAGGAGGGGAGAGATCGGCATCGAGCCTTCCATGATCGAATCGTGGAAGAAAGAGCTGAAGAGAGAGAACAGGGGTAAGGTTGGTCTGCCGTACCGCTACCCAGAGTCATTCATCAAGCTGATAGCGTGCATGAGGTTGCTCTTCCACCTCCCGTACAGGCAAGCAGAGGGGTTCGTCCTCTCCCTCTCGAAGCACATCGAGGGCCTCGCCACCCCGGACTATTCGACGATGAACAGGAGGGTCAACGGGCTGAAGCTCGACCTCGATGATTCCCTCGTAAGGTCGAACGGCCCCGTCAGCATAGCCGTCGACTCGTCGGGAGTGAAGGTGCACAATGGAGGCGATTGGATAAGGAAGGTGTGGAAGGTCAAGAAGGGATATCTCAAGATCCACTTCGCCGTCAACATCAGGACGAAGCAGATCGTCTCGATGGACGTATCGTCGGAGAAGGTGCACGATGGAAGGCGGTTGAAGAGGCTTGTCAATAGAGCGAGAGAGAAGGTCAGGGTGAGGAGAGTCCTTGGGGATGGAGCGTACGACTCCAAGGCCAACTTCAACTTCCTGGCCCAGAATCACATCAAGCCGGTCATCAGGGTCAGGAACAATTCTGTACCGAAGAGCAAGGGAAGCATGGCGAGGAAGATGGCGGTGATAGAGCAGCAGGCGTTCAAGCCCAGATCATGGAGCAGGATACACCGATTTGGTTACAGGTGGAGGGTGGAGGGTGCATTCTCGGTCCTAAAGAGGGTGTTCGGAGAGTACGTATCTGCAAGGAAGTTTGTCGGTATGGCCAAAGAGATGCTGCTGAAGGCGACCATCTACAACGGATTCATCAAGGCGTTGGCGTAATAGGGACGGCACACGCATACTCCTAGAGGAAGGGGCGTCAGGCGTTGGAATTGTGCAACGGAGCACTTGATAGTCTCTCTCATTGTGCAGGACTTGAACCGGCGATTTTGATGGTGTTGGATGGTCTGCTGGTTTGCTTACTGATGGTCTCTTGATTTTGCACCCACTACAAGTCCGAGGACAGCATGCTCGGCGGGACTCCCCTCCGAAAGCATATAGAACCGAAAACAATCATCTGAAGAGCAGCAACTAACAAATAACAATGTCGTCGCTGACAAAAATGTCATATATCAGTGAAGACGTCATATTCGTGAAGGTGTACAACAACGAAATCATATGAGCGTTGTATCGCAGCTATGAAGCATGAAGAACCAGATATGGTTCCCATATTTGAGTTCGGAATCGAGATTCCGATGATTGAAACCATTTTGGGGAGAAGACTCCCGAAATTCCAGGAGTCCAACTTTCAGAATCCCCGCTGCAAGGCTGAGGATCTTGTTTCAGCGTATGAAACGTTGGGTCTGGACATGGTTACTATTGGTGATGACGCGTTTTTCTCAGGATCTTACACCCCCCTGTGGAAGGATGCGAGAACCTACGTCAACGAGTTCGGACAGGTTTGGAGAGTTGAAGAATCGAGGAACACTGAGTTGTATTACGGAGGGAACCTTCAGTTCTCTGACGGCATGCTACTCCCAGAGTTAGATCCTTTCCAGCCGAGCCGCACTGAGTACGCAAGACAGGTTGTGAAGGCGGCGAAAGAAAGGGAGATGGCTGTAACCGCGAACGTACATGGTGGATTCTCATCCGCCTACCTTGGCTGCGGGATGGAGAATTTCTTTGTCGGCATGATCCGGCACCCAAGAGAGGCAAGCGCCTTGATTTCTGCGTTCGGCTATTTTTGGACTGAGCTTTCAAAGCAGCTGATAGACTTGGGGGTCGATGTCATAGGCGTTGGAGATGACTTGGCCGATAAAAGCGGACCGTTCATGTCTCCAGCAGATTGGAGACGTCTCGTGAAGCCCGCCCTTGAGCGTATTGCTCGCGATGTGGAGAGGAGGGGCGGTCTGTCTTTCTTCCATTCTGATGGAAACATAAATTTGGTTTTGGATGACATAGCCGAAATGGGATTTGATGGCATTCACTCAATGGAACCGCTCGCGGGCATGGATGTTGGTTCCATTAAGAAAAGATACGGGGACAAGTTGTGCCTTTTGGGAAACGTTGACTGTTCCCGCACCCTCTGCTTCTCAAGCTTGTCCGAAGTCGCTGAGGAAACCCGCAAAGTCATAAAGCAAGCTTCTCCGGGGGGCGGGCACATACTCTCTTCGAGCAACTCTCTGCACAGCGCTGTCAGGCTTGAGAACTTCTTGACGATGGTAGCGACTGGCAGAAGGTTCGGGAGATACCCGCTTTCTGACATCGCCTAGAATTCGTATTAGCTGATACTTACATTCCAACGACTATTCATGAAGCCTATTGTGAGCCCTATCGTGAGTGGTGGTTTCGGATATCGCAGGGCTAGATCTTTCGGATGAACTTTCGAGCTTCTATCAAGAGGGCTCGAGGTTAGCATCGGAAAAGAATCGATGAGCCTCCTCGACCACGATAAGCCAATTTCTTGGGGTTCACGATGCGGATGTCGAACGCCGCTCTATGACCTATTCCTCGCTGCGACAGCAGTTCCCTTATCAACTCGACCCACCTACCTAAGACCACTCATCAGGAAGCTGAAAGAATCAGCCCGGCTTCTGTTCAAAGCTGAATCGTTTCAAGCGTGGATTCCAGAGCGCTATGATGGTCGGGTTCTCCGCTGGCGCCATGAACCCCATCGGCAAGCTACTCGAATGGATCCTGTACAAAGTGTTCTTCTGAACCAATAGTTGCAGAAGAACTTCCCATGCTTCCAATGCGGCGACGGGGCGTCGTTGGGCATTAACGTCGGACGTTCCAATCCACGGTCAGTAAGTGGACGTTGGACGTCTACGTCGGGCGTTACGTTGGGCATTATCTTGCACCCTTTGGAATCACGCGTGATCCCAGTAAACACCAGATAATGCCCTTCGAATTCTTATTAACGGAAGCAAGGTCAAGTTCCTGAATGCGACCAGATTCGGGAGTCGTCGGCCTCGACCATCTTTTCTTGCTCGTCACCTGTCTCGTGGCGACCGGTCTCTCCGCAGTTCAGTGGTGCGTTGATGGCTTTCAGCTGGTCCTCCCCATCATTGCGGTCCTTCTTTCCGTGGCTGCGTTTCCTCTCTACGTGGGATACATCCGCGGCGCGACAACCGGGAACTCGACGACAGAGAGGCGCAGGGGGTGGGTTTGCTTGGCGGTTGGAAGCTTCACGATGGGGGCCTTGGTTCTACGGGAAATCGTCTTCCTTGAACCCGTGACGAAGCTGTTGGGTTTCTTCTGGCCCTCTCCATTCATCCTGGTCGGGATGTTTGTAGGGTGGAAGGCGGCCTCGCTCGTTGGAAGAAGGTTGGGGATGTCGTTCGATACCAAAGAGAGGGCTATCCTGGCAGGGGGCTCGGTCGCAGCCGGCGCTCTCCCCTTTGCGGTTGCCGCCGCGGTCTCCTTCCTTGGCAGTCTTCCTCTCATGAACCAGGAGGCGAGCGGGCTGGCAGTGTTAGCGGCCCTGCTGTTTCCTCTGCTTCTCTCAATCTTCGTTTTCATTGTCGCGGAAAGGAGCTGCGAAGCACTCCTCGAGGAGGAACTGTCAGAGGAGGGCGAGGCCTATATCCAGTTGCCGGTAGGTCCGGGCGCCCCGACCCTGTTCTCCTACGTCAGCTTCGTAGCGGTTGCCTTGTTCTTCGCATTCAGGAGGCGCGCTTGGGTTCCCCTCCTTCTCTCAGTGCTGCTGATATTCTTCTCTCTGCCATTCAATGGCGAGCCTGCGGTCTCGGGACCCCTGAAACTCGCGGCTTCCCTGTGCCTGACGGCGGCTGCTCTCTCTTACCTGACGCTTCCGAAGCCAGAACTCCTTCGCTCCGACTGGGTCAAGCGAAGACTTCGGAAGGTACAACCGCGGTGAGACGTAGAGGGGTTGGGACCGGAGAAGGGAGACAAGCTCGAACTTTGGGTGTCGAATGATAGGCTCTACTGAATCTGGCTAGCTCTCGATTATCGCGTACTGTGCAGTGAGGGATTTGTTCAAGGAGCATGAGCGCACTGGTGTTCCCTCAAACGAAGCCGCCGTAACGTTTCGGCTGGAGGATCGGTCAATCATATGAAGGGTGGTCCTTGTTTTTTTCCTCTTCTCATTCTTAGTTCCCAGCACAGAAATCGCAAATGCGCAATCCGCCTAATCTGTCTGCGGGGGAGTAGCTCAGCACAGAGTTGTGCCAATCAGTGTGAACAGGATAGAGACGTCCGTAACAGCGCTGCGAAGGTGGACGGGCTGAAGGAGAAGCTAAGCAAGCTTGAGGAGAAGAGGAAGGAGTACATTCGAGCTCAGAATTTGATGGGGGAGGCGGGACAGAAGGAGGTCTCGCTCACGGACCCAGACAGCAGGCTGATGAGGGTCGACAGCCAGAAGCTCGATGTCTGTCACAACGTCGAATCAGCCGTGGACTCGAAGAACCACCTCGTGGTCGATTACGAGGTTACGAACCGCTCCAACGACCGCAACGAGCTCGCCGGGATGGCTGAAGGGGCGAAGGAGACTCTCGGAGTCGTGAGGCTCGATGTCACCGCAGATTTATGGCAGCCCTTCCTCTTTTGTTTCGGTGGGAGTTTCGAACTTGGTCTTCTGAAGACCCAGCTTCCCCTCAATGTCATTGATCTGCTGAGCATAGTCCTCCATGCGGGCTACTGAGTTTTCCCTCTTCGCTTCGTAGTACTTTCTCCTGAGCGTCCGCAATTCTCTCCAGTGAGCTTGTTTTTCCGTTGGCATAGTCGTCTCCTAGTAATCATGGTAGCGTTAATTGTCTTTCTTCGAGGGCTGTGCGCGTTCAAAGCCCGGAGCGCGGTTGAGTGAGTTCCTGCCCATGTTCCGCGGCTTCACGTCGCATGTAGTCATACGGCAGACCTTGGAAAAACTGCAAGAAGGCGGCCTTTCTGGGAATCATGATTCCCAGCAGCCGCAAGCTATGCAATTTTTCCCTACGATGCCTCTCAGGGAGATTCCGGTCAGCAGCGTTTCCACCCTCTTCCGTATCCTGAAGGAAGGGTCGAAGTCTGTTTCCAAGAGGTCCATTCCGCGTGTCCTTGGCTGCGTCGGTGAGGAGGCGTTCCGGAGGATATGCGGTGAGAACGTCGAAACAGTCATCCCATTTCCTAGTTTCATCCAGGGCTCTCTTGGCAGCCGCGAGAACCCATTGGTCTATGTCGGAAAGGAGCACGACGGCGGAAGGCGGTACTACTGCAAGGAGCACTTTCCTCAAGACCCGGGAGCGGACCGAGCAGGTAGGTAGGTAGGTCTGGTTCTAGGTTACTACCGTAACCTAGCTGATTGGCTGACTGACTGACCAGGAGCCCGAGACCGTGATCGAGCTTTGTTAATCGGGGCAACGTGTACCTATCAGAATGAAAGTCCTGTCTTTGTGCCTGCTCGCGCTGGCCTTCTGTATCGCATACCGGGGCGTCGGGTTCCTTACTGGATTGATGGTACTGTCGATCTTCCTGGCTGACCTGAGGAAGCAGGCAAGCAAATGAGGACACCCGGCCAAAGGAAGTGGGCTGAACGGAGAGCAGGGAAGGGAGAGTACCTACCATCCTCCTTATACGGGGCGCTGCCCTGTTGGAAACCGTTGGAAAGTATAGGAATCACAGGAAGTAAAGGAACTACTACGGGAAGTACGGGAACCACCACGGAAAGCAAAGGAACCATCGAGGAGCAGATAATGAAGGCCCTCGAGCAGCACGTCCCGTGGCACCAGATTGCCAAAGACCTCCACGTGAGTCCCAAGACCATCGGGAAGGTAAGGGATGGGACGACAGGTAAGAAGGAGAGAGAGGAGGGAGACGACGTCGCAGCCCGGGCGTTCGCGCTCTTCAAGAAAGGAATGGCTCCCGAGGACGTAGTGGTCGAGATGAAGACCGTCAGCCCTGGCATGGTAAAGGAGCTGTGGACGCAGTTTGCCGACTTCCACGGGCACACGAACGACGTCTGCCGGTCGTGCCACGACGAAGGGTACCAGGAGGGCTACGGGGACACGGCTACGAAGATGCAGCACGACACCCGGAGGGCCAGCTCCTAGTTCGCACACTTGAGAAGTAAAGGGTATGCGGGGACCTATGAGAAGTTCATCGATGACCTCGTTGAAGAATCAATGGACAATCGCGGTCTATGTTTCAGGGGTGAAGACGCCGCCGCCGCGGCACGGCAGGAACGGCATGGCCAGCAGGGAGACCGCGACCGCCGGGTAATCACAACCTATGCCATTGTCCCGTAGGAGAACGCCTTCGTCTGGCTTGAGGATTGTCAGTCACCTGCAATCGTCGTGGTCTTGGAAGACATCGGACATTGGTAATGTCAGCGTTCCGAGTGAGCTACGTCTTTCATTGTCCAGGGGGAAGGGTTAGGGACCGGAGCTTGTCTGGCAACGCTCGAGCAGGCCCTGACGAGTCTGTCACCGGATTACGATTTCGCTCAGTCCAACACTTTCTTGATTGAGTCGAGGCCGTTGCAGTGACCTTCCAAGTCTTTCATGTAGATTCCAACAACTCCTAAGGACCTCCATGTATAGAGTTCTCCCTTGTGTTCTCCTCCCTTAGCAATTCCAGTAATACTCCCATTCTTATCAATGCCTAAGTAGTCTATGGCCTTCTTCTTGGTCACTTCGTAGACCCACTCGCTCGGCGCAAGGCAGTACCGCACTACTTTTCCGTTCTCGACTGGTATGAACGCCCGCCATTTGTTGTCACTGGGGGAGATGCTATCTTTGATTCTTGCGAACAAGTCGGCCGCGCTCTTCACATTATCTGGAGTGCTGATAGCCTACCGAAAAAGGATGGAGGAGGGTCTGCTTCAGCATGGTTACAACAGATCTCAAGTTGATTCAGTCTTTGGCAGATTCAACGGATAGTGGACGGAGTCCTTATCTAACCAATGTTTCCACTGATGATTGATGCCTGAAGACATAGATTCGATTTTCCAAAGAGCCAAAGAAGGCAAAGTCCTCTTTTCCGACAGAAAAGCTCTCCTCCCTGAATACATACCAGCACACCTACCATTCAGAGAACAACAGATTGCAGCAGTAGCTGAGGTCTTGGCACCAGCTTTGCATGCTTCCAAACCCTCTAACCTTTTGCTCTACGGGAAGACGGGAACGGGAAAGACCGCCGTCTCCAGATACGTCGTCTCAAAGCTCAAAGCTGAAGATCCGACTTCTACAATCTTCGCCCCATACATTAACACAAGGATTGCGGGAACAGAGTACCGTACTCTGTGGGAAGTAGCAAATAACCTGGAGATTCCAGTCCCGGAGACAGGTCTTTCCATAGGAGAAGTAACCAAAAGAATCTTCTCCGGAATACAATCCCGTTCGCTCAATATCATCCTTGTCCTCGACGAAATCGACTACCTCATCAACACGTACGGGGATGACATACTCTACCAGTTTACCAGAGCTGACGTCGTCCCGGGCTTCCTGAGCATCGTCGGCATATCCAACGACTTGAAATTCAAAGACTCTCTCAATCCACGAGTCCTGAGCAGCCTTGGGGAAGAGGAACTTGTTTTTCCTCCCTATACTGTAGACGAATTAAGAGCCATACTGGCAGAAAGAGCGTCGGTTGCTTTCAGGCCAGGAGTCGTCCCCTCTTCCACCATCAACCTGTGCGCCGCTCTCGCAGGTTCTGAGCACGGCGATGCTAGGCGGGCTGTTGATTTGCTCCGGATAGCAGGAGAGGTCGCTGAACGCGAGGGTTACCCAAGGTAGATGAAACATGCATAAGGAGGGCGTCCGAGAAAGTCGAATATGACAGAATCGAGGAGGCACTCCGGTCTCTCCCCGTCCAGAACAAGATAATACTCATTGCCGTATCGAAATTTGAGAAGGGAACGAATACCGGCGAAGTCTACGTGACCTACGCTGCGCTCACGAGAAAACTAGGCCTTGAAGTTCTGACTCAAAGGAGAGTCAGTGGAATCCTCGCGGAACTTGATCTGCTGGGCCTGCTCGAGGCCGCTGTCGTAAGCAAGGGTAGACGCGGCCGCACAAAAAGAATCAGGTTACTCATACCCACCGAAACATTGGGGAAAGTAATGAGCGAGGACACAAATGCCAGTGCTATTCTCTAGGATACTCTCCCGGTGGTTCTGAATATGAGCGAATCCGCGTGCGGGAATATAGCCGCTGATTCGGGGCGCCAAAAAGAGGTGAATCCTCGACCCTTGCTCGTTCAGTTGAACTCGAGCTTCAAGGGCCTCTTGGTCGCGTACTCGACGGCCGTCGGCGAGGGCTTGTGACGTCCTCTCCGACGTACCGCAATCCCAATACCTGCGACTGCGACAGGTGCCGCAATGCCTATCACACCGAAGAAAGGAGTGCTTGGAACAACCTTCGCTGTAGTGACTTTCTGCACAGAAGCATCCCCAATGATTTTGCTCTCAAAGCCAAGGTTTGAAATCGTAGCATTGAACTTTCCGAGAGGAATCTCCGGGAGAACTATGGTTCCGTTCGAGCTTGTCATCCTGCTGAGGATCGTTCCGTTTGCGAGCTGAACAGTCGTAGTTGCGCCGGAGATCGGAAGACCCAGGTAATCTGAAGCCACTATCTTCGCATTAAATATCCTAGCACGAATGCTCGTGTTCAATGGATTGCTTACATTGTATACCTCCGCGTTCAGAGGCTTAACATCCACTCCCTCCCAGCGCACGCTTGCGAGTTTGA
Source organism: uncultured Nitrososphaerota archaeon (assembly GCA_963836465.1). GTDB lineage: Archaea > Thermoproteota > Nitrososphaeria > Nitrososphaerales > Gagatemarchaeaceae > CAWIJZ01. The sequence goes on from CAWIJZ010000048.1 coordinate 27,032, forward strand.
AGCTCGAACCATTGTCAAGCCAAATGCTGAAACCTGTCACGTTCCTAATCTCCGCTCCCGATACATCGATTTGCAAGGCAGTCGGGGTTATTCGCCTCAGACCCGAGTTATCCGTGAAGCTGAATGATACGAAGTACTGGGTTACGGAATTGAAGGTGATATCATGATAAGTATTGAGATTCAGGGTAGGGATAGAGAAAACCCCAGACTCTGCCCTCGTGACATTAGATGTCTGTCCGTCTACTGTGTATGATACAAGATTCTGCCTGCTGGTGTTGCTGATCACGCTCCAAGTGTAATCTGTAGTCACGCTCAGGATTGAGCCAGAATCGTAAAAGCTGTCGTTTGTGGGGGAACTACTCGAAAAGGCGATGTTGCTGCCTCCAGTGATGGAAAGATGGAACTGATTCACTGAAATAATGTCAATAGCATGCGGCTTGTCCATCTTGACGTCAAGTGAAAAAGTCCCGCTCGCCGCCCTTGGAAGGGTTTGCTTCCCGGTATCATCCACATCTAACCCTACGGCGTTCGAGCGTGCCTGAATCGTTTCATTCCAGGCGTAATTGTAGGTCGCCCTAACCATGGTCCCTGAATCGTACCATCCAGTATCACCAGCTATTGAGGGAGAAGTGACGGAGTTCAGCGAGCCCGATCTCGTCGTAAGCTGGTACTGCACTGTGAGGTTACTAGTGAACGATGCCGGCAACGTGATTGAAACGAGGGAAAGAGCGACCACCGGTTGGAGGCTCGCAACCGAGGCCGAGGGGCGGCCACTCGAGGAATAAGAGACTAGGTGATAGCCTTCTCCCGCCGTTCGACCCCAGATGCCGTTCAGAATTACCTTTACCGCTGTTCCTGAATCGTACCAGTACTTGTCACCCGATATAGTGGGCGCGGTTATCGAGTACAGGGACTCGTTGGTGTTGGAATCTATCGTCACTCGATACTGGCTCGAACACCAGCCTGTGGGGCGCGTCCATAAGAACAGAGACATTGACCGAACCGCGGGTAGGTGTGAAGGTCACTGACGGGCTCCGGTCAAGACTGTAAGATCCGGTTCGAAATCCAGAGCTCTGATTCCTGATGGGGCTAGAGCTGGTTGTGACAGCTCACGCAACTCACACGATGAGCTGATTAAGGATGGTAGGGAGAAGAAGCCTAAACCAATCAGAGAAGAATCGTTCCCCGCGCAGCTCGTCTTCCAGAAGAACGACTTCTCGTACGTCGATGCGATAGTCGATCCGAATCGCGCAACGAGGAGTGGACCGAAGGGCTACCCTCCCAGTGCCATGTTCATGGCTCTCCTGCTGATGTACCTCAGGGAGATGAAGAGCGTGCTCGAGGTCTACTCTGCCAGACAGGACGCGCTTCTACAGGCTCGCGTCGAGGATAGGGCGTGACAAGATCATCGAGATCTTCTCGCGGATGGTCGTCGATATGAAGCGGGCAGGCATCATGAAGGGAAGGAGTGTGAGCCTCGACGCCACCCTCATTTGGGCATGGTTCAAGGACTGCCGGTTCAGAAAGGATGAGCAGCACCTGAAGAGGTGTAAGCATGAGAAGAGCAAGGACAGGGACGCGTCGTGGGGATACGACCACCACCGGAACCTCTACATCTACGGCTACAAGGTCCACATCCTGCTCGATTCTCGCACAGCGCTCCCAATCATGCTGATCGTCACCGAAGCTGGTTACGGAGAGAACCGGACCACTCAGCTTGCATGTGCATACTCATGCTGGCTGTAGCAAAGACCGCCCTGGAGACAGGCAGACTCGATTTGATGAGGTGCGTCAAGTGCTTCAATGGCTAGGGAGGTGAATTACGCACAGCCCTCCGATAGCACTCCAATGGTTGCAGTTCATCACAGCGCGCAATTTGGAGCATGCAGACCTTGGGCAGATGCTAACCAGTTAGATTGTTGAAAGAATTTTGACCTATGCATGTAATCGATAATCGGCCTACCTCTGTCGAAATCCAGCTTCACTCGGTTATGGTTGGGCAGTGGCGGGGGTGGGTTTAACCTTCTTTACAGCCCTTCTCCTGACGGCTTTGTTCCTGGCCTTTTTCGAAGACTTCTTGGGCATGTTGCAACATACCGCGTTGATGCCTTATGTACTTATCTGGCAAGCATTGTGTAATCATGCCAGATAGGAACAGCCCTCTACATTAACGTAAGCCGCTACCTTGAACAACGGAAAGTTAGATTGACCATGTCTCGAACTAAACCGCAATCCCACTTGCGCTAAACAAAGCACCTACAAAGTAAGACTAATAGCGGATGATCTCTCCCCTTATTTCGCCCCTTGTCCCTGCTAAGGGTATTTCTTGGATTCTTAGCAGTGCTCCAGTCTAAGAGTACATTTTCCTCTTCTTCCCTGACATAAATTTGTCTCCCGGTAACGCGACGGCGTCGTACTACCGGCCCGGCAACTCAACCGCCACATCTCTGGGGACCCCAACGAGAATCGGCACCCTCAATGTCTACGAGTTTACGGTCTCCCTCCCAGCCGACGCAGCCGACGGTATCTACTTGGTGACAGGCACCGTGAGTAACAGTACCCCTAGCTTCTCCATGTCGAACGTCGGCACGTTCACCGTCAACAGCCAGATCGCAAGTTCCTCGGCACTGGCATCAGTCGGATCATCGGCCAGCACTGCCGCGTCAGGTGTATCGGCTCTCATTACCGCACTCAGCTCCATGTCAACCCAGGTATCGTCTCTGACGAGCACTGTATCAGGGATACAGACAAGCCTAGGCAGCCTAAACACAACACTGACTTCAATTGCGGGCTCTGTCACCTCAGGCGTTAGTAATCTGCAAACAGCAATCACCACCTTGACGGGCTCGGTCAGCTCGATCTCCACAACGGTCGGCACCATACAAACCAGCATCAACACACTCACGAGCGACATGGGCACCCTGATGAGCGGCGTAAGCTCGTTGCAGACAACTGTCAGCGGACTTAGTGGCCTCTCATCGCAGATGAGCACCCTGAGCTCAGAAATATCCAACAACCAGACTTACATCTTGGTTGTAGCAGCACTCGCAGCCATAACACTGGTACTAGAACTAGCAATATTGGTAAGAAAGCTATCCTAAGCAGATAGCTGCCGTCGGATGAGTTGATTCTGATGCGTCTTTTGGATAACGCTCGGTTGATGGATTCGAATCTGTTAATGCTCAACGGTATGGTAGTTCCTTTGCACCAGTCTTGAGAAGCTCGACAAATCTCCTTATGAGTGTATATTCAGCCGTTCCCCGTAAGCCTTTTGCTTCTTCTAAAAACTGTTCAAGTCTTTTGAAGTCGGGGCTGTATTTCACGAACGCCTTGAACCAGTCGACGTTTTCAAGGATGAATTTCTTCCAAGTCAGTTTGCCCCTCGTCTTCGCACATTGCGCTAGGAAGCAATTTCTATTATCTTTTTCCACTTGTTCTCCGACATGCATTCAGCCGTGGAAGCGCGGAATCGCCAAAGATGCACCGCCGCGTCAGTTCCCTGCGAGGGTGACGGTGATAGTTGCCCGAGAATCGCCTGCCAACTGAATTTGGCAAGATTCCGTCAATGCAAGAATGCCAGTCGTCCGAACAATGATTACATAAGCCATTGCAAAAACAGCATTCCAAGTCGCTCCGAACTTCTTCATGCAGGAATATGTCAAAGCTCAGCATGCAGTTTCCAAGTCTGCTCGAATTCATTCAAGGTGATTGCCGCCTCCTCGATGGATTTCAGCAGGGCGCCCGTCCTTTGGAAGCGAGCTAGCCCAGAAGGGACTGCCCCCCCAATGCCCCTTACTTCGAACTTAGCCTTTCCTTTGTTCTTTTCTTCCATTCATGATGGCCAATGATTCCCCTCTCTTCGAGAACATCGACCAATGATGAGAGCATGATGTCGAGCATTTCGACCTCTTCCCTCAAGTCGTCAGTAGCTTTGTTTTGTTTCCGTCGTTCCTTCTTAACGCTCAGATTCATCCCCCCGCTAGATGCCCTTTCTCGATGTGGCGGGTAGATGGCTATAAGCTCAACGAGCCAGGCATGTTATGCTTATTGTTTCAGGATTGATGCTGGAGCTGACATAATGACACCAGAGTGGACAGCGATTTGGAAATGTCTGAGTACAATTTCGAGGTTCTGGTGCCTCTCGAACCAATGTCTCGGACCGAGTGGAAGAGAAAATATGCCAGGAAGAAGGAGCTGGTCGATGCCACCAGACAAACCAAAAAGGGAGAGCTTGAAGCGGTGAGGGAAGCCTTGAAAGGGAAACGAGCCAGCATAGCCGTCGAATTCTCGCTCTGGAAAGGGGATGCGACCCATCCAACCACCACGGGAAGGAAGGATGTTGACAACCTTCTGAAGCTAGTTTTGGACGCGCTTCAAACCAAGGTCCACAGCCAGGGAAGGATGGAGGAGCGCCTTATGTGGTTGCAGGTTGAGTAGCCGGAGCCGCCTTCTTGGTTGCCTTTCCTTTGGCAGCCTTCTTCTTGACCTTCTTCAATTTTGCCATGTAGCTGAAAATCCCTGCTGTTGCTTAAATTGTTTGCAGCTCGCCGGCCATCCTCCGTTGCGGATATCTTGCCCTTCCCAGAAGAGCCATCAGGAATCTCCGTTACCGTAATCAACGATCATCCTAACCCGAAAGAGATTCAAGGAATTCACGCCTACATGGCAAACTTTGGCAAATCTCCACCTCAAGCACGAACGGGCCTTTTCATCACGGAATTGTTACTGAGAACGTCTGTAGATTCCATCAGAGATTTCGATCAAACTCGATTATTCATACGAAAGTTCTGCCGCTTCAAAATCTGCCGAAGTTTAGTGATGAGAAGAATCCTACGCGGCTTCAGCCGATAGTCTCCTAGACCGTCCTTATCTACCAAGGTCACGTATCCAGCCGCGGGCCCCTCCGGGGCCTCCTGGTCGGCCGACGAGGAGGAGGCATTGGTAGAGTGCAACTAATCAGCGTCGGCTCTAGCCGTGGAGAATCGAACTTCCATTTGATCTTCACGCCGAAGTATCGGAGGGATGTGTTCGCGGACGGGGAGGTGAGGCGGATGTGTCTGGAGAGCTTCGCACAGACGTGCTATGTCCTGGGCGTCAGGTTGGAGGCGTGCGAGTTCGGTCCCGATCACGTCCATCTCTTCGTGAGTCGCTGCAAGAACTACTCCGTCCCCTACATCGTCCAGAGGTTCAAGGGCGCCTCGTCACACAGGATACGGCAGGAGCTCTGGGAGAAGGTGAAGGGGAAGCTATGGGGCGACTCCTTCTGGAGCGACGGCTACTTTTACAGGTCGGTGGGCTCCACCACAGCTGAAGCCGTCCAATACTACGTCCAGAACAGCCAGAGGAGGCACTGGATGCAACACGATTACGAGACTGCACCCCAGGAGAGGGCACAGGCCACGCTCAAGGATTTCTAGACCCTACGGCCTTCAGGCCGAGGTAGTTCAGGGGATGAGAAGCTATCCCAGACTCGAAAGAACTCGATTAGGCGCTAATGAGCAGGTTTAATACAGGCAATCCGCGTTATATGAGACGGTTGCGATGGTTAACTGTGCGAAGTGCGGAAAAGGAATTCCTGCGGGGCAAGAAGTAAAGAAAGGATTCCTAATGAAGAAAAGTTATCACAAGGAATGCGCACCCAAGTAGAGTCTACTGTTATGTCCTAGTCCCGATACTTATTTACATAGTCGGAAGTAAGAATTCAACAGATTGGTTTGGCAGATTCCAGACCAAAGCTTGCTCTGCAGTAACAAGTTAAAGACACGAAACCAGACCGCGGAGAACACCAATGCCGGATGACCCGATCATAGCAGTCACCAGGGTTTCTGGGAAGGGATCGGTGACGATTCCGCGTGAGATAAGGGAGAAGCTGGACCTGCAGCCCGGAACGAAGCTGATCGTCGTGGCAGTCGAAGATGCCGTAGTGCTCCAGAGGGTAGGGGCGCTGCTCGCCAAGGAATCTCCGAGAGGGATACTGAAAAGAATCCGCACAATATTCTCGAAGGTGCCGATAAAGAACATCAAGGAATGACCGGTTCGGAACTTCGCGAAAGGCCGCGAACTTGGGCACCGGAATGGGAATCGGTCGAATCCAGGTAACTAAAGATGGAACATGGTCCACGAGCAAAATTCTTTTCGCATTGTAATAGCGTCCGAGAAAAAGAGGAGTGGAGGGCAGGTTCCCACTTTCGCGGGTCCAAGCCCCTCACGTTTTCCATTCTTGTTTTTACGATGTGCTTTCCGTCGATCCTTCCATCGAGGGGAGCCCAGAGGGGATCTCTGGGAATTTCTCCTTCATCCTGCTCGGCAACTGCCGCAGCCTCTGCAAGGACCTTCTCTGCATCCTCGTTGGCAGCCTCGAAGTTCAGCGAGTATCCTCCCACCGTTCCAGCATCGACCAGGATGCTGCTCAGCAGGCCTGAGATTTCGCCGATCTCGCCTTCTGCCTCCGGTAGGACGCTCACTAGTCCCTGCCTTACGCTGCGAATCACTGACATTGCAGGAGTGAGGGTGACGACGATGTCTCCAAGTTCTGTGATCGTGTTCAGCCGCAGCGTTATCTGTTCGAGGGCGAGCTTGGCCTGAGTGACCATCTTGTTCATCTTCCTTATCTCCGCGAGCTCATTCGCGTAGACTGAAGCATGCTGTGAGTCATGCTTCTGGATAGATGCGACGATCTTGTTGAAGATCGAAGAGTCTCTCTCCCTCAGCTTCGCGGATGTCGCGTCGAGCTTTGCGACCTGGACTTGGATCTGTCGTACTGCCAGGTCCAGCCTCGGCTTCAGTGGACCCGGGCTCTGGACAGAATCCCGTACTCTTGCCGTGAATCCAGTGCTGTTGGACTTCTCCCACTTGCTTGCGAATTGTGACATATCTGGCTCGGTGTTCAATACTGGTGACTCTTCTTTATGCTGAATGTCACCGACTGAGCTGTCACCGTGGTGACTAGGATGTCAGTGACAAGTTTCTTTCTGGGACGGATACGAAGTTTGACCTTCGATGAGTGCAAGGCCGCTGCCTGGGTTGACACAGAGGGGTGCTTGATGCTGGATGATACAGTTCGCGTTAAGGTGGTGCAGAATCGTATGCGGTAGATGGGAAGGAGAACCGTTGCCTTTCAATAAAGCCGAGAGCTTGATCAAAACAGCTTGCACAAAGGCCGATGTCTTTTACCTCGTA
>CAWIJZ010000049.1:0-10393 GCA_963836465.1 uncultured Nitrososphaerota archaeon
CCCATATCTCTACCTCCTGCCTGATTCTGTATCTTATGAGCTGCCTGACATTGTATGTCACGACCTTCAGCCCTGCTTCTCTCTTCTGCGTGTGCCATCTTCGACTGTACAGGAATTCTCCATACTTCCCCTTGAGCGATGAGTTCGTCGATTCTGCGTTGCTCCTCTTGTGGTATCTGTTCTTGAACTTCCTTGGATGGTTCTTCCTGTAGTTCATCATCTCCTTCCAGGCCTGGCATCCTTTCGCCTTGCTCGACGCATTCTCCTTCGGCATGAGGAACGGCCTTCCTCCGCGAGACGCGACCTCCCTGGCGTTCTCCCTGCAGGAGTAGGCCTTGTCTCCGCACACATCACCTATCCTACCATGTATCCTTCTAAGGAGTGTTCTGAATCTGGGCGAGTCGTGCCTCAGAGCCGATGTGAGGATCCAGGAGTAGATCGGCTTCTCCTTCCCTCTGCACTCGCTCGCGAGATGAAGTTTCCGAAAGTCTCTCCTCTTCGACGGATTCGAGTGAGTCCTGATGGTGTACCAGACGCTCCTCCTCCTTATTCCCAGGCCAGAGGAATCTATCGCGACGTGCTTCTTCCGAGCTGAACCTAGCTTTTTTGAACCTGGCCGTAACGGCATCATTCACCCTCACCAGGGTGTCGATGCCCATCTTCGCACACGCTCTCTGCATCGTTGACTTGCCTGGCGACCTCTTCAGTCCCAGCTCCTTCAGAAGGTGTGGGTTGTTGTTCAGGTGAGCCTCCATTCTCCCGATACTCCTTTCGATGATAGACCATGAGCAGGAGTATCAGGAGCATGCTCCTGAAGGGATAGGTGAACGGCCTACCTCCCGGATGCCTTTTTGGGTCCCGCTTCTTCCAGTCTCTCGGCTCCTCTATCTCGTTGACGATCTCCTTGGCTGTATCGAAGAAGAGTCTCTCTTCGTCTCTTGAAGATCTCTCGTATACCAGATAGCTTCCTTTGCTCATATTATCTCAATCTACGCTGTCGAGAGGGAGAACCCATCAGCTTCGAGGACAAGAGCCCCTGACAATCAGGTAAAATGTAGTTATGGGACTACGCCGCCCAGAGCTATAGTGTTATTAGGCAGGTTCATCCCTGCCATTGCATGGATTCAGAAAAACACGAATTATGCAATTCTCACCGAATTCGATTGCAGTTCAACTCCGCGACTGGACGTCTCGAATGCCCTGTATGTGATCAGCTGAACAGCCAGCAGATGAACCGGAGAAGATCAAGGAGCCGGTAGACGCTAGGGTGTTCTGAGCGAACATTCAGCGATTCTTCTTTTGACTTCGGTCGAGGCAGTTTCCTTCGGGCATGACTTGCGTCAATGCGGATCTGGAGCAGACAAGGGTTCGGAACTGGCTCGGCCGCGTTCGGTCATCATCCTGCTAGTAGTTGAAGCTCTCAGCTCTCTTTTTGGTTCTGTCGGGGGGATTCCGTTAATTGCGGTCCCGTAATATGAGAGAGGAGCAAAAGTTGCAAGTCGCCGCAAGACCAGAATACGGGAATTGGGTTTCGAAGAGAATCATCTACGCGCCTCTCGTCGTCGGCGTCCTGTTCCTAGTGCTCGCCGTCCTGCATCCCGTTTTGGTAATCCTTGCCGGCATATCCTTCTTGGCATGCGCGTATTTCGTCTACGCTCGTTTTCGACTCTCTCCTCGTGGCGGAAACGTCCAGGATCTCATCCTCGAACTTGTGCTGCGACACCTGGACTGGAACGGGGAAGGGCGCGCCCTTGACATAGGCTGCGGGAATGGTGCCCTCGCGATAAAGGTTGCTCGCAAGTTCCCAGGGGCGAGGGTTGTCGGGATAGACTACTGGGGTAGCGGTGGGAATACTCGAAGGATGCGTGCGAGAAGAATGCAAAGACTGAGGGGGTCGGCGATTGGGTGGTCTTCGAGAAAGCAAGCGCCTCAGCTCTGCCCTTCGGCGATGAGTATTTCGATGCCGTCGTGAGCAACCTCGTGTTCCACGAGGTCCGAGATTCCGCAGACAAGAAGGCCCTCATCAGAGAGGCGCTGCGCGTCGTTACGAAAGGGGGGAAGTTTACGTTCCAGGACCTATTCCTGATGAAGAGAGTCTATGGAAGCGCGGATGATTTGGTTGGCATCGTGCGAAGCTGGGGCACTAGCAAGGTGGAGTTCATACCGACGCGGAACGCGCCATCCATTCCACTCTTGCTGAAACTGCCTTTCATGGTGGGAACGATGGGCATTCTGGTGGGCGAGAAGTGAATGCGATTGCGAGCTGACAAACGCGAGGCGGTCGATAACCAATGTAGCAACGACCAGGAATTGCAATCGCGTCTTGAATAACCATACTAGAACCAAAGAAAGCCAGCGCATTGACGAAACTACTCACTCCGTGTCAATGCTCAGTTGCATTCAACCTACAATTCGAGATCTGCCAGATTATAGTGATGTTTGGGATGGTCTCGATTCTGCTTCATCATCGGGTGATTCAAAGAAGTGCTTCACTTCGGGTGATGTGGCTTGTACAATCCCGACAAGTTTCATCATGAAACCACGCACCTCTGAAGGAATTCCAAGACCTTGCTTTTCGCAGTAGTTTACAATCTCTCTTAGAAGACCAGAATTGACCTCAACCGCCTCCTCATAGGTCTTCTTGAGTCTCAGAGCGTCTTCATACTCCCTGATAGCTTCTAACTTGATTTGGTATTCGCTCATAAGCCTTTTCCTCCAGTCTGTGATGCGTGTGTGAGATACTTTCTGACCCATGCAAGGTTGCTCATGTCTTCTTTTGGAATGGCGAGTTCATTTCTTATTGTCTCAAGTTTTTCAGAGATTTGTTCCTTTGTCATAGTCTGAGACCTGAGCGCGTCAAGCATTCGCCCAAACTCATCCCTCATCCGTAATTGATTAGCGTTCAATGCTTCGATGTGGGCGTATAGCACTTCACGCGTGGTCGCCTCGACCCAAAAACCTGCCTGAAGGGCTAATTGGGCTTCAGTCTGTACGTCGTGCAATTGAGCCCCTGATTTCTGTACTATCTTGAGATTTGCTGCCTCGTGAAAATCGAATAGTTCCTTAGATTCTTCAGGATTTGCTCGTCCCTCAAGCGAAAACCGCGTTCTCTGTGTTCTTTGTTCTCTTCATCATTTTTGCCTTCTTCGCCTACTCGTCAATCTCAATTGGTCTGGAGCAGAATAGGGTTCAAAACTACCTTGTAGGATTCTCAGCAACGTTCAGCGGTCTGATTGTCTTAGCGCTCTCAATACCACTTTCGAATGCATCCGTTGGAATTGCCATACAATCCATACAGTATCTTGGAATCTGGGGAGCAATAATCATCTACCTTGTGCTGCTTTTCGTGATAGCTTACGTGATTTATCATTTCCTTACTAAAGCGATGCGAATAGTATTCGATAGGATGACTTCATACCACCCCAATGACTCACATCACCCGAAGTGAAGCACTTCTTTGAATCACCCGATGATGAAGCAGAATCATGGTCTCGGGTCCAAGAGCCTTAAGTAACTGAGGCATGGGCATAATTCCATACCCTTTACAACGTTACGAAATTTGATTGAGATAGGATGCTAAGGGTCTTCATCCCCGAAGATTCATTTGCCCATGATCCACAAGGGAAGAAGATTCCTTAGCAGGATACTCCGCTCGGAATCGTTTCTTATTGGGATTCTGCGTTTAATCGGCTTGATTCCTTGGCCAAGAGTTGTTACCAAGAAGCGTGGAAGGCCATACGTCTACCCTCCAACCGTGATGCTGAGGTGTTTCATCATGAGGATATGGCTTAAGATTCCTGGCAACAACGCGCTTCACTCCTTCCTCTCAATCGATAACCCGTACAACGCGAGGGTGATGACGGCCTGTGGTCTAGTCAGGGTTCCTGACAGGAGGACGTTCGACAGGAGGTTCGAGGCAACCTCTCGATCTGAGGTCAAGGGTCGACTCGATGGGCGAGCTATTCGTGGAGGAGAAGCTGATCGACTCGTACATCGTTTCAGTAGACAGCTCGCTTCTGAAGGCCAAGGGCCACATCTGGCACAAGACCAGCATGGAGAGGGGAATCGTCCCCCACTCCGGGATAGACGCGGATGCGAGGTGGGGCAAGAGCAGGACCAAAGGGTGGGTCTTCGGGTACAAGCTCCACATCGTGAGCAGCACCGGCCCGCTGATCGTCCCACTCTCCGCGGATTTCACGACGGCGAACATCCCCGACAGCAAGGTCTACGGCAGAGTGACTGCGTCCCTGCGTGGTGTCAGATATGCGGATGGGGACCAGGGCTACGACGTCGACGACCTCTACGAACTGAGCAGGGAGAGGGGATTCGACCTCGTCTGTCCGATAGGAAGGTACGAGAACACTCATCCCGAGAGGCTCGAGCTCGTGTTCTTCTACGAGTCGGAGCTTGGGCAGCTGGTATACTCTTGGAGGAGCAAATCCGTAGAGCCTCTCTTCGAGCAGATCAAGGATGTGTTCGGAATAGACCCGCTGCCAGTCAGAGGATTCAACGCTACGATGAGCATCGCGCTCCTTTCCGTCTTGCTGTATCAGGTTATGGTGTACTATAACCATCTATCAGGGAGACCATCGAGGGCTCTCAAGCACATGCTTGGAAGCTAGAAAGACACGATTCTTCTCTACAGAGAATCGTACACTACACGTATGAATTACGCCCATGCCTCAAGTAACTAGGCGCTCTTCCCCCGCGTTTCGAGGATTGCAATGACGATGAGCAATTGGAAGAATGTCCTCACTCTCGACCCGGGTCGAAATGTGCGCGGAGGAAGCACGGAGGCGCTAGCTGTAGCGATTCGTCGCGGCGCTGACCTGCGAATCCTAACCGATTTTCGTCACAACGAGCACATCGACACCTCATCAGAGAATCCGGAGATGGTAAGAGAGGTATCTGAATTTCGCGTGACCTACTTGCTAGAGAACCGCTGGACGGCTGCAATCATGAGCTTGCGTCAGCCTATCAGCGGCCCTGGTGGTTTCGGCCCTCGACCATCCATGTCATTTTTCATGTACAATCAGGACGGGCAGCAAGCAATTGCTCGCCCGTATCTCGACGGGATCGAGGCAAAGGGTGAACCCGGACCATCCGTCCCCGATCAACCTCCCAATATGCCCAAGTATCACACCCTCGATGCATGGGACACGGAGACGAACGCACCCAGCGCCAATTTCGTCTACGACTTCGAAATCTACCAGTTTCTCGTGCGTGACGATTGGCAGGAAGTGCTTCACCACAACGCTGACGGAACCATTGTCACAGGTTCGGTTGCTGCGCTCACTGAGGCCTTCAAAAGCGGCCGGGAAGTGAAGGTTGGGGTCCGAGGCCTATGTGCCAATCTGAAAGGAGAAACCGATGTCATGGAGCACGAAGTGTTTGTGCAGACCGGCTCGAACTACTACTACACAGAACGCAACCTTTTTTTCGCCGGCACGCACCCAGTGGTTCGGGTCAAGCCATCTATCCCGATGCGATACATGAGCCGTAGCCGGGACTTTGGTTGGCTTTTCGTGCGCACCGATGGTTTTGTTCAGAGCCTACTTTATGATCCATACACACTCAAGCCTGGCAGGAAAGACTCGCGCCACGCTGTCCGCTGGTTCGTAAGATGAAATTGCAGTTGCCAATGCCCTTTCTCATGTGCACTAGCGGCACCATTACGACAGTGGTGGTTTGAATCACTGGAGGAAGGCGGGAATCCCGTACACCAAGCTGTACCGTGAGACCGAAAATACCTACCGAGAACCTGAGACATTCTGAGAGGCGCATCGAAGTGTTATATCTCGGAAGCCACTGCGCGATCATATGGATTGGTGGGTGTGAGCGACCAACGAGTCCTAAGGGCTGATGGAGGCTACATGTGGGATTACTGGTTCACGAATGACGGTATTCTACGCTTGCAGCTGATATCAAGGAAACTTCAGCTTGGTGTGTACGCACTGGTATGGGTTGTCTTTTTCGTCGTTGCGCTGCTGCTCTTCGGCAGTTACTTCCTGATGCTTCCGTTCAGCATAATATTCGTTGTAGCGTTCTACCTCGCGGGCGGTGCTCTGCTCAGACATATTGCCAGGAACAGGCGTAGGAACCTTGAGGCCGTGTCGGCTGGTGAAGGCGGCGAGATTGCGCCTTCCGTCAGCCTGGGATGGAATGCAGTGACAGGGATCGAGCTGAGAAGAGACAGGATTAGGATCTTCATCGGCAACCGGATATACGATACCAAAGTCAGAGAAGTAGCTCGGATGAACGAATTGAAGGAGCTCGCCTCGTCGAAGTTGGGCGACAAGCTAGTCGTCATGTAGGTTTTCAAGCCCACGGTTGGCGTGAACAAATCAACCATTTTTCGAGCGAGATGGCGGACTCCGCCTGCGTAAGATCCCACTCGAGGCGTAGTCCCATAACTACATTTTACCTGATTGTCAGGGGCTCTTGTCCTCGAAGCTGATGGGTTCTCCCTCTCGACAGCGTAGATTGAGATAATATGAGCAAAGGAAGCTATCTGGTATACGAGAGTATCTTCAAGAGACGAAGAGAGACTCTTCTTCGATACAGCCAAGGAGATCGTCAACGAGATAGAGGAGCCGAGAGACTGGAAGAAGCGGGACCCAAAAAGGCATCCGGGAGGTAGGCCGTTCACCTATCCCTTCAGGAGCATGCTCCTGATACTCCTGCTCATGGTCTATCATCGAAAGGAGTATCGGGAGAATGGAGGCTCACCTGAACAACAACCCACACCTTCTGAAGGAGCTGGGACTGAAGAGGTCGCCAGGCAAGTCAACGATGCAGAGAGCGTGTGCGAAGATGGGCATCGACACCCTGGTGAGGGTGAATGATGCCGTTACGGCCAGGTTCAAAAAAAGCTAGGTTCAGCTCGGAAGAAGCACGTCGCGATAGATTCCTCTGGCCTGGGAATAAGGAGGAGGAGCGTCTGGTACACCATCAGGACTCACTCGAATCCGTCGAAGAGGAGAGACTTTCGGAAACTTCATCTCGCGAGCGAGTGCAGAGGGAAGGAGAAGCCGATCTACTCCTGGATCCTCACATCGGCTCTGAGGCACGACTCGCCCAGATTCAGAACACTCCTTAGAAGGATACATGGTAGGATAGGTGATGTGTGCGGAGACAAGGCCTACTCCTGCAGGGAGAACGCCAGGGAGGTCGCGTCTCGCGGAGGAAGGCCGTTCCTCATGCCGAAGGAGAATGCGTCGAGCAAGGCGAAAGGATGCCAGGCCTGGAAGGAGATGATGAACTACAGGAAGAACCATCCAAGGAAGTTCAAGAACAGATACCACAAGAGGAGCAACGCAGAATCGACGAACTCATCGCTCAAGGGGAAGTATGGAGAATTCCTGTACAGTCGAAGATGGCACACGCAGAAGAGAGAAGCAGGGCTGAAGGTCGTGACATACAATGTCAGGCAGCTCATAAGATACAGAATCAGGCAGGAGGTAGAGATATGGGACTAAGCCGCTCTGGGCCCTCCCATACCGAGGATGGTGGCGCTTGCCTTGGGCGACTTCTTCACCGGCGATGCGCTGACTATGGCATCCCTAATCGCTGTCTGTCCACCCAAGACGTGACTGTTGACGTGAAGATAGTTCGAATCGCGTTTCCTGGCTCGCCGGGCGAGTCTCATCTTTCTTTCGGCTAGGTTGTGTGGTACATGATAGGTCTGCCATTACGACCGCCGAATCGCAAGCATTCCTAATGATCGCAGACGAGCCCAGCAGCTCTGAAGCGTTCTCCGCGCACACCGCGTTTGGTGTTTGCAAATCTCTCATCACGCGCAGGTTCTTTCGATTATGCGGGTCTTGAGCTGATGGGTTCCATCTCCCCTTGTCGCCGAGACTTTGACAATCGTGAAACCTTCGAAGAGACTTTCATCAATCCGGCTCGTATCAGCATGTTCCAGAAGGTCAATCTTGTTGAGCACGATAAGGATCTTTCTTGGGATCAACGCTCAGTTGTTTCAGGATGTCTTTACAGCTCTCGAACTTTATCCTCAGACTCTTTTCATTTTCGCTAGCGTCGATGAGCAAGAGAACGAGGTCGGCGTATGTGAGTTCTTCCAACGTTGATTTGAACGATTCCACCATGTAGGTGGGAAGCCTCGAAACGAAACCTACTGTGTCCGAGAGCATCACTTTCCTGTTTGAGTTAGTGAAGCTCACTGCTCGCGTCGTCGTGGTCAACGTTGTGAAAAGGTCCGGCGACTCTTCCTTCGTCTCAGAGGCCAGTCTGTTGAAGAGAGTCGTCTTTCCGCTGCTGGTGTACCCCGCCATGGAGACGAAAGGCATGTCGAGTTTCCTCCTTTCAACCCGCTGGACTGTTCTGCTGGACTGCGCCTTGGCAAGCTTCTCTTTGATCGCCACCATTCGACGCTTCAGAGCCCTGAACTTGACATCCACAGTTGCTTCTCCCAGGCCCATGAACCCCGCCCTCTCTCCCCTCACGGAAAAGCGAACTGCGTCCCTCGCGCGAGGTAACTCATATCGAAGCTCCGCCAGTTGAACCTGAAGCTTCGCTTCCGTGGTAACGGCTCTCCTGGCGAATATATTGAGGATTAATCTTTCGCGGTCAACGACTTCCGCCTGCGTCACAGTTGAGAGTCTGTTGGCCTGGGATGAAGAGAGACGCTCGTCTACAATGATTGTTTTTGAACCGTTGCGTGCCATTATCTCCTTGAGCTCTTGCGCCTTACCGACGCCAACTCCATACTCGGATTTCACTACCTGTTTTTGCGTGATTAGGGCTTCGACCGTGTAACCTGCAGCCTTTGCGAGCTCCTTGACCTCTTGAATGGCGAATTCATCAGGGTAAGTTACGACGGTTGCCCTGGCACCTGAAGACGTGTCTTTCGTCGCAGTTTCCTTCTGACCCGCAGCTACTTGATTCATAGACAATGCATCTCCCGTCGATACTGCACACTGACTAGGTTCTACTTACGCATCTATAGTGAACGCCGCTGAAACTTCGCCTTCATCCGTCTCAAATAGTCCATGAATCGGCTGCCTAACGTATTGCGGGCTGGTAGTTGTTGCTTGCAGATGTGTAACCATATCTATTCACTCAGGTGTAATATCTATTACTTCGTATATAGGTCTATCTATGGTAAACCGTTAAATATTACATCTTACAAACCTGCAGGCAGTTAGCCTTGTCGAATAACAAACTCTCCATACCCACCGTAGTTGAGTCAATAATCACGCATAATCCAGCAGTGTACGAGTGTTTCAAGCAGAAGTTAGTTAACTACCACGCTCTTGCAGCGAACATAAAGAACGAAGTTGAGAAAATGGCCGGCAAGCCGACGACAATAAATACGATTGTAGTCGCGATTACAAGGCTTTCTAACACCGTTGCCGAAGTAAGCAAGCCGCAGCCGTTTCTCATACTAAAGGATGCTCGAATAACGTTGGCCAGCGACGTCGTCGATATAACTATCAAGGGCAACAAGATCCGAGTTGCTTCAGACCGTAAAGCGTATAGCCGATTTGTCTTCGAATCTTAACGAACCAATCCACATATTCCAGCTTTCAAACTCAATCAAACTGATCGCTGATGAAAGTGAGTATGTCTCCACGATTAGTTCATCACTCGATAA
Source organism: uncultured Nitrososphaerota archaeon (assembly GCA_963836465.1). Lineage (GTDB taxonomy): Archaea > Thermoproteota > Nitrososphaeria > Nitrososphaerales > Gagatemarchaeaceae > CAWIJZ01. Next base: position 9,617 of record CAWIJZ010000049.1, read on the forward strand.
AGTATTGATCGCAAGGGAAACAACTCAACTGTCCAGACTGGGCGTCCATCTTTCTGCCGCAGTTGAAATGGCACCAGATTTCGGACTCTTCCTCACCGAACTGCTCTACCGACATGGCATAAGCATACGGGACACCTACATCGGGGAAGAGACAGTTCTTATTCTTGGCAGGGACGATGGCCCGAGAGCATATGAGGTCTTGCGACGGGAAATCGACAAATCCAGGGCAACTCTGGTCGAAGCAGTGATCAGTTCGAAGAGTAGCCATTCCAAGCCGATTCGGTAGTGTGAACAAGTACAACTACTGACCGGATATCTCGAACATACTCATTGATACTTGCAGGATCAGTGCCTCTGCAGAGGATTACAGTAATTCGATTGCCAGAACAGTTGGTAGGGTTCGCTTACATGTGGAGACCAAAAGAACTCTCGAACTCTTCGAACTGGTGGTAGACCTTGAGGAATCGGAGGCCCTTCTCACTTATCTTGTACCTGGAGCTCTTCTCCAGTTCCAGTTTTTCAAGCAGACCCACGCCCACGAAGTCCGTAATCAGCCTCATCATACGCGAATAGGAAACATTTCCCCTTCTCAACAACATGGTGATGCCCACTGCGCCACCGCTCACGTTGGAATCCCGGACGGTTGTCAGTATGTCGGAGATGATTTTCGCTCTCGTTCTATATTGCGACATCCAGTTTCTCCAGTTTGCCGAAAGCCAAGAAAAGAGATGTTTCATCTACGCCGACACTAGGGGTGCTTCCGAACCAATATGCGTT
>CAWIJZ010000050.1:0-51419 GCA_963836465.1 uncultured Nitrososphaerota archaeon
ATCTAAGCATGTACCGGCATTCATTTCTACAATAGCTGTTGGATTGGAGAAGTTCTTTGACTCGTTACCAGACGTTATCCTCCACCATGTCGGGTAATACCGTTTCAGAATCTCGCACTTCAGCTTCGTTCCAGTTTCGCCACTGAGAACGACAGCGTCCCCATGGAACTCCACTCCCAACTACCAGGAGGACAACGACCGACCTTTTATTGATAACCCGACGAACAAAGGTGGGTCGCCGATTTTCATCCAGGATTGGTTTCAACAAGATAATACGCTTTTTAAGGAATCTCAATTCGAGAGCGGCGTATTCATTGGGGGACAATTCACCAATAGAGTGGACCGACGCATCTTGGAACCCCACAACTGGTTGCTCAAAGGCTTCACCCGGATGCCAGAACTGTTACGCTGAAAGGCTAGCGCGACGGCTGAAACTGATGGGCAATCCCAAGTATCGCAACGGGTTCGATTTCACTTTGCAGCCCACGGCCTTGGACCTTCCAATGAAGTGGAAAGAGCCAAGAAAGATATTCGTCAATTCAATGTCCGACATGTTCCATGAAATGATGCCTGACGATTATCTGGACGAGTGCTTTGACGTGATGAAGAGGGCCGATTGGCATATCTATCAAATTTTGACGAAGCGACCCGAACGTATGGTTAGGTTCGCAAAGCGATATGGGAAGATGCCTGAGAATGTATGGATGGGGACTTCAGTGGAACTTTCAATGTACAGGTACCGAATAGACCTTCTACGCAAAGTCGATGCGCAAGTGCGTTTTGTGAGTTTTGAGCCTCTCCTAGGTCCCATAGGGAAGGTGAACCTTCGTGGCATAGCTTGGGCCATAGTCGGTGGGGAAAGCGGCCCTGACCACAGACCGATACGCATTGAATGGGTGCGGGAGTTAAGAGATCGATGTACGAGACAGCAAGTCGCATTCTTCTTCAAGCAGTGGGGGGGAGCAACTCCAAAGTCAGGAGGGCGTAAGCTCGATGGCAGGCTCTGGAACGAGTACCCCAGATACGTACCCAAATTCAGCGGGAAACCAGTTGTTGTACCCCTCAGGATGAGAAGCAGAGTGTGAGACGGTAACGGCTATTAGGACAGACAAGAGAGATTTAATCGGAGCGATCAACATCAGGAACAAGGCAGCAGGGTCTAGGTTGCACTAGACGCGTTTTACTTTCAGTGAGGAGAGGGTCTGCCTAGGTTATATACGACGGATGAGGCGATCAATTTGTTGGAGGCATCGGCCCTAGACCAGGAGATCAGGCGTTTGACCGCTAGAGCACGACAGGTGAAGGACCCGGCCGCCTCAAGGAAGGCTGCCTTCAAGGCGTGGAGGACCATGAGAGTTCGGAACAGGGAGATGGCAGCCAAAGGCACCGTGCCCCTCCTTCAATTCTCGGAAGACCTGCTCGCCCTTCCTCCTGGGGTAGTGGGAGGCCACTATGTTCTACGCCCTCCTTTGGTCAAGGGGTCTAAGCTTACCTACGTCGAGAAAGGGGGAGTTGGCAAGCAACTGTCGGACGGCTGGGCGATTAACTTCGCGATCGGCTGCACCTTCGGGTGCAAATTCTGCTACGTGGACGAGATCCATAAGAAGTTCGGCTTCCGGCGAGCGGGTAGCGCGGTCTATAATGAATGGGGATTCTATTTTCTCGTGCCGGAGACCATGGGGGAAGTCATCGAACAGACTGATTGGTCGAAGTGGAGAGGCGAGGAGGTTATGCTCTCCTCCACTCATGATCCGTACCTTCCTCAGCTCAGGAGATGGACGCGCAAGATCCTAGAGGTTGCCCTTCCCGCTGGTGTAAAGTTCTGCATACAGACCCGTTCGCCTCTGGTCGAGAGGGACTTCGACATACTCGGAGAATTCAAGTCCCAGGTGAGGGTCCAAGTCTCGATAGCCACGCTCAATCCTGCGTTGGCCAGAATGGTCGAGACACGAGTAGTGGACCCCGAGAGACGGATGGAGACACTGAGGAAGGCGAAGGAGTTCAAGCTCAATACCGGAGTGATCATTGCGCCAGTCTTCCCCTCCATAAGGGTGAGGCGCAACGTGAGGGCAGACCTAGAGGCGATCGCCTTGGAACTGAGCGAAATCAGACCGACCCACATCTTCGGAGAGTCGCTTCATGTGAGAGGGATAAACCTGGCCTATGTCGAAAATGCTGCGGGTGAAAAGCTGAACCTCGTCGGATTCGATCGAGTCGCGGAGAAGATGTTCCACGAGGTACTGGGGGCCTACAACCTGAAGGGCATCTGGTGGCCCGAGCACTAATTACTTGAAGTCGATTAAGCAGTCTTCCGGATAAGAATTCCTTCTAGCAGTGCCGCGGTGAACGACAATTCTGTTGTCGGCCTCCAGTACTCCGAGGATACCCTTCCTGAAAGCATAGGGGACAGACGGATCTCTCACGAAGTTCTCTACTTCAACGAACGGGACGAGAGGACGTCCCTTGAACTTTTCGTAGACAATTTTGGCGGCATCCCTCTGCCAAGTTGGCTCGTCCGTGAAATCGAGCAGATTGCTCTGTCCCGGTGTAAAGTTATAGTCAGAGAAGGTGTAACTCCAGTCTTTCCCTGTCCGGTACATGGCCTCCTTCATCACGTCGATCCCCCGAAGCCCCTTCGTAAAGTAGACGAGGTCGTACAGGACATGATTACTCTTGTCCTTCAGTTTGAATGAGAGACGAAGGACAGGGTCGAGTGGGGTCTCTGCCAGGTTCGCCTGACGGGCGGCCGCAGTTATGATGCCCTCGTTCAGAAGCCGCAACCATTCAAGATTTCTATCGTCAATGCTCGCCATAGACCGGACCTTTTGTAGAACGGGGTCGTCTATTTTGAGAGCCTGCTTAATCGAGTCCTCGTGCATGGCGTCGAAGCAGAAACGGTCCATGAATCCGGTCATGTAGGTGATCAGTAACTCGCACTTCGGGAAGCGGAGTATCCTTCCCAGCAACTCTAGGTCGAGGTCCTTGTAACCAAAAGGGTCGATGAATGCCATGGTAGGAGCAAGGTTCAAGTTCTTAGCCTCGAGCCCGCCAACGAGCGGGCCAGTCACCTTACTGAATTCTCCAGTGTTGACGTCGACGTTCCATTTTTCGGGTAATTTCGAATACTTACCCTCCTCCTTGAGAGAATACATTTGGTCCAGCTTCTGTCGGAGGTAATCCGCCCGGGCCTCAGATTTCTCGACGAAAATGAAGATGATTTCCTTTTGGGAGAGTTTGGATTGGAATAGCCGGTGGTTCAGCGCTGTCTGGATTGCGATGATTGGTGAACCGACCGAGTGTTCGGGGTCATTATATTCCCCCGGGCCTGCGAATCCGTCCAGGAAGATGATCCTGTTGTCGAAAGTAGCGAGGATGGGGAACCAAGCCTTGAGATACTCAGTGAGTACTCGATGCTTCGCCCGCGTGTGTTCGGCCATGGTCAAGAGCACATTATCGTTTGCGGGTGTGCCTGGTTCTTCGACGTCCACGGACCATCACTAGGGCTCTCATGATTTAAGCTGCCCAAACTTTGACAATCCCAAAGCCTGGTGGTCGCCGGGACTACTACTACTCGTCGTAGTTATCTACAAGTCAATGATTGAGTTCTCACGAAGGCTGGAGAGGGATAACGAGAACAGGCCGAAGTACGTCTTGCCGGCCGTGATAATGTGTCCCGTAGGAGACACGGACGAAGCACGAGAGATTGACTTGGTTTTAGGCGGGTCGGAAGGGATTCGTCGGCTGTCCTTGCCCATATTTCAGGCCCACACCACTGAGAAACAGGCTTAACTATCCACCATCGCGTGCGAGATCGATTACACGATTGTTCCTCGCAAAGACCTCAAGTTCGGCGGAATGGAAGGCTGTATCATCAGTAATCAAGACGCTCGTAGACGAGGCGACCTTCGAAGCCGGCAGCGAGGCGCTGACCTTCAGGGCGATGGACCCCTCGCACATAGCGCTCGTCGACCTCCACTGGCCCAAGAACGCCTTCGAGAGGTACGAGTGCGACAAACAGTTCAAGTTCAGCGTCAGGGTCGAGGACTTTGTGAAGCTGATCGGAAGAACGGAGGTGAAAGACAGCATCGAGATGACCTCGACTGAGGGGGACGCGCTGCTTCTGCGGCTGATGGACGGCTACAGGCGGGAGTTCGAGATGCATCTGATCGAAAGCACGTCGGGCGCCTCACCGCTGCCAAAGCTGGACTTCGATGTGAGACTGGTGATGAACAAGGCCTCCTTTGAAAGGGTTCTGGGGGACATCTCCGTGGTCGCAGACCAGGTGACGATAAGCTCCTCCAAAGATGGGATCTCTTTCTCCGGAAAGAGCGACGTCGGCGGAGCAGTGGTTCAGCTCAGCAAGGACAGTGCTGAAATTCTCGGCCTGGACGCAAAGCAGGATGCCACAGGAAATTACAGCTTGAATTACCTTCTCGACATTTCGAAGGCCATAGGAAGCGCTGCGGACATGGTGGTCTGTGAGTATTCGACCGGCAAGCCCGTGAAGCTTGAGTTCAAGTTGAACGAGCAAGGGGCAAGGATCGACCAGTTCTTGGCGCCGAGAGTTAGCACCGACTGACGGGAAGCGAGGACAACTGCCGAAGTATATATGGTAGTTGACTTTGATTATCATATATTTATGATGGCAAGTAAAGTGCTCTAACCGCAGTCCAATCGGCTAGGCAGGGAAGCAAGACCTCACTACTATGTGTCCGCTGAAAAGGATGGGAACGTAGAAGGCTAAGGTGAGCCTGGTGGGATTTGACCAGTTTACTGCGGTATGAAGGAATCCGCTTATTCGCCGAAGGGGACATAAGGCCGGCGGGGGTCGGCGGGCCGGTTTGAGGCCGCTGGTCACAGGTCACTGACTAGCATAGAGGTCGGCTCCGTGAAGCATTTTCGGCGAATACCGGATTAGTCATGAAGCGAAATTAAATCGGAAAATCGAAATTAATTCCTCGGACAATTCGTTTGGTTGTCGTGCGAAGGGGGGTGACACATGTTACTTAGTTCTCCAGAATGAGGTGAATGGGAGACTCGAGCATGCTTAACTAGAAGCCCGTGTTTGGGTCTTTTCAGTTGTCGCTTCTTCGGTTCTATAGAGTTCAGGCAACCCAATTACTTCTTCGAGTTCTCGCCTGAGCAGGATGGCCTCTTTGCTCTTTATCCCTCCACTGCCAGTATTCTTAAGCCTACGTAGGAAATCCCTGTACCCCCTGAACGCCACTAGTGTCGATGAGATGGCGTCTCTCAACATTCGGTAACCATAGTTCTCAGCTTCAGCGAGAGTCAGAACAGGTCTGCCCACCCTGTTTCCTACGCTGTTAACATATACAAGAGGTACATCTACAGCCTTGGGTAACCTTCGAGCCTCGGCATTACTATTCGGGAAGAGCATTACCATGTCCGCGCCAGCGAGCCTGTAGGCGGCTGTCCTCGTTACGGCTTCTTTGTATCCTTGAGTCCGTAGCGTATCTGTTCTTGCGATTATTAGGAAGTCCTTGTCCAAGAATCTACGAACCTTGTCCGCCGCACGGAGTTTGTTCACCATCTCCTCCTCTGATACTGTATGCTCTAGGTAGTCTCTGTGATAATGAGCTCTCTTTGGATAGACCTGATCTTCAATGCTAATTCCGGCTACGCCAGCTTGGATGAACTCGCGCACTGTTCTCATTACTTGAATCGGATCTCCAAAGCCACTGTTTGCATCAACTAGCACAGGGATGAATGTGGCATCGACCATGTATTTCGCATCCCTGACAACCTCAGGCATCGTAAGGAGGGGTTCGCCCACCATCAACTTGGCGCCAAGAGCGTAACCTCCCAAAGCGACCGCTTTGAAGCCATGAATCTCCGCAATTCTGGCAGCCAACGGATCGGGGCATATTGGCACCAGCAACGTCCGCTTCTTTCGAAGCTCCAGACGTAATCGGGTCGTTGACTTCATAGGGGTTCTCACCCCCAAATCTGTGCTAATTAGTCCTTTTGACGAGATGTTCCGTGACATTACTCGTAAGTGTCTCAATTCGATTCACGTCTTGTATGTTGTATATTGACTTCTGGAGTGATTCTGTCCCCGCCTTGTCCAATACCTTAGAGGCCAGCAACCTGTACTTACTGATTACGGCCGGGCGTGGCGTCTGATTCTGTGGGTCGCCACTGGGTCGTATGACTGTTCTTCTGAGAGTTCTCCCATCGGATAGGTTGATTTCAACCCTTACGGCGTACCTCTTTTTAGCCCCAAGCTTGTCGAACGTGGGATCAACTCTGACCTCTATTTTGGACATTAGTTCTCGTACCTTCTTATCGCGAAGCTTTTCCTCGGTGAATTGATCCACGAAGGCACGTGAATCGGTCAGCATCACAGAAGCGCAGTAGGGAATACTCACGAGGGCGGACGGAATGTCCTTCACTTCGTATCCGTAGCCTGTGGACATCGTTGAATATGTAGACCAAACAACCACTGATCTGATGTCCTCCACGCGAAATTCGTGCTTTCTTCTCATCGACTGTATGGCATCCAGAGTTGTGAAAGTGGGACGGGCGCAAGAGTATTGCTTGAAAGCAACACCGACTGTCCCGAACCTGCGCCCAAGGCCATTAAATGCGGAATGTTGAAGCTCAACAGCCAGCGCTCTGTAGAGACCACCGTGTGTGTCTTGAAAAATATCGATTTCGCTCGTGAACCCCTCTCTGGCCGCCAGAACTGAGACAAGCCCTTTCTGCGCGGCGAATGCAATGCTCAGTCTCTTCACGAGACTCGGGGTGTAAAGTCCCGACGCTTGCGTCGCGGCAACACGTAATGCATATTCTATCTCGTGGTCGTGGCATTCGAGTATTTTGGCCGCCGCGGCTGCTGCACCGAACGTACCGCAAATCGAAGGGGAATACAATCCGCGACGAATCAGAGCCAATCCCATACTGATACCCATTCGGATTGTGACTTCGTATCCCACCACGATTGCCTAAAACTTCGAGCCGCTAACGTTTCCCACGAGTTCGGCCGCAGCAAGTGCGGAGGAAGGACAGTCGAACCAGGATGAACAACTCCTTCAGTGTGCGAATCGTCCAGTTCAAAGGCGTGTATTGATAGAGCGTTGAGAAATGCGCAGGCAGGCGCGGGGAGTTTGAGCTCGGTGCCTAACACCGATCCCTGTGGCTCCCCGCCCATGAGCGAACGATTCGTCTCAAACTTTCGGACCATTGGAGCGTTGATCCGAACAAAGCACACCCCATAGAATCAAGGACGCAAAGCTTGGCTTGACTGACAACTTCTTCGGGGAGTCTTTTCAATTCTGTTGTCGCAACGAATTTCGCGAGTGACGAGCTGATCTTGGACCCACTTTCCATCAAGAATCATCTCTACTGCATTCTCGTAATGAACAGGTCGCGAATTCCACCTGACCATCTAAGCGCATCGGCGTCTGTGAGGTCGCTGTGCAGCAGTATTACGTTTTCCAGTGTGTCAGCTGGGATGTCCTTCTCGGGCGCTATGGTCTCGACCAAGTCATTTCTCAGCCCCATTCTTCTCGCTAGAGCTTGGGCCCACAAGGCGCTGGAACCTTCTGCAAATTCCGAAGTATCCCGACGAACGACTTCATCTCCAATCTTCCTCACTTTCACCATTTTGTCGACATCGTGTAACAGACCCGCAGCAATCAGATAGTCAAGGTCGACCTCGATTCCGTGCATCTTCCTGATCGTCGTTGCGACATTCAATGCATTGACAGTCACCGCTCTCGTATGTTCGAGAAGACTGATTTTCGACATTTGGGGAAATGACTCATGTTTTGCAGGGTAGTCCTTTGATGGGAAGTTTGGGATCTCTTCAACCTTCTCGAACTGGCTCGAACGGAGGATTTCCATCCAGATGCTCTGCACAACTCCCCTTAGCTTCACGTCCTTCATCAATCCTAGTTCAGGGATCAGCTTTTCGAAGTCAATCTCTTCCATGGTGCTTGCTTGAATCTTTGGTCATTTGAAGATTGCCAACCTGCGGGTTAAGCGAATACGCTCCCGCGGGCAGGCATCTCAGGTCAGGATACCTCTAGGTCTCTTGAATCAACTGACAGAGCCAGGAACGAGAATAGGGCTGGGATGTCGAAACGGGGAATTCGTGGTAACCTGCCTTGTGTGATTTGGTTGCAACCCATTCGCAGACTTAAGGTGCAGAACGGCAGTCGCATTCTATTTCGGCGGCCAGGGGAACTCTCGGGCAGCTTTAGCCATCGCATGAACCATATCGTCTCTAGGTGATTGTGGTTCTTGATAGGTGTGTTTGCTTTGAGATAGGTTTAGTTCCACGAGGACTTCTGCAATCTTGTAGGCCACTAGTCCGGGATTCAGCACCGGTATTGTGAGTCTTTTTGAGAGATACGCGTGGGCCTTATGCATCGTGGTAGAACCTAGGATTATCACATCTGCTCCGTCTTCCTCGATGGCCTTCTTGGCTTCCTTTTCGAGTTTTCCCAGAACTTCTTCCTTTCCTTCGAGTAGGTTAACAAGGTCCGGGACTTGGCCGACATCTCTGATTGAGGCGCACCTGTCCCAGAGTCTGTATTCGTTCAGATGCCTGCGGTAGTTGTAGACCCACCTATCCCACAGGGTGAGAATCGTGAACTTGTTCCCGAGCATACACGCAAGATGCATCGACGCAATAGACGGGCCGACAACCGGTATTCTGAGTCGTGAACGCAATCCCTGAAGCCCCGAGTCACTATTTGTATCCAGACAAACGGCGTCATACCCCTCTTCCTCTGCTCGCAATCCTTCTTCGAACATGAGGAAATCCAGAACCGCCGTGTCGTAATAGCTATCCATCCAAGTTGCACTGTTTTTCACAGGCACAAAATCCACTTTGAACCCAGGCCGGATGAGATTCCTAGGAATCTGCGCCGCCCTTAGCGCGAGTCCGCCTTTGCCCACCGGGAACGGAACGATGAACTTTATTCTTTTGCTTGCCATTTAGTTCATGACTCGAACGACTTGCATGACTATATAACCTTCAGATATAAGATGGCCATTCCGATAGCGGGATTCGGTGCTAGTGGTCGGTTACTTGCTTGTTGCGATTCCAGGTTCTGTCAAGAACTCGTCACCCGCTCTCCTGAGCCGTCGGATTCAGGGCTGTCAAGATTCGTCACCTGCCCCTTAGCCGCGTTCTGAATGATTGTCAGCCACTTATTCTCGCCTTCGACTTTGATTCCTGCCGCCTCCGCCGGTGTCCTTCCGTTGAGCCCCATGTGCGGCCTGACGTAGTTGTGGAAAATCTGCATCCCCGACAGCACGGGCGAGTCCTCCCGTTTGAGGGAACGCATCACCTTCTCTCTGTTCCTCCACTCCCCGTTCTGCCGTTCCATCTTGACCCTATGACGTGGGTTAATGAAGAAACGAGCCACTCTGGGAGGCATGGACAACAACGTACTGTATGTAGGAATCGACCTGCACGAGAGGGAGTCCCAGCTCGCGATATTCGAGAAGGATGGGGCTCTTGTGGAGGAGAGGAGGCTGGCCACGGGGGAGCTCGCCTCATTCCTCTCCTCCTTGCCTGGTGAGAAGCGCGTAGCCATCGAGTCGGTCGGGTTCGTCTACCCGATCTACGACAAGCTGTCCTCTCTGCAGGGCTGCACGGTGACCGTCGCGAACGTGAACAGGCTGCAGCTGATATCCAGGTCGAGCACCAAACACGACAGCGCGGACGCGAGGATACTGGGCGACCTGCTCAGGACCAACTATCTGCCCGTGGCCCACATGCGAGACGAAGAGACGAGAGAGAAGCTCGCCGTCGTCCAGGAGAGGGTCAACTACGGTGTGAAGCGCGCAGAGCTGAGGGGCTCCGTGAGGTGGCTCCTCAAGAGGAGAGGCATCGACGTCGAGAAGCCATTCGGCCCGGAAGGGAGGGCGAGGCTGAGGGAGCTCCATCTCCAAGAGGTAGACAATCGGGTCGCCGAGCTCGACCTGGTCGAGTCGTTCGTCGAGAGGCTCGACGCGCAGATCGCGGATATCGCGTCGAGGGATCACAGGGCGAGGCTCCTGGACACGCTGCCCGGGCTGGGTGCCTACACGGCCCTGTATCTCGCTTGTGCTCTCGACGATGTGGGCCGGTTTCCAGACTCTAAGCATGCATGCGCGTACCTGGGCCTCGTCCCTTGGCTGGACGAGTCAGCTGACACCAGGCACCTGGGGCACATCACGAAGAAGGGAGACAAGTGGCTGAGGCGGAACCTCGTGGAGTGCGCTGCGGTCGCGGTGAGGAAGGACCCGCACCTCAATGAGTTCTACACCAGGCTGAGGCACAAGAGAGGGGAGAGGAGGGCAAGGATCGCGGTCGCGAGGAAGCTCGTGTCATACGCCTATTGGATGATCAAGAGGAACAAGACCTACGAGGAGCTGTCTCCCTGGACAACAACATGAGGGTACGAATCCTCGTCATCTTGAGTAGGGAGCGCGCCTCGTAGGGGCGAATCAGGGAAGTGAGGTAGATCCTCGAATAGTTGGATGCCAGCCTCTTGACGAGAAGGGAGTGATGACACAGGAGAGCATGCTTTTAGCCAGTCATAGTTATTGTTATGGACTTGGCCGGTCAGTCTGATATCCCGAAGGTGGGTCGGCCTCGGCTTGAAGTGCGTCCAGTATTCCTTGTTATAGGCTCGGTGGAAGTTGTGCGCCCCGTCGCTGATTAGCGTCTCGGGTTTCTTCCCCACGACTTCCACGGCCTCCCTGAACATGGGTTGAACGTCAGAGGTTCCCTTGTGCTCAGAGACCATCTGAGCAATCCTGAACCGCGTTTCATCGTCCATCATGGCGAAAAGATACTTCATGTTCCCCTTGAACTTCACATACATCTCGTCCGTCCTCCAAGTGTCGCCAAGCTGAGGCCGAATCTTCTCAAGATAACCCTCCATCAGAGACGGGTATTTCTCGACCCAATTCCATACCGACTGTTGGGAGAACTTCACCCCTTGGAGCTTGAGGAAGTCCCTGACGCCTCGGAAGGACGCGCCGGTGAAGTAGATTTGCATCGCGGAAGTGATTATCTTAGGCGTCGCGTGCATCCCCTCAAAGCCGAGGTTGACCGTGAACCAATAGCCGCACGCCCCGCATCGGAACTTTTGGAGGTTCGCGTGCCTGTTGTGCCTGATGCCCTTCCTCTTGATGTCCTCTGAGTTGCACTTAGGGCACGCCTTGACGCTGACCTGCTGAATGACGACCGGCTCCTTTGCGATAATCTTCCTGAGAATGTAGCTGAGTTCTACGGCGATTATGTGCTTGCACTTGACTAAGCGGAACATGGAATCGGGGCAGGAGCACACCCATCCGGCCTCGGTACTCATCACGTCATACTCGGCATCCTTCGTCTGAGAGTGGACTTTGTAAGATGTCTCGTCCAACGTGGAGAGATTCTTCAGTTGGCTGGAGAACTTCAAGAAGATAGCCGTGAGGTACGAGAGGATACCGCAGATGTTCCTGGCCTTGATCTATATCGTTTGTATCCTCGCATTATGGAGGGTATTGAAATAGGTTCTTGGAGGCGACATTTCATATGGCGGTCTGCGGGCAGTCCCGGAGAGGCTTCTGTGGCTGCAGGCGTTGGTAGTACCTGGGGCGATTCATTCACAGCCAAGTGACCCTCATCAGTGTGCTCAGTCTTCTCGTGAGGTAATCGTTTTCGAGAGGCTGGCCCTGTTTCGAGCTTGTTATCTCGGCATCCAGTTCAAGAGCTCTTGTAGGTTCTCTTGTTGTAGTGGACCGCAGACTTAATTATTCCCCATGAGGAAAGGAGCGAAGATCACAATGCGGCTGGCAGGGAAGGTTGTCTTAATCAGTGGCGGTGCACGAGGGATGGGAGCTGCAGAAGCTCGTCTGTTCGCAAAGGAAGGAGCCAAGGTCGTAATAGGTGACATACTGGAGGAAGATGGGAGCAAGGTCGAGCAAGCGATTTTGGCGGAAGGGGGTGAAGCGGTGTTCGTCAGGCTGGATGTAACACGAGAATCTGATTGGAGGAATGCAGTTGGATTGGCGGTTAGGCGATTCGGAAAGCTCAACGTCCTAGTCAACAACGCAGGAGTGGGCAGCGATCAGATGACGCGGATTGAAGATACGCCGCTGGAAGCTTGGGAGAAAGTCATGCGTGTCAATGCTACCGGTGTCTTCTTGGGCACAAAGGTGGCAGTCCCAGCAATACGTGAAGCTGGTGGTGGGTCAGTAGTCAACATCTCGTCGCAACTGGGAATTGTTGGAATAGAGAGGTACACTACCCCTGAGTACGTTGCCTCTAAGGGTGCAGTGCGCCTGTTCACCAAAGCCGTTGCCCTCCAATGTGCCAAAGATGGAATACGGGTCAATTCAGTCCATCCCGGTCCCATAGCAACACCCATGACCGCTAAGAGCATCGAAGATCCGGAGAGTTACAGTTACCATGCTTCTCGCGTCCCTTTGGGTCGATGGGGGAAGCCGGAAGAGGTGGCCTATGGGGTCCTCTATCTCGCATCGGACGAGTCATCGTTTGTGACGGGCGCCGAGCTTGTAATAGATGGAGGCTGGACCGCTCAATGATGAGACCCCCCCGTTCTCAGGAATTGTGTCGTGTCGACAGTAGAAGGCTACGATTTCAAATTGGGGATGCCTCGCAAGAAGTACCCGTTGCTCTATTATCCTATAGACTAGGTCTGGTCCGAAAGCAGCGTGAGATAAGCCACCAAGTCGAAGATATTCTTGAAGACCGAATTTCTGGTGACCTTGCCCACGACCTTCCCCTCTTCAACGACATAGAGTCTCCTGACATTCTTTTTAATCATCTTTGCCATGACCTCACCCACAGGAGCATCTGCGTCGATCGTAATGAGAGGGGAAGTCATGATATCTTCAACCTTGGACGCACTCATATCTGATTTGTTCCCATCGCAGCTTCTTAGCACGTCACGGTCCGTTACCACGCCCAGCGGCAATCCTTTTTCTGCCACCAGCACGGACCAGACCTTGTGGCTCAACATGGCTCCCACAGCATCCTGGACAGAAGTGCCCGTTTTGACCATGACTAGGTTCTGGTCCATAATCTCCTTGGCTCGCGTCACTGCTCGCATAGTAGTTATCTAGATGGGGTCCAGCTTTGTCCTATTTTAGCACTTCATCAAGCGCGAGGTGGCGGGAAAGCAAGATGAGAGCACGGCTAACCTCCAATGGTCGTCTCGAGACCGTAGGACCGCACGATACTCTCTAGTGGGAGGAGAAGGTCCTTGCTCAAATCGTTCATCCCTTGGAGCCCGTAATGCTTGCCAAGCATGATGTACTTTCCTTCCGCGTAGCCATGGTATGGTAAAAGATCCAACCAACGTATACCTAGCGAGCCGACGAAGCTGGCTATTTCGCGGATTGCTTCAGCTGAATAGTTGAAGCCTGGAACCACCGGTACGCGCACCCTTATCTTCTCTTTGCTCGCTTCTGCCAATTTCCTCAGATTGTCAAGGATCAGCTCATTAGGCACACCTGTATGGATTTTATGCGTCCCGCTATCCATATGCTTGACGTCGTAGAGGATCAAGTCAGCGTAGCGGGAGGCTTCAATCAAGACTTCCGGTTGGACATTTCCAGCTGTCTCCAGAGCTGTGCGCATCCCTCCCTGTTTACACAGTTGGAGTAAACGAACAGTGAATCTATGATGCAGAAGGGGTTCGCCACCCGAAATGGTGATTCCCCCGTGGGAATTTAGGTAGAAGAGGAAATCCCTTCTTACTTCCTCAAAGACATCTTCGGCCGAACGCATCTCGCCTGAGCGGCTAAGGGCCTGATATGGGCAGACATCAACACATTTCAGGCAACGGTCACACTTGATTCGGTCTATCCTGTTTTCCCTATCTAAGTCTATAGCTCCCTTTGGACAGATTTTGGCGCAACGTCCACAATGCATGCACTTCGACTGTCGAAAGAGTACATCTGGATGGAGATCTATGCATTCCGGATTGTGGCACCACTTGCATCTCATGCCACACCCCTTGAGGAAAACAACGGTCCTGATTCCTGGACCATCATGTAATGAGTACCTTTGGATATTCGTCACCAATGCCGTGGCTTTCTCTTCTTCCCGCACTGGTATGAGAAGAAGCTTTTCCATCTCAGTCTACTGAGTCTCCTGTACTGTTCTCGCTATTATTGCATCTTGATACTCCTTGGGCAGTTCTACGAATAGTGCGCTGTAACCTGCGACCCTGACCATCAGATCGGCGTATTTCTCCGGCTCCTTCTGAGCTGCCTTGAGGGTTTCACTGTCCACCACATTGAACTGCACATGGTCGATTCCTAGGTCGTGCCACGTCTTCAGGTAGCTAAGGAATAGCTCTGGTCCCTTCTCGGAGTACAATATGCGAGGATCGAGTCGTTGGTTGAGTAGGACGCCCTTGTGCTTCCTGTGGTCAATCTTGGACACGGATAACAGGACTGCGGTTGGGCCCTTCCTATCATATCCATAGTATGGAGATATTCCGCCGTCGGACAGGACCGTTCTTGCTTTCCTGCCGTTGGGTAGGGCGGATGTCAACCAGCCCATAGACCAAGCTCCCGTGACCGCTTGTGGTAATGACTTCGGCGCGACGCCCCAGATGTCCCTAAGCTTGCTCATTTCTTCCACCGCTAGATGGAACACATCGTCCCGGGCGACGGAGTCTGCGAAGTCGTTGTCATTACCGAATTTCGGCGCATCATTCACGAACATTTGACGAATTTCCTCAAATCCGTCCCAATCCTTCCGCAGGATTTCAACAAGTTCAGTCAGGCTGATTCTTCTCTCCTCAAAGACGAGTTTCTTTATTGCTGAAAGGGCGTCAGCCACGTCAACCGTACCGGCCACCAAGTTAATCCATGGGAGGCTCTTGCGACTTACTCCCATCAAGTCTTCGCCGTACTCGAGTGAATCTTCGAATAGCGCTGACAAGAAAGGCCGGGGATACATCTCAGCCTGTACAGCAAGGCTTACGTTGTGAAGTCTCATTCCGAGTGTTAGGGCAGCTCTGACCTGTTCTCTGAAGGCGCTCCGAAACTCCTCATAGGTTTTAAAGTTCGAGGGTTCTCCGGTTTCTGGTCCCAGTCTTTTCCCAGTCAGCATGCACCTGCCGTTGTTGAGGGTGATTTCCAAGCATTTTGCAATGTTGAGATGCCAAGCGTTCCTTTTCACCGTACCCCACTTACCGACCACGCCAGGCGACATGCAACCAATTAGCGCCCAGTCTCGTGCTTCCTCAAGAGAATATCCCATGTCCATTAGGTGAGCAATGTTGACATCGTCATTCTTGAAAGATGGATAGCCGAGTCCTGTCCTAACAACCTCAAATGCTTTCAGCAGAGCTGATGGTGACGCTTTTGCGTGATATCTGAAGGCCACTGAAGGTTGGTAAACCCTAATGCTGTTGACGGCGTCGAGAACAACCTCTGTCAGCTCATTGCATGCGTCTTCCCCGTTGGGCTTTTGTCCGCCAATGGTGGCCGCATTGTTGTTATTCGTTCCTTGATGTGATAGTCTTGTTGACCGAGGTAAGAGTCGGCCTACTTCATTTATTTTGAGCCATAGACATTCTACGAGTTCCTGGGCTTCTTGTCTGCTGAGCCTTCTGTCCAGAATAACATCCCTCTCGTATTGTGGCCAGAATATTTGATCAATTCTTTCTGATGTTCCGTGGCATTCATGATCTATGCTATGGGTTACAATCCATATGAACGCATACACTTGAAGGGCCTCCTGGAAAGTTCTAGCAGGATTTGCCGGTACGTTCCCACACGTCGTTGAAATCCGGAGCAATTCTTCCCTTCTCTTGGGATCCATTTCCCTCTCAGCCATCCATGCTGCTAACCCGCTGTATCTGCTTGCCCATCTCTGCATGGCTTTCACCGAGATAGTCATCGCTTCAAGGAATTCAATTGTTCTCATGTGTTCCTGTATTCTCTGAAGATTATTCACTTTGCGTGTCTCCGATTCGACCTCTGCCATCTTCTGCCCAATCTTACTCAGGATGCCACTTAGACCAAGAGCGAAGATTCGCTCCCAGTCAGGCGCTGCCCTCTGTGTATAGTCTGCTCCTAGAGTCCATATCATGGACTTCGCACTATAGATCGCCCATTCTTCATCGTTGAAGTACTTGCGCATTCGGTCTTGGCCGCGTTTTCCGTCCCAGTAGTCAAGAAGCTCGTAAAGCTCTCTCTTTTCCGCGTCGGGGACGTGGCCAAGTACGTCGAGTTCTTCAGCTATTTCTCTCGGTCTCTCAGGAGACATGTAGATCGACGCCGGAGTGCTCCCTGGGTAGCCCACCAGTAACTCATCATCGTTTATGAAAATTGTCGCATTGTCGAAGATGTTTTCAAGGGCCTTCGCGCGTCTGATGACCACCGGAAGACCTTCAGTCTTCTTCCAGGATTCCGTATAGTACCGTAACTTCTCCAGGTCCACCAGAACACGGGGATCCTTGAAATCGTCCCCTTGGAAGCTTTTTGTAACAAGCCTCCCTCTCAATCTTGCAGTCTTCGAAGTTATTCCGTGTCGTTGCCCTACGCGATACGAATCCCTGCCAATTGTCACCGTTTCCATATTGACAAATAAATGCGACAGGCTACTTAAGTTTTGCCACTAATCGCGCGCGCTTCTGTTATCCTGCAACTAGTATACCCCCTGGCAAGCAGGATTAGAGCCAGGTGGGTATGGAGCAGGGGAAGACGTTACCGCGTGTACATGAAGCTGGACCCTGTGAAGGTGGCCTGGATCATCAGGGAGAAGGAGAAGCGCAGGCTCACAAACCGTGTCATCGCTGACAGGATGGGCGTCTCCCCCGTGTGGGTGAAGAAGCTGTGGAGGAGGTACAGGATGGAGGGGAGGGTGCCTGAGCTGATGAAGCCTGGGAGGAGGCCAGGCCGAGAGATGTCGAAGGAGGAGCAGGACACTGTCGTCATGGAACTCATTGCAATATTCTTTGTGCCGGGTGACAACCTTTCTTCACTGAGGCATGGAGTAGTACAAGCATCGCCCTCACCTTTGGAGGTGATAGAGTGAAGGAGCTGACAGACAGACAGTGGGAAGCTATGGCGCCGATGATACCGAAGCAGAGAGGAGCAGGGAAGCCGAGAGCCAACGACAGGGCCACTCTCAATGCAATACTCTACGTCCTCGCCACGGGATGCAGGTGGGAAGACCTCTCGAAGACGCAGTACTCGCACGCCTATACTACGGCCTGGAGGAGGCTGAAGAGGTGGGAGGAGATGGGCATCTGGAAGAGGATGCTCGACTCTCTGATATCGAGGGGCTATGCCTCAGGAATCGTGAAGATGGACTCCCTCTCCATCGACAGCACAACGGTGCCGGCCAAAAAGGGGGAAGGCTCGTTGGCTTTGACGGTCACAAGCGTATCAAGGGGACGAAGGTCCACGCGGCAGTGACGGAGCGGTCACTCCCTGTGACCGTGGAGATCGGCTCGGCGAGGGAGCACGAAGGCAGGAGACTCATCCCCATCATGGAGTCAATCAGCATCAGGCACGGGAGAGGGAGGCCAAGGAAGAGGCCCAGGGTCCTCTACGCGGACACAAAGTACGACATGCCACTGAACAGGTTCTACCTGGACGGCAAGAGCATCAGACAACAGATTCCCGAGAGCCCGAACAGGAAGAAGAAGCCTGGAAGACCCAGAGCGTTCGACAGGCAGGCCTACCACAGAATCAGGTCGTCGATAGAGAGGTTCAACGCGTGGATCAAGGCGTTCAGGAGGGTAGCCGTCAGGTACGACAGGCTACCACAAGTCTACATGGGGTTCGTCCATCTGGCGTGCATAGTCATCTATCTCAGGATATTGCAATGAGTTCATGGCGAGAAAGGAGTATAAGGCGTCCGCGGTCGTTCTTGAGCGGATACTCGATGGGGTCTATGGCGTGCACGTGCCCCACAACCGCATCCACGGGGTGCTGAAGTCGATGGGGCTGTCGAGAGAGGAGCCTCGCAAACAGCTGAGGAGGAAGTGGGTGAGGTACGAGAGGAAGTACTCCAACTCGATGTGGCACACGGACTGGACCCTCATCGAGGGCAAGGGGTGGCTCATCGCGTACCTGGACGACGCGTCCAGGTTCGTAGTGGGGTGGGGCCTCTTCCCTGAAGCCACGTCGGAGCACGCTGTGGAGGTGCTCAAGGAGGCGATGGGCAGGCACAGGATATTGCAATGAGTTCGGAGACGAGTATACATAAATATAGGATTAACCTCTGCTCTAATGCAAACTTGTCTTCGAAGTTAGGTCCAACAATAGCCTGGGAAGATCTCCCCAAGGGGGTTGCTAAATCCTTTCAAGGTGTGGATGCACATTTCCTAAGAGAAGACATCAAGAGAATAGTGCAGCTTAAGGATGAAGGATACTCCGTTCTTGACATTGGAAAGAAAACCGGTTATCACAAAGAAGCCGTGGAGTGGGCAACAGGCTATGCCATGAAGTTTGTTAAGAAGAGAATTGTCTGACAGAAGATTGTTTTCGCCCTGATTCCCTAGGAAAAGAAACGCATGCCTACACTGACTGAAGCAATAGCATCATTTGCCCACAAACTCACTTTCAACTCTCTTCCTACTGGGGTAGTCATCGAAGCGAAGTACCGTGTACTTGATTTCTTGGGGAACACGCTTGCTGCGCGGAACGAACCATCCTCCCATATCGTACTAGACTGGGTCTTGGGCCAAAACTCGAATCCAGATAGTTCAATTATCGCTCACGGTAGCAAGGTTGCATCGCATTACGCCGCATTGGTGAATGGAGTCATGGGTCACTCCCTTGAGTTGGATGACAGCTTGCCTGCCGTTGTTCACCCTGGTGTGGTGGTCCTGCCGCCGTCGCTTGCGTTGGCTGAACGTGAAAAAGTCGACGGTCGCACACTGATTACCGCGGTTGTGTTGGGCTATGAGGTTGCATGCAGGATAGGGAGTGCCGCAACGCCAATAGGGGTTCTGCAAGACAAAGGTTTTCATCCAACAGGAGTCAATGGGGTATTTGGCGCTACAATCTCGGCGTCTAAGATTCTCGGGTTGAGTGAGGAACAGATTGCCACAGCAATGGGAATAGCTGGTAGTCTGAGTTCTGGGCTCTTGGAATGCACGCGCGATGGTACATGGACAAAACGGCTTCATCCAGGCTGGGCCGCACACAACGGGATCTTGGCGGCTGAGCTCGCTGCAAAAGGCTACACTGCACCACATCTCATTCTTGAAGGTAGGCTTGGTTACCTGCACGCATTCGTAGGCGAAAGCTCAACTCCCCTCGCGATAGTCGAGCGGCTTGGTGAATCATTCCAGATTGCAAAACCGGGATACAAACCCTATGCGTGTTGCAAGGCTTGTCACGCACCCATAAATGCGGTTCTGAAGATGCTTGAAGGACGACGAATCAATCCCAAGCAAATCGAGAATGTCGAGGTCAGAATGCAGAGAGTGCCATACTTACTTACGGCTGAGCCGAGAGAACGAAAGTACTATCCGGAGACCACTGTAGACGCGCAGTTTAGCGTCTTCTTCTCGATTGCTACAACCATTTTACGGGGCAAACCTCCGCTTTGGGATGCATTTTCGGAGGCCAATATCAGGGATGCAGAGACGCTTGCCCTTGCAAAGAGAGTAACTGCGATGGTCGATCCCGAGTTGGAGAAGTTGTATGCAGGTTCCATCGCAAAAGGTATTCAAGACGCAATCGTGACGATTACCATGGATGATGGTAGAGTTCTCAAGGAGAGGAATTCACAAGATTTCGATCACCCTCCACTCGGTAGTATTGAGGACAAATTCCGAATCTGTGCTGCGTCGGTGTTAGAAGAAGATCAGCTTGATGACGTGTTAGAGAAAATCAAAAATCTTGAGAGACTGGACAATATAATCCAACTAATGGCCGCTCTTAGACGCAGTTCAAGTGCCTGATACATAATGCGATTCGGGACTCCGATTTGCTAGTCAGCTTCGCGGTCTCATGGGTGTAGTAGGTCCAACTGCCATCATAGCCGGCCTGGGACGCACATGACCCAACACTCAGTCCTTTCCTAGGAGCCTGATCTCCGGCAACACCCCAACCTAGCCATCGGTCGAGCCAGTAGTCTGGGAGTTCTTTGTCGAGCCCTGGGAGCGGCTCAGTCTGGATATCAATTCAGGTAGCACCTGGTACAGATCCCCCTCAACGAAGTAATCCGACACATCAGCCATAGGCGCATTCGGGTCGTTGTTGATCGCCATGACGGTTCCAGAATCCTTCATCCCAACTTGATGCTGTATCTGCCCCGAAATGCCGAGCGCCAGATAGAGCTTCGGTCTGACCGTCCTGCCGGACAATCCGACTTGGCGCTCTTCAGGAAGCCATCCATAATCTGATGAGATTGGTCTCGAACACGCGACTACTCCTCCTATCAACGTGGCTAAGTCATACGCCATTTGCAGGTCCTCCTTGGACTTGAAACCTCGTCCGACGGAGACGATAATCCCTGCCCTCGAGATGTCAGCATTCTTCACAGCTCTATCCGCATGGAGAAGCTTCTTCTTTGGAAAATCGATGGCTGCAGTGAACTCCATGGGGTCTGCCACCCTTACAGCACCTTGCCTTGCCGCCTCGAAATGTCCCCTTGCAACGGTGACCACAAACGGATAGTGTTTGAACCGCAATGTAGCTAGACCTCTTCCGCCGTAGACCATCCGTTCAGTAAAGATGCTGCCTTCGCGAAGGTAGATTCTGGTGCAGTCGGTGGCACATCCAACCTTCAGTCGAACGGCCAGCCTTCCTGCTATTTCCTTTCCCCTCCTTGTGCTCCCTATTAGTACCCCTTCCATGCTCCTCTCTCTGACAATCCTTTCAAGCAATTGTGACACCGTTTCGGCATCATATGTGTCTAGTCTGGCGTCGCCGTTGAAGTAGACCGAATCCATACCATAGTCTGCGAACCTTACGGCCTCCTCCCTAGCGCTTGCACCTACTGAGGCGGTGGCCAACGAGGGGGATTTGTCGCTAATACTGTTGGCCGCAGCGATACATTGAAGTGCGACTTCAAAGTCCTCCGAGAAGATAAGCACTCTCAATTCTCGTTAGCTCGTAGGTTGTCCCTGATGATTCGAGAAAGCTGGTCAGCGATTTCCGCATTGGAACCTCGAATCCGAATGTTCTTCCTTCGAGGTCCCCCCACCGCGACAAGGTCAACAAGCTCGACACCGGAAGGAAATCCTATCTGTTCACTTTCGAAATCAGTGGCCGTAAGTTTCTTTACCGGTTTTCTCCTCGCCGCGAGGAGCTGAACCACCGTCGGCACCCGTGGCTCGCTAATCTCCCCGACGACTGACACCAGACTCGGTAGACTGGCTTCAATCATCTCCGTCTCATTCTCCAAAAGCCTTTCCGCAGTAAGCACGTCTCCCATAATACCGATCCTCCGAACGTATGTAATCTGGGGAATTCCGAGCCATTCGGCCAAGCTTGGACCCGTCAGAGACGTGTAGCCATCGTTTGACGCCTCGCCGCACAGGATGAGGTCGAACCGTCCCAATTCTCCAATGACCCTAGACAACAAGTACGATGAGAGAAGTACGTCGGCCCTTTCGAAGGCTGGATCTGTTATTACATAGCCTTCGTCACATCCCATGGCTAGTGCCTCCCTGATCGTTTCCATGGCGAACGTGGGTCCGAGGGTAATGGCAGTGACTTTTCCGCCATGCTTCTCCTTAAGCCTAATGGCTTCCTCTATGGCGCTCCTGTCGAAAGTGCTTATCCTTATTGGAACCCCATCAAAATTGAATTTCCCGCTCTGGGCATCAGTCTTTAGGTAATCTTGGTCAGGGACATTCTTGAAACAGACTACGATGTCCAAACGTGATCAGCCTTGGGGTGAAGCCGCTGAATCTTTGCCCTTCGCCAGTCGCGCAGCGTTTGCGCCTGCGATCTTTCCGAAGACCAGAGCCCTAGCGAGGGCCGATCCACTTGGATAGTTGTAATAGAAGAAACCCCCGACAACATTCCCCGCTGCATACAGACCTACTATTGGTCGACCGCCAGAGTCCAGTACTTGTGCTTCTTTGTCGGTCTTGAGACCTCCGAACGTGAACGTGATCCCACCGGTAACTGGAAAAGCGAAAAAGGGAGGAGTATCGATTGGCAGGGCCCAGTTAGATTTCGGCGGCTGTATTCCTTCCGTGTGTTTGCCGTCGAGTCGTAGAGGGTCGAATTCACCCGGTTGGATGCTTGAGTTGAAGGACGCGATCGTGGCTTTCAGTCTGAAGGAATCGATTCCGAGTCGATTGGCCAACTCGTCTAGATTATCCGCCCCAATTGGGTTAAACAGATGTTGCCTTCCTGTGGCCATCAGACCCTTTATTTTAGAATCGAAAATGCAAAAGGCCCTCGCAAACGGCTGGTCTAGAATTCTCTTTCCTGTTTTCACGTAAGTCATATCATGAGTATCTTCTCCTTCATCAACGAATCTCTCACCATTCATGTTCACAAGGACTGTGTAAGGATAGGTGTTAACGTTGGTCTCACCAGCTTCAATCGCCTTTGACCTTGCATCAATGACTGCGGAGTGGAAATCGCCCCATTGTCCGAAGGCTTGTGCGCCTGCTCTAAGTGCCAGCTCCAGCCCTCCCCCCAAGTTGTACCTTGTTCCCCTCACGATTAACTCATCGGCGACTCTCCCGATGTATCGAGTTCTCATCTCCGGATTTGCTTCAAACCCACCAGTAGCTAAGATGACAGCTTTGGCTCTAAAGTTCCTTACCCCTGTCTGAGTTAAAGCTTGTACTCCCGAAACATGCCCCTGCTTGTCAATCAACAGCTCAAATGGACGCACATCATATTGGATTTTC
The DNA here is from genome assembly GCA_963836465.1 of uncultured Nitrososphaerota archaeon. GTDB lineage: Archaea > Thermoproteota > Nitrososphaeria > Nitrososphaerales > Gagatemarchaeaceae > CAWIJZ01. The sequence continues at coordinate 22,830 of CAWIJZ010000050.1, forward strand.
ACTCCTTTTCGCACTGCGGCTTTGACCAACGCGTCTATCAACCCTTCACCGCCTCCGAGTACGTACCGACCTTTGCCTCTTGTCTTTCCGTAGCCGAGACTAGTTTCCCATTTTACGCCCAACCCCTCCAGCCACGTGATGTCCGCCTCTATGCTTCGAACAATCTGTTGCACTAGATCGTAGTCCGCCCTCCCTTGTGACGTCGCCATTAGGTCATTCAGGAAATCATCTTGAGTGTAGAGTGGAAGAATAGGGTGGCGGATTATTCCACCGGCGTATCTCGTATTTCCGCCTTTTCCAGCTTCAGGCGCAATTTCAATCACCAGAGCCTCGGACCCATACTCACAGACAGCAATTGCTGAACAGAGTCCGGCCATTCCCGTGCCAAGCACGAGAACATCATGACTTTCCTCTGGGATGCCTTCTCCTAAAACAGTCAATCACTTTGCCCCATGCACTCGCGTTTATTTGATTTGTGTCGAACATTCACTAGACCATAGGCGTAATTGTATGCCTAGCTGATTGTCCAGCTTTGTTCACACGGTAGGGTTTGTTCCCTTCCTCCGTCCGGTAGGTCATGCCATTCTCCTTCTACAGGAAGCTGTCAAAGAGACCCGAGACCTTCAGGTCGTTCACGGGCTTCGAAGTGCCCGAGTTCGACTCCCTCCGCTCGAAGATAGGACCCAAGTACGAGGAGTACGAAAGGAAGAGGCTGTCAAGGCGCCGCAGGAAGAGGGAGGTTGGAGCCGGCCGTCCCTTCAAGCTCTCCCTCGATGACAGGCTCCTGATGCTCCTTTTCTACTACAGGACGTACGTGACGTCCATCCTCCTGGGGTTCATCTTCAACCTCGACCAGAGCAACGTGCTGAAGGACATACGGATCCTCGAACCCTTGGTCAAGGAGAGCATCCCTCTCCCCCGGAAGCTCCACCAGATGGCCAGGAGGGCGAGGACGCCAGAGGAGGTCGAGAAATTCTTCCCCGGCTTCAGGGCGTTCATAGACGCCACGGAACAGGAGATACCAAGGCCGAAGGACAGCAGGAAGAGGAAGAGCCACTACTCGGGCAAGAGGAAGAGGCACACCGTCAAGACCCAACTCACGGTGAACGGGAAGGGCCTGATCATGCAGAGGACGAACCATGCCAGGGGCAGGAGGCACGACTACGACGTCTTCAAGGGCAATCGGCCGAAGCTTCCCGATGGCGTGAGGCCGGGCGTCGACCTGGGCTACGACGGCATCCAAAGAGACTTCCCTGAACTCGACGCGATCATACCTTTCAAGAGGAGGGGAGGGAGGAACAAGAAAGGCGGGAAGCTCACCCCCGAGCAGAAGCGATTCAACGGGGCCCTATCGAAGGCAAGGGTGGTGGTGGAGCACACGATATCGAGGATGAAGAAGTTCCGCATAATGGGAGAAGAGTTCAGGAACAGGCTGAAACGCTACGACTTGATGACGAGCATAGTGTCGGGGCTGGTCAACCTGAGGATACTCGGAGCGTAGGCGAACGGCGCTCACCCTGAAGGGAAGGAGCAGGGACTCAAGAAGACCGAGCGAGAGGAGTGCAATTACGCCTATGGTCTAATGAATGTTTGACAGTCAATTCACTTTCAGACCATGCCAGAGAGGGGATGGTCTGTCCTGACGGTCAGAGAGGATACGGCTCGAAAGGTCAAGGAGATGGCGCGAACGAGGGATCTCACAGTCGATGAGGTGATAACTGAACTCATCAGTCCTGGACGGAAGGAAGGATGGTCCATCTGCGAAGCGTGCGGCGTGAAGGTGAAGACATCGAACCTTCATGAACACGTGAATAAGGTCCATCCGAAGTTGACTGTCAAAACATAGGCGTCAGATCTGCTTAAGTTGACAGAGCCGTCTTTCCCAATAATTGATCCGGTCATGATGATTGTTATCAAGAGAACTTGGTGAAGATGATCGCACAATTCCCATAGACGCTGCTCTCGACCATGTCAATGGCTTCATCCAACACACAAACACTTCTGTACCCTTGGGTTCCTCCCATGTGTCACAGGTCCTGCGCCTTCGTTCATGGCTATTTCTCCCACTCTCTTCTTTGCGTTAATGCGTCGTGTTCCTCTCTTGTGGCAAGGATACCGGCAACCACCATCTCCTTTGTCTTGACGGACAGAGTTCTGTTCTTGCTCAAGAGCAGCTGCAATAAGTCGTCATACATCACGACGAATGTAGGGTCGTTCTTTGCAAGTAGCTCGAGCATGTTTGGAATCTTCCCATGCCTCTCGCTCTCTTTTTTCGAATAAATGCATCAGATGATGGGACGGCGTCATCGTGGTTCTTTGAGAGGCTTCTGTTGCCTTCTCCGCCTGCCATTCGTAGTGATGCCTAGCGCGTTCCACCTAAGGATGACCGTGAACTCGCGAAGTGATAGAATCGAACCATGTTCTCGGCTTCATCCTAGGGCAGGAACGCCGGTGGGCGTCACAAAATAAGAAAAGAGGAGCCACTTCGGGCTTCATTCCCGAAGTGGATCTGTGTCTTGTTATGGTCCTTAACTGGACGTACTGGACGTGGCTGGCCAGGGTGCTAATGTGGTCGCGTTAGCAAGATTCGGTGGATACACGACCGGAGTGTTAGTTGGTGTGAAGAACTGCCTGATCACCCCCTTTGCCTTGTTGTTTTGGCCGTACATCGTCCCTACGCCAACGTCCGAGTCAAGGTTGTAGGGTGGACCGGATGAGAAATCGCAGGCCCATCCATTTATCGACTGGTATCCCGACATCTTCGTTTGAATCGCGTCTTTGACCGCTGACAAGTCCAGACTTCCAGCCTGCTGCGCTGCATAGAGTGTTGCATTGAGCGCGTCCGCTATGAAAAACTCGAAGCCAATTGGCCCGCTGCCGTACTTAGCAATGAACTTGTTCAACCAATACGCAACAGTGGCATTCTTCTGGGCAACCGCATTAAAGGCAGCACCGATGGGAGCATTGACTTGTAGCACATTAAGGCCTATATTACCCAATCCAGACCACAGGCTCACCGCGTCCGGTCCCGCATTCATGCCTGGAGGATACATAGGTGTGTAACCCTGGGTTCCCATTGATTTTATTGCGTTCGCAACATCCGGTTGGTCGCCCGTTAGGAAGGTCACATCGGCTCCAGAAGACATCAAGTCGGTGATGAGTGGGGTGAAATCTGCCAATCCAGTTTCGTATGAGTTGCTGTAGACAACTTCCAGGTTGTAATTCGCCGGTGCGTATTTCGTCATCCAGGGACGATCGGCGGAAGTTGCTGGATCTGCCCCAGTAAGTATAGCGATGGTCTTCGGCTTCTTTGGCTGTGAAGTCACTAGATCACAGTATGCATTACACAGCTCCCATCCTGGGAAACCAATGTTGAAATCGTATCCATTCTGCGCTTCTTGACTCGTATACTCACTGTATGTCCAGGAGTGATCGATGACCGGATATCCATACCTGTACCAGATGGGGAATTGCGCCGCTGAGAAAACGGCTCCTCCCGCCCCCACAATTAGATCGACACCGTTCACTGTGATAAGTCCCGTTGTCAGATCTGCGTCTTTGGTTGAATCGCTGCCATCATCCGCCAAGACTAATTGAACTGGACGTCCAAGCAGACCACCTCGGGCGTTCCAATCATCTATCACTACATTTATGCCTTGAACGTATTCTGCTCCGAAACCGCCCCAGGGTCCTGTTACGAAGGTTACAAGTCCTACTTTGATCGGTAAACCGGAAGGCGTACCGGTGCTTGAGCTGCTTGACGTGGAGGTTACACTAGGAGTAACTGTAGACAGTTGTGTTTGTGTTTTGGTTTGTGCTGGAACCTGGGAACCGCCCAAATAGTAGCCAACTGTTCCTGCAACTGCGGCGGCTACAACCACTCCTACAGCGACGCTGCCCATCTTGCCTATGGCTTTTCGTCTCGTTATCTTCTCCTCTAACCTATCGTCAAATGATTTTACTAATGCCTCCTTCGAGTTAGACGTTTTTGGTTCTATGATTTCACGTTTTTCTTTTTCTTGTTTTCTTCCTTGCGTCACGATAACTCTTGGTACACCAGTATATTTAAGCCTTTTATGGTGTGGGGCCTTGCGACATTATTAGTTGCGCAGAGGCTTGAGCAATTCCGGCTGAAGATATTCCATGTACCCGTACCGCCTTATGTTGTGGACGTAGATTCTGAGTGACGACACGGCGTCCTTCCTGTGCGGTATCTTCCTCCTGATCTTCTCGGGGAACTCCGTCTTGTCCATGGAGTTCGACGTCTCGGACATCGATCGCATGTGGTACTCTTGGAGCCATCGCTGAGGATCACTGACGAACCCGTGCGTCATGTTGTTCCACGAAGGCACACCCAGGCTTAGGAACGTGGAGTTCGATTTGGGGAGGAAGTGTGGCGTCGCGCCGTACCTGGCGACGACCGCGCACGCCATCCTATTGGCGTAGAGCGAGTCTCCCAGTATCGTATCCATCTGGGAGCAGTTGATGTGGGTCTGCGACACGATTGAGGGGAAGAACGAGAGTTCCCCGATGGAGCGGTCGCCCGTGGTCCTGAACCCCGCGAAGATCTTGGTGTGCACGCCCACGGACGAGACGGTCAACTGGAATTCGTGCCTAGTCGCAGCCTCTGCGGTGGGCGGTCGTTGGGGCGAGGGAGATGACTCTGGTTGCGGTGATGGTGATGGCCACGCGCCCGCCTCCTTTTCCCCCTTCCTCTGCTCCGAGCGGACTGATTCGTAGTTGACCTTGCTCGACGTGGGTTCCCCCGTCCCGTCCACCGAGAACGTGGTCTCCCTCGCATTGCCGTGCTCGTTGGTCAGCCTGAAGACCTCCCGCAGTATCTCGGATACTGGAGAGGGGTCGTACCCCCTCTCTATCGTCTTATAGCTGAACTCGTTCGTTATCCCGAGCTTCTCCTTGAACAATCGGGCCAGCCCCGCCGCCACCCTGTCCGAGACCCCGAAGTAGGTCTGCAGCAGCAGAGCCTTCGCGACGTCCCTTGCAGGGAACGGCGGCCTGCCGCGCCCCCGCGGCCTCTCAGGGATGCGTGCAGAGGCGCGATCGACGAAACGTCTTATCAGGTTGAGCGTGTCCGCCATCTCGTTGACCTGGGCCTCATTGTACGAGGACCAATCCAGCGACCTCTTCGGCCTGCCATCGTAGTGGAATGTCCCAGACCTGACAGACTTGGCAAGCTCTCTTAGCTCGTCGGTCGTATGGCGACTCTTCTTCTCCTCTCCGGCATCATTCCCTTCTGTTGCTGCCAAGCAGCACGCGATGCGTCCTCTTGTTCATTTAACCCTGCATGTATCGGTGCCTGCACACACTCGTAATCAGAACGACGGTAACATGCAGATATCAAGAACGCGTCATCAATAATCAGACGCGGTTAATTTTGTCGCACGACCATGGTGTGGGCTGTCGAATTCGAATATTTCGACATGATTAGGGTTAGAAAGATGGAATACGCCATCTTCGACTTCTTCAAGAAAGGAATTGCGCCAGCAAGCACGCACTTGGCGATGGGGGAGGAGGCGACCGAGATAGGGCTTCTCTCCCAGCTACGCAAGGAAGATTTCGTCGTTGCGACATGCAGAGGCCATGTCGCGGCCCTCAGGTAAGGCGTTCCTATAATGGAGATCTTCTCAAAAACTTTGGGCAAAGAAACCGGTTGTAACAGAAGATATGGAGGATCGATGCACCTGACCAAGGACGATGTCGGTCTCATGGGCTCCTTCTCATAGTGGAGGCTGGAATCCCAGCAGCGGCAGGCCTTGCATTGGGACCGAGGTTGAAGAAAGAGGACAACGTGACTGTCTGTTTCTTTGGAGACGGTGCAACGAACATCGGATGTTTCCACTGTACCATCCCGAAACGAGTTCGCCCCCTCCTCCAGGCTCTTCTGGGCATGGTATGCCTCCCCTGATTCCTCGTCGATGACCGTCCCCTACTCTGGCATCTTCCTGATGAACGCCTGATGGGCGTCTCTATGACGTCCAAGTTGAGCGACATGCGGGGCCTCTTTTCGTTGTACGACCTCACTAGCTCTTCCATCCCCTCGAGTTCTGGCAGCTTCTCTTTCACTGTCCTGAAGAAGCGTTCCACCTTCCCATTAGTCTCGGGATGCAAGACGGTGAGGATCGACGCAGGCCTCCCGTACTTCCTGATCGCCCCAGCGAGCGCGCGCGCGAAACACTTATAGTTCCTTGAACGGCCTAAATTCATATGTCTTGCAAAGATAAACTCTCAGACCATGTCATCCGTTTCGAAGGTATCTCCCCATACTTGGGTCTTGCTAAAGGCAATGAACCCGGATATTTTCGTCCCGAGTACTTCTACGTCGGTCCTTCCACAGACAGGTGGGTCAAAAAATGTGATAGCTTTGACATCCACCTTTTGGTATTACCGGCCTGGAATTCCACCTCTTCACTCCATATCATGCCTGATACAGACGTTTTCATCCTAGTGGCTAAAGGCCGATGCCTATTTTGGGACAAGTCAGGTGACCAAGTCACATTGGAAGAACTTGATGCAATCTACCTTAGGAACCATCCATACGCATACCGGAACGTTGGAAGAAGTGAAGTGATATTGGTAGTTGCCCTACCGCCGAACCAGCCACCTATCAATTATGATGATAATCTTTACTCCTTAAAGAAGTGAAATAGCACTTATGGCCATGGGCCTTTGAACACAGATGTTTTTTATTCGAAGAGCCGAAGTCCGACGCTGGCGCATCTTTCCTCCACAGAGATTTTTCGCAACATAGGTCTGGGGCAATTCTTGCACGTTCCGGTCAGTAATCTATCCAAGCGCTGCAAAGCAGCGGGCCAAGGCCAAGATCAAGGCCAAGATCACGAGCACGAACTTCACTGTCAGGCTGGTCTACCAGATGCTTTCCGTCTTTCCTTTACAACACCTAGGTTCTCGCGAACATGATGCTGGCGATTGCCCTCAGGGCAGAACTCGGTACGCTGTCCATCATCATCAAACTTACTCAGCTGAAGAGCACGATCGGGATGCGCATAGAACACCAAGACAAGCCTAAGTAGCTCACTTTCGGATGTCTTAGGAATCGAAGAAAAGAATTAAAGTACTTTCTTAACGAGTTTGATATTGATATGGATAAGTTCTGTTCTGCTGACCTCGTTCTGATTAATGGTCACATTGTGACGGTTGACCCTAAAGAATCAATAGCTGAAGCCGTCGGGGTGAAGTCTGGTCGTATAATCGCCGTCGGAACAAACGAAGGAATCAAGTCTCTAGTATCAGGGACCACAAGGATCATTGATCTCAAAGGAAAAACGGTAATACCCGGCCTAATTGATCCTCACTGCCATCTGACTCTTGTTGCATGGGCGCATTCGTTGTGTATTGATGGCAGCTACGAGTCTGGCGTTAGGTCGATAGCTGACTTACAAGCAAGGATTTCAGAGCAAACCAAGGTAAAGCCTGCCGGTGATTGGATAAATGTTGAGCGCGAAGATGATTCGAAGCTCACCGAGAAGCGCCACCCAAACAGGTGGGAATTGGACGAAGCCGCCCCGAATCATCCCGTAATGGTAATCACCATCGGTTCACACTTTGCAATTGTGAACAGCAAAGCCTTTGAAAAGGCAGGAATAACAAAGAGCACACCAGATCCCGTGGGAGGAAGATTCGAAAGAGACCCTACGACCGGCGAACTGACTGGATGGATATATGAAGCATCAGCGATTCGAGCGGTCCAGCCGATTAGGTATGGTAGGGAACCTACCATGGAAGAAGCGATGAGCGGACTCCGTTGGATTATGAACCAGTTTGTTTCATCCGGTTTGACCTGCGTGAATGATGGTCTGACATCCAGTGGCGTTCTTGTGAATGCCCTCCTCGAACTTCGAAATCGGGGAGAACTTCCATTGAGAGTGAGACTGGATTATTATCATGAGTTATTGGACCATTTGATAAAGCTCGGCATAGGAAACGGGTTCGGGGACGAGATGCTGAAGTTGTCCTCAATAAAAATCGTGACTGACGGAGCAATCTCGGCACGCACAGCAGCTGTCGCGGAACCCTATCTTCACAGACCGGGCTATCTCGGAGAACTAGCAATTACGAAAGAGGTCCTCTACGACATAATCATGAAGGGCTATGCGAAGGGTTATCGCTTTGCTGGTCATGCCAACGGAGAACGAGCTATCGATATGTTTCTGGACATTATTGAGGAAGCACAAAAGAAATACCCTCGCAAAGACCCCAGGAATAGGGTGATTCACTGCACGGTGGTAAACGCAGAGATTGTAGCGCGAATCAAGAAGCTGGGACTACTACCGACAATCTTTGGACCGTATCCCTATTACCACGGTGATAAGATATTGCCGGCCTTTGGTGCTACTAGGCTGGAACGCATGTTCGCTGCCCGAAGCTTCCTTGACGCGGGAATCAAGGTGTCGGCGCATTCTGACCACTCGGCAAGTCCTTTCCCTCCTCTGATGGGTATTCATGCCCTGGTTAACAGGACTTCGGCGAATGGTGCAGCGATTGGGCGAAGCCAGAGAATTTCGATCATGGAAGCACTGAAGCTCTACACGATATATGCCGCCTACTGCAATTTCGACGAAGACATTTTAGGTTCCCTCGAGCCTGGAAAGTACGCTGACATGGTCGTCCTTGGAAAGGACATCCTGAAAGTGCCAAATGAGGAAATCATCAATATACCGGTGGAAATGACGCTCATGAGTGGGAAAGTAGTCTACCCTTGACACATTCACGTAGCAAGCCGGCTGATAATCAACTAACGAGAGACGTAACATCATCTGCTCCATGCGACCTGATACTCAAGAATGGTTTGTTCTACACTTTTGATGAGGATGATTCCGTATCAGACTCCGTTGGCATAAATGATGGCATTATTACTTTTCTGGGGAATTCAGTTGATTTTCGCGGGCTGGCGGGGACCAAGACTCAAATAATCGACTTAGGGGGAAAAGCTGTCACACCAGGACTGATAGATACGCATGGTCATCTGGCCCTATCGGCTTTTTATAAGAGATTCTATATTGACGTGAGCTATTCCAAAGTAAACAGTATTGCACAGATGATAGAAGTCTCAAGAGACTACGCCAGGCAACACCCTAAAGACAAGTGGCTCATAGGAAGCGGATGGAATCACAACCGCTTTCTGGTCCGTAGACTTCCAACGCGTTGGGACCTGGATGAAGCTGTGAAGAACCGGCCATTGGTTTTGTGGCATACTTCAGGTCATATGTTAGTAGCAAACAGCAAAGCGCTCGAGATCGCTGGGATTGGTACAAGCGTGCCTAGAATCGATAATGGCGTTATTGAGGTGGAGGCGGAATCTGGCACACCAACTGGCATCCTCATAGAAAAAAGCGCTACCGATCTCATATCTAACAAAATGCCTCAGATACCGGAGAAGCAATGGATCGAAGCAATTAGGAATGCTTCAGAAGAATGGTTAAGCGAAGGAGTAACAAGCGTCAAGGACCCGAATGTTTCGTGGGCGAACGAAAGCGTCCTCAGGGCTTACAAGTTCCTTCACGACCAGAAGCGACTTCCCCTCAGAATAACTTGTCTCTTTAGGGTCCGAGCAATTGAGGATGTGGAGAGGGGAGAAGGAATAATCAACTCTGTTAAGGACGACTGGCTTAGGATTCCGGGCATCAAGCTACTTCTTGATGGAGCAATCTCCAGCAAATCAGCTTGGGTTTCAAGAGCTTATAAGGGTACGAAAAATTATGGTTTGCCCGTACTAGGACTGAACATTTTTCATGAAATCGTTTGGAAAGCCCATCAAAAGGGCTATCAAGTATGTGTTCATGCGATAGGAGACAAGGCAATAGACGAAACTATTCGTGCCTTCGCCTCCAGTCAGGAGAAACGTCCAATGGAAGGTCTTAGGCACACCATTATCCATTGTGTCTTACCCACGAGAAAGCATCTGGACAGAATAGCGAGATATGGGATTGCAGTCGAGCTACAGTCTCCGTTCATTCTATATTTGGGTGATGCCTATCTTGCGAACCTCAACAAAGACCTTCAGAAACAAATCTTGCCACTCAAGTCGATGATTTCCCGTGGCATCGTCGTGGGGAACGGATCAGATGTTCCAGTCGTTCCGTTTCCTCCTAGATATGGCATACAGAGCGCTGTTGTCCGGAAAACTCTTGGGAATCGCTCGATATGCAGGGAAGAGGCCGTAACAGTATACGACGCCTTCAAAACATACACGATGGGCGCGGCCAAATGCCTTATGATGGAAGATAGGATTGGTAGTCTAAGGGTCGGAATGTGTGCAGATATGGTTGTGTGGGAAAGCAACCCCTTTGAAACCAAACTGAAAGGGTTTGACAAAATCAAACCTTGGTGTACCATCATTGGCGGGAGAGTGGTGTGGCGAGCTTCCTGATGGAGGGCAAGAAGTCCGTGCGTTATGTGGGTCAGAGTCAGTACTTCGAACAGTTCAGATCTGGAGCCATCATCTACCCCCGTTCCTTCTGGATGTGGATCCGCTGCCCGGCGCGAAGCTCGGGTTCGACCCCAGCTTTCCATACATAGTCTCGTCGTCACGGGATCGGAGCTCGTGCCTTCGGGACCACGGACTTGCCGATAGCTGTCCTCCCTGTGGAACCCAAGGACGCAGGTTTCGAAGTGTTGCCGAAGTCCATGGCAGAGCGGTCCGGAGCCACCGGGCTTGCGTCGTGGCTGGAAGCCGTGGAGGAGAGCTGGACCAAACTGCGAGGAGGGTTATCCGGGAGGCAAAAGTGTGTTTTATCACGGAATCATTTCCTCCCTGGTCAGCGCCTCGGGGTCCATGATGGCTTCCCTGTCTTCCATCTTCTGGTAGAACATCTGTACCGGCGTCTCAAGCTTCGACAGGTCGAAGGCTCCATGAGGCCTCACCTCGTTGTACCACTTCATGAACCCGTCTATCGAGGGGAAGAACCTGACCTTCTTCTCGAAGATGTCAAAGAACTTCTCTATCTTCCCATTGGTCTGGGGATGGTCGACCCTTCCGGTGATGAACCTGATCTTGTTCTTCAGGAGATACTTCTCGAACTCCGTCAGGCCCTTCTCCCTCGCCACTGATTCCACAGCGTAGAACGTCGACCCGTGGTCCGAGAGTATCGATCTGGGCTTGCCGTATCTTTTGATGGCCCCATCCAATACCTCGACAGAGTACGGCGAGGTCAGGGTCGGATACACCCCGTGTCCTGCTATGAAGCGGGAGGCGTCGTCCTCGTAGCAGATGAGCCACCGTCCCTTCCACCACCTCTCGTCCTTGATCTTGTGCCAGTCGGTGTGCCACAGCGAGTTCGAGTGCTCCCTTTCGTACCTGATCCACTTCCTCCTCCTCTGCTTGTGGGGCTCGCTCACAGCGAGACCCTCATCCCTGAGTACTCGATGGATCCTCCTGTGGTTGATCCTGACCCCCCGGGCGCAAAGGGCCTTCTCCAGGTAGCATGCGCACAGCTTGAACGTTTCAAAGGCGTGGATGATGGCGTCCCTTTCATCCAGGGTGAGTTCGGGGGACTTCGGTCTTCCTGGCCTCTTGAGCGCAGGGATGGTGCCCGTCCTCCTGTAGAGTAGAGTAGAGCTGTCTGACCCTCCTTGCAGTGATGTTCTGGACCCTTGCGATGTCCTCGTTCTTCCCTCCCCTCTCCCTTGCCCTGATGATCCACTCAATCTGTCTCTCGTCCAGCACGACATGTCCGTATCTCTTCCAGATGCCCTTCCAAAACTCGCCCAGTCTACTCTTCCTGATTAGCTTGTGCAGTCTCCTTAGTAGGGGAGGAAACGATTCTGGGATAAGATACGGGAGGCAAAAGTGGCAAAGGGTTAAATTAGGTTATTTTCTTTATTGCTGTCGGCCGAACTTGAAGTCTCTCTACGAAAGGTTAGGGGGCCACGATGTCATCGCTGAGGTCGTGAAAGACTACTTGAGGAGAAATCGCGAGGATCCGAAGTTTGCTCGATTCGGCACAGGCCGAAGTTCTGATACGAAAGCGAAGGCCATCCAGCTGAACATCGACTACATGTGTTACGTCACTGGAGGTTCGAACTACTATCTGGGCCGTGACATGAAAACTAGTCATGCCGGGCTCGGAATTACCCACGCTGAGTGGGAGACGAATATGAGGCATATCGCTGAAGCGTTTGACAAATACAAAATACCAAAGTGCGAGAGAGACGAATTCATAGCGCTTGTTGAGAGAATAGAGAAGGTCATAGTCGAGAAGTAGGCGCTGCGATTAGCGAATCGAATTAAGATTCCCGTAAAGGAGACGACTTCCCATATCTGAAACTTCCCCGGCCGGGACCCTGACCACCAAATGGATGCCCCTTCTAACTACTAATGCGGTTGGAGAACCCTGGCGACCGCACAGCGATAATGGTTCACTTGCTTCCTATGGCCCCGGTCTCAGGGGGCGTCCCCGGCTTACGAAGCCGTAGCCTCCTGTACGCCTTCTCCCAGTCCAGTTTGTAGATTCCGATCCCGATCAACAAGAACAGTGCGCTCAAGGCGAGAGTCGCATCCAGCCTGTTGAAATCAAACACACGCCCGACGTCCTTCAGTATTGTGAACTCCACAGCCACTTCGAACGCGCTCTTCACAAGCTTGGCGAGCAGTGTAACCAGAGACATCAGTTCCAGAGAGGCACCTGAGGCGCCTGCACCGACGTAGATGAAATCGTCGAGGGGCAACCCTGGCAGCAGGGCGGTCGCAAACAGGGCAAGGTAAAGTCCCTCTTGAGGAATTCCTTCCAATGAGCTGGACGTTCTTGTTCCGCACCAGAAAGTTTCTGAACCCGAAGGTCCCATAATAGATCACCACCTTGGCCAGAGTCGCTCCCACCGCGGAGATGATCACCACGAGAGCGAAGTTGTAGGTCGTAAACCCGAGCAGTGTAAGCTGGAGCGTCGCTAGCAGAGTGTAGGAAACACCGAAGAACGGGGACACGTTCGAAAGGAACGAGACGGTCAGGATGAACGCGGCGGAACTCTTCGACGCCGGGGCGGACGAGAAGTTTCTGAATTGCTCTTGCCGGGTCAGAGAAAAGCGGACCCAAGAGGGTGCGGGTACCTCCGGGCCCGCACTCGTTCGGGTTCAATTCCCTTGTCCCTCTTCCGACTTGACCCCGAATGCTTGTTCATACCATTTCATGCTACTGTCACATGATACAAACACCAACGAAAACAACGGACTTGCCTACGCCAAAGCTCGGTATGTATGCCCTTTTGTTACGCCCTACGCACGCTTTCGAAGTTTTGTTTGCTATAGAAACCATCCAGACGGAAACTTATCACTAAAGCTTCTCAGAAACCGGGAGTCAACGACTTCGGCCTTTGACAAAGAGGAAATCACATTTGCGTCACGAGTCCCTAGCCAAAAGAAGTATTGTGAATGGAGCTCTACCACAAGCTCATGTGGTTTCTGTTAAGGAGATTGAGACCCATGACGCGTTAAGGTTGTGAGGGGCGGTAATTATAAAATGATTTTCGCATTGTGGGTCAGCCACCTACGAGTCCAATCACCAGTATGATGAACATGACGATTCATTCATTCATTCATTTTCAAGCAATCTCTTGCGCGGCCGAAGTTATGATCTTGGTTTCCCAAGCGGGTCAGGTGGTTACGCCCTTGGAGAACTAACCGAACCCCACTCCTAATATGTGAAAGCAAGAGTTCGATTCCGACGGGACCCGATGGGTATACCGAGCCAGAAGCGGAATCGAACTCAGGCGTGTGCCTGAAGGGATGTACCAAGAGCAAGGGTACAAATTGGAAGGGATTCGAACCCAAAAGAGTTCGTTCTGGTCCCAAGAATCCGATGCGAAGACGGTTCGAGTCGCAAGGGATTTGAACCCAGGAGGACTACGCATGGTCCCGGTTGCCGGATGCGAAGAAGTCTAATGCGACGCACTCGCCGACTCAAAGGGTGTGTAAGGTCGCGAACGAAAAGTATACCATAGCGAATAACTTGGGATAGGTGGTTGCTGAATGTGACGAGAATTGCTGTCCGAATCGTAAGAACCACTAGGTCGCTTCGCAAACCGCTCCTCGCCAAAGAACTGCGGGGCGAGAAGCAGTCTTACAGCGACACTCACCATCGTGTAATTGTCACTTTTCTATCAGTGAAGAAGTCAACAGTGTCGATTTGGGGATGAAGCACCCCGAAGAAAGACACTTTCATTCCTCCGAAGGGGAAATAGGCCGCAGAATGCTGCCACTCCAATGTTGATCCCTATGTTGCCAGCCGGCACTTATTGCACTTCTTGGCTGAACTTTCGGGCTGTTTTTCCACTCCTTGTAAAGATACTAACCATGTTTCCGAAGTTGGTTCGCCTGTTTATCTGATCAATCGCTTGGTCGAGGCTCCTGAGATGGATAATGTTAGCAACCGGGCCGAAGATCTCTTCCTTGGCTACCTTCATCTCTGGCGAGACGTCATCAAGGATTGTTGCCTTGGCCTATCCCATTGCCGAATAGCGCCACTAGGTCACACTTCTTTCCACTCGAACCATCTTCGAACATTGTCCTGCATCATCTGCGTGATTTGCTGATCGCTTATCCCTGTCTTCTTAAGTTCGGGTATTACCTCGTCTGGTATATAGGTCAGGCTTTCAGACTGTGCAAAACTCATCTTGTTCGTTTCTTCGGTCCATGAATCCATAATGCATGGCTTATCATGGGATAGCATCATCTTGTTTGCAAAGCCTAATTCACTCATTTGAACGATTACGCGATTTCTGGTTGGTGTCGACAGATAATGAAAACCGTACCTATCCATGCCCAAGAACGAACCTCTCTTTGCGATTCTTACCAAGTAGTCGATATTATCTGTATCGCCTGAATGACCTATTTGGACCGCTCTCAAATCAACTCCTTCCTGCTCAAATATATCCTGTTGCAACAATCCAGACATGTTCCGAGGATTCGAATGGGTCACTATGGGTACCCCAGTCTTTAGATGCGCCCTTGCCACTGCCCTAATTGTCTTCTCAACATCAGGTGTTATTCCTTGCCAATCGGTGCAACACTTCAAGAATGCTGGTTTGATCTTAGTACCCTGGATGCCGTCTTCGACCTCCCTTGTAAATATGTTTGCCATGTAGTCCATTGATCTGTTTCGAAAATGTGGTGGCAACTCATTAAGAGTATAGAACCCTGTTCCCACAAGAATCCGTAAATCGGTGGATTTGGCGACATCGCTAATAAAATTGATATCTCGTCCAAGACCTGGAATTGTACAGTCACAAATCATTTGTATTCCTCGCGCGTAAGCTTGTTTTACGCTCTCAACTGCAGCGTCAAGTTCTGTTTTCGGCTCCGATATTTGTGGAAATTGAAATAAAATAACTTCGTACCGAACTTTCAGGTGTTCGTGCACCAATGTGTAACCAATCTGATTGCTCTCGATTGCACCGGTAACCGTCGGAATCTTAACCAATTCTTACATCACTTAGATCGGACCTCTCTGGCTATATGTCTTTCTCGTAAGGAACTCATTGCAAATTTCTGAGATAGATGACTATGCACGCCAGATAGACGAATCCCATGTAGATTGTTGACAGTCTCTCGTACCTTATGGCGACCCTCCTGAACGCCTTGATCCAGGCGTTGAACCTCTCTGTCGATGACCTGATCCGGTGGTAAACAGGCTCGTCGAACGTCCTTGGTCTTCCTGGCCTCCTCTTCTTGTTCGGGCTCTCCGGAATCTGTGACCTGATGTGCTTCCCGTCGAGGTAGAACCTGTTCAAGGGGATGCCGTACTTCGTGTCCGCATAGAGCGTCCCTGGTCTCTTCTTCGGCCTTCCTCTTCCGTGTGTTATGCTGATGGATTCCAGGAGGGGGATGAGCCTCCTGCCTTCGTGCTCCCTACCAGAGCCGATCGTCACAGCCACCGGGAAGGATTGTTCAGTCACTACAACATGAATCTTCGTGCCGTTGATCTGCTTGTGACCGTCAAAGCCAACGAGCCCTCCCCCTTTTTGGCCGGCACGGTCGTGCTGTCGATGGAGAGGGAGTCCGTCTTCACCGTCCCGAGTGCGTATCCCCTTGAGATCAGCGAATCGAACATCCTCTTCAGGATGCCGTCCTGCTCCCACCTCTTCAGCCTCCTCCAGGCCGTGGTATAGCAGTGGCTGTACTGGGTCTTCGAGAGGTAGTCCCATCTGCAGCCTGTGTTGAGGACGTACAGGATGGCGTTGAGGGTCAACCTGTCGTCTGCCCTCGGCCTTCCCCTTCCGGTCTGCTTTGGTATGATTTGTCGTATCGCGTTCCATTGCTGGTCTGTCAGTTCTTTCGTCTTCATCACCCCCACGGATGAATGCGGGTCAGGCCTACTCAATGCGAGAGTGAAGAAAGGTTGTTAGTCAGCACAAAGAATATTGCAATGAGTTCTAAAGCCATAAAGCCTATTAACATGGAATCTTTCTTTTCGTTCGAGTGTTAGAATGCAAGAACAGGAATACGAGAAGGTGCCCTTTATCGTGAGCAAGCCGCCTGGACCGAAATCGATGGATCTTCTCTCGAAACAGTTTTCTCTGGAGACGAAAGCCGTGATTTATAGCAGGACCTTCCCATTCGCCATTGACTGGGCGAAAAACGCGACAATCAAAGATGTTGATGGCAACTTGTACATCGACTGGATAAGTGGAATTTGCGTACTGAATCTTGGTCATCAGAATCCCGAGGTGACAGACGCTGTTAAAGCTCAGATGAGCAAGATATGGCATGCGTTGGAAATTCCTACCGAGACTAGGATTGCTTTTCTTGAAGCAATTCATTCAGTTCTGCCATCAGGCCTCAAAGGAGATTCAAAGGTCCTCATGACAGTCACGGGAGGAGACGCTTGCGAAGCTGCGATCAGTATAGCTAAAAGAGTAACCAGACGGAAGACGATCTTGGCCTTTGAGGGGGCCTACCATGGAGTCCATCAAGGCGTGGTTAGCCTCACTTCATCCAGACATTACTTGGACTACGCTGGTGTTCAGAGGCAGGGAGTTTTCAGACTTCCTTATCCCTACAGTTACCGTTTTCCATTTCCTATTGAAAACGAAGGTGACGCAGGGAAGGTTGTCCTGAGATATCTCGAACACCTGTTAGAAGACGAACATTCTGGACTGGATGACCTGGCGGGAATCATCGTAGAACCGATCGAAGGAGAAGGAGGGTATATCGTACCACCGCCAGATTTCTTGCCGGGTTTGAGAGAGATTGCAGACCGCTATCAAATCCCCTTGATAATTGATGAAGTGCAGACGGGCTTCGGCAGGACAGGGAAGTTCTGGGGATGCGAACAGACTGGAACATCTCCAGACATAATGTGCATCTCAAAGTCTGTGGGCGCGGGCATCCCCTTTTCGCTCGTGGCATACAAGAAGGAGTACGATGACAGCCTCGATGAAGGTTTCCACCTTGGCACGTATAGAGGCAATCCACTCGCCTTGGCGGCGGGAACGGCCAGTATAAACTACATTAGGAAACATAACATCCTCGAGAGAGTCCAGCGGTTAGGGGCTAAAACAAGGAAGGAATTCGATCGGATAATGGACTCGTCTGAACACATCGGTGATGTTCGAGGGATTGGCTTTATGCTAGGTAACGAGGTCGTGGATTCGAAATCAGACAAGAAACCTTCTAGGGAACTTGCCGCCAAGTTTAGGAAGACAATGTTCGAGAACGGCTTGCTTATGCATACGTGCGGCCACTACGGGAACGTTCTAAGATTCATGGCGCCTCTGACGATAGAAGAGAATCTGCTCCAGAAGGGGCTTGAAATCTACGAAAGTGTCGTCAAGTCGTAACAAGACGGCTTGGCAGAAACTAATGGAAGAGTAATCTATGCACAACCAGGTCCCAAAAAGGAAATTCGCGATTCCCTGTCCTGGTTGTGGCGAATTGGTCGAACCTTTTATGAGATAAGCTAGCAACAAATATGTTGACTTGATCATGGTGATTACGATCGAATTGCCGCGTTCGTAGCGGATTATGTCAACTGTACTCGTTCCAGTCCTACGTTAGCAGGCTTTGGTGCTGGACGGGGGAGCGACTCTAAGATGAGAAATTTACAGCTCAACATAGACTACGGGTGTAAGGTAACTGGAGGTTCCAATTACTACATGAGTCGTGATACGAAAGCGGCACACAGTGGACTGAAAATAACAGAGGACGAGTGGAAGGTGAGCATGAAGTGCATGGCTCGAGCACTGGCCAGCTGTAAGGTGCTCCCGAGGGAAAGGAAGGAAGTGCTCACCCTTGTCGAGAAGAGGAAACATGATATTGTGTTAAGCTAAACCCGCAAGCGAGCGCTTCGAGAAACGTGCGATTTACCAAATAGGTATGCAAAACGATAAGTACCCGAAGTCCCGCTGGGCATCAATGAATCAAGCTTCGAGGATGGGGGCGTCATTATATGCCAAATAAAACCATTGAAACGGTAAACCCTGCAACTGGAGAGAAACTCGCGACGTACGAACTCTATTCTGAGGACATGGCTCTCGCTGGAGCTGGGATTGCTCAGAGAGCCTTTGAAGAGTGGGGAAGGCTTTCCGTTGCCAAGCGCAGTGAATACTTCAGAAGGCTTGCCTCTGTTCTTAGAGAAAACAAAGCCGACTATGCCCATTCCATGACTCTTGAGATGGGCAAACCTATCTTGCAAGCAGAAAGTGAAATCGAAAAATGCGCCGCAGGGGCTGAATACTATGCTGAAAATGCGCAGAAGTGGCTGGAAGATGAGTTTGTTGAAACTGATGCGGAATCGAGTTACGTGTCGTACGAACCAATCGGTGTGGTTCTTTCGATCATGCCTTGGAACTTTCCCTTCTGGCAGGCGCTTAGGTTTGCGATTCCTACATTGATTGCTGGTAACACATCGATTTTAAGGCATTCCAACACCTGCCCTGGTTCAGCCATCAAAATTGGAGAGGCATTCACGCAGGCAGGTTTTCCCGAAGGCGTATTTTCTGTCGTGATTACGGATCACCGTGCGGTCACAAAACTAATCGAATCGCCCCTTACGGCCGGCGTATCCCTCACGGGAAGCACGGAAGCTGGTCAAGTAATAGGTGAATTGGCTGCTCGAAACTTCAAGAAATTCATGCTAGAGCTTGGAGGAAGCGACCCATTTGTTGTTCTAGAAGATGCGAACGTTGACCGGGCGGCTGAGGTAGGGGCAACCGCCCGTCTGCAAAACTCAGGCCAAAGTTGTATCTGCGCTAAGAGGTTCATTGTTGTTCGTTCCGTGGCCGAAGAATTCATAGAGAAGCTCACAAAAGAGTTCGAGAAAAAGAAGATGGGGAACCCCATTGAGCCCGACAATTATGTGGGTCCGCTTGTCAATGCCGGGGCAGTCGAGACGGTGGATTCACAAGTAAAGGATGCGATTGCTAAGGGCGCGGACGTTGTGATTGGAGGAGCCCGGTGGGTCCCAGGATACTTTTTCGAGCCCACGATTCTATCCAGAATTGACAGGAAAATGAGAGTGATGACCGAAGAGGTATTTGGCCCCGTAGCTCCAATCTGCGTAGCTGAAAACGAGAGCGAGGCCTTTAGAATCGCAAATCAATCAGAGTTCGGGCTTGGGGCAAGCGTTTGGACCCAGAGCATAAGCAGCGCCAAGAGGGCCGTGAGGGAGATTCAAAGCGGAATGGTCTTCGTAAATCAGCTTACGAAGTCGGATCCTAGAATGCCATTTGGTGGTATCAAGAAGTCCGGAATAGGTCGCGAATTATCAAAGTTCGGACTCCGCGAGTTCGTCAACGTGAAATCGATCAACATCTATGGCATAAGGCGTGAGTAAACCGCGCAGAACTTGAGCGCACAGCACTAGAGATGTGACAAGGCGGTGAATTACGATTCACGCAAAGCTGATTCGATCGCATCCAGTGCACGATCGAGTTCCTCTTTGGTGATTACGAGAGGTGGCTCAAGCCTCAATACGTTTCTATAGAGTCCTCCGACTCCTATGAGAAAACCGCGACGAATCAAGGTCTCTTTTATCTTCGCTGTTTCCCGGTCCGCCGGCAACTTCGCACTTTTCACTAGCTCTATTCCGATCATCAATCCCTTGCCACGCACCTCACCTATGAGTGGGTTCTTCTCCTGAATTTCGCGAAGTCTTCTGATGGTGTACTCTCCAAGCTTCGCCGACTTGCTTACCAAGTCCTCTTCTTTCACTACGTCAAGCACCGCGAGTGCAGCAGCGCAGGAAACCGGGTTCCCTCCAAATGTGGAAAAGTGGTCCCCTTCGACGAATGATGACGCCATCTCATCGGTGGCGATAAACCCGCCGATTGGGAGCCCACCGCCAATTGCCTTCGCGAATGCCATTACGCCAACTTCAATGTCCCAAATCTGCGAAGCGAACATCTTGCCTGTTCTTCCAACGCCTGTCTGTACTTCATCCACAATTAGAGGAATCTCCCTCTCTCTGCAAATGCTTTCCACCTTGGGCAGATAGGTGTCGGGGGGGACGATGATGCCTCCTTCTCCCATGATTGGTTCGACCAAGACAGCAGCAACGTCGCCTACAGAATATTGGTCGATTATTTCTCCCATCCTTTCTGCGCAGACCACACCAAACTCATCAGGTGAAAGGGTTCCTCCATTTCTGTAGTGATACGGCGCAGGAGCGTAGAAAATCCCTGGGTAAAGTGCGTAGTTCCCAAGATTGGTCTTAAGCTTCTTTTGCCCGGTTAACGAAAGGGAAAGCGAGAGCCTCCCATGAAAGGAGCCCTCGAGTGAAATTAGACTCGTCCCGTTCCTTCCAAGGAGAACAGCGTGTTTCTTCGCGAGCTTGATTGAACCATCAATGGCTTCGGTTCCACTATTAGAGAAGTACGAGTGCCTTAGCCCCTTTGGGGCTACGTCGGCGAGCCGCTTCGCAAGCATTGGCATAAGTTCATTATGATAGTAATTCGAAATGTGCATGAACTTGCCGGCTTGCTCTCTGACGGCCGCGACGACCTTTGGGTGACAGTGCCCGACGTTATTGACGGCGATGCCAGCGAACAGGTCGAGATACTTCCTTCCAGCTATGTCGATGACCGTGGTCCCGAGCGCCTTTGCTATAGTGACATTTTCCTGGTGAGGAAAACATCGTATAAGGTAATCGTCGTATTTTGCGAACCCAACTTGATCCATGTCTGCGCTAATTTGAACCGAGGTTAATAAGACATTTATGAACAAATTGTGGCGTGAACAATGAACGACCAATTTCGAGCCTAATCCGTCCGCGGATCTTGCTCGGATTCGCGGACCTTGACGCAGGGGTTTAATCTTCTACCAACGTGTAATCGTTATTTTCTTGTCAGTGAAGAAATCAACGGTATCAACCTGGGGATGTAGCACCCCGAAGAAGGATTCTCTCATTCCTCCGAACGGGAAGCAGGCAGCTGGCGCTGCGACACCTATGTTGATTCCTATGTTGCCTGAATGTACCTGCCGACTAAACTCCCGGGCGGTTCTCCCGTTAGTTGTGAAGATGCTCGCCATGTTTCCGAAGTTGGTTCGATTGTTTATCTGGTCTATTGCCTCATCCAGGTTTTCGACGTGCAAGATGCTTGCTAGGGGCCCAAAGATTTCATCTTTTGCGATTTTCATTTCCGGCGAAACATCGTCGAAAATCGTCGCCCCCAAGTAGAAACCATCAGGGAAGTCATCGACAGCGACGTCTCGGCCGTCATTCAGAATTCTGGCGCCTTCGTTGATTCCGGTCTGGATATAACCCTGAATCCTCTCTTTGGCAGAACGAGACACAACCGGGCCCATTTCAGTTTCCGGCCGCATCCCTGAACCGATCCTCAAATGCGATGCAATTTCAACGAATTTGCTGATCAGTGCTTTGCTCGCCTTCTCAACTGTGACCAAATTTGCTCCCGCGAGACAGCGTTGTCCCGTATTCCCAAAAAAAGACGAGATTATGGCTTTAATCGAGACGTTGAGGTCAGCGTCGGGCATCACGACGATGCTGTTCTTCGCACCTCCACTCACCATCGCTCTTTTGCCTTGCGCGCCCGCTAGAGCATAGACCTGACGGGCGACGGGAGTGGACCCCACGAAAGTCACTCCCTTCGTCGATTGGTGTCTAACGAGCGCTTCCACCGTTCCTCTTCCGCCGTGAACGAGGTTGAATACTCCTGGAGGAAGCCTCACCTCGTCTTGGAGGATGCCTGCGACTCTTTGCATAGGAAGGGGCGTTATCTCACTTGGCTTGACGACGACGGTGTCGCCCAGGACAATTGCATACGGCAAGAACCAAAAAGGGATCATCACTGGGAAATTGAACGGGGACACGATTGCAAAGACGCCAAGAGGTTCCTTGATCATTTTCTCGTCAATCCCTGGTGAAATCTGGTCGAGCGTCGTTCCTTTCGCGAGGCTGTAAGCTACTGAAATTGCTGTCTCCACGTTCTCTACAGCTCTTCTCAAATCACCCCGACTCTCCTCGAGTGTCTTCCCATGATTCAGAGAATTGAGGACTGCGAGATCCTCGAAGTTTGCCTCCAGCGCATCTTTCATTTTGAAGAGGTACTGAACGCGCTCGATAATCGGGAGATTCCTCCATGATTCGAAAGCTTCAGCGGCGGCGTCAACAGCTGCACCAACTTCTTCCTGCGTTGAAAAAGGGACTTCACCAATAACAACGCCTTCCGCAGGATTGAAGAAATCATGAACTTCCTGGGACTCGGACTTTCTCCATTTTCCTCCAATCAGCAGTTCAAGACTCACTAGTTTCTCATGGGATTCGGCTTTGACAGACGTGGTAGGCAATTCTTGGTCGACCTTTTAGAGAGATCTGGTTGACTGCTTTGGTTCACTTATTCTGCCTCGTTTCTTTAATTGAGGGTGATTCAAGTCATCAACCTCCGCTGTGCTGTGGGGATTCAATGCAACTGATCCTCTTGAAATACATCCTATCAGGGTAGCACGGCCCATGGCTAAAGAAAGAATAGTCGTCCCGAGTTGAAATGTATTTCGCCTTTCGTAACCTTTAAACGAATCCGAAGACCGAATTCCCGGTGCTTCTAGTTTCGAATGGCTACACATGTCGGGCGCAACACCATCTTGCAATTACTACTTTAAAAATCCTCAAAATTGAGCTCGCATGGTTCGAATCAATCCTCTCTCTTGTGGTGGGTAAATCGAATGTGCGGACAAGGTCTGTCGTAACACTGCCTTCGCTGGAGCACCAGAAAGTTCGTATCACCTAGGCTTACTATCTTGAAGAAACCCAAGAAGAAAGACTTCGGTCGAATCAGGAATTGGATATTCGTCAAGAACTAGAAGGAATTACTTGTGTTTCTTCTTGTACGCTAGTTTGAATCTAATCATGTCGTCGAGGACAGAGTGGAATATCATCCTTTCTTGCATCAAAAAAGTACGAACATCGGCTGCGTCCTCGGCGTTTTGAATTACAGAATCTAACCCTGTCAAGGAAGTCCTTGTTACTAGCAGGGCGTGATCTATGATTTTTGTGGAATTCTTCGTTTCCACCTCCTCACTGGAAAAATCCTGGTACGAAGGTCAACCAAGGTCGGAAGACTGAACCTGGTCCACCTGCGTCATTCGTGTGGTCTGACCAGCGCAATCACAATCAGTCATCGACAGATTATTCAAAACGGTATCGACGGCCTTGGAGACTGAGACATTACTTCTCTTCAATAACTTCGTTACGGTGCGAACCTGTTTAAGCGACATGCTATGTCTTGAGATTTCTTCGGATAGCTGAATCTGGATTTTGGCGTCCTTGAGCCAGACCAGTTCTGTTGCAAGACTGGCATTTAGAGCATATCCGAAAATTGGTCAATCTCGCTTCATCACACCGTCTAACCCAATGGCCCTGTCAGCATGAGGCCGTTCCCTCGATCAATCATCTTCCCGATGAAATGTAATTGCAAGCTCAGGTAGATGATGTACCAGCAGAAGACCTGGGAATAGATGAGCGGTATCAGATTCCAGACGAGCTCTTGGTCAACGGGGATGACGGTCTCAACACACGCCTCCGAGGGGCCGCCCGACCAGCAGGTCCGGTTCGCACCTGCCGATGTCCGCGCTCCAAACATTCTCGCCACGGCACGGAGGTACCTCCTTTGGTACGTCCCTAATTCGTACCTTTTCGAGGGAGGTACCCCTACCCTACCCCCGATTTGACCGTCGGGTACCCCCCCACCCTACCCCCAAGAATGGTACACGCGCTCCAGACTTGACCGTGGGGGGTACCCCGAAAGGTACCCCCAAACCTACCCCGAAAGGTACCCCCAAACCTACCCCGAAAGGTACCCCCAAACCTACCCCGAAAGGTACCTTTTGACCCCAGGGGTAGGTACAAAAGGTAGGTACAAAATCGCCCTTTTTGGTGGTACCCCCCCGTACCTTTGGTACCCCCAGAAAAACCCCCATATAGGGAACGGTAGGCTATCAGGGGAGGACGGACGCGCAACAGTCCAGGGTCGATCCTCGCCCACGCGCTCGAACCCAGACCTTCGGGTGGGGTCCCTTCCGTCAAATTCCCCAGACAAGTCAGAGAGAAGAAACCGACTCTCCGCACAGCTCGTCTTGGAGCCTATCAGACAATTCCGGCCTGCCGGTAGGTTATCCAGGCGCAGGCGAGATGTATCATCGCCAGATAGTTCTTCCTCTTCTTCTCCCATCTGATCAGGAGACGCCTGAACCTGTTCATCCAAGAGTTCGTCCTCTCCACCACCCATCTCCTCGCCCTGTAGCCCGGAATCCTCCTTCTCTTTGACTGGTCGACCCCTCTCCTCGCGATGTGAGCCGTGTATCCCCACTCCGCCACGAGCTCGTCCACCTCCGGGAAGTCGTATCCCTTGTCCATGCACATGTTCTGTGGACGCTTCGTCGTGGGCCTCGGCCTCTCGATGACGATGTTCTTCAGTGTCGGTCCTGCGAGCTTCATGTCGTGCCTGTTCGCACCCGCTACAGCCACCGCGAGTGGTATCCCGTTCCCTTCGACCAGTATGCTGCGTTTCGTGCCTGACTTCGCCCTATCAGTAGGGTTAGGGCCTGTGCTTTTTCCCCCCGAGAGGGGCCTTGGTCATAATCGTGTCCATCGACTGCCATTCCCACTCGATCCCCTTCCTCGCGTCGTACTCCAGGAGGCCCTCCGCCCAGACCTTCTCGAAGACTCCCGCCTTGCGTCACTCCTGGAACCTGTCGTGGACGGTGCTCGGTGCTCCGAGCGATCTCGGGAGGGCCTTCCACTGGCACCCCGTCCTCAGGACATAGAAGATCGCGTTCATGGCCTTCCTGTCGTCCATCCTGGGACGACCTGGTCTGTCCTTGTTCTTCTTCCTTGGCGGAGAAGGAAGCAGAACCTGAAACCTCTTCCAGAGCTCGTCTGGAATCTGATACCGCTCATCTATTCCCAGGTCTTCTGCTGGTACATCATTACCTGAGCTTGCAATTACATTTCATCGGGAAGATGATTGATCGAGGGAACGGCCTCA
Organism: uncultured Nitrososphaerota archaeon; assembly: GCA_963836465.1. GTDB lineage: Archaea > Thermoproteota > Nitrososphaeria > Nitrososphaerales > Gagatemarchaeaceae > CAWIJZ01. The sequence continues at coordinate 48,303 of CAWIJZ010000050.1, forward strand.
TGCTGACAGGGCCATTGGGTTAGACGGTGTGATGAAGCGAGATTGACCAATTTTCGGATATGCTCTTAGTAGGCGCCTATTGATTCTTCCGAGAAGTTGTCCAGGAAGGCTAAGCAAAAGAAGCCTGTGAGAAACGTATTCCTCGCTCTTGCCAATTTTCCGCGCGAGCCTCGTCACACCGCCATGTCCATAGCTCACAGCATAGGACTTGAACGCTTCAGCCTCTTCTATCGGGTTCAAGTTCTCCCTTTGGAGATTCTCCACAAGAGCGAGTTCAAATGCCTCTCTATTGTCGAGAGGCAGAATGATACAGGGGATGGTTGTTATACCAAGCTTCTTGCAGGCTGCATATCTCCTGTGGCCGCACACCAGCTCGAATTTTGCCGTAGCTGCCCTTTCATCTAGTTCTCCAGATGTCTTGATGGGACGAACTACCATGGGTTGAATTAAGCCGTATCTTCTGATTGAGTCTGTGAGGGTTATGGTTTCTTCGTCGTCTTCAAAGTCTGCTCTGAAGTTGAAGGAATTTGTTACCTCTGATACTCAGGCTGGTCGTTCTCCATCCTTACGAGGTTGTGGAAGTGCCTAAAGACGGTGACCCAGTTGGACACATGTCGATGGCCGCACCCTTCCTTCAGGCAGGGGAAGAGGTCGTCGAAGTTCTCCAGCCTATCCTTCAGGGCCTGGTTCATCCTCTCGATGAGGTTCTTCCAACTTCCTCGGGCAGATCTCCAGCAGGGAACGAATCAAAGTGGAAAACGTCACCGAGGCGTCGGAAAGTCTGATGCGAGACACCACTTGGTTTTCATAATGACACGCAGGGCGGGTGGTCTTGAGGATAGGAGGGCGCAGGCATTAACCAGTTACGACAGGGAGGAACACCCTCTGGCGAAGGATGGCGGTTTACGCGAAACTTGCATAGAGAGCCTCTCAGAGACCTTAACTTGACAGGTGGGATGTTCGCAGAGGATAAGGAGAAGGAAAGCCACAGCCAAGCTCATGTACGCAGCATTGGATCTGCATGAGCGGTCGATACAGTGCGTCCTGAAGGACGACACTGGGAAGATAGTGAGGGAGTCGAAGATGGGCAAGGACGAGGACAGGATACTCGAGTTCCTCGACGGGACACGAGCCAAGATCGTGATGGAGTCGGGCTACAACCACCAGCACATCTACGACCTGCTGAAGGAGAAGGGGTACGACGTCAAGGTGGCCCATCCCCTGATGGTCAAGGCCATCGCATACGCCAGGGTCCTGGCTGACCTGCTGAGGGCTGACATGATACCGGAAGCATATGTGCCTGGCAAGGACGTCAGGGAAGTGAGGGACCTGGTGAGGAGGAGGCGCTACATGGTCAGGCTCAGGACGATGCTGAAGAACAAGGTCCACGCGGAGATCGCTACGAGGTGGATCAAGCACGACGGCGACCTGTTCACCGAGGACGGGAGGGCCTTCCTCAGGTCGCTCTCCATCGCGGCGGTCAACGACTACCTGGAGACCATAGAGTTCCTCGGCAGGAAGATACGCGAGCTCGACGAGAGGGTCAGGCCGATAGCTGACTCAGACAGGTACGCCAAGCTCCTCATGACGATACCCGGGGTGGGCCACTACTCGGCCCTCCTGATATCGAGCGAGATAGCGGACATCGACAGGTTCCCGGACTACGAGCACCTGTGCTCGTACGCGAAGCTCTCGCCTGGGGTGAGGCAGTCAGGCGATACGCAGCACACAACAAGGGCGGTCGGGGACTCGATGCTCAGCTGGATAATGGTCCAGTGCACCCGCGTCCACGTCCGGAGGTGCGACTCGGCGATCACGAGGTTCTACGAGCAGGTGAGCAGGAGGAGGGGAGAGAAGATAGCGATTGTGGCAGCGGCGAGGAAGCTGATGAGGACCGTGTACATCATGCTGAAGGAGGAACAAGCCTTCACCCATGTGGGCATCTTTTAACCCTGATGTCGAGAGGTATGTCAATTACCCATTCGAGGCTTTCCCTCACCATCGTACCTCCGGCACCTTGTTAGCGGGCGTCCGCTTTTAAATCCCCGAGGCTCTCCCTCAGAACCTAAGACGCGGCAATCCCACTAACTGTGATACGGCCTCCTCTCCTTCAGGACCCAGTACGCGATCTTCAGGAGTTTTGCGGAAGCTGCGACGACCGCCTTGGAGCCGCCCTTCTTCCTTGCGAGCCTGGCGTAGAACAGCCCCACCGTCCCGTCCGGCTCCGCCCTCATGTGCGCCCTCACGCACTGGTTGAGTACCCACCTGAGGTAGGGGCTACCCTGCTTTGTCATCGGTCCGTGGTGCGTCTTTCCTCCCGAGGAGTGGGTCGAAGGAGAGAGGCCCGCGTACGCCACCAGACTGGACGAGTCTGCGAACCTGCCTATCTCTCCTATCTCGCTCGATATGAGCAGGGCCGAGTAGAAGGATATCCCGGGTATCGTCATCAGGAGCTTGGCATCCTCGTCGTTCGCCGCCTTCTCCATGATGTGTTTCGAGGCCTCCTTCACCTCCGCGTTCACCGACCCGATGAGCCTGAGGTAGCCCTGGACCCTGTAGTCGTCAATCTTCGTGAGCTCCCTGACGAACGCCTCCGTGAAGGGCCTGGCCTCTATCTTCACGTTGTTCATCAGCAGGTAGGCGTGGATGCGGTTCTTCAGCTGGGTCCTCTGCCTGACCAGGTTCGCCCTGTACCTGACAAGCTCCCTGAGCTCCATGATTCGGGCGGCAGGGATGTAGGATTCCGCTATGTACCCTCCCCTCAGCAGGTTGGCAAGGGTGATGGCGTCGATCTTGTCTGTCTTCACCTTCGCCGATGCGATCGCCTTCGTCTTCCCCGGGTTCGACAAGACCACGTGATGCCGCTTCGCGAATATCCTGTAGACCCCGTACCAAGTCGAAGAGCTCTCGATGACGATGTCCGTCGGGTCATTGAGGGAGTCTGAAAACTTCTCCAGCTCAGTGGGGTCGTTTTCGATTCTTCCTTCCTTCACGAGCACGCCGTCGCTGTCCATGACGGCATACTGCGTGTACATCTTGTGCAGATCCAGTCCAAGGTACATGCGGTTCGCATCGTCTGTTCGCCTATTACGCCTCCTGCCCACATACGATCAGGCT
>CAWIJZ010000051.1:0-5292 GCA_963836465.1 uncultured Nitrososphaerota archaeon
GGTTTTCGAGGACGAGGAAGACGACGGTCCTTCTTTATACTTCCATTTGAGAGAGTGAGAGAGAAAGATGAGCACTTCACGCACAAGAGGCTTGGGCTCACAATGGTGTTTGGGTCCTCGTCATCCGTCTGCCAAACGTGCGGTTGTGGTGAAAGATCATGCGCAACCTGCCACACTCCAACCGACTGCTCTAACTGCTCTTCGTGCTGCTGCACTCCGACTCATCAATCATGGAGGCGAACGAGGATAGGGACAGGCATCAGGGTCGAGTATTTCAGCTCGGCGTGGATGATTGTTGAGGTCCTGGGTTCCGTAGGATTCGGCTTGATGGCGGGAAGTTTCGCCTTGCTGGCGTTTGGAGGCGACAGTCTCATAGAGCTTATCTCAGGCTTTGCGGTCCTGAGTCATCTTCGGAAAGATGTGACCGGCTCCGAGATTGAGACCAGACGGACGGAACTATTGACCACCGGATTGCTCTTCGCCCTGATTCCTGTCATCGGTTTGGGCGCTGTCTATTCATATGCTCTAGGTGTAAGACCCGAAGGCTCGCCTCTGGGAATCGCCATAGCGATTGGGGCGGTCATCGTCATGCCCTACCTCTGGTGGCAGAAGAGAAAGATAGGCGAGGAAACGAGGAGTCTGCCTCTTTCAATCGACGCCGTAGAGTCGATCACCTGCCTCTTCATGTCGATTGCTCTGCTGTGCGGCCTTCTTGCTGAGTACTTCTTCGGGCTCTGGTGGGTCGACTATCTCGCGACTTGGGTGATACTTGCATTCGTGGCGAAAGAAGCCCTCGAATCATACCACGAACTGCATGAAGAAGAATGAGCTGAGAGTACCAACCTAACTGCATTACCTGTAATCAAGATCCTTCGATGTGGTGAAAGTCCGACATTGAGCAAGTACCTTCTCAGTTTCTTTGCCGAAAGTGAATCGATATGTTGTGACGCTCTGAATGCAGTAAGAGGATAATCTCATAGGGTAGAAATTTCGAGGTAGGTACACCCATCACATCCCTAGCCAGGTTCTTGAAAATCGTGAATCCGGTCGACGAACTGGTCCAACCTCTCGGTCGAGAGAATCGCATGGTTCCTGCCACCGCATTGGCAGCTGCATTCTCTGACGGTCGCGCTCATGCAGGATTCTACACATTTTTCAAAAGCTTGCTTGGCGAGACCAAAAGAGTGGGGTGACGAGAGCCAAGGACGAGATGAATCTCGACATTCCCTAGCAATGAATCGTTGATACTGGTCAACGCCCGTTGACTCGGTCCTTCGGGGAATCAGGATGTTGTCAACGAACATAGAAATAAGACCAGACTCCTCTGTGACCATGGTAGATGTGCCTTGAGCAGAGAAAATGACGATGGCTTCAACGTCGCCAGAGCGGAACTCTTCGATGCCATGGGCCATCCAAACCGGATAAGGATCATCAAGGCGCTGGCCGGGAAGCCCCTCGGCTTCTCAGAACTGAAGAGAGCCGTCGGCATAGAGAGCAGTGGTCTCTTGGCGTTCCATCTGGACAAGCTCGCTCACCTCGTCGGGACAGATCAGGCCGGCATGTATGCACTGACAGAGGAAGGGAGGGAAGCACTTCAGATAATTCGGAGCACCGCAGACGAATCAAGCCATGGCAACGGCGGTCGCGGCTCCACTGGACACGTTGACCGCCGAAACGTTATTCTTGCGGCAGTGGTTATTGGAATCCTTATTCTGGGTTCCGTCGCGGTCTATCAGCAGTTTGAGCTGTCCGCGCTTCAGAGGACCAATTCATCTCAATCCTCCGAACTGGCCCGTCCGACCATGGACGTGGTGTTGGCGAACTTCACTGTAACGAAGGCCAACGCCACAGCCGAGCCTGTGATGGTTCTCACCGTGTGGAACGACGGACAGGCTCCTGCCAGCTCAGGGAGCCTTCTCGTCGGCGTGTATGGGGAGGGCAACACCTTCCTGTCCTGCTATAACAGCAGCGCGAACTTCTTCCCGGTTTACTCGAACGAATCAACCATGATTTTTTCACTGCTTAGCTGTGGTAACTTGGGCGACAAGGTGGTTCTCACAGCCCAGATCAACTTCCTTACGAGCAACGCAGACGTGACGAAAGTATTCAACGCTCAGACCACGATAATGCAACCGCAGTTCAAGGTGTCGACGGTTGCCCTCGATCAGCTTGGAATCCGCACATTCGTCACACCGTGGGCAATGCAGAGTCAGACCTATTACATGTGGTATTTCATGTTGACCAACGAATCCCCGACGCCCATCGTTTCAGTGCACGTGACCCTAGGGCCCCCGAACAACCCAGTAAGCGAAATCTCAGGGTGCGCCGGCATCGCAGGCAATACCGTCTTTCCTGTGAGTCGCAAGACGCCTCTGACTCAATCCAAGTCTTGCAATGAAGAGAATTCGATGCCCGTGGGGACCCTGTCATTCTCGGTGGGACAGAGTCTCGACGTTGTGGTCTCGGTAATATACTCCAATGGAACCGCTTTCAGCGCATCAACCACGGCCGTTGTGGTTCCTCCGTACGTGCTCTTTCAGTAAGCAAAGGCTTTCAACGGAAGGGGCATAGGGGGAGGCATCCGAAAGGGCTCTCCACTTCCCTCACATATGGTTCATTACGCCTTCGTCGAGATGCCTTCCATACCGAATGCCCTCGCTCGGTAGACTTTGCTATCCTCAAAGCGCAATTCAGACCACATGTGCCCGCAGTGCTTGCACTTGTAGGTGTATTGGAACTCTTCCACATCGATTGTGATTGGGACATTCTCGGTCACGACAAAGAGGGGGCTGACCATGGGGCGCAGAGCGGGGTTTGCGAGCGTGCTCTGTTTGATTTCCGTGGTCTTCTTTCTTTCGGCGACTAGCTTCTTGGTAACCAGTCTGATGTGAAATCTTCGCCCGCACCCTGGACAGAATCTGAAGAAGGTCCTTATCTCGCTCATCAGTCTCTGAATCGGTTCCGGTTATTTAAGATGAGGGAAGACCACCGCTTAGCTCTTTCGTGGTTGTGCAACTCGGGGCACGAGTACAGAGCTAGCAGGGTAGGTCTCTCAAGAAAGATAACCAACGCCAGGGAGGACTACGACAAGGTAGAGGCTTCTTTTGTACCGGTTTCTCCCTTTCTCGGAAACCGATAATTAATCCTACGCCGGGCCAAACTCCATGCCTATCTGTCCGAAGTGCGGAAAGCTGATCAGCGATAAGAAATACACGAGGCACCTGAAGCGCTGTGGGACAACGCACAAGCGCTCGCCGAGACCGCTGGTCGAACACGGCGCCAGTGCAGATGTGTACTGGGGTAGGCATTGACTATGAGTATAGACTGACGGCGGCCTTTGACAAGAGAAGAGTGCAAAGGCGGGGGCCGAGCAACTGATTGGTCAAGCGGTCGGCATCGCCAGGGAAGGAGTGGTGGAAGCGACAGGAGAGACGCTCAAGGCGGCGTCGGCAGTTCAGGCCATAACGGAGTATGCCCTCAGAAATGACATCGATCTTATCTTGGCCAGCTTGCTAATTTAGTGATGAGAAGAATCCTACGCGGCTTCAGCCGATAGTCTCCTAGACCGTCCTTATCTACCAAGGTCACGTATCCAGCCGCGGGCCCCTCCGGGGCCTCCTGGTCGGCCGACGAGGAGGAGGCATTGGTAGAGTGCAACTAATCAGCGTCGGCTCTAGTCGTGGAGAATCGAACTTCCATTTGATCTTCACGCCGAAGTATCGGAGGGATGTGTTCGCGGACGGGGAGGTGAGGCGGATGTGTCTGGAGAGCTTCGCACAGACGTGCTATGTCCTGGGCGTCAGGTTGGAGGCGTGCGAGTTCGGTCCCGATCACGTCCATCTCTTCGTGAGTCGCTGCAAGAACTACTCCGTCCCCTACATCGTCCAGAGGTTCAAGGGCGCCTCGTCACACAGGATACGGCAGGAGCTCTGGGAGAGGGTGAAGGGGAAGCTATGGGGCGACTCCTTCTGGAGCGACGGCTACTTTTACAGGTCGGTGGGCTCCACCACAGCTGAAGCCGTCCAATACTACGTCCAGAACAGCCAGAGGAGGCACTGGATGCAACACGATTACGAGACTGCACCCCAGGAGAGGGCACAGGCCACGCTCAAGGATTTCTAGACCCTACGGCCTTCAGGCCGAGGTAGTTCAGTCTATCTGACCATCGGTCAGGCAATGTGCAAACAGGTTTACTTAATATCATGTCCTTCTACATCTCCTCGACGAAAAGAATGCCAAGGATAGTGTCAACATACAAAGAGGAGGCAAGAAAGAAGGTCCTCGAGACTTCGTTGGAGGTCTTCAAGGAGAAGGGGTTCTTCAAGTGCACCATGGGCGACATCGCCGAGAGACTTGGGATCAGCAAAGGCGCAATCTACCAATATTTCGGCAGTAAAGAACAACTACTCGTAGCCCTGTATTCCACCGGACCGGAGATTTTCAGGTCCTACGCGTCGGCCAGCTCAAAAGGCACCATCGCCGCGGCAAAGGCAACGTTCGCCGAGATGGCGACCAGGGACAACGCAAACCTATTCGCCGACTTCCTCGCGGAGGCGTCAAGGAACGCGAACCTCCAGAGGGCAATACGCGAGAACATGGAGAAGTTCGACACCGTGGTAGTGGACCTGCTCAAGGAGGGAAACCCGAAATTGAGTTCTAAGAAAATTGAACAGGCGCGAGGGGCCGCGACCATGCTGGGCTTGATTTACAACGGACTTTGGTGCTGGCTGGTTGTCGGCGCGCCGGAATCAGAAGTGAATGACCTTTGGGGTCGCGCTGTTGACATGTTGCTTGCGCCGTACGACAGGGGAAAGCCGACTCTTGGCAAGAGTTGAAGTTCAGGTTTTCCTCTATTCTGCATGGTTGACGCGAAAAGCCCCAGAAGCAACCGGCGATTTCGGCCCGCCTTGATGGGGTGGTGTCCCGGCGACCGGGTTCGGAACGAACAGGTCGCTGAACCAGAAAATCGTTGTCAGGCCGGGGGTTCCTGTCTGGGTCGATTCGATTCCTTGCCAAGGACAAGGTTGTGGGTCTGCTATTTCGACAACTGTTTAGAACAGGTTCCTTCCGGCTCGAACCCTTGACCAGAGTCCTGATACCAGGTAGGAGTTCCCGTTGCACCTGTTGGTCAACACTCGATATAGAATGACTTGGTTCTTGTATATCTGACCTTCGGGTTGGATGAATCCCTCAGCCGACATTGGCGCATTTATACCGCCTTGACATCGTATTTAACGAGATGACAACCTCAACGAGACTAGCAGATTCCAAGAAACAGGGCCCACTAGCAAA
>CAWIJZ010000052.1:0-13757 GCA_963836465.1 uncultured Nitrososphaerota archaeon
CAAGTTGCTCAATTGAAATCCTCCTTCTCAAATAATATGATACCCAAGATTGAAGTGACCACGAAATAGGCGAACATTATCGCAAGACCTTCAGGAATGGTTGCATTATACGAAGATGACCCAGCTATCACGACTTCGTGAGGAGGATAGCCTGAAGAAGAGAGAACATTTGTGATTATCCCAGCACCATAACTCAGAACATACCAAGGTTCGGAATTCGACAAAGCGGTTATCAGCGGTGTGATGAAATTAAACCCAAACAATAGCAAGAATGGCGGTCACAAGAATCGAGTAGGAATTGTTCTTGAACACGGAGCTTATGAAGAATGAAACTCCCAAGATAGGGAAGATGTAGAAGAGAGCGAAAACGAACGATTCACCGAACTGATAAGGAATGTTAGATCCAAAGTAGATTGCGCCGTCAGCTATCGTGATTGCCGCATAGACACCAATTGCGATTGCGGACGCTAAGAAAGATGCTATCCATTTGCCAATAAAGATAGAAGATCTCCTTACTGGATTTGGTAGCAGGTAATACCCCGTTTTGTTCTGAAATTCGGTTGAGATTGCGTCAGCTCCAAAGAAAATACCAGTGAGAATCACGCACAGATTTACTACGGTTCCCCACCATACCGAATAGAACGCATTGGTGACGAAAGATATGTAGATGGTTTGTAGACGTACATCACTGCCATGATTGCTATTCCGATTGTCGCCACAATAGCAAGTAAAATGTAGAATCGTGTTGAACGAAGATAGTTCAGGAATTCGAATTCGGTTTGCACACCGCATTGGGCAAGACCAGATGGAACCTTGTTGTTTGCTCGTTCGAAAGGTTGAGCTTCAGGATTCGCAGCCAATCCATACACATCCTTCAAACATTTTCTTTGATCAGGTTGAGATAGACATCTTCCAGAGCGGATGAAGAGGTCTTGAAACTATTGACTCCAAGCCTCAGAGCACCTATTCTGAGAGAATATCTGCCTGGGTTTCGGCATTTCCAACAAACTTCAACCTGAGGTTTCGGTCGTCTAATATCTCAACGCTCGTGACTCCGTGTATCTTTCGTATTGTCTCGATGACCTCGTTATCTATGCGTGGGCTTGCAAAGCCAACCTCCAAGACCGAACCTCCACCAGAGAACCTGTTAGTGAGATTCTGAATAGTGTCGTACACCAGAAGCTTCCCATGATCAATAAGAGCGGCTTCGTCGCAGACATCCATCACCTCTGAGAGGAGATGCGAGCTCATGAAAATGAGTCTCTTGCGTTTCTTGAGATTCTTTCACCATCTCTCGAACCTCGCTCATCCCTCTCGGATCCAATCCACTTGTCGGTTCGTCCAGAAGAATTATTTCAGGGTCATTCAGAAGTGTCGAGGCTATGTCTATCCGTTGCTTCATTCCCTTTGAGAATTTTCCGACTTTTTTGTTCTCCCAATCTTCCATGTGTACTTCATGAATAGCTTCTTCGATTTTCTTATTCCTGATCTCGGAGGGAACCCCGCGGTGCTTCGCGATTATCATTAGGGCCTCCCTCGGCGTGAGAGAAGGATAGATTTCTGGTGTCTCAACTAAGTGCTGCTACAGCCGCCAACGCCTTCTTCTTATCAGAGTGCACGTCAATCCCGTTTATCAATGCCTTACCAGACGACCTGTGAATCAGATCTGTGAATATCTTGAGTGTGGTGGTCTTTCCCGCTCCATTGGGACCAAGAAAGCCAACGCACTTTGCTCCTTCAATCCTCAGATTCAAATTGTCGAGGGCAGTGAAAGAATCATACTCCTTGGTGAGTTTGATAGCCTCGATTGAGGGCACCGAGCTCGCCATGAAACAATCACTCGTCGAGATGACGCAGAATTCCTAGCGTGCCGCAGGATTTTGCATGCTGGAATTTCTTCGCTCTTCCTCTTCCCTTCACTGCCTTTCCTACCTGCTCTTCCTGCGCACGCCCAGTACGATGACAACAACACCGATAATGACAGACAACAAAGCCGCCCAATACTAGTGGACTAGACCCTAATGTACCCCCGTTGAGTGGAGTGGCAACTATCTTTGAACTCGGTTGAGATGATGCGAAAGCTACGTAGTAGTAGTCTCCCGTGAGGTTTGTGTAAGTCACTGTTCCTGCTACGTTTGAATGTGGTGTAAGAGCATATTGACCAATGTTGGTTGAATTAACTAGATTCAGATCCTGGGCAGGGATGAGTCCACCGTTTGCCGCTGCAGACGTAACTGCCACACCGGAGGTCGAGTTGAGCATTAACTCCGTTGAGACGTATTCGCCGCTTTGAGGTTCGCTGAAAGTGGTGATGACGGTAAGCCCTCGAAGCACGCCCACTGCTCCGACTGCAATAAGAACAACTCCAATGATAAGGACAACCCCGCCGATTATGACTATTGGTTTATTCATACAGATCCTTCCAAAATAATTTACGATTGCAGAGCTTAAATAGATTCTGAAAGGTACAATTTTTGTACGTATCACCACATTTTATGAGGTGGAGGCAGCAGGACCGAACAGTGTAGATGCCAGAGCCAAAATGATGGATGACGCAAAGGCCGATGTCTCACGCGATAATATGAAGCGCGCGCGACGTAGAGGGGATTCATTCGGAGCTCGCTCTGCTTATCTCGTCTTCCAATCTCCTGACCTCGTCTGCCTAACCCGGTTTTGCGGGGCATGGAGTCGGAGCCGACAATCTGCCCGAAACGCTCGTAGGCATACTTGTCCCCGTTGACCGCTGTTATTTTTTCTGAAATTTTTTACAGCAGTTAAACCTCACAGCCTACAAGAGAGAGAGAGAGAGAGAGAGAGAGAGAATATGAGTGCGGTCGCCGGGATTTGAACCCGGGTCTCTGGTCTTGGTAGATTACCAGCGTGGCAGGCTTACACGTCCGATTATGGACTTGATGTCCTGGACCAGGCTGTCCTCTTTGCGAGATCTAGACGACGACCGCGTTGAACCAAATCTCGAATTGAGGGTGTTAAAAGCTTGACGAGCTTCCGTCAGGCCACCTTGGTGCCTGGAGGCATCTCTTTGTCTGGTTCAAGAGGGACAGAGCGGTCTCGTCGAATGAAGCCAGCATCATGCATTCTGACATGACTCCTGCTATCGACTTCGCCTGGAGGTTGACCACCGCCACGACGAGTTTGCCGATGAGCTGCTCCTTTGTGTAGAACTGCTTGATCCCTGCGACGCACTGTCTTGTCGCACGGCTCCAAAGTCCACCTTCAACCTGTAGAGGGGCTTCCTAGCCTGCGGGATGTCTTCGACTGAACTATCTTGCCTACTTTCATTTCTATCCTTCCGAAGTCTCTTATGGAAACAGACATCAGGGAGGAACACAACCGACGCCAAATAAGGCTTAGGAGCGAGGATTATCAACATTTAATGGCCGTTTCTGTTCGAGAAGAGTCAACGGACAGGACCAGATCTAGTCAGGCGTGATGCTGCGGGTCGGATTTGAGCCTAACTATTAGGGTTCAAATCAAGACCATAATTCCATTGACTCACGTTTTGCCCCCAGACCCCTTGAAGGTTTCCACCAAATCCAAAGAAGTAATGATTCAGTGAGACGAGATAGAGAGAGGAAGCGTGGCACGGGATGCTACCACACGGAGATGGCATCATAACCCACAATACTGGAAAGACTGGAACGAAGAAAAAATCCAAGATTCGAAACGTGAGAGAGTTAGGGAAACATCGTCTTGAACCTTGGTCGGGCAGCCGTGTAGACCAGAACGACTCCCAATACTAAGATTACACCAACGGCTAGCCCTGAGGCCTAGTTGCCCAGAGGCGTTACAGTGGTCGTGGTGTTGCAGATGCCGTTATTGCAATAGGTAGTGGTCGAGCCTATCGGGAATGCAATCTGACCCAGTATTCCGATTACAACCCCGATGAGCATTAGGAATCCGCCAAGCATCCCTCGGTTTGCCTTCATAGGCAAGCACAAGACAGTCCTTGCAGGTTATAAAGTTCGCTAGAACAACGCAAGTCGCTACGAAGTAAAAGAAAGTTCTGACACAGAATTCTATCGGAATCAGAACTGACAGAACTGACGCAAATCCGTCAAGGTTCCTCTCACATCGTTCATACGCTAATGTGCAACCGAATCAATGTGTAGAAGTCTGCCCGATCGCAAGTCTCAGGAGTCTGACGTTCTCTCTGACCGTGCTCACGTCCACACCCGCAACTTCTGCCAGGAACTCAGCAGTGACCTTCTGTCGTCCTGCCATGAGCAAGGTTGTGCTCGTTCTCGGCCTATAAGCGAACCATATTCAGCGCAGCTCAGACATAGAGAGATACGCGAAAGTGTTCACGAGAGAGCAAGTCAATGAGTAGCCTTCGTTCAATTTGTCTTGGCTGTAGTTTGTGACCAATTAGTTGGGTTCAAATCAAAGCCATAATGCCATCCTTCAGGTTTATCCCCTAGTGGCACAAGAACAAAGGAGAGAATAGAAGACCTTGGTGTTTGGAAAACTGAAACAATGCCCATCTTGTCACGAGAGATTTCATATAGAGGAAATCAAGCGGGAGTTGTTGGGGTCGGATACAGTTCAGAAGCAAGATGCGATTGTTACACCTCAGATGAAATTCGAGTATCCCGAAGATACATTTGCTACTGACATCCATATTCAAACATTCAAAGTAACTTACAGATGCAAGAATTGCGGTCACGAGTGGAACGACTAGTCCAGAACAAGCAGTAAGACCCCTACATAGAGAGAAATCTTACTAAGCAACAGACCTGTCTTCGTCTATCCTTATTGGCCATGTGCGGCTTCGCTAATGTGCGTAGTATTAGCCATCGTCGTTGATGTGGTCTACCGAGAGGAATTCCTCCGTGTTTTCACCGCAACAAGCGCAATGGGGATTCGTACCCCCGTAGTGGAGAAGTACTTCGGCCCTCAGTCGCCGATAGTATCGCTTGTTGTACATCCTCATCGAGGCAGCTTGCTGTGACGGGTTGTGCTTCCTGTTGAATTTGCTCTTGCACTTCCGACAGTAGACTTGGTTAGGTTGCCGCGTGGTAAATAAATGAGACGCCGCATTCTGGGCACACAACCTCCCCATATCGAGGCCCGCGAGATCGGGTCACCCAACCAGCCCCTTACAGACCCCACTGAACCGATTCTTGTTCGCTGGAGTTGTCGTCGTTCGACTCCCCTTCCCTTTCTATTACACCGGTGCTGTCCTGCACCTGCACAATCCCGAGATAACGCATCACGACCTTCCCGTTGACCCTGCTCACCTCCTGTGCGAAGGCGTACGGCCCGGTCCTGGCCGCCTTCGGGTACAGTCTGCCCCTGATTCGCTTTTTGTAGAGGACTATCGCGCACAAAGCGACCATTCTTGCGCGGGAGCAAATAAGCCCCCCTCATGCTATAGAAATCGTAGTCTGCTGACCAGTTCATACCTCGTCACGGTGCGGCGTCCTTCTCGCCCAGAAGGTCCCTCGCGACCTCGATGAAGCGTCCAGCGTCACCTACGACCCTCCTTGACCCGTCTTCGGAGAAGTTCATCGCATAGTCTGCTTCTTCTCTCAGGCTCATGGCGTTCTCAAAATCATCCAGGAAATCCTCCGCCAGTGTTCCGGGTTTCACATACAGCTCTCTCAGCGCAATGAGCAACGCGGCGTGGCTTCGTTCGCGGTAGCCGCCCGCATAAAGAAGAGCCCTCGCCGCATGAAACATACAATAGTAACCTTTGATGGTGGCCCACTTGAAATCCGACTCGGCAAGGGAAGCCTTGGCGCGTTGGAGGTCGTATGTCGCACCGTCCAGCTCCTTCGCTGATTGCTTCCTCGCTCAAGCCTGCCTTCAGGATCCTCCTCTGTTCCAGAAGGCGCCTGAGTGCCACACTCACTCCTCTCGCTGCCAAAGCGTCATCCCCTTTGAGACCTGCTCATAGAGTGGTAGGTCGTCCTTTTTCAACCTGCTGAATTCCAGCGGATCAAGAATAATTGGTGAAAGCTTTCTGCTGGATGAACGTCCGGCCCGCTGAACGGCTGCCGTAGCTTCTTGCTTGTTCTGAGTCAAGATGATGATGTCAATATCGCTGTCCTTCGTGTCGGTTCCCTCGGCGCAGCTTCCGAACAGAACCACCTTTGATGTTCCATTGAGAGTTCTGAGGCTCTTGGTTAGCGCTCTCAACTCCGACACGTTGAAGAACGCCTTCAGGGAGCGCGCCGCAGCGTCGGCCAGGTTGTACCTGTAGAGGTCCACCTTCCCCACGTGCTCCTTCGTGACAAGTTCATTCTCCTCCAGCGCCTTCAGTACCTGGTTGGTCTTTCCCACACTCACCTGAGCAGTCCTTGCCACCTCCCTCTGGTAGAAGCGCTTCATTGGATCGGACCCGAGAAGCTTCAGTATCGCCACAGAATACCTGTCGATGAAAGCGAAGTCCTGATTCAACATTCACGTAGATGAACGAACGTTCGTGTATATGAACATTATCTCAAGCATAGTACGGCGATGCGCTTATCTAGTCCCATTATGGTATTAGTGGTAGAATGGTAGAAGCGATAACGACTATAGATAAGGCAGGGAGAGTGGTGATCCCCAAGGAGATCAGGGAGAGGATGAATCTGAAGGAGGATAGCGCGCTCCTCGTAGCAGAGACAGAGAGGGGCGTCCTGATCCTGAAGAGGCTCGACATCAAGGAGATGGCGGACCGGCTGAGAGTTGAGCTTAAGGGGAAAGACGTGGATAGAATAGCAAGAAGGTCGAGGAGGAGTCGAATGAAGAAGCGAGAAAGGAACTCCGGCGCCGTCCTGATAACGAACGACCGAGATTTCGATAGAATCAGAGACGCTGGATTGATTGAGGTCTGGAGCATCAGCGAGGCAATCAGGAAGCTATCAATTCAGGGGTAGTGTCGTCATTGGAAGCCGTCCGTCTCAAGTGGTGAATGACGAAACCAGAAGGTAGGATTCGTAGCCAGAACTGGTGTACACAATCAGAATACCCACCGGGGGAGTTGAGGGACGCGGCCGCCTTCCTGGCGCTGTCGGCCATCTGGAAGAAGATCCAGGACACCAATGCGATTCCCGATCTCAAAGAGGAAGGCGATAGTGGTAGATGAGGGATGGTCGCTCGTCGAAATCAATCCCAGGACGGGCAGGCCCTACTTCCCACTGGCGGTCGAGTACGTGCCGGAGATAGCGAGGACCGGGAGGCACTACAACGCCGCGTTCGTCGTCGCGACCCAGCTCGTCTCGGACCTCATGGGGAGGGGAGGCGTACTACGGTCCCGGAAGGATAATCATCGAGAGCTGCTCCACGAAGATCGTGCTGAAGCAGGACCAGGCTGCATCGCAGGTTCTCAAGGAGGCGTTCAACCTCAGCGACGGCGAGGAGAAGTTCATCGTCAACGCCAAGATAGGGCAGGGAATCTTGGTGACGCAAGAAGGACGGATACCTTTCTACAACTTCCTCAGCGACGAGGAGAGGAGGCTCTTCACGACGAAGCCGAAGGAAGTCACTGCTTGAACCCCACCAGACCCGCTCTCTACTGTCGTCAACGGGTTGACGTTACAAACAACGAAGGATTCTGGTCGTACTTCTTGTATTTCCACACAATCACAGACGCAATCCACGCCGTGACAAAGATGGCCACTATCCCATATCCTATGGTTTCGAAGTTCAGCCCATTCAGCCAATCCCAGAAGCCTCCGGTCAGACTAAACTCCATGGACAGAACCTGAAGGACTTCAATCCCACCGATCGCGAATGCTACGAGAACAGAGATTATGGTCACGGTCAGATTGTAGAATATCTTCCGGACCGGATTGAGGAAGGCCCAGCCGTATGCCAGGCGCATCGTGACGCCATCGGTCGTATCGACCAAGACCATTCCGCATGTGAACATTAGCGGGAGAACCAGGATGTAGTAGATGGGAATGTTCGTGGAGACTCCCACTCCCACGCTGATTGCGATCAGGGCAACCTCGCTCGCGGTATCGAAGCCAAGGCCGAAGAGGACGCCGATAGGGTAGATCTGCCACGGCGCGCTGACTATCTTGAAGAGAGGCCGGAAGAAACGATTCATGAATCCCCGCTTGTCGAGGTACTCCTCGAGCTCCTTCTGGTTCAGTCTTCCCTTGCTTGAGTTGCTTGAATATTCCATAGACGCCGAACACTATGATGGTATTGAGCAGACCGATGAGGAAGAGAAACACTCCAGAGACGAGGGTACCGACTATGGCGCCGCCACTCTGCAGCGCGGGAATGTTCGCCGCAATCGCGCGTGTTGCGACTACCAATCCGACAATGAGTCCTACGACTATCGTCGAGTGGCCGAGGGAGAACCACAGCCCGACTGTAAAGGGTCTCTTTCCCTCCTGGATCAGTTTTCGGGTGGTGTTGTCGATGGCCGCGATGTGGTCTGCATCTACGCCATGGCGCAGACCAAAGACGTAGCAAACGATTCCCAACCCGGCGAGCGCCACTGATATTCGACCTACGATCACGGAGGCCGAGAATGCAAGTATCGTGATTATGACTAGACCCGCGTAGATCATGCCCATCGTGATCTTCTCGCGCGCAGAGACGCCCATAGATGATCTAGCTTCGGCTGCCGTCATCTTACGGCTGCGAGTCTGAGTATGCATTATAAGTGTTACTAGCTTGAAGCCCAGTATTACTGCATAAGAAATATACGGACGTTAGTAATACTCACTATCAGGATGACCAAAGAATACTCAACGAGGACGAGCTTCTCTCTCCCGCCCAAGTTACTGCAGGAGCTCGACGAGGTCACGAAGGTCATGGGCTACGAAGAGAGGTCCAAGACCATTCAAATGGCAATACGGAATCTGATAACAGAGTCTGAGCTGTCGACCAAGGGTGATGCTCTGGCCGTGGGCACCATCATCGTTCTCTACAATCACGAAAAGAGAGGGATAGACGAAAAGCTGAACGATGTCGGGCATGATTTCATCAAGTCGATAATCTCTTCTCTCCACGTGCATCTGGACAAGGAGCAGTGCCTCAGCATAATCGTGGCAAAGTGCGAGATAAAGACGATGTTGATGCTCGAAAAACATCTGAGAGGGATCGCGGGGATAACGCAGCTGAAGTTCAGCTATGTAGTGCCGACCTTGGGAAGTGTCTAGACAGCGACGGGGTCGACGTCGCGGGCAACGAGGAGAGGCCGGAATCGGTTCCAGGGCTCGTTGGGGCTCAGCACATAACCTATGGCGCACCCCCACAAGGGAGTTTCAAGTCTGATTCAGACCGCTGCGACCACGGCGACCACACCGAAGCTCAACACGGCGGCAAGGCTGAGCCAGTACGCCACCTTCCAGTACCTGTTCGAAGCGTATGCCCCCATTATCCGACGGTTCGACCCAAGCAGCCCCATCAGGACTCCTGGACCGACGAGCACGAAGACGAAGACCACCATGAGGCCGAGGACCAGCGAAAGAGGCTCCGGATAGAGGATCGGGATGGCCACAGCAGGGAGCGATTCCGCCAGGTAGACCCACAGGAAGCTGCTCTTCTTCCAGCCCATCGCATCGACCACGGCCCACGAGCTGCCGAGAGAGATGACCACCAGCGCGAGGAACGCCGCTGCCACCAGGCCCACTGCGAAGACGTATGGCGCATAGGACCCGGCAATTGACGAGAGGGCGAGGGAGAGCGCCTTCGGATCCGCGAAGTTCAGAGACGAGCTCAGACCGGAGGTGGCCATTGCGATGACCACCATCCCGACCTCGCTCGCAATGGCTCCCAGCAGCGTCTCCGTCCTCATCGTCCACAGGCGCGTGGTCCTCTTCTCCGCGGTGGCCGAAGCCTGATAGAACAGCATGAAGGGCATCACGACGGCACCCGCGCACGCGGCGAGCAGAAACAGGTACTTGGGGTCCGCGCTGAAATAGACGGGACTTGACGCAACGAAACCCCTCGCGAAGAGAGAGCCGGCGTAGGAGACGATCAGCACGGCTGATACGGCGAGCAGGGCCTTCTCGGTCGTCAGGTACTTCCTCCTGACCACCACGGCGACGTACGCCGCGTAGGCAATGGGCACAGAAACGATGGGCGGGACGCCGATGAGTTCCATCCCGACCGCGATTCCTGCGTACTCAGCGACGTAGCTCACGACGCTCACCATGGCCATCGGGAGGCTCGCGAGAAGAGCAATCCTCCTGGAGTAGTTCTCGCGAATCACCTCGCCCAGCCCCTTTCCCGTAGCCATCCCCACTCGGCCGCTCGCCTCCTGAATCACGAAGAGAGGGACAATCAACAGCAGGAAGAACCAGATCAGGCCGTAGGAGTACGTCGCCCCGACCGTCGCCGCCGTCAGCACGCTTGGGGCATCAACGTCGGCAATCATTACGATCCAGGCAGGCCCGAAAGATTGAGCGAACTCCCTGAGTCTGCCCGAAACCACGACGGGCGGTCGCCTTCTCACCTCTATAATAGACCATAGGCTTTAAGCCTCTCGAGGCGTTGACTGCGTCTGTGGTCAGGGTTGCCTGATTACCTGCCTCTTGGAACTGCCGTCGTATCTTTCGCCTTCTTCCTCTTGGTGGCCCTCCAGTACCAGCGCCGGCGGAAGACTCACCAGCTGCTCTGGTCGGTGGCGCTGCTCTTCTATTCTGCGTCGGCCTGCATGGAGTTCCTGATGAACGGCGACGTACTCGGCGCTAGCCCGCTCCTTTTCAGAGTCTACTATGTCCTTGCCGCCCCCTTGGTGGGCCTCTTGGGCGCGGGGGTGGTGTGGCTTCTAGCAAGGAGGAGCTTTGCCAGGCTCTTCCTAGGGTTCGTTATGGTGTTCTCTCTTGCCCTGGCGGTGACGGGGTTTTCCGCGCCCATCGACGCGCAGTCCCTCGCCAGCAGCTTCAGCGGGCCGCTGGCAAGTGGGTTCATGGCGGCCTCGACCGCCCTCCCCATGTCCGTAAGGGTCTACGCCATCGTATTGAACTCCGTCGGGGGCCTTGCTTTGATTGGAGGAGCCCTCCTCAGCTTCGTGTGGGACAGGAGCAGGACTTACAACATATTCCTCGCCATCGGCGGCATACTTCCCATGCTGGGCGGCTCCATGCTGGGGTTCCTCAGTTATCCCGACGTCTTCTTCGAGTTCGAGTTGGGCGGGACTGTGTTCTTGTTCCTGGGGTTCATGCTGAGTGCCAGATACATAGCCAGACGGGAAGGGGCGAAGGCAGCCGAAGCCAAGACGTCCGTCTGACGCCCGATTGCCTAACGAGTTATTCTGATTTTGAGCCGATCTTCAGGTACGATTCCGTGCCGGGCTCCACCGGGCCCGCTTCCGTTCGGGTTCGAGTTCCCTGTCACTCTCACCTGCTAGTCGTTCGATCTATGACACCATCGGATTGCTACCGATTTCGCAATTGCGCCTATCTTCGCAACCTTTTAGTACTACATATCGTGTAGCCGATATCGAATATAAGATATTGGTGGTATGCCAATGAACGACGACAATCAAGACGGAGAGAGACGACATCACAGACCATGGGGGAACCCGGGCTTCCGCCGCATGGAGCACCTCCGCCGAATCCAGTTCGGGCAGCGCGGCTTCCTGCGGCCCCAGATAATCCAGCTCCTCGAAAAACAGCCGATGAACGGAGTGGACATCATGAACGAGCTGCAAGAGATGAGCCACGGCTGGTACAGGCCGAGCCCCGGCTCGATCTACCCCCTGCTCGAGCAGCTGGAGAAGGAGGGACTGATAGCGAAGAACAAGGACGGGAAGTTCGAGCTTACCGCTTCATACGGCGAGCAATCAGGCAACGGTGACGATGTAGCGAGCGCCCTTTCCGTCATGGAGAGCAACACCTCGTATCTTGAGGACCTCCAGAGAACCGACGGGGCAAGCCTCTCGAAGTACAGGGACAGGATAGAGAAGCTGACGAGGAGGCTGGAGGCCCTCAACGGCGCGCTGCAATCAAGGAGCGGTCCATGATGATGCAACAATCAGGAATCCAGGACGGGAACCCGAGCGCCGAGCAGAGCACCCTCGCCATCGAAGCCCACGGGCTCGTCAAGGTCTTCGGGGACAACCGCGCCGTTGACGGCGTAGACCTGTCGATACCAACCGGCTGCATCTATGCCCTGCTCGGGCCAAACGGTGCCGGCAAGACGACCATCATCAACATGCTGACTACGCTTCTCAAGCCGGACGGCGGGAACGCCAAGGTGTTCGGCCACGACGTGGTGCACGAGACCCAGGTCGTCCGTCAGCTCATCAGCGTGACGGGCCAGAGCGCCGCAGTCGATGAGAAGCTGTCCGCATCCGAGAACCTGACAATCTTCGCGCTGCTGCTCGGCCTCAGTAGGTCCGAAGCGAGCAAGAGGGCCGCCGAGCTGCTGGAGGAGTTCGGGCTGGCGGACGCCGCCAAGAGGACGCTCGACAAGTTCTCGGGCGGCATGCGGCGGAGGCTCGACCTCGCCTCAAGTCTCATTGTGCAAGCACCGCTCATCTTCCTGGACGAGCCGACGACCGGCCTCGACCCGCGCACGAGGATACAGATGTGGGAATCCATCCGACGGCTCGTCTCCTCCGGGTCGACGATTCTCCTGACCACACAGTACCTTGATGAGGCCGACCAGCTCGCGGACCGGATAGCCGTGATCGACCACGGTCGCGTGGTGGCCGAGGGCACGCCTCGTGAGTTGAAGGCGGCGGTCGGAAAAGCGACGCTGCACCTTGCACCTCGCCGATGAGAAGGACACCGCCGAAGCGATTCGCATCACCCAGACGGTGCTCAATGTGAAAGCTTCCACGCCCGAGCCCACGCTCGTCACGGCGCCGATGGCAGACCCCGATCGGGTGACTGACCTGCTCGTCTCACTGCGCGAGGCGAAAATTCACCTCGCCAACGTGAGCGTGCAGGAACCGACCCTCGACGAAGTCTTCCTGGCGCTGACCGGCGATGGCAAGCAGGCTGAGAAAGGAGCGACCATGCCATGACCGCGCAGATAGTCCCCGGCGCTCAGCGCAGGCTCAAGAACCGCGTGACCCTGCGGATGACCATCAGCAACTCGCTGACGATGGCTTACCGCAACCTGCTCCTGATTCGCCGGACGCCGCAACAGCTCTTCGACGTTACGATTCAGCCCATTCTCTTCACGCTGATGTTCGTATATCTCTTCGGCGGTGCGATCTCCGGCAGCGTGAGCGGTTACCTGCCGATAATCATCCCCGGCATCCTGGCCCAGACGGCCCTGACGGCGTCCATGGCGACGGGCGTCCAGCTCCGCGAGGACATGGACAAGGGGGTGTTCTATCGTTTCAAGTCGATGCCCATCGCCCGGATCGCCCCGCTCACAGGACCGCTGCTTGCCGACGTTGTCCGCTACGCGATCGCCACGAGTCTGACGTTTCGTCATGGGCTATCTCCTAGGATTCCGCTGGGCTAGCCTCGACGGGAGCTGTGGCAGGCGGCGTCCTCGTCGTCTTCTGCTCGTGGTGCATCAGCTGGATATTCGCGCTGCTCGGCGTCGTCCTCAAGACGGCGCAGACGGTCCAGGGCATCTCCACGGCCATCCTCTTCCCTCTGACATTCCTCTCAGGCGCCTTCGTGCCGACCAGCACCCTGCCCCGGCTGGCTGCAGGACTTTGTCAACGTAAACCCGTTGACCTACATCGTGAGCGCCGTCCGGCAGCTCTTCAACCAGGGCACCATCGGCAATGACTTCTGGCTGTCGCTCATAGGGTCGATAGCGGTCGTGGTCATATTCGCTCCGCTGACCCTGCGGGCCTACATGCGAAAGGCGTAGGAGACCAA
>CAWIJZ010000053.1:0-8186 GCA_963836465.1 uncultured Nitrososphaerota archaeon
CTAATGAATACAATAGGTTAACTGAGTGAGTGCGCGAGGTCTAAATAACAGCCTCACGATGTGTATCTCCCAAGGGGATGCACCATGGCCACCGCCCGGCAGGCCGGCTCGTACGGTGAAATAGCATTCGTCTCGTTGATGCTCATTTTGATATTCCAAGTGATAGGTGCCCTTCTCGCCCCAAACGGCTTCTATTGGGGTAGGGACTCACAGCTGGCCGTCTGGTTCTACCTGCCCGGTTCCGGCAGGCTCAATCTCTTGGTGTTTCCCTTGATTCCGCTCGCCCTTGTGACCCTAGTTTTCCTCTACCTTGCCTTTAGGCGTCTTTCGGAGGCCGCATCGGAGAATGGGATTTGGAGTAACGCCGTGTGGGCTGTCCTCTTCCTGATTCTGGCAGGGGTGCTTCCTCCATTGCAGCTCTTCCACGCCAACACTAACATCGTCAACGGGTCTTGGTCGCCTATGGTCCCACCTTCGATCCATTCCTATTCACTCTCGGCCTCATCGAGACTTGGGCTCTCCCAGTGGTTGCCGCCGTGTTCATCTGGAGGAGCTTCAGTCTTGTCACCTCCAAGTTGAACGTCAGATGGTTCCGACTAGCGGGCAGGCTTCAGCTCGTCGCCGCCGTAGCCCCCATCGAGGCTCTAGGCTACGCCACGCTGGCGCCGTATCCTCTTTTCTTGTACACGGTCGGATCTCCTATCATTCGCTGTGGTCGTGCTCCTCTTAATCGGCTTCAATGAAGTGCGCAACCTGAAAGTGTGAGATCGTCACATCGATTATGACGGTGCGCAGCGCAACAAGCTCCGGCAGCAGGCCCCGCCCTTGGCTTGGACCTGCGAATGGGCTGACTTCGTTAATCCTTGTGTTGTTGAGAATATGGTGGGCCGGGGCGGATTCGTGGCTACGTCGGTATCACATCGGCTGAAGAGTTGGCCCTGCCTCTCTCAGAGGCATAGATGACCTTTGCGTACGTGCGTACCGGCAAAGATTTATGAGTAATTCGAGATTAAAGAAATGTATGCCTAATGGACGCAAGGCTGCTTCTGGGGCCGTGGTCGCAGCTATCATCATCATCACGATTGTGGGTCTCTTCGGTGTCTACTACCTCGTCCATGGTGGACTGAGGTTCAAGGGACTTCTCGAGCCTATTAGGCTCGTGTTTCGGTTCGTCCGTAGGCACCTTACCTGAGCATAACTGATCAACAGTAGATTGTCAACTTTGCGTCAAGGAACGGACTACAATAGCTTCTCAAGTTCTTTAGTAAGAGGCAGCGTACCCCTGGCGAAAAGTATGATTAGCGGCCTCGGACTTCACTTGCAGGGATCGAAGGCGGTGCGCTTCTGAATCTTCAGATAGGACTCCGCAATCGCGCACGAATCATCAACGTACTGTCTTTGGTAATGGCAATAGGCATCGGTACGCTCTTCTTTGTGTCTCTCTTTCCACTTCTTCCCGTTCATGCTCTGCATTCTGATGAGACAATCTATATGGAAGGCGCGATGCAGAATCTTGCCTTTCTTCAGGGTCGATTGTCCGCAGAATCCGTGACTTTTTTCAGTCCGAATCATCCGTTCGCTGGAGAATTTTTGATGGGCCTATTCATGCTGGCTGAGGGGCATACCTTTTCTCCACAGCTTAACGTGCATCACAGCCTTCCAAAACACCTTCAGACCTCCGGAGATGTCCCCCTGGACCAAACGCGGCTAACCCTTAGCGAAGTGGTCAGCGCTCGAACCGCGTCGCTCTTCATTGCGATGATCGGGTTGATTGGTCTCATCTATCTCGGAACACGACTTGGGGAGGGCGCTCTCGCTGGAATATTTGGCTTCCTGATTGCCATTTCTGCTCCAGGTTTTATTGATATTTCGACGATGGCCATGCTTGACATCTATTGTGCGGTTTTCTCAATGCTATCGGTTGTCTTACTCTATTGGTACATCCGAGGATCGGGGACCGCTCTGGTCGCAAGCTGTGCTTTCTTGGGTCTTGCGATAGGGTCGAAACTATCTCTGGACCCTCTTGCAGCAGCGGCGGTAATCGCATTTACTGTCATCGCGAGAGAAGAAAAGAACCGCAAGCGACTGTTACGACTGGTCTCAGGTGCTCTCGCTGCTCTTGCCACGTTCGCCATAACTACGCCGGTCGTCATCATCAGGCTTCAAGATGAAATCAATAGCCTATCCTCTATCGGCACCCGCACTGGCCCAGCGAGCTTTTCCGAGCAAAGCCTTTTCTCCGTGGGAAAGCCGCCTTACGGAATCTTCAGCTTCCAGCAGCCGTTGGTTCTGATGCTCTATGGCATTGTCACCACATTGGCTGTCAGCATGGCAATTCTTCGCTGGTACGGTTCCTCTCGAAAGGTCAGAGACCTATTTCCAATGACGAGTCAGCTGCGGATGTTAACGCAATATCTCAGAGATAGTCCCGACGTCTTCTTCCTGATGGTGACCGTGGCTTTCTGTTCCATGGATCTTATCTTCAGTCCGTTCATATTCGAGTACGGTCGGAATTTCCAAAGGCTAAGCCTCTATGTAGCATTATCCGGGACCGTCTCGTTCGCATTCGTCCTAGGACATCTGACAAAGCCACGGCGGATTCTATTGGCGACGTTTGCGTTTGCTGTTGTTCTACCAGTTGACTGGGCATTCCTATCTTCTCTCTTTGAAGCTTTCACGAATGGCACTTTCACCTATGCCGCATTTGTTGCCATACCGACGCGTTCATTCTTCGACGTCGAAGTTGGCGTTTTTGGACTTCTGGCATCCGTTCTTGGTCTCACGATCCTCGTTGTTGCTCTCGGTGCGTCCGTTTTCGGAATCTTTGCGCGCTCTCTTCCAACCTTGGCCTTGAGACCTTTTCGGGAGAAGCCGGAAGGTGAAACCGAGTTCGCTCATCGTCCTACTTCTGCCGTGAATCCCAGGCTTTCCAACGCGGGCTATCGGCAAACGGGGCCGTCACATGAGTTGGTTCGATCTTGATGAGAACGCGTCTGATTCCAGGTTGACGCATTTGATACTTGTCCTGCCCCAGATACTTCTTTGCCATTCGGTCTATGTGCTCCTCCGCTCCATCGAAGGTCACTTCGCTGACACGCCCACGGATGACGGCCATGTTGTAAGGATTGGCCGGATCGCAGATATCGAGCGCGATCTTGGGATTCCTTACAACGTTCCTGTGCTTTTGACTCCCTTCATTAGTATTGATCAGGACGATGTCCCCGTCGTGGTCAACCCACGTCTGCGTGACTTGAGGAGACCCATCTGGCATCAGCGTGGCAACGTTCGCGTAGGTCTTCGCCTCGATAAGCTTCTTGACGGAATCTGGAAGCGGCTTCATTTTGAGTCGAACAGCGGAGTGCATTCTGTGATACATTTAGGTGTCCCCAAAGATCGCGGTGGCGAAATACGCTCTTCCATTCTGGCGCAGTCTCGATTGTGGACCTCGCACAGCCGACGAAGGAAGAAGTGACGGACATGGGATGCTTGCGGCTGATGTAATGCACGACCTCTCTGGTCGTCCTTCGAACCAAGGAGGCCGTCTTCCAAACCTACTTCGCATGTACTTTCACCTTGAGCTTTGGGCAGACGTAGGCAAGATTTCAGAAGTTTAAGTTTGCCCAAACTCCAGTTCAGACAAACAGGAATTGCGCTTTCATGGGTACTCTTGGATATCTGTTGCTGCTGGAAAGGAAATCGATATCATCACGACGAGGGGCTGTGAACGATCGTAAGCGTACAGGGTTACCAAGGCTCATTAGGTTGGATCTTCAATCTCAGACACGAGCTCTATTCAGCTTGGAACGGCGCTTCCTACCGTTGCTCGAGGCGTGTGACGCGCCTTGAACCGGACCCGAAGGAGGCTTCGTAAGTTTATAACCCGAGTCGGCTCCGAAGGAAACCGGTCGTAGAGTGAGCAGACCGGACTTGCCTAGCAACGAGGACGACAAAGGGATAATCACTCCGCCGCCTTCGTCGTGGCTAAATCGCAACGTGTTAGGGATAAGCCTCACAAGCCTGTTCTCGGACATGAGCCATGAGATGGCTACCTCCATTCTCCCCTTCTTTATCTTGGCCGTTGGGGGGAACGCCGCCACAGTCGGACTCGTAGAGGGGGCCTCCGACGGTTCCTCCAGCCTCGTGAAGTCGTACTCTGGCTACTATTCCGACAAGTCCGGGAGGCGGACCCCGATAATGTACCTGGGCTACCTGCTCACAACCCTCCTGATCCCCGCCATCGGCTTCGTCACTTCGTGGGTCGAAGTGCTGGCCCTCCGGATGGGGGCATGGATGGGAAGAGGCGCCAGAGGGCCTCCGAGGGATGCCCTGCTGGTGGATTCTATACCTCCCGGCACGACGGGCAAGGCGTTCGGCCTCGAGAGGACCTTCGACACGATAGGAGCCGTAATAGGGCCTGCCATCGCGCTCTTCCTCATTCCCTACATCTCATTGTCGCAGATCTTCTTCGTCTCCTTTATTCCGGGCGTGGTCTGCATGGCGTGCGTCGTATTCCTTGTCAGGGATGTGGGGAGGCGCTCCGGGGAAGGGAGGACCAGCGGGGAAGGGAGAGGCCCGTCGTTCTTCTCGTCAGTGATGAGCCTTCCCAAGAACTTCAGGGTCTTCCTATTGAGCGTTGGCCTCTTTGGAGTAGCCAACTTCTCCAACGTCATCTTCACTCTTAGAGCGGAGCAGGTGCTCCTGCCTTCGCTGGGCGCCCGCGCTGCTTCGGAGTTCGCCGTCTCCCTCTACCTGGTCTTGAACGTCACCTACGCGCTCGGTTCGTTCCCAGCCGGCTATTTCGCAGACAGGACTTCAAAGAGGAACCTCCTCGCGCTCGGCTATTTTGTCTTCGCCCTCGCTTGCTTTGCTTCGGTCTTCGAAACCGCCAGCGTCGCAATCCTGCTCACAATCTTCATCCTTGCGGGGTTGCAGACGGCAATCGTAGACACCGTCGAGAGGGCCTACGCCTCAGACCTGATCGGTGACCCGGCTCTGAACAGTAGATCAAAGATTCACCCATCTCATAACCTCATCCCGCTCCTTCTGCATCAGGGATGAATGACAGAACCAGTGCCACGATGGCGTGAAGCTTCAACGAGTCTGCGACGATCCTACCTTCAGAGCGATTCAGCACGACCCACAGGTTGTAGAGCAGGATCGCGAAATGGAAGTATAGCCTCCTCACCGCGTACAGCTTCGATGTCGTCCTTGCAAGGAACTTGTTTATCATCCTGTACGATGTTTCTATTCCCCACCTCTTCCTGTATAGCTTCCTGACCCTCCTTACATTCAGATTCGTGTTTGTGGCGAATACGAAGAGCCTGACCTTCCCGCTCCTGTCCCTTCCGTTGATCGCTACGATCCTGAACGTGGCCTGTTCATCCTCTCTCCTCCTGTGCCCCCTTGTCCTGTAGACGAAATCGTCTCCTGGCCTGATCCCTTCGATGGGTGGCGCCATCCGGATGATGTACTTCACACCGATGCCATTCAGATGGTTTATGACTTCAGCGGAGTTGTACGCACCGTCCAGAAGGATGAGCTTTGGTCTGATGTCAAGAGCGAGGGCATGTTCAATCAACATCCTTACGTGCTCCAGCCTTGGCTCGCGCAGGACAGGTACAGCTGCAAGCGTCAGCCTCTCCCCATCTAGCAGGACGCTTATGCTTCCGAACTTGTATGCCCAGTGAGAGCCTCTCTTTGGCTGCGTCCCGACAACGCCTTCGGTATCAGGATCGCCATAGTACATGATATCATGCGTGTCTATTGCAAGTATACGCTTCCTTGAGAAGGCACCCATCGACATAAGCTTCATCACCACGTCGTCGTTCACCCTGACGAGATCTGATGGGTCCTGCTCTCTCAGATGATTCCTTACTGTCTGTCCACATACATCCGTGAATTTCGCTGAACCTTCCACATAGCCGTTGGTAAGGGAAGCAAGGATCATCGTGCCAAGGACGGCGTCGTTATTCCTCGCCCCAAGGTTCAACGCCTGAGAGACTGTCTGCTTAACGGTTATGTAGTACCTGGACCTGTCCATCCCTCTTGGAACATTCCAACGGTTTGGTTCTATGATGTGACTCATAAGACCAGGTCGTTGGAACGTTCTCTAAAATTTTGATCTACTGTGAAAGGCACGGGATTCGGCGTGCTTCAGACGGTTAACGGAGTCGGGGACTTTGTCTCGAGCACCATGATAGGGGTGCTCTGGACCGTGCTTTCGCCCGCCGTCGGATTTGGAACAGTGGCTTCCTTGGCCATCTTCTCGTCGGCCCTGCTCTTGTTGATGGTCAAGCGGTGAAGAGGAGAATCGCTGGGCAAGAGAATCAAGCCCATCCGGCCTCCTGTCACGAATGGCCTTGGATATCTATTGCTGCTGGAAAAGGAATCAATATCATCAGCCGCCCATGTTGGACGAAGGCTTCGGCCTGCGAAATGGGCTCAAAGCCGTTTGTGCCGGCTATTTCTGCATCTTTCTGCCCTAGAGCCTAAAAGCGGAACGTAGAAGAAAGTTTGGGCTTCCTCTCTTCCTCTTCCTTCCGATTCCTGCTTCTTCTTTCTGCTGCAGCACTTTGAGGCCGGAATCGACTATTTTAAGGCAAAAATCGACCGTTTTGTGAACATTGACGACGTCTTTTTCCTCCTCCTTAGGGCTTCTTTTTTCTTCGCTTTTCTTCTTTTTTGCTCTTTTGTGATTCCCATGTCTAATTTAAGGCTGGAATCGACTATTTGAGGATTCGCAAATCATCCCCTTTTAGTCGCTTTTCTTCTTTGAGCCCTGGGTCGAACATTTTAGGGCTAGAAGCAAGGTTTGAGGGTCAAAAGCCACCGTTTGGCAAGCGCTTGCGACGTCGTCTTTTGCTTGCTTTTCTTTGTCTTTTGCCCTTTATTGCCTGCCTTTGCCGGCATATTCGGACTGGTTTTAGCTAGGTACACACTCAGTCGGGATATAGCTAGTCCCAGAACTATCCCGAAGGACTGTGCACGTATGTCTATTTGACTGGCTGATGCCCCTCATATGCATTCCCTCGTTCACCTTCCGGGGATCCAGCCATAGATCCTCAATATGCATGGCCAAACTTAGCCCCAACCAGCGCTCCTGTCCATTTGTTCTAGGTTGCTGTAGTCAACTTCTATGACGATGGAGTACTTCAACCGCATCAGCATCTCGACATCTTCTTCTTTGATGTGGTGATTGGGAAGCGCTTTCAACTGCTCTATAGGTAACTCGCATGCAGAGTTCACTAAATCCTTGAGGCACTTACCCATGTAATCATTTGGTACTGGTGTGTTCTGATAATTCACCATACTCACTCTGACAACCGGAACCTTATCACTGATCTCCGACAGCTGCGTCCTCGCTCGCTCATTCTCCGCATCTCCTGGTAGGCTTAGGTCAGAGAGAACACCCTCAACGAACTTTGCGGAAGCTACCAACTTTGAGAAAGGTATCTCAATCGTCGTTATCCTGCCTTCTTGAATTCCACGCGCAAGAGAATCCTTAGAGACTTGTTCAGCTAGTAGGTGTCTCGCGTGCAATTCATCCACGGCGCGCCATTTTGCCTTGGTGCCTTGCCTTTGTTTGCCGCTGTCCATGATCAAGTTCTGTTCCTTAAGGCTGGCAAGGTTTTTTTTGAGTGTCTCTCGTGCAACATCTACCTTCTTAGCAAGCTCTATCTGACCCAGATTTGGGTTCTCCAAGATGATCGTGAGCAGCCGAGCTTCCCTTTGGGAGAGTGTCAATTAGACCACTAGACTGGTCTGAGTCAGACTAGATATAAAGGGGCTTTGTATTGTTGTGCGGTGATAAAGTTGCCATACATCAGAATTGCCAATCCCGAAGTGCATCGGGAAGTCAAGACGCTTGCCAATGATCATGGGATTGTCGCCGGAGTTCTAGTTTCCGAGATTTTTTCGGCATCGCTCCAGACTGGAGAGGCGGAGAGAATCGCTGAGCAAGTAGAGAAGAAGTCCAAGTCAAGACGGAACGAAGCCCTGCTTGACGGAACACGGTAAGAGATGACTGCTCGACGTGGCCAGCATCCAGAAGGAAACTGAACTCGGCACGAAGAGACCTGTCAGGACGTACTATTCAAGCTATGAGAAACTGTACTAACAAGTGCGAGGCTTCATCGAGAGGCATGTTTGGTTTCCCAAGGAAGTCCATTACGATATCGTCGCAGCCT
>CAWIJZ010000054.1:0-78319 GCA_963836465.1 uncultured Nitrososphaerota archaeon
CCCATAATCAGATAACGCGTAAATAGCCGAAACCAAGCGTTCCTGTTGCATGAGTTCTTCTGAACGAAGAGCCATCACGAGAATGCTGATTGCCGTCTTGGTTATTGTCGTCATTGTTGTGGCGTCTGTCGCGGCTTACTACACGCTTACCATGTCTCCGCACAGCAGTACTACCTCATCATTCGCGCGGACATCACTGGTTGTAGAGGAACAGACTCAACCTGATACGTTGGACTCAGCTGTCACGTACGTGACACCCGGCTGGGAGGTGGTTGAACAAGTCTATCAGGGGCTCGTGACGTCAATGGCACAAGCGATACCACTTACGAAGGCGTTCTTGCTCAAAGCTGGAATGTGTCGAGCAATGGTATGAACTACACTTTCTCTCTCAGACAGGGCGTAACTTTCAGCAATGGTGACCCATTCAACGCGTATGTCGTCTGGTTTTCAATCTACAGGACGCTAGTGATGAACCAGGCTCCGTCTTGGATTCTGGCTCAGAATCTTGCCGCTGGGAACGGAATGAGTTTCAATGTGACCGGCTCGATGCTGAATTCGATGAACTATTCGAACCCCTCAGCTAACAATCTATCAGACATGATGCGACCAGACCAATCGGTCCAGGTCATCAGCCCCTATGAGGTCAGGATTAACCTGGGCTATGGATACAATGGAAACGCGCCTTATTCGGCCTTCCTTGCCACGTTGGCGACGCCAATGGCGATGGCAGTCGATCCGGCGTACGTGAAGAGCAATGGAGGTGTAGTAGCGGATAGCCCGAATCCCAAGATGGAAACAAGCTGCCTCGGCACAGGATTCTACGAATTGCAGTCGTGGGTGCAGGGACAGAGCGTTAGCTTTGTCAAGAATCCCAACTACTGGGCGAACGGCCTTCCATTATCGAGTCTGAACAACGCGATCGAACCGGCAATCCTCAATAACATCATAATATATTACAAGACACCCGCAGCGAGCATCGCCGACCTGCGGTCGGGGACAGCGCAGGTGATTGTCGTCCCTGTGACGTATTACAACGTTACGCACGCGATGTCGGGCGTCACCACATCCATCCTACCGACGGTCTTCGGTTCAGCGGAGGGAGTCTACTACCTGTATATGGATCCGATAGCGTTACCAGCTTTCAACGATACCACTGTTCGAGAGGCGATTTCCTACAGCATCGACTACAAGACAATCATTAGTGTCGTATTCGCCGGTCATGCCATCCAGTGGGTTGGGCCTGTCCCTCCAGGATTCCCATACTATGATGAGGCGACCGCTGGGCTCAGTCCGTATCAATACGATCCCGTTCGAGCGGCCACACTGTTGGCTCAGGCAGGTTTTGTCTCAAGGCTTCCCAACGGCACTGCGATGAACGCGGGCGGGAAGGTCTTCCCGGCGGTCAACTTCCTCTACGATTCCGACTCCCCTACAGATAGTCAGGTCGCTCAGATCGTGAAGACGTACCTGAACTCTGTTGGCATTACCGTAAATCTCTCGCCTCTACCCTTCAAGGCCTATTCGACATTGATCTACTCGTCAAGCAGCACGGATACAACGTACTCGATGGGAATAGGCTTCTATAGCGAAGACTACACCGCGAGCATAGACTACGTTTACTACTTCACCTCTGGCAACTACATCGGGACATCGGCCTATTCAGATCCCCACGCCATCGCTTGGACCACGAACGCGTCGACATCCTCTAACAATCCGACAGTAGTATCGGACTTCGCGAACATTACTCGAGCAATGTATCAGAGCTACACTGACATCTGGCTGTACGTACCCAACGCGATGACGGTCAATCAGAACGGAATCACCGGCATGATTCCGAACCCCGCCGGGTCGGCCGCCACCTACTTCCTATTCTACAATACGGTCAACTTTACACGTTGACGGATGGAGACAGAATACGGTCTCCCTCAGGGAATTCCTTCCCTATCTTGGCAAAAGAGTAGTCGGCTCAATCCTAGTGCTTGTTGGCGTGTCACTAATTGTCTTCTTCATTTCGCATGTTCTCAGTCCTGACCCAGCACATCTGTGGGCTGGGTCAAAGGCGCGCGAGTCGACGATACAGGCCGTGGTAGCCACGTATCACCTGAATCAGCCTCTCCAGGTCCAGCTCTATTACTTTTTCGCAACGTACCTGACGGGTAACTTCGGCACCGACCCACAGACAGGGCGATCAATATCATCAGAGCTTCTCTTCTACCTTCCGAATACTCTTGAGCTCGTGATTGCCTCGCTCATCATTATTATTGTTCTAGGTGTTGGCCTCGGCTATATTTCTGGAATGCGCTTCGGCAGCAAGACCGATTCGGCAATAAGAGTCTTCTACTTGACCACTTGGTCGACTCCGTACTTCGTTGGTGCCATACTGGTCATCCTAGTGTTCGCGAGCTATATCCCGATATTCCCTTCTGGAGGCATGTTTTCGCAAGCAATCCCAAGGATCGCGTCGATAACGGGAATCTATGTCCTAGACGCACTTCTTCAGGCCAACGGCACAGCCCTGTTGTCCGGACTCGACCATCTCGTCCTGCCGGCGACTACTCTTGCGTTGCTCGAATTCAGCATAGTTGCGAGGATCATGCGATCATCAATACTTGACGTAAGATGGTCAACACACGTGAAGGCCGCTCGCGCTAAAGGGCTGCAGGAAGGAGAAGTGAGAAGGAAGCACATCCTGAGAAACGCTCTCGTCGACGCGAACACGATAATAGCTCTGACATTCGGATGGTTGCTCTCCGGAACAATCATTATCGAACAGATCTTTGCCTGGCCCGGAATAGGGCAGTTTACGTATATGGCGATAATTTCTGTGAATTATCCGGTGCTCGTAGCGTGTGTTATGGTCTTCACCCTAGGCGTTATCGTCGCGAACTTCTTGGCTGACGTCATCTACTCGCTGCTCGATCCTCGCATCACCCTGGGAGGGTCAATTTGAGTAGTGAATTGGACAGACTCAGACGGCTCATCTTCTCAAACCGCCTGTCCACTTTCGGAGTTTTCGTGGTAGTATGCTTCATTCTCCTCGCCGTTCTGGAGGTGGTGAGCTTTGGGAGGATTACTCCCTACAACCCCTACCAGTCCAATTTCCTGCAGACCAACGCTTCCCCTTCCCTTTCACACCTCTTCGGAACCGACTTCGAAGGCAGGGATATTCTGTCTCAAGTCATAGCTTCAATCCCTGTCGACTTGGGAGTTCCGGTCGCGGTCGTGATTGTCTCCGCAGCCATCGGGATTGTCCTGGGTACGCTGGCAGGATACTTCAGGGGATTGTTCGACGAAGTAATAATGAGACTAACTGACATGTTTCTCGCCTTTCCGACCATAATCATGAGCTTGGCAGTCGCTGCTACGCTCGGTCCTAGTCTCCTGAACGTTACTCTCTCGTTAATCGTTGTATGGTGGCCCCCTTACGTCAGACTCGTACGTGGAGCGGTACTGCAAGTGGCTGCCGAGGATTTCGTTTCTGTCTCCAAAGCATTGAACTCTTCATTCTCTTACATAATGAGGAAGGACGCTATCCCTAACGTCCTGCCGAGTGTGCTTGTTTATGCAACCACTGACATAGGAACGGCGTTGCTCACACTGTCAACCCTTGGTTTCCTGAACGTAGGTATCCCTCCAGACATGCCGGAGCTCGGGAAGATGGTGTCCAGTGTGTCCTACAACCTCTTTTTGTATCCCTCGCAGGTGGTGATCCCCGCCCTAGTGCTGATGATAATAGTTGCGGGCTTCAGCTTCTTTGGCGAAGGGGTGAGGGAGTCACTTGACGTGAAGCTCCGGCCGCACATACCTCTTAGAAGCACACCCATTGTAGAGTACGAGGAGAGCTTGGCGAAGGAGAAGGGTGGGCCCCCAAAGGCTCCAACCAACTAGCCGACTATGTCCTATGATAGTACTGTGCTTGCCACTGAAGGTGTCCTTAGGAAGAGCGAGAAGTCGCGCCTGGACTTGTTGCGACCGCATTGTGGTACACCTCGCCTTGCGCCGATCTCATCGATCCTCCAGTGGCAAGAAAACAGGAGACCACATGGCCCGATCCCACGTCCACAGCGGGTGGCACGCTGTTGCATTTGTCAAAGGCGAGGGCACAGACTAAGCGATATCGGCATCCGGTCGGGGCAGGTCTGTGTTCAGAAACAATGGATTCTTGCAGCTGTGTCCTCCTGAGCGTGAGCACATTCGAAATCAAGCTCTGAGTATAGGGATGCTTGGGCTCGGTGGCTACCGTTCGCGTATCCCCTATCTCTACCATCTTGCCATAGAAGAGGACACCCAGTCTGGTGCTGACGTATTTGATGACATTGATGTCGTGAGTAATGAATAGGTAGGACAGGTTCAGTTCGGATTTTAGTCTCTTGAGTGTATTCAGAACCTGAGCCTGGATGGAGACATCCAACGAGCTTGTCGGCTCGTCGAGTATGAGGAGTTTCTTGGGCACCACCAGGGCTCTGGCCAAGCTCACTCTCTGCTTCTGACCCCCGCTGAGCTCCCTCGAATGAGAACCGAGGAGATTGCCAGTTAATCCGACAAGATGAATCACAGAGTCAATCCTCTCGTCGAACTCACTCTTGGGGACTGTCTTGGAGGCGATGAGCGCCTCAGCTATGATTTCTTTGACGGTAAGTCTAGGATTCAGGGACCTGACCGGATCTTGCAGAATTATGCCCACGTTCTGTCTGAGGAACGCCAAGTCTTTCCTGCTACTGAAGTTGATCTCTCTGCCGAGTAGTCTGACGCTTCCGGACGTGGGCTTGTACAGACCAACCAAGACCTTCGCCAGCGTAGATTTGCCCGAACCTGTTTCGCCCGTCAGCCCGAACGTCTCTCGCTCCTTGATTGTCAGAGAAACGACGTCCAGAGCTTTCATTCGGGTGCTTTTTCCGAAGAGAAGACCGACCCTTCTCCTTGACCGGAAGCTCACCGTTAGATTCTCAATTTCAACTATATTTCCCATTTGTCTTGTCGAACTTCCAACAAGCGGCATATCTCCCCTGATCAACCTCAAGAAGTTTGGGCTCTTCCCTCCTGCAGACATCTTTGACATAGGGGCATCTGGGACCGAACTTGCATCCGGCGGGAAGCATTCTCAGATCAGGTGGCTCACCGAGTTGAACTGGTAGCGGGGGTGAATCTTCAAACCCCTGAGGAACCGAAGCAATCAGAGTAGTTGTGTAGGGATGAAGCGAGCTTTCGAGGACATCACGCGTCTTGCCGATTTCCATCATCCTTCCCGCGTACATGATGTACAACCTATCACAAACTTGAGAGGCCACCGTCAAGTCATGAGTTATGTACAGCATCGTCGCACCAGACTTCTTCGACTGGCTCAACATACCGAGAATTCTATTCTGAACGTAGGCATCAAGTCCGGTGGTCGGTTCGTCACAGATCAGCAACCTTGGTTTCTCAATCATCGACATGGATATCGCGACTCTCTGCCGCATTCCTCCGGACAGTTCGTGCGGATACTCTTTCAGAACTTCTTCAGGTTTGTCTATGCAGAGACTCTTGAGCAGATCTGTCATCAGCCCCTTTGAATCAACGCTATCCTTCTTCACCTTTTTCGAATTCGAAGTCCTGTTCTGAACCTCAATGGATTCTTCGATTTGCGATTGAACCCTGTAGACCGGATTCAGCGAGTCAAGAGGTTCCTGAAAGACCATGGTGATGCCAGTTCCTCGCACCTTCGCCATATCCTCCGGGCTCTGCTTCAATAGGTCTCGACCATCGAAGACTATGCTGCCACTAACTATCTCGACAGGAGGTGAATCCAGCAACCCAAGAATCGCCAAAGCGGTGGTTGTCTTGCCAGAACCACTTTCACCTACAATTCCGACAACCTCCCCTTCATTGACCTTCAACGCCACATGGTCGAGAACCCTGACTCTACCATCCACGGAGACGAAATCAACCGTCAGGTCGCTGACAGTGAGCAGAGTGTGGTCGTCATCTCCCTTCGTGCCGACGAAGGCGCCTCTCGACAAGTCTAGGCTATTGGGCGTCCGCATCGTTTGGTCTGTCTCCATTCGGGTGGCATCGCTATCCAACTACGGCGACCTTGCAGAATTCGTTGGAATTATCGTATTTACGACTTGCCCCACCAGTTCAGCAAAACGTCTGGCTTCGTCGTCCTACTTGACGACGATGCTTGGGAAGTTCGAAGTTCTGAAACTAAGCCTGTATTTTCCGGTGGCGCCAACATAGATAGCACCATTGTTCTTCAACGAACGTAGGACTCTGTTAAGGTCCAGCTTCGACATGCCAAGCTCTTGCGCGACGCTGCTCGTGTTTTCAAAGAGAAGCCCGAGGGCAACTGCATTAAGCACTCTCAACTCTGGAGGCGTGTCATCATACGGTACTGCCAGTGGTATCAAGCCAAACGCTGTCGTAAGTGGCTTGAGAGGTTTCTGGTTTGCATAGGCAGCATCACCCTCAGGTTCCACCTGTCTCAGACGGTCCTTGCGACCGCTTTCCGACACCAATCTATTGAGGGCTCGATACTTTGGCACCTTCTTAAGTATTTCTTGATTTTCGTCGGACGCCGACCAACCCCCCAGCCTGCAGCTCGAAAGCGCTAATCTATCCACCTGCAGTTGGCCTCTGGACATCCAGTCCGCGAGCGCTCATTTGGTCGAGGAAATACTTCACCTGCTCTACGTTAAGCTCCTCTGGGGGCAGCACTCCGGTCTGCTGTATCAGTCCTTTCGACATCATCTGTGCGACAATAGATGCGGGTATGGCTGTAGTATACGCTGTAACAGGAGCGTGGTACTTCTTGCTATACGTAACTGGTCCCAGGCAGTATGCTACCTCCTCTCCCCTGCCGTGCATTCTTCCGGTTACTCGGACAAGCAGACACCCAGTTGCACCTTCTGGCTCATTGGGAGAAAGAAGGGCAAGCAGTAGTCTTCTCGGCGAAACTCTCATTCCATCGATAGCGACTTTGCGGTCAGACGCAAATCCGGAAGCCCTGAGAAACTCGACCACGTTTATCGTTGCTTCGTCCCAAGAATCCTTGTATGTCACATTCTCAACGCCCTCGATGTACTTGGGTAACGTGGCTAGTTCGCTGTGGAGTATGGCATAGGTCCGCTGTCGACCAACCGGCTCGGGGAAGATCACCTCCTCCATTTCCGAGAGAGGTGGAATACCAATGCGTCTTCCATTCGAGAACTTCACAGCGTTCATAGTTGCTTCATCCAGACAAGTGGCGACCGAGAAACCGAAGACGATGCTGCCCGTTCGTGGTGTGATGCTTCCCCACCTGATTCTGATCTCTGAGACCGACTCGAGTTCCCAAGAAGCCATTCTCGCCAAGACGTTTGATGTTCCTGGATCGTCCCCCATGCCCAAGATCGCTACCACCCCTGCCTTCTTCGCCCTACCATCATACTGCAACTCTCGCAGAGTTACATGGTATAGTCCTCCCAAGTCCACTACGTTACACTTGGCATCAATGGCGGCTCTCAGGACGGGGAGGTTGAGTTTGTAGCTGGCCGCATTGATCGTGACCTCAAAGTCTTTCATCATTTGTGCTAGTGTCTTTTCATTTGCCACGTCGAGCTGCAGGGTACGGACCAGACCTCCGTGTTCACGCTCAAGCGCCAGGAGCTTTGACTTATCTACGTCCACAGCGGTTATGTCGTGACAACCGCTCAAGACGAGATCCCTAACTATGACTGCCCCTATGTTTCCGGCTCCAACAAGAAGCATCTTCATTGCATCTTGATAATTGTCGAGCCGTTGATATATCTCTGTTGGGATGAAGCGCCTGCAGTGAACTTCCTCTGAATTTCTTGTACGAAAAAGAAAAATGGGGGGGAGCTACTTCTTTGCCTTGTCGAAGCGCTTGCCCACGTCATCCCAGTTGACTACGTTCCACCATGCGTCGACGTACTTTCCTCTGTCGTTCCAGTACTGCAAGTAGTATGCATGCTCCCATACGTCACACCCCAGCAAGATCGGGAGTTCCGCGAGGTGCATGAAGTTCTGCTTCTCGATCTGAGTGAGGACGAGTGTGTCGATCTCTGAATCATAGAGTAGCAACGCCCAACCGCTTCCTTCGACAGTCTTAGCGGCGTCGCTGAACTGTTGCTTGAACTTGTCGAGCTCGCCAAAGTCTTGGTTTATCTTGTCAGCCAACTTTCCGCCGGGGTTTCCGCCTCCCTTGCCCGCGGGAGCCATGTTTGGCCAGAAGATGGAGTGGAGCTTGTGCCCGTCGATGTTGAAGCTCAGGTCTCTGAGGACGGCCCTGATGTCGACTGGTTGCCTGTCCAGCGCGTGCCTTCTCGAGCTTGTCGAGCGCTGCGTTGGCTCCGGTGACGTATGCATTGTGGTGCTTGTCGTGATGCAGCTTCATTATCTGTTCCGAGATGTGCGGTTCGAGCGCGTTGTAGTTGTATGGTAGCGGTGGTAACGTGTATGTCTTTGCCATAGGGACACGTCTCTGGCGAGTCGTTAAAACCTTTGCCACTAGAGAGTACGTCTAGCCCGTCTCGTCTAGATGGTCAGTGGAGGCTTGTCCTTTCTCGCCTTCTTCCAATCGTCCAGGAACCTCTTCAACCCTATATCCGTCAGGGGGTGCTGGACCATCTTCTCCATTACCTCTGGGGGCATGGTGGCGATGTGAGCCCCTGCCCTCGCAGCCTCCAGAACGTGCAGAGGATGCCTTATGCTGCCCACCAGAACTTGTGCCTTCATGTCATAGTTGCGGAAGATCTTCACAAGGTCTTCGACCACATCCATCCCTCTGTGGCCGATGTCGTCAAGACGGCCGATAAAGGGACTGACATAGGACGCCCCAGCCTTCGCTGCCAGAAGGCCTTGGTTCGCGGAGAATATGAGCGTCATGTTTACAGGTATGCCCAGAGAGCTCACTGTCTTCGTAGCTCTCAATCCATCGGGAATGATGGGTATCTTGACGACTACATTTGAGGCGAGCCTGGACAGGTGCTTCGCCTCCTTGACCATGCCGTCGTAATCGGTGCTGACGACCTCGGCGCTCACGGGTCCATTCACCTCCTTACAGATCTCCACAACTATCTGCTCAAATTCGCCGTCCTGCTTGGAAACGAGCGTTGGGTTGGTCGTCACACCGTCAAGGATGCCCATCTGATTGAACTTGCGGATGGAAGTTATGTCTGCGGTGTCCAGGTAAAGCTTCAAGATTTCTTTAAACAGCAGCCCATTTCTCTATATAAGCTATCTCTTCCGCGAGCGTAATTCGACCGCCGCTTCCGCTATCTTCTCGGGCGTCAAGCCGTACTTCTCGAAGAGCTCCATTGCCTCACCGCTCTCTCCAAAGGTGTCCCTAACGCCAATCCGACGCATCGGCACTGGATAGTCCTCACCCAGGACCTCTGCTATGGCAGACCCCAAGCCGCCGTAGATGTTGTGTTCCTCTGCTGTTATCACATGCCCGCAGTCTCTCGCGTATTTCACGACTAGGTCCCTGTCAATAGGCTTTATCGAATGAATGTCTATTACTGCTGCATCAAGGCCACGGCTCTTGAGTAAATCCGCAGCCAAGAGAGCCTGAGAGACCATGAGCCCACAGGAGAAGATGACCACATCCTTGCCTTCTCTCACCACAGAGCCCTTACCCAGCTCGTAATCGAAACCATTTTCGTAGATGATTGGCGAGTTCGCTCCGTGCATCCCCCTCGTCAGCCTCACGTAGAAGGGACCTGGTATGTTGGCTATCGCCCTTATGATCACCCCCGTCGCCACAGAGTCGGCAGGAACCTCGACCTTCATCTTGGGAATGGCGCGCATTATTGCGATGTCCTCAACCTGCTGGTGTGAGGCACCGTCAGGCCCCACAGAAATTCCACCGTGGGAGCAGACGACCTTTACGTCGAGATTGGCGTACGCCACAACGTTTCTGAGCTGGTCGACACACTTCCCGGGAACGAAGATAGCGTACGTTCCCGCGTATGCTACCTTTCCTGCTAGGGCAAACCCCGCAGCAACGCCGATGAGGTTCTGCTCGGCTATCCCGACGTTAAAGAATCTGTCAGGATAGATTGTGCCAAACGCGGCAGACTTCAGGGAATCTGTCGTGTCCGCACCGAGCACAACTACCCTCCGGTCTTTTTCCCCCAGCTCGAGCAGCGCGTCGCCGTAGGCGTTTCTCATCGACCCAGATTTCTCGAGCAACTTCTCACCCTCTAGGCCGAGCATCTCTCCCTGAGCTCTCGAATAGCACCGATTGGGTCTGGCATCCCATACACAGCCGCGCCGGCCACGAGGATGTTAGCACCCCTCTTAACTACTTCACTCGCATTTCCTACGTCTACTCCTCCATCAACCTCGATGTCCATCTCATCATTCACTCGATTGGCTAGGCAGGCCAATCCCTGCAGTTTCACCAGAACCCCTCTGTCCAGCGTCTGACCACTGAATCCGGGGTTGACTGTCATCACGATCAGCACGTCCAGGTCCGACAGGCGATGCTCAGCCCAGGATGGAAGCGGCGTCGACGGTTTGAGAGCCAGCCCGATTCTCTTTCCCCTAGCGCGGACAATTCGCAGGAGTTCCGCAAAGCTCTTCTCGTCGAGCACCTCTGAGTGAAATGTAAGTGTGTCAGAGCCAGCGTTTATGAACTGCTCCACGTACTTCAGAGGCTCGCTTATCATGAGATGGGCGTCGAAGGGGAGTGAACAGACGCTTCTCAGTGACTTTATCGTTCCCGGACCGAACGTGATGTTCGGGGCGAAGTGCCCATCAATGACGTCCAAATGGATCAGGTCTGCCCCACCCTCGACTGCCAGCTCGACAGCGTGTCTA
Source organism: uncultured Nitrososphaerota archaeon (assembly GCA_963836465.1). GTDB lineage: Archaea > Thermoproteota > Nitrososphaeria > Nitrososphaerales > Gagatemarchaeaceae > CAWIJZ01. The sequence continues at coordinate 10,804 of CAWIJZ010000054.1, forward strand.
AGATTGCCCATGTCTCCAGCGAGGATTGAGGGGGCGATTCTCACAGCCTTCAAGAGATCACTTCAGTTCTCTTAGAACGTCTGACATTCTGTCCTTTGGAGGAGCAGTGCCGTGGTAGTGCGGTGACCATTCCATGAACGATATTCCCTTCCCCTTGACGGTGTGAGCGATGATGATGGTCGGTCTGTTCTTGGTCATTTCGGCGTGCTCGAAGGCTTCGATTAGCTGCAGGTACTCATAGCCGTCAACCTCGATTACGTTCCAGTTGAATGCGCGCCACTTCGCAGCCAGGGGCTCGAGTGGCATTATCTGTTCCGTTAGCCCGTCCTGCTGTATCCCGTTCCTGTCGATAATGGCCGTGAGATTGTCGAGTTTGTACTTGGAGGCGGTCATGGCCGCTTCCCAGACTTCACCCTCCTGCTGCTCACCATCGCCCATGAGCACGTATACGCGCGAACTCCTCCCGTCTATCCTGTTGGCGAGTGCCATCCCCACACCGACCGAGAGGCCGATTCCCTCCGAGCCGGCGGGCATCTCGACTCCGGGTATCCTCAGGTCGGGGTGGCCTTGTAGCATAGCGCCGAGCTTTCTCAGGGACTTCAGCTCTTCCAGGGGGAAGTATCCCGCCTGGGCGAGAATCGAGTACAGGAGGGGTGCGGCGTGCCCCTTGCTGAGGATGAACCTGTCCCTGTCATCCCACTTCGGGTTCTTCGGGTCGTGCCTCATCTTGTAGAAGTAGAGGGTGACAAGTAGCTCGACGGCAGACAGGGAACCCCCGGGGTGACCCGACCCCGCCTCCACCAAGGTCTCAAGGATCAGCCGCCTGGTGCTTCTTGCGATGTCCTGCAGGCGACCTATTTCACGCGCTGTCTCCATAACTATCTCCAAACCGGGGCCTGTACTATCTTCTGCAGAAAGTCGCCGAGCTGCGAAATCTGCTTCTCCAAGTCTGGTACGGTGAGAGTGATGTTCCTCGGAGTGTCGCTCCTGAGTGCTCCAGCGATGTTACTGAGGCAGGCGGCCTCGCAGGCGTTGCCGCCGGCCGCTGCGGCGAGGGAGAAGCCGGCGGTCATCGCGTCGCGAACGCCTACTTTGCTGAAGAAGTTCTTCCTGCCGTAGAGGGGCGGAAAGTGAGTGATGTGCTCCTTCTCGAAGACCGTCATGCCCTGCTCCCCCCTAGTGACGAGTATCCCCTTACAATCGAGTCTTGCCAAGAGGTTTATCCCCAGGTTCCTCAGGGTCGTCTCGTTCACAATGTTGATTCCTGTAGCGTGAGTGGCTTCTTCCAGGTTGGATTTGACATATGTCACCCCATTGAAATCAAGATAGTGCCTCATCTTGGTCTGAGCAACAACGATCTTGCCGTGCCTCCGAGCCGCCTGAACAATTCCGCTGATGAGCGCCGGTGTCACCACGCCGCGGTCGTAATCCGACAGAACAACGCAGTCTATGCTGGCTATCTCCGACTCGACCGCTGAGATGAACGATTTCGTGCACTGGAAGGAGACGTCCTTCCTCTCCTCTCTGTCGATTCTGAGGTAGTGGAGCCTGTTGACCATTATCCAGGTGCGCAGAGATGTCGGTCTGTTCTTCTCAGTTACAATCCCGGCAGTCGAGATGCCGTTCCTGTTTAGGTCGTCCTTCAACCACGATCCCTGTTCGTCTTCTCCCACGGAGCCCAGTACCGAAACGGACACGCCGAGAGAGGCGAGCTCTCTGGCAAGATTCGCGGCGCCCCCAGTGACAAAAGTTTCACCTACGTAGTCACCCGCTGGGACTGGAGCTTCCCTAGCCAATTTCCTGGCCTGAACTTCGACGAACCGACTGAGTATCAGGTCGCCTGCAACAAGAAGCCTTCTTCCCTGAAACTTCCTTAGAAGGGAAAGCAGACCGTCAGGAGAGAGATTCTCCATGCGCCGCGCTATACCCCACTTGTATCGACGCGAAAGAATCCCCCATTTAAGCTATGCTCCACTAAGGAGCTGATTGTTCTCTCCATTTTTTCTTCCAGTAGTGCACCCAGCGTGACGAGCACTTTCTTGATCTCCCACTGCATCGCGAGTGGATCGTAGTTCTTCGGGGGAGAGTACTCGATGAACCTCGCGCTCGGGTCGAGGTCAAGAAAGTGTTTGCAGGATTCGTATATCGATAGGAGAGTTGGGCCGTCGAGTTTCCTGAGATACTTGACCTCCACGCGTGGTGTCTAGTGACAAGCCTCGCGAGACCGGTGAATATCAATCGGACCCACGCATTGCCTGGGCCGCCTAGCCAGGATTCATTTAAGAGCCTATCCCAAAAATAACCCATACAGCCAACATTCTTTGATTTGAGGGGAGATACGCTTCTTGCTCCTCCCATGTAGTGGATGAAGAAAATCACCAAAGAGTTACCGACCATCAGGAGCATCCCTGACGACCTCTGGGTTGAGATCGCCCCTCTCCTCGGAGAGGAGAAGAGGCCGGGCACCAGGGGGAGGCCGCCGGTGCCGTTCAGGGAGGTCCTCGACGGCATCCTGTACGTCCTCAGGACCGGGTGCCAGTGGAAGCAGCTCCCGAGGGAGTACGGCTCGGGCTCGACGTGCCACAGAAGGTTCCAGCAGTGGGTGAGTCAGGGAGTCTTCGAGAGGCTCTGGATTAGGCTCCTCGAGAGATATGACGAGTTGAGAGGCATCAAGTGGAAGTGGCAGTCTTTGGACTCGAGCTCTGTCAAGGCACCTTTAGGGGGGAGATGACTGGCCCCAACCCCACAGACAGGGCCAAGCTGGGAACCAAGAGGCACGTCCTGACGGACCAGAGGGGCACCCCTCTGGCTGCTATCGTAACGGCCGCCAACACCCATGACATGAAGGCCGCGTTCCGGACGCTGGACGGCGTGGTCGTCAGGAGACCTGCCCCGAGGCGATATCATCCTCAGCATCTCTGTCTCGACAAGGGATACGATTTCCCGGAGATCGAGGCGGGCGTGGTCGCGAGGAGGTACGTCCCGCACATGAGGCACAGGGGAGAGATGGAGAATCCGGTGAAGCGCTACAGGCCGAAGAGATGGGTCGTAGAAAGGAGTGCGTCGTGGCTGAACAGGTTCAGAAAGCTCCTCATCAGGTGGGAGAAGAAAGCAGGTAACTATCTCGCCCTGGTACAGCTAGCCTGCTGCATCACTGTCTATCGGAGAATAATTTTGGGATAGGCTCTAAGATGTTCGACTCTGCGTTCTGGGACTAGACGCTCCGAACCAGCAGGTAATCGCCCTCGACCTTGACTTCATAGAGAGGTTCGTTTTCCAGGGGTTCATCGAACTCAGCCTTGCCAGTCTTCAGATCCCAAACCGCACCATGGCCCGCGCACGTGACTTTCGTCCCCACCAGCGACCCCTCCGACAGGTCCCACTCCTCGTGCTTGCAGATCGCACCCAAGCCGAAATACGCGCCGTCGCAATTGACCAAAAGGATACTCTCTCCCCCGACTTGAACAGTCTTCATCGCGCCCGGAGGCAGCTCCGAGACCTTCAGAGCAGGCACAAATTCTTTCATGCGACCGGAATGTCGACTCGGAAAGTTGTATAAAATGTTTCTCGCACAAACATGAGGAAGGAAGACGGAGACATGCAAATGCTCGTCAGAATAAGAAGGGACAAGGGTGAGAGGTCTAGCGGCCCTCTATGAACGACGATGCGAAGGCCCACCTTGTTGCTCTCAGCAAATCCGACGCGGTGAGTATATCGTTCCTCAGTAGGAAGTCAAACTCGTACCGCAGAAACGTCCCCAACATCTCCGGCCCGTCGGTGTTTATGGTATAATGGACCTTGTACTCCTTGAGCTTTCTGAAGATCTGCTTCATATGACCGATGCCCTGCACAACCCTTGTCTGAAGGTTTGATGAGGGGCACACCTCTAGCGTGATTCCCCGTTCCTTGATCAAAGCCATCGCCGCATCATCCTCTGTCGCCCTTATGCCGTGGCCGATTCGATCTGGCTCGAGATCCTCGATTACCTCGATCACGCGCTTGGCACCCTCGTCTTCTCCGGTGTGGACAGTCAGGCCGAGGCCCTCCTTCCGAGCTCTCCTGAAGATCTGCTTGCAGTCAGAATAGTGAAACGCGGGGTTCCTCGCCCCCGCGATGTCCATCCCCACAATACCTCTGCTCTGATAGCGGAGAGCTTTCTCCAGGAGTATCTCGTTCAATCTGAGGTTGAACGTCCTATCCAGGCACACGATCATCCCGGCCTTCACTGGGTACTCTAGGGACGCCCTGTCAAGACCCCGGATTGCTGCCATCATTATCTGGTCCAGGTCCTGTTCTCCGCCGCGGTTCCTCTTCATTGGATTGAAGCGAAGCTCAAGGAGAGTAATGTTGTTCTTCCTGTAGGCACCTGCTATCGTTTCGTACACGGACCTCTCGATTGCAAGCGGGCTGGACTGGATCAGCTCGGTCCACCTGAACAACGCCAGGTAGTCCTCCAGGGACCTGACCTTTGACGCGTTCGAGGTTATCAGCTCGACGAACTTCCAGTAGTTCTTTGTCGGGAGGCGGATTCCCTGAGCGTGGGCTATTCCCCACATCACCGCTGGATCGACGGCGCTTCCGAGGTGAACGTGAAGCTCCGCAAGCTCCGTCTGAGGACCGAGTAGATCTGCCAAGAAGCATCACTGGGGCTCAATCGTCGCCGGTGGTTTTGACGAGATGGCGTACACGACGGAGATGACTCCCTCCACCCGGTTTGTTATGCGGGTCGAGATGGTCTCAAGAACCGCATAAGGAACCCTCGACCAGTCTGCGGTCATGGCGTCCACCGATTCCACTATCTTTACTGTCACTTCATAACCGAGCCTTCTCTCATCGCCGAGGACTCCCGTGACTCTGTCGTCTCCGACGTAGGCAAATGCCTGCCAGACCTTGTTGTAGAGGTTGCTTTCCCTCAAGACGTCCTCGACGATTCTACTTGACTGCCTGCACACTCTCAGTTTTTCCGGGGTGACCTCACCGAGGATTCTCACAGCGAGCCCTGGCCCAGGGAAGGGGTGACGCATGAGTATGCTGTCCAGTAGTCCCAGCAGTCGGCCTATGGCCCTCACCTCGTCTTTGTACAGTTCCCTCAGCGGTTCGACCACCTCCAAAGAGAGATCTTTGGGCAGGCCGCCTACGTTGTGGTGTGTCTTGATGATTGAGGCTGGTGCCGCAGATCTTCCGCTTTCGATAACGTCTGGGTAGAGAGTGCCCTGTGCAAGATACCTGAATGGTCCGTTCTTCCGCGCGTACTCCTCGAAGACTAATGCAAACGTCTTCCCGATTATCACACGCTTCTCCTCAGGGTCGGTCGCACCCTTTAGCGCCCGCAGAAACGTTTCCGAGGCGGCCACAGACTCTATTCGGATGCCAAGCGCTTCGCCCAAGGATCTCGAAACATCTTCGGCCTCCCCATCCCTCAGTAGACCATGGTCGATGAACACGCACTGGAGGTTCTTCCCGACCGCCTGGTTAAGCAGAGCGGCTGTGACGGAAGAATCCACTCCACCCGACGTGGCGCAGAGTATCCGTCCGTCAGGAAGGGAGGACAGGTGCTGCAGGGTTCTATCGAGAAAGCTCCGCAAGTCCCAGTTTTTTGTTGCGCCGCACACTTGAAAGACGAAGTTCGATAGAATCTCCCTCCCCTTCTCAGTGTGAACGACCTCAGGGTGGAACTGAACGCCGTACTTCCTCCCATCGGAGGAGACGATGGCCGCGTAGGGAGAGTTGTCGCTCGCCGCCAGTACGGAAAAGTCCCTTGGAATTCTCGTGGCCGAGTCGCTGTGGCTCATCCAGCAGACGATCTTCTTGTCGTCAATGCCCGCAAAGAGCGCGCCCGGCTCCCTGATCGTCAGCGTAGCCTTGCCATACTCCCTGCTCGCGGCTCGCGTGACTTCGCCTCCGTGTGCCTGAACAAGCAGTTGGTAACCGTAGCAAATCCCTAGTACTGGTACGGAGTCGCTGAGGACCCTTTCATCTGGCCTGGGAGCCGAGGCATTGTACACGCTCGCAGGCCCGCCCGAAAGAACCACTCCCGCGACCTTCATTCTCTTCAGCTGCTCGAGCGAAGTGTCGTGCGGGGCGAGAAAGGAATAGACACCGAGCTCTCTAATCCTTCTACAGATGAGGTGAGAGTACTGCCCTCCGAAGTCGAGGACCGCGATACCTCCCTCGGTCAGGCCATCTGGCGTGTCAGAATTCACCCTTCCGCCTGAGAGAGTGGACCCCCAGTTCGTTGGAACCCTGGGGAGACACCAGCCCGAAGGCAGCCACCCCCCACAGGTCCTTGATGCTCCTGGCGCCAGAATAGCCGAACGAAGCCCTCAGGCCGTCGCAGAACCGTGAGGTGGTCTCTGCCACAGAACCTGAGTACGGCACATAGCCCTCGACGCCTTCTTCCAACCCCTTCGAAGGAACGCTATAGCGGTCCAGGGCGAATCTGACCTTCCTGGCCGCGGCGCTTGCCATTCCCCTGTGAAGTTTCATTCTCCTTCCCTTCACCGTAACGACCCTCGTGGGTGATTCCTCGCATCCAGCGAGAACAGCGCCCAGCATGAGAGATGAGGCACCTGCAGCGAGGGAGAGCGAACCGTCTCCCGGCGATCTTATCCCTCCATCGGCTATTAGCGGTACGTCGAGATTCAGGTCGTTCATGGCCGTTGCGACCTCCGCGACCGCGAAGAGGGTCGGAGCGCCAACCCGGGTAAGCTCCGATGTTATGCAGACGGACCCTGAACCGATCCCGACCCTGAACCCATCCACCCTGGGAAGCTCCGCTACTATATCGTGGACGGCCCGATTTGTTCCGATATTCCCAGCGATGAAGTCCTTCGAGAGGTGCGGAATGATCTTAGCTGCGGCCTTTATCACGTTGGAGTTGTGAAAGTGCGCCACATCGGAGACCAGGAAGTCTGCGACGCTGTCGAGTGCCTCGCACCTCCTTACATCCATTGGAGATATCGCCGCTCCCACCAGCGGTCTGCCCTGCGAGTCCACTGATTTCGCCTCAACCCTGGCCCTCTTTACCTTCTTGACTTCTGCGACCTCGTCGTCCACACTCTGATTTCTGTGAATCACGCCGACCCCGCCAGCCTCCGCCATTGCCAAGGCCATCTTGGACCCTGAGACCGTGTCCATCGGCGAGGAAACGAGTGGGATGGAGAGCCTGATATTCTTGGTGAAGTTTGTGCTTAGGTCGATGTACTTCGGCTCGACTTCACTCCTTCCGGGAAGTAGAATGTAGTCTCTGAAAGTGAAAACATTTGTTGCGCTTCTCAGCTTCGAGACAAAACTCAATGGCAAGGCGAACTACCCTTGCCAAAAAGGACACGCCTGGGTGTTATAATAAGTGTTACGCTTGGAGAGGAAGACGCAGACTTATCCTAAGACTGCATGCGGGCCGGCCTCAACCTACTGTTGCTTTACCCGTAGCTGGTTTTCCACTTCCTGAAGATCCTTTACGGAGTCGATGTAGCTCCAGAAGCCATAGTAGGGAAACGCTTGGATCTCTCCGTAGTCAACGAGTTTCGGGAACGTCTCCCGCTCGATGTCCCCATTCTCCGGCAGGTGCTTCATAATCCTCTGCGAGTTCATGATGTAGATGCCGCCGTTGATCCATACATCGGGGAACTCAGGCTTCTCTTCAAACTTCCTGACGACCTTGAGCTTGTCTATGTGGACGATTCCAAACCTTGACTTGTAGGGGACGAGGAGCATCGTGACCGTTGTCTGTGTGGCAGGAGACGTATGAGAGACTGTCATGTTCTTCAGTTCGAGGTCGGTGAGGATATCTCCGTTCATCACCAGGACATTCTCATTCGTGGGCCCCATAGATAACAGGGCTTTGCGTATGGCTCCGCCTGTTCCGAGGGGCGTGTCCTCGACGCTGTATTCTATTGGAACGCCCTTGTGTTCGGCGCCGAAGTGTTCCTTTAGCTTCTCCCACCTGTAGCCGCAGAGGAAGACAACCTTCTCCAATTCCGCGTTTTTCTTGAGCCACTCGATCTGTAGCTCGGCAATCGGCCTTCCATTCACTCGGACAAGAGGCTTTGGCCTGTCATCAGTGAGCGGTCTCATCCGCAAACCCTGCCCGCCCGCGAGAATTAGCGCCTTCATGAGCTCGGGAAGGGCGCTGAGTGACCCAGAAATAAGCTTTCCACACGCATAGCGAGGCTCGTGGGAAGCCTACTTCTGCCGGACACGCTGCCGTTCGCCCTCCACGTGCGACACTTTGGTGCTCAATCGAGGATAAATCGCGCGAGCTCGGGTCTTCCCCTGGTGGAAACGAAGACACCAGAGAGATCCAATTCTCGTATCTTGTCAACCACTTGCCTGGCTGCCCGGAGGAGACTTGCCTGACCCTGCTTTGCCAGCTCGTCCATTTCGGGAGGGATCTTCCAACCGAACCTGGCACGGCATGAATCCATGTCATCTTTGTTGCGGAACGGGAAGACGTTCAGCATGACCTTGGTCTTGAGTCTGGTTCTCTCAAGAGTGTTGAGCTGGGAGCCCAGTGTATGTACCACATCGGTTGTGGGCGGTTGGGCCATCAAGAAGTCTGCACCTCCTGAGAGCCTCGAGGTCGCCATCTCGACGCCTCGCTGAGATTCGAGAAGAGACAGGTCGACTGGGGCGACTATTGTCGCGTTGCAGTCAGACCTGTCGGACAGACTTCGCGCGTCGGATATTACGTCCGCCAGCCCGGCGTAGTCGTAGACATTCTTGGCGTTATCCTTCGAACCGAACCTGTCCCCCCACACCAGCATCATCGAGTCCAGTCCCAGTGTGATGGAGGTGAGTATTGTGGCCCTGAACGCGGGTCTGTTCATGTCGCGGGCAGTGATCACTGGGAAGACTTCAACGCCGAGCTCCTCCTTCAATATCGCTGCGGTGAAGACGCTTGAGAGCTTGAGACGGTCAAGGTCTTTCAGATCCGAGACCATAATCGCGTCGGCGAGATTCTCAACCTTCCTGACCCGGGCCACCAAGTCAGCCGTCTTCTGGCGGAGCCCCAGGAGCGGCTCCTTCCGTTCCTCCGCACTGAACGTGGGCGGGAATACCTCCACGATTGTCGTGAAGATCCCTCTCGACAGCTTCTCGCGCAGTCTCAATCACTCGATGACCCTCTGTCTGAAGCTCTGTGAACTCGCGATTAAGGCCTCCGCCCTTCCCAGCTCAAGCGTGAGGTACGCGAGATGCCGCCTGCTTATCCCGAGTTCATCAGCTACATCGTTGAGAGATTGAAAGAGTCTCTCGGCATGTCTCGATCTGTAGCGCTTGACTATCCGGTTGTCGTACGAATAATAGGTGGCGAAAATCTCTCTTGTCTCCTTCTTAACAGAGATAAGAAAATAGCCCTTGGGATCGTACTCCTTCTGGGTCAAATGCGAGCGGGACGCTTCTTCGGCCTCTCCCGTGTAGGCGTCGTCTCTAGCGAGGCTTAGCACGACATTCTTCTCAAAGGCCGCCTCCCGGTTCAGGTTCCTCTGACCGCAGTGCGGATGGACGAATTCCACCCTGTCCTCACCCAGCCGAGCTCTCGCGTATTCGATGACGTGCCTTATTTCATCCGTCATCTCGACTCTTGGGTTCTGGCTGTCAGTGCACCCCAGCCCAATTCTCTGGTCGTAGGCTCTCGTTGCGGCCTCGTCGAAGAGCCTAGGATAGTGATAGAAGTCGAGCGAGAGGACGTTCACCCTGGCCTTTGTGAGCAGTGAGAATATCCTCGCGGTGTCGCCGCAGACGTGTAGCACCACCGGAAGCTTTGCGACTGATGCTATTTCCTCATAGAGGCCGACGATGTAGTCGGGGGTCGATGATTCGGACGCGATCGTCGGAGAGTCAAGTTGCAGATATGAGACCGCACCACTGTTCTGGAGATCCTCCAGTTCTGGAATGATGACCTTCTTGTTGATGTCATACGCCAGCTCCCTGGTGTCCCCGTAGAGTGTGGTGTGAATCTTCGCGAACCTAGCTAGAGTGTATGCATCGGTGAGCGGCTCCTTCAGTGCGTAGTGGCGTGGTAGGACCCCTCTTGCGTGAAGTACATCTGATAGCCTGATGCTGTTTAGCCTCTCTACCTTCTCTGTGATCTCAGCCACAGCCCCATCCCAGGTTACGCCCTTGACGAATTTTGGGTCGAGGAAGAGCGCGTACAAGTCGCCCCTCGTCTGTCCTGTCGACGGCACCTCGATCCCGGCGGACGTGAAGTCGTTGATTGATTCTTCTATGCTCCAGAGATAGGGGTCGACGACCTCTTCGCTGAGGCCGTGACTCGTGATCGTGTAGTAGTACTCGACATCCTCAGGCCGCGGGAAGCACGGATAGCTGCCGATCGTCGTTGTCTTTGGTATCACTTTGAGTATTCAGCTCTCGCTCTTCTCGCTCCGGTGGCGACCAGCCGAAGCATCTCGTAGGCGATCTCCGGCCGCCTAGTCCGAAGGCCGCAGTCCGGGTTCGCATAGAGTCTCTCGGGCGGAAATCCTGTCACCCTTGCGGCGTACAGCAACCTGTCGCGGACCACCTTCACGCTTGGAAGGCGGTCTGAGTGGACGTGCACAACGCCGACACCCAGTTGCCCCCCGTACCCGTACTCCCTGAAAAGCCTAAGGTCGGATAGGCCGACTCTGGCCTCGTCGTTCGTACCGACCCTGTAAGTGTCCCTGTTCGCGTACTCGAAAGAGAAACGCGCACAATTCTTCATCTCAAGTATGTGAGGGAACAGGATGGCGTAGCCGAGTTTGGGCGGAAAACAGCTGTGGACGCTAAACGTAGCGTTGAGCCCCCTGGTCGTCTCGTTGTAGGATTCAGCGACCAGCTTGATGTCGTCGACGGACTGGTACTGAGTCGCCGCGGGTATGTCTATCTGTACCTCCTCTACCCCGGCCTCTACTAGTTCTCTGATGACTTCCCGAATTATCCGCGCGATGTCTAGCGTGAACTCCCTTCTCGCACCGAAACTCCTCTTTGACGGAGGGAGCTTCTCCTTGGCCCACTTCGCAGTGTAGTAATGGTTGTCCGACCATGCCATGATCGTGATCGCGTCGGTCACGGGAATCTTCACCCTCCGTGTGGCGTTCTTCAGGGTGAACAGAAGTTCGACGAGATGGTAGTTGTCCTTAAGACTCAGAGGACTTCTTACTGAAGCCATCCGCCAGTACTTGTTGTCGAAGCTCCTCACCTTTCCGATGAACTCGAATCCCTGAATGTTGGAGACTGGGGTCTCGTACATCTCCGTTCGCGCCTGCTCGCCACTCCAAACGAGGTCCAAGCCAGCCGATTCTTCCATCCTGATGGCGTATAGCAACGAGTACTCCACTATCTTCTTCTTCTCAGCTTCCGAGAAACCTTCCTTCTTTGACAGGAGCTTCGCCAGCTCTTGGAACCCCTGCACCCCGAGCGTCTTTCCCCACTTCTCTGCCAGCTGAACATCAGAGTCCTCGAGAGGCGTCCCACGCAACGGCTTCGTTCTCCAGGAGAACTTCGGGAGGCTCCCTATCTCCTGGGTTGGGAAGGCCCTGGCGAGAGTCAGCTCGCCGTCACCCTCTCCCTCAGCTCTGCGAGCCTACGAAGCTTCGCGTCCGCCGAGGTTCTCGGTATGTATCTCAGGTCCGCCGATGGGGATAGAATGATCGACTTCGACGCAGTTCGTTCGGAGATCGCGACCACCTTCGCCGTGAGTTCCTGCAGAGTCTCGAGATACGTGGTGCGAGCATCACTCACACCTGCGATTATTCCCTTCCTCGAGGGTGTGATGGAGTCCGGGTCCGTCTCGGTGAAGTCGAATCCTATGTCATCCGTCGGGATAAGGTCAAAGATGAAAGGGATGTACGGGGACGCGTCTCCGAAGAACGTGTAGAAGCCCGTGCGGATGGACGTGCCCTTGATCGCGCTCCGAATCGACTCTCCAAGCTGGCCGAGGAGGTCTCTTGAAATTGGCTTCTCCCTGAAACGGGCGACCAGGCTGGGCGAGGAGAATTGCACATACTTCACGCCGTTCTTTTCCAGCCTGCGCAACTCTTCGGCGAGAACACGGTCAGCAAAAGCGAAAAGAAGCTTCTCTCTGCTGCCGTAGAATCTGTCGTCCGAGAGTTCGGCGAAGGTTAACGGGTCAGGCACTATGACCTTACACGGCAGTTTTCCGCCCATCACCACTCTTTCCACCACCTTCCAGAAGACCGAGCCATTGGTGCCCAGCTCACCGGTCACCACCGGGGTCTGGTAGAATGTGTTGGTGTTGAACCACCTCACCATCGGTCCCTTCTGGAGACCGTCGACTCCGTTGACCAAAGGCCGGAAGAAGTCCTGCCAGGCCAGGCCGAGCTGACCATCGGAGACATAATCAAACTCCAGTGTCGTCTGCAGGTCTACAAACGACCTGCAATCATTCCTGAAGGCCTCTCTGAGCGTCCTCTGATCTGTTCTCCCTCTCTCCCAGTCCTGGGTGGCCTGGATCGTCTTCTCGTTTCTGGGGTGCATGCCAGTGACAGCGATAAGATATTTCGACATCCAGCTTCAACCCTCGTGAGCCCGGGCTGAGTCCTTCAAGACCTCTGCCGTCATATTCCTATCGTATAAAAGCGGTACTGCTTCACATATTCCTATGTTCATCCGATTCTGATGAGCGAGGAACCACTCCAGACCTAGCAGAGACGCTAGGTGAGTGCTGAAAGTCGCTCAAGTACTTTCAACAGAACCTGTGTACCTTCCTCCCCCAGTCCTTCCGCCTCGATTGAGTTGTAGAATTGATGGACGAGACTGGTTGCGGGGAGAGCGATTTTCAGCTGCTCGGCGGTGGACAACGCGTATCGCAGGTCCTTCTGAAGTAGCTTCACCTTGAAGCCTGGCGCAAAGTCACCCTTGGCTGCCTTCGGACCCAGGTTAACCAGGCTCCAAGATGAAGCGGCTCCCGCCGAGAGTGAGTCTATGACAGTGTCGATGTTGAGACCAGCCTTCCTCGCGAACACCAATGCCTCGCAGACTGCGACCATGTTTACTGCAACAAGGATCTGGTTGGTGAGCTTGGTGAGCTGGCCTGCTCCACTGTCGCCCATGTGAGTGATCTTCTTGCCCATCGCCTGAAAGACGGGCAGGCACGCTTCGTACGCTTCCTTCGGGCCACCAACCATTATCGTCAGTGAGGCTTCTCTTGCGCCCCTGTCTCCTCCACTGACGGGTGCGTCGAGCATCATGACGCCCTTCTTGCTCAGCTCAGCCGCGATCCTTCGAGTAACGACTGGCGAGATGGTGCTCATGTCCACGAAAATGCCGCCTGGCTTCAACCCCTCGATGACACCGTTCGGGCCCAGCACCACCTGCTCAACATCGGGCGAATCGGTCACCATCGTGATGACCACATCAGAGTTGGCTGCCACTTCCCTCGGAGACGCAGCCGCCCTTGCACCCTGGGAGGCGAGCAGATCTACCGGGGCCCTGCTACGGTTGTACACTGTTAGCGGAAAACCCGCCTTCAGAAGGTTCAGCGCCATTGGCTTTCCCATTATCCCCAGACCTATCAGGCCGAGCTTCATTGCCGGGCGGTCCGCCTGGGGCAATTTATGTGTTAGTAGGCAGGTGATCGCTGAATTGGAAACAGTAGTTAGGCATCAGGAAGGAAACTGATGCTAGGAGCCACCCGCTCCGCACGCGCACATGCCGAACTCGTCGATTCTGCTGCCACAGAACTCGCACCTCTCATTGGTGTACTTCACATTGAAGTGTTTTGTGACCTCGTCCAACTCTTCAGACAAGCGTTGTTTCGAAGCGCACACCTGCCTATAAGACTTCGGAATGAAGCGGGATCATGAGGCTCGGCGTAGCCTAGCTGCTAGTTTTGTGTGCACGCTGCGCGGTGGTAGCTGCAGCACGTGCACTTAGAACACTGCTCGTACATCTTGTGCTTGCAGCTGAAGCAGACACAGGACGGCATCTCGCAGGGCACGCGGCCAAGGACGCTTTAAAGGCTTGACGGCAGTATCTACTACACCCGAATCCTTCTGAATGTGAATAGGGCTACCGCGAACATCGCCGTGGCCTCCACCGCGAGTACGAGAAGCTCGAGAAAGCCCATCGGTGTTATCAGTATTATGCCGAGGATGTACTGAGCCCTGGCAAGTACGGCTTGATCCCTTGACAGCGCTGGACAACTCCTAGAGCGAGCATCGCGAAGTTGGCTGTTGCCGGGGATGACGATTATAAACATCGGGGCGACTTCGGAGGCGCTTGCCCAATCCTCTTGATGTGCAGACCAGTGAACGCGAGGTCAGGATACAATGGAACGATGGTCATGTGAGCGTCTACAGGAACAAGAGGCTAAGAGAAGCCTGCCCATGCGCCGCTTGCAAGGGGGAGCGTGGGATTCTCGGAAGGATGTACGCCTTGCCTTCTGGTGCGAAGGTTCCCGATGATGTCAAGGCGGTCGGGTACTCGATGGTCGGAAGGTACGCAATCAGCTTCGATTGGAGCGACGGCCACAGCAGCGGCATCTATCCCTACGACTACCTTCTTGAGCTCTGCGAGTGCGAGAAGTGCAAGCGCTTGAAAAGTGCTTAAAGGCCCTGAACAGTCTTTGCTCAGGAGGCGGTTGCGCAGATGAGCGGTTTTGAGTTTCTTGCGGAGCCCGTAAGGAGGGTGCTACGCGAGACAGGCATAAGCGAGCCCACCCCACCCCAAGTTGAAGCATCGCCTCTCATTGCAAAGGGAGAGAATGTGCTGATTGTGGCGCCCACGGGCTCCGGGAAGACGGAAGCCGCCATTCTTCCTCTTCTGAGCAGGCTCCTGGTCGAGGGACGAGGGGAGGGCATCTCGTTGCTTTACATCACTCCGCTCCGCGCACTCAACAGGGACATGCTCAGAAGACTCGAGTTCTGGTGCACTCGCCTGGGCCTCAAGATAGACATCAGACACGGGGACACGCCACAGTCTCAGCGCCAGAGACAGTCCAGGAACCCACCCGACGTTCTCGTGACCACTCCCGAAACCCTTCAGGCGATTCTGCCCGGAAGGAGAATGAGACAGCACCTGCAAAGTCTGAAATCCGTGGTCGTTGACGAGCTGCATAACCTCTACGAGAGCAAGAGGGGAGTCCAGCTTTGTGTCGGTCTTGAAAGGCTCAGGAGGATTGCAGGTGAGTTCCAGCTTGTGGCTCTCTCTGCTACGGTTGGTTCGCCGGAGCAGTCGGCCGAGTTTCTCTTTGGCAAGAGGGCACACAGGGTTGTGAAGGCGGTGGTTCCGAAGGAGTTCAAGTACGCAATAGAGTATCCCATTCCAGACGCAGAGGATGCCACCCTCTCGAAGGAGGTCTATACGAGCGTCGACTTCGCTGCCAGGCTGTCCACCATGAACGAGGAGCTGGAGAGCCACAGGTCAGCTCTCATTTTCGTGAACAGTAGGACCGTCGCAGAGATGCTCGGAGAGAAGTTGAGTAGGATGAGACCTGGAATAGGGGTACACCACGGCTCCCTTCCGAGGGAGGAGAGGGAAAGGGTCGAGAAGGCCTTCAAGAGCGGAGAGCTCAAGGCTCTGGTCTGTACCTCAACGCTGGAGTTGGGCATAGACATAGGTCTGTCGACCTGGTAATGCTCTACATGTCGCCGCGACAGGTAACCTCCCTAATTCAGAGGGTCGGGAGGTCCGGGCACAGCCTCGGAAGAGTGTCGGAGGGGATGGTGATAGCCGTCTCCGCAGACGACGTCCTGGAATCAGCGGCGTGCATAATGGAGGCGTTAAGGGGTAATCTGGAGAAGACAACGCCGTACGTTAGGAGTCTGGATGTCCTTGCGCACCAGGTTGCAGGATACCTGATGGACTGCGAGAGTCTCGAGGGTCCGGAGATGCTCGAAGAGCTGCGAAAGGCGTTCCCCTACTGGAGTTTGGAAGAGGATGCTTTCTGGCGGGTGGTCAGGTACCTGAGTGAGCTGCGAAAGCTCAGTGTGGACGGGTCGAGGATAACCAGGACACGCGCCACAAGGGAATACTACTTCGAGAACCTCTCGATGATACCCGATGAGACAAGGTACCTAGTGGTCGACGTGGCCACGAACCAGACTGTCGGCATCCTCGGAGAGGAGTTCGTACTGCTGAAGGCGAGAGTCGGACTGCACTTCATACTCAAGGGCAAGATCTGGCAGATAGAGAAGATATCCGATGACAAGAAAGTCTACGTCACGCCGGTCGAAGACCCGCTGGCGGCCGTTCCAGGGTGGGACGGGGAGATGCTTCCCATTCCTTTCACGCTCGCACAGAAGACTGGACAGCTTCGAAGGATGGTGGAGGGCGCGATCAGGGAGTCCGGGAAGGACGAGGCCATCCAGTGGGCGCAGACGCAACTTCCAGCGACGCACACGGCGGTGCGACTCGTGGTGGACGAACTCGACGAGCACCTCCGCAGAGGAGCTCCTGTGCCCACAGACAAGCTGGTGTTGCTCGAGGGCTTCCACAAGTTCCTGATAATTCACGCCTGCTTCGGCGAGGCGGTGAACCGAACCCTGGGATACGTCTTCGAGGAGCTACTGTCGAGGAAGGGACTAATTCAACAGTGGTGGATGGACGCCTATCGCATTCTGATAGAACTGACGGTTGACACGGGGGAGATCGACCTCAGACAAGTCTCATCGCAGTTCTTCGGTCTGAGCGGCGAAGAGGTTGAAAGAACGTATGCTGTCGCGGCCCAGAGGAACTTTCCTTTTCCGGGCAGGGTAAAGACAATCGCTGAGCGGTTCGGCGCGATCAAGCGGGGGAAGTACATCTCCCACCCAAATCTCTGCTCACTGCCCACTAGGTTCGAGAACACCCCGATTTTCGAGGAGGCGCTCCAGGAGACAGGAAGGGACCTCCTGGACATGGAGAGGGTCAAGATCATCCTCGCGGAGGCCGCCAGGGGAAGCATCAGGGTTGATGTGTTCAAGTCCGAGGAGACACCGACACCGATAGGCTATCACATCCTGTACCGCTACCTGGACGTCCCAGAGCTTGTGGCTCCGGATTCCCTCGCGAAGTCCACCGTTCAGAGAATGAAGATGTCAATCTACGCCACGAGTGTCGAACTTGTCTGCATGAAGTGCGGCAACAGAGAGAGGCCAGCGATGATAGGAGAGTTGTCCGAAGAGCCGACCTGCTCAAGCTGTCGGTCGGGGTTGCTCGCACCCACTTTCTGGAGGCCTGAGGGGGTGGCGACCCTGGTGGCGAAGAAGCTGGGGCACCTGCCGGTCAGCGAGGACGAGAGCAGGGAGCTCGCGAAGGCGAGGAGGTCGGCCGACCTGGTTCTGTCATACGGTAAGAGGGCGGTCATCGCCCAGGCGGTGTACGGTATCGGGCCGCAGACTGCTTCCCGGGTCCTGGCGAAGATGATAGAGGACGAAGATGGTTTCTACAGGAGCTTGCTTGAGGCGAAGCTGCAGTTCATCTCCACTCGCCCCTTCTGGTAGATGCTTGTCGTACAGCGCACTCATCCAGGTCTAGCGCTCGACCGGCGTCTCGGTGTCGTTCGCCCACTCGTTCCATGAGCCGAGGTAGACCCTAGCCCCGTATCCGAGTAGGCGGAGGGCCACGAACGAGTTCGCCGCGCGGTACCCACCCTGGCAGTAGGCTGCCACTTCCTTGTCACCCCTGATTCCGAGTTGTGAGTACATCTCCCTGAGTTTGTCAGAACTCTTGAATCGCCTGTCCCGGCATCGTTTTGGATTCATACCTGAAATACCGTTCCTAAAGGCCCCTAAACGACATTCGCCCCTGGCCGGGCTACCAATATTAGCTAGAGCTCCGTTAACTCATTTGAGTAATGATTAGGGTCTTTCATAATGCGGTTTGGCGGTTCTCTGGGACGAGATGATCAAGGAAGTGAGGCAACACTATGCCGGGCGGTCAGCACTGGCACGGACTAACCACAGCCGGCCAACAATGTGCCCTTCCTCGTTCTCGTACAGGTGAACCCAGCGTCAGGAGGAATCTACAGCATTCAGACCCAACAGATTTGTGTGTAGTTCGTGAGGCCACCATCCGAGGCATAACACCCCGACCAGGCCAGACTACTCTACTGTTAGACGGTCAAGCTTTTCGCAATTCGACATGTAGTGTGCCATCAAACACTTTCGTGCGATACACACAAAGGTTTCCAGTCTCTCTCCATCTTCCATATTTTGAAGGGTAAGGTATCAGGGCAACTCTTCCTGTGAACACGTTGAACTCATATCCGTGCCAAGGGCATTTGATTCGATTCCCTATCAACTCCCCATTTTCCAAGGGACCTCCCTTGTGCGGGCAGCCTGAATCGAAGGCGAACGGTCTTTCATCAATCACTCCACAGACAATCGAGAGACCGTCAATCGTGGATTTGGTTAGGGGCGCAGTCTTCGCTTCTTCGACCCCAGCTACCCGTATCCACACGCTGTGTCACTGGGATTGAATGAAGCCAGTCAACCTACGCTTACTTTGAAGAGCGAGGGCCTTCGCCTGGGAATCTGCGCCTGAAGTGTCCGGATGGGCGCCCATGAAGCAGTTCCAGGAACCATGCTTCGTGCTCCACTTCTTCGGTTACTATCCTCTGTGCGAGGTCGTAAGTCCTTGGATCCTTACCGATCGTCATGTCGCACACTTCGGACCATACTCTTATGGCGCACTGTTCAGCACCCAGCAGTACCTTCAGGATCGACTTGGGATCCTCCCAGTCGTCTGGCAGGAAAGCGTCGGGACATGCAGCCATATCTGCGAACTTTCTGATGTCACTCGGCAGCCTCCCTCCAAGCTCGTAGACTCGCGGCGTCATGAGTTCGAAATGCATCCTGTCTTCAAGTCTTGCGTCTTCCGCTATCTCCTTGAGGCCTTCGCCCTCCAAACCTGTGAGGTGCATGCGAAGGATCGTGTAATAGTAGTAAGTTGTGAGTTCCGCAGCTACACCCCTCACCAGTTTATCGATCAGTTTGTCTACGTTGACGCCTGCTTTCTTGATGACTTCTATGCCGACGACTTTCGGTTCATCGCGCGATTTTGGCATTGCTCGATCACTGGGTACCAAACGCTCTCCCGTAATATATTTACCTTCCTTCGACGCTCAGGCACCAGCTCGTCGCATCAGTCAGGATCCACACGAGTGCATTTCCGCGCGGCCTCGCGGGTTGTTGCACTTGGAGTGTTCCTGACCCGGCAATCCCAAGCAGACAGCGCAGAAGTAGGTGTTCCCCTGCTGAAGATCCATTTCCGTCCCGTGAATCCCACATCGGGTCGAAATCACCTGAGAAACGTCAGCACCCCGTGCTTTGTTCGTCACGATAGGCTCCTTCAAGAGAGTAGGGCTCCTGATGCGGGCTTTCAAATCGCGACCTTGACCCCACACCGAAGCTTCGCCGAAGCTGCCGCACACTCAGCTCTGGACCCTGACCACCTCATAACAAACTGGAACTCCTAATACACGCGATCTGTCTTGGCCGCCATGATGAAGTCGTTCCGATGCAAGCCCTTGATTTTGTGCGTCCACCATGTGACTGTGACTCGCGCCCATTCTGTCAGTATAGCTGGATGATGATCTTCTTCCTCCGCAATCTCTCCGACCTTGTTGGTGAAAGCCAGCGCTTCCGCGAAGTTCTGAAACTTGAACACCCTTTCAAGGCGCTCTATGCCTTCTCTTTCCACTACCAACCATTCGACTACCTGAGGATGGAGCTCGGCAATCTCAGAATCAGTTAGGCGCGGCTCTCCTCCTCGACAGGCGACGCACTTCATTTGAATGAGTTCCATTTCGATCACCTCGAAAGATATAATCGAGCGTAGTTATTTGGGGGAACCAAGATGTCCATCGAGCCTATGGCTTTGAATAGGCCAGCGCCTCCACAGACCTCACATTTTGTAGTCAATGTCTATCAACCCCGTCGATACCGTTTAATATAACTAATGTTATAATTGAGGCATGATCAAGAGCTACAGGGCTCCAGATGCGACCGCGAAGAGCGTGACGGCGACACTGGTGCGTGACGCATCAATCATTGAAGAACACTACGAGGAGATGACGAAGCTCCTCGACAGGCTGCCGGGATAGGGAGCTCGGGATAGTGAACTTGGAAAATCCCATGCAGAACGGCCTGAAGCAGGCGATGCGCGCGTACCCTCAGGGAGTGACGGTCGTGACCAGACGGGCCGACGACGGCCCGAAGGGCATCACTGTGAGTTCCTTCACCAGCGTTTCGCTGAGTCCTCCTCTCGTGCTGGTCTCTATCGCGAAAGAATCCAAACCCCATGACTTGTACAGAAAGGCGAAGGGCTTCGCGGTCAACTTCCTCGCTGACGACCAGAAGTCGGTCTCGGACAGGTTCGCGGGAAGGACCGAGGCTCTGGACATGTTCGAGGGCCTGAAGTTCAAGCTCGGCGTGACCGGGTCTCCCATCATAGATGGCGCGTGTGCCGTCATCGAATGCAAGACCTGGCGGGTTTATGAAGGCGGCGACCACTCACTCATCATAGGTGAGGTCGTGGCGGCGCAGGTACCATCAGACAAGAGGCCCCTCGTCTACTACGCCCAGCAGTACACGACCACTGAACCCCCGGAGCATCCAGTAGAAGTTGATGCGCGGTCTTGAAGTCTCAGGCCCAGCCGTCGCCTAACGTATTATGGATGTGAGAGGGTGACGCCCGCCGCGGTTTCGGGAAGACTCAGGGAGTTCGCTCAATCTTTCGGGCCTGCATGGATCGTAATGATCGCGGATGTCGATGCCCCGAGCGTGCTGACGGCGGCGACGGTTGGGGCGACGTACTCCTACGGCCTGACCTGGTTCTTCCTGGTGCTGATCGCTCCTCTCTTCGTGATTCAGGAGGTGAGCGGCAGAGTGGGGATGGCTACAGGAAAGGGACTGGGTGAGGTGATTCGCGAGAACTACTCCAGGAGGGTTGCCCTTCTGGCGAGCCTTCCGATGGCCTTGGTGAGCATCGTGAGTTACGTCGCTGAGTACGCAGGAATCGCGGTCGGGATGGAGTTAATCGGCGTCCCGCCCGTCGTCTCCGTGCCGATAGCTTACGCGGCGTACGCCGCCGTTGTGGTCAGGAGGAGGTACCTGACGACCGAGAAGGCCCTGCTTGCCGTATCGGCTGTGCTGATTGTCGCCTACGCAGGTTCTCTTTTCGCGAGAGGTTTCGTCGCGTCAAGCCCAGTCTACTTCAGCGCTGACCCCAAGTACCTGTTCCTGCTCGCCGCCTGCGCGGGTGCCGTAGTGATGCCTTTCATGCTGTTCTATCAGGCTTCGGCCACCGCTGAGAAGAGGGCCACGCGCCTGTGGACGATGAGGACGGAGACGTTGGTGGGAGCCGTGGCGAGCGAGGTCGGGATGGTGGTCATCGCTATGGCCACCTCCGGTCTGAGCTCGTCTCTGAACTTCGCGGATCCGAAGGCGCTTTCTCTCGGTCTCTCGTCAATTGCCGGGTCCTATTCGCCGTACGTCTTCGCAGTGGGCCTGGTGGCAGCGGCGTTCCTCGCGCTGGTGGTCATTTCTCTCGGCAGCTCCTGGGCCGTGGTCGATACGATGGGCTGGCAGAAGAGCAGTTTCCTGTGGCTCTACGTAGCAGAATCATTGCCTGCTGTGGTCATCCCGATCCTCTACCCGGAACCTCTTTCGCTGGTCCTCGGCCTAATGGTGGTCTTCGTCTTCGTGCTGGTCGGTCCCGGAGTCCTGATGGGGCTGCTTGGGTCGAACCGTAGGATAATGGGAGCATACGCTTCCAACAGGTACTGGAAGGTGGCGTACTGGCTGAGCCTTGCTGCCGTGTTGAGCTTCGGCGTAGTGGCCGTAGTCGCAGCGATCTGACCGCGAATCAAGAGGGAGACCAAGAGGAAACACTTCCAAGTACTCTGGGCCGGAATCCACTTTTCGAACCCATCCAGGGGCGGACTTCACCGGCCAGGCATCACTCTCAAGTATTCAGGGCTGAGGCTCTCCGACGAGGAGAAGAACGAGCTGGAAAGGTTCTTTCCTCCTCCGCGCTGAACGCCCTCCCAATCGACAGGCTTCTTGATGCCAACGTTGGCGATGTGCTGTGGCTTGTCTGGGAACGTCAGAGGCTACCGAGTTCAGCACGTGAGAGGCTACCGAGTTCATGGTCGGATCCTGAATACTACGAAGTCGAAGGCCGGAAGTCCAGGAACACAAGAAGAGCCACGGTCATTCCTTTGGAAGACCCCTGCTACCCTTGTCGAGTGTTGGGATGCTTTGCCGTCGGTCTAGAGAAGCTTCCGGTCTCTTTCGCAGAACCTACTGGTCCTGCTAGCTGGCTCGAAGGTGGACTGATACTTCGAATTGGTATTGTTTAGGTTGGTCCGGATGGTTGGTTCACTCCTAGATGGCCTTTAATCCAATCCGAAAGCTTCATCCGAACCTGCAATCTGCATGATTCGTTGGGACAGGTCACCGTGGTCTCTGCTCGCCTGATCAATTCGTCGATGCCCTTTGGGTGAAACACGTTTCGCCATTCATTCCCGCAGTTGTTGCAAGCCATGATCATTGGCTCTGCAAGAAATCTCGGGAGGTCTGCCCGCAGCTCCGAGATTATCTGCTGGACCATGGGCTCAACTTTCGCCTGCAGGAACCGTGGCCACTCTTCTGTCACCAGCTGAGCCACGACCGCGTTGGACATTTTCTCCGCCTCGCTCTCTATCCTCTGTTTGATCTCGTCATTCATTCTCTTCTTCACCTCGTTCTCAAGAACCTCTGTCAGCAAACCGGGCAACCCAGCCTTGGCTACGTCTTGTTTGAAGATTCCACCCACACTCCTGAGAATGCTTCCCAGTATTTCCCGTAGCACCTGCACGGCAGCCTCTCTCAGCTGCTTCGGCTTCTCTTCCGTTTCCCATTTAGTTGTCAAGGTCTTCAGGCGATCGCTGGCCCTCCTCTCAATCTCCGCGTCCTGAGCTTTGATGGTGGCCGCCTCCACATCCGACAATGTCTTGCCTTCGACGGTGGCTTTCAGCTTCCCAAGGCAGTCGACGCGCACCCGTAGCTTCTCCTTCTCGGTGTTCAAGTTGCCTGCTCTTTCTTCACACGCTTTCAGCTGTCTCTCGAGGGTCTCGATGCTCAGTTTGAAATCTCGTATCTCTACATTACGAGAAAGAAGTCCAAATTCACGCTCACTGTTCTCCTTTTTCTGAGTCTCAAGCTGCTCGAGCATGTTTCTGTTGTTCTCCATGCACTTGTCAAGGTCTTCCTTCACCCGTTCGTAGTTCTTGAGGGCTTCTAGGTCCCTCAGTTCGTCCTTGACTTCGTCGAACGACATGCTACGTCCCCAGCGTGCTGTTAAGGCCCATGTAGAGCCAATCGATTAGATCGAGGGTCTCGAATTCCTTGTCTGTGTAAGACCAGTACTTCTTGGAGAGTTCCACCGGTATCTTGAACTTGGGGTTCAGGCCCTTGGCCCTGAGAAGCTTCCCGACACCTCCAAGAAGCAGGAGAGCGTAGTCGGCAGAGAGGTTCTTGGCTTCGCTCGGGAACTTGTCGACAGTAAGAATCATTTGGGCCAACCTGACCTCTGAACCCAGATGCTCCGCCTCATTCTTGAGCGAACCCAGCTTCTCTGCTCCCTCGCGGAACTCCGAGTTGATGTCCTCGATGGCCTTCTTCACGCCGGCGGCAATCGGCTTCAAGGCCTCCTCGGTGGCGCCCCTAAGCTCCTCCATGAATCCGCGGACGCGCTGCAGCTCGGCTTCGAGTTCCTTGAGCCTCGCTTCGACAGCGGACCTCCTGGATTCAAGTTCGTCGATGCTGGCCCGCAGCTCTTTCATGCTGCCGTACTTGCCGAGAGCGTTCAGGACCTCGACAGGCTCGCCCGCGAAAGGAAGTACATCTGGACCATAGTCGGGGCGGGCCTTCTTGCCGGCTTCGTGTTGGAGCTCATCCAGGGCTTCCTGCTGGCTGGGAACGAGGGCGCCCACTACCTGGGTTTCGCTGCGGGCCTCCTAATCGCCCGCTGGTACTTGCGTACATAGAGGGCCTCATCTGATTGACACGGAGTGGCCAACTTGTTTCTTAGCTAACGCCCTTTGCAGACCTGCAGTCCTTATCGTTTCACTCGTGTGGCTAGAAGAATACCTGTCAACTTCCTCCTTGCTGAGGATGTCTATCGATCTAGGTCTGCTGTTATTCTGGACCTGTGAGTGCCCTCACCTTTCTCCTCGCCACAAACATGTGCTGTTCGGCCTCTTCAAGGGCCGACAACGCCTGCTGCAGGTGCAACGCACTGTACCTGCCGTAGTCACCGCATCGCCTCAGTTTACATACAACCATGTCAGGCGACTCACCTTGCCAGGCGACATGAAATAGTTGGAACTCCTACATAAGAAAGAGTCATCTTTGGTTAGGAAACGAGGTCTCTCACTAGCTAGGTTGACCCGACGGGTTGTCCGGACCCAGTAATCAACCCGAAAGACCCTAGGTTAAAATCGACCCTAGGTTTTTCCCCGGGAAAAATCCAGAATTGAGGCTGATTACAGGCTGATGACCTCATGAAGTCCTGGAGAAGAAATGGTCACTAGGTCGACTGATAAAATTTGGACAAAGAAAAGTGACCCTGGGTACATGGACCCTGAGGTCGTTGATTCTACCGTTCAGTAGCATTCTGATCTGTGATAAGGGAGAGCGTGACTCGACAGAGCCGATCTCAGCATGTTCCGTTGTTACTATTGGGTGGTTGGCATTCAGGTAGTGGGTCCGAATAGTTAACGGTTAGGTTAGTCGGTAATGGTATGCACAACGCTGAGCCCCCTCCCCGACTCGAACCCCTCGAACAATTTCGGAGTTGCTCAAGTCGCTATGTTTTTAGATGGGTCTGGAGGGAAAATAAGGCGGTGAAAGGTTGGTATCGAAGAAGATGGTAGATGCGCTCAACAAGCAGCTGAACGCCGAATACTACGCCTCCTATCTCTATCTGGCCATGTCGGCACACTTCGAAACGATAAACCTCAGGGGATTTGCGAGCTGGATGAGGGTGCAATCGGGGGAGGAGATGAAGCACGCGATGAGGTTCTATAACTACATAGTTGATAGCGATGAAAGAGTGAAGCTGGCGCAGATACAACAGCCTCCGACAGAATGGAGGTCGGCTCTGGCTGCTCTCGAGGACGCCTACAAGCATGAGAAGCAAGTTACATCTCACATACACGAGTTAGTTTCGCTGAGCGTCACCGAGAAGGATCACGCGACGTACGAGATGCTTCAATGGTTTGTGAAAGAGCAGGTCGAAGAGGAGAAAAACACCAACGATATAGTTCAGGACATCAAGAGAGTTGGAGACGTTTCGACGGGGCTGCTCATATTAGACAGGGAGCTAGCGAAGCGCAAGGTCGAAACTTAAGATATCAGGAACCAGCTGACGCTGAAGCTCATCATTAGGGCGGAGCCCAGCAAAACGCGTAAGCAATACCTTAGCTTCCTGACAGGGTCGGCAGCCTAATCGGGTAGGCCTGCGGGTGCGACCTTATTCAGAATCATGCGAACAACAGAGAGCCAGAGTTGTCATCGACCTTATATTCTTCGCATTCAATGAAAATACTATGCGAGGAGAAGTGTAATGGGCCGCATCACTGTCGGTCAGGAAAACTCAGACAACATCGATCTCTATTACGAGGACCACGGTACAGGTAAGCCCGTCGTGCTGATCCACGGGTGGCCGCTGAGTGGTGCTTCTTGGGAGAAGCAGGTCGGAGTCTTGCTGAATGCGGGTCACCGGGTCATCACCTACGACCGCAGGGGATTCGGCGAGTCAAGCAAGCCGTCGACGGGCTACGACTACGACACCTTCGCTGCGGACCTGCACAAGCTCGTGACTAAGCTCGACCTGCGTGATTTCGCGCTGGTCGGGTTCTCGATGGGCGGCGGCGAAGTCGCCCGCTACCTGGGTACCTACGGATCAGAGCGCGTGAGCAAGGCGGTGTTCATCTCTTCGATCCCGCCGTTCCTGCTGAAGACGGCCGATAACCCGGAGGGGGTGGACAAGAGTGTCTTCGACGGGATCCAGAAAGCCATCGTCGCGGACCGGCCGGCGTTCCTCTCCGCCTTTTTCAAGGACTTCTACAACGTCGACGTCCTGGGCGGCACGCGCATCAGCGACCAGGCGGTCCAGAGCAGTTGGAACGTCGCCGCCGGCGCCTCCGCCAAGGGCACTCTCGACTGCGTCCCGGCGTGGGGAACCGACTTCCGCAAGGACCTGCAGAAAATCAACGTGCCTACGCTGGTCATTCACGGCGATGCCGACCGAATCCTTCCCATTGCCGCCACGGGAATCCGTACGAACAAGGCCGTCAAGGGTAGCCGGCTGGTGGTGGTGGAGGGTGGGCCTCACGGCGTCAACTGGACCCACGCGGACAAAGTGAACCCTGAGCTGGTGGACTTCCTCAAGTAGCGACCGGTCAATACTCCAGGGCTCTCGCGGGCGATTATTGGCCAAATGCCAGCAAGTGCCGTTGTCCCGTCGACGAGGTGCCCCTTTCGTGAACCAATCCGTATTGAACCCATCTTGTCCCATACGAGTTTCGTCGATTACATCCCTTGTGTTCGGATACGCATTCTCCACTACTCGCTGACTAATATTCTGAGCGACCCCATCCTGTTAGTGGGCCGCAGCAAACTCTGCTCCTGAAACAGACGTCGTTTGAACTAATTGGTCTTTTTGAGGAAATCAAGCACGTACTTGTCGAACTCATCCGGGTTTTCGAGGTTGCTCATGTGCGCGGCGTTTGAAATAACGTGAAATTCTGAGTTCGGAATCTTGTCGTGCATCTCTTGTGAGGCGCGTGGGGGAGTAATCGTATCGTGCTCGCCAACAAGGATGAGCGTAGGGACCTTAACGCTCGGAAGCGAAGCTGTGGTATCTGTCCTTCCAGCCAAAGCCAGAAGGGTGCCACAGATGCCGAGGGACGAATTGGATTGAATAATTTCTTTGATCCTCTTCACCACTTCAGTTTTCGCAGTAATGCTCTGTGGGGCGAAAACCGCCTTCACAAATCCTTCTGCGTATGCATTCACTCCATCGGTCTTGACCGCCTTGATCGAGGCAGCCCGTTTTATCTTTGCTTCATCGGAATCCGCCTCCGATTGAGTATCGCAAAGAATCAAGCCTTCGACCCTTTCGGGACTTCTCTCAACGGCTCGCAGCACTATGTAGCCTCCAATCGAGAGTCCGCACAGAACCGCCCTTCCTATTTTCAGATGATCTAGAAGTCCAATAAGGTCGTCAACAAAGAGTTCGAATGCATACTGTCCGTCACCGATACCGCTGCTGCCATGCCCCCGAAGGTCGTAGGCAATCACCCGGTAGTTCTTCTTTAGGAGGTCGATTTGTTGATTCCACATCTCGTGGCTGAATGGAAATCCGTGAATGAAGACGATCGCTTTCTGGGAGGGATTGCCCGAGTCGATGAAGTAAAGATCTATATGCATTGATTACGGCCTTCATGGGACTCTTCACACTGTGATTATCCTGGGCGTTAAAAGTGTGTGGCTCGTTACAAGAAACCCATGGCAGGGATGAATAACTGTCTTCCCTATCTCCTTGAAGTAGAAGAGCCAGCCCAATCCTTGTAGGATCATACAGAGTTTACGGGATAAATCTCGGTCAAGAGGCGAATCTGCGACTGGATTTCATTTCAGTTCGGTACGAAAACTCCTCGACATGCGGCAGAGTTATAGCTGAGACTCTGAGGGTCGTGAGATTGATTTCCTTGAGAATCGGATTCTTCCTACCTCAGATTGGTCCAGCTGCTGAAGCATCGGCAATCGTCCGAGTGGCAAGGCGTGCTGAGGAATTGAGATACGACAGTCTTTGGGTTACAGAACGCTTGTTGTTCCCCGTGAACCCGCAGACTTCATATTATGGTCACCCTCTCCCCGAAGTATACAAGCGGGTCTTTGACCCGTTGGCGACGCTCGCCTTCGTAGCGGCACAGACCAGCAGGGTTGCTCTGGGCACGAGTGTGCTGGACATCCCCTTCTACAATCCGGTCGTCCTCGCTCGCCAACTGACAACACTGGACGTTCTCTCGGGAGGAAGGTTGAAAGTGGGCCTGGGTCTCGGCTGGTCGAAAGACGAGTACGACGCTACCGGGACCGAAGTCAAGGTGCGGGGGAGGCGTGCCGACGAGTTCCTGAAGGTCCTCAAGGCCATCTGGACCAGCGACCCGGCAGAGTTTCAGGGTAGGTTCTTCCATCTCCCCAAGTCGATTATCCAGCCCAAACCTGTGCAGAAGCCACACCCGCCGGTATACCTGGCAGCGTTCTCACCCGCCGGCCTGAAACGCGCAGCAACTCTGGCCGATGGCTGGATACCGGTCGGGGCTTCCGTCGATCAACTGAGGTCCACGAAAAGCCAACTAGCGAGTCTGGCGAAGGAGGCCGGCAGAGACCCAAAGGACATGAAGGTCGTCGCGCGTTATAACATCACGATCACGCCGCAGCCCCTTGGCGAAGGAAGGTCCCTGTTCTCAGGGACGCTCGGACAAATCAAGAACGACGTGGCTGCGGTCAAGGCGGTCGGACCGGACGAGCTAATCATCGATCCATCGTTCTCACCAGACACTCGGTCAGAATCCGACTTCATCAGGAACATGGAAGAGATACGCAAGATGATCTGAGACTTGTGCCATGTGCCGCCCGTCACTACGAAGAGCTCCTTAGCCAGTTGCGGCCTGGAGTTGGTTCAAAGGTCAATACAAATCCACACCATCGACTAATAGCCGAGGGAGGGTTGGGGAAGAATGGAAGCCAGAGAAGTTGTGGGGCGCTTGGTATCCCAGGTCGATGAAATAGGTCGGCTCATCGACTGGTCGAGGAAGCGTCAATCGGAGTACGGCGAATCATCACAGCTCGAGAGAGAGCAGAAAGCGCTAATAGCTGCTACCCAGGCCGGCTTATTACAGGTTAGGGGTTCCCTGAAGCAAGCTATCCGTGCGATTGAAAGAAGTTGCGTACGGACTCACATTCACGGTGTCAATGGCCGCACGGATTAAACGGTTAACTCTTACGTTACTTGATATACGATATAAGCATGGGAAGTCGGGCGCTCTCAGACAACACCTTCCTGTTGAAGAAGGCTGAACACTGCCTACTGGTAGGATCCTTCTTCTCCCTTTGGCTTGCTCTCTCTGCATAGATTGCACCACGTCGTTTTTGGATGCGCCCTTACAACTTTCTTATTTTCTTTGCAGTACAGACAGTAACCTAGTATCTTGATGGCGTCCTACGTTCTTGCTCCCCTTGTGTCCACATTCGAGATGAAAGACGATTTGGGTCAAACATTCACGAACGCACAATCTTCCTGATATAGGTTCTTGATGGAGATGTTCGGTCTACCACCTTCCTTCTGCTGGCGTCGTGCTCATGGCTGAGCACTACCTCCGCCGTGAATTCGCTGCCCTCACACAACAGGCTCGAATTGCTTCGAGCACCTCGCTTAGGGAATTCGACCGCGGAGAGCATTATCAGCGGTACTCAAAGAGAGAGTCTTACGCCGACCTCATATCCAGTGAGCTTCACATCAGGGCTGACTCTCTGAATATCACCATCCCTCCTGAGACCATGGGAATCCTCAACAGCTTCATCGGCAGGCACAGGCAGCCCCTAAGGCAGCCTGCTGACGCTCTACCTCGATTACAACCGACTCATCTGCTGGGATAGCAGCTACAAGCACCGGCAGACTGCCTGCATCGGGCACACACAAGCTCCCCTTCAACCCTGACAAGCCTTCTCCCACAGTAGCACCTACCAAGCCCTGTACTCGTAAAGTGTTAATCGAGAATGGTTGCTAATAGATGTTGAACAAGAAACAAAACGTTAGTCAGAGTTCGTAAACAACCTCATCGAAGGGAGCACGGCTGACTATGCCGGAGAAGAAAAAGGCTGCTCCTCAAAACATGAGTGTTCTTGATTCCTATGAGAGTTGGCTAGAGAAGCAGGCCCGTTAAGGAGGCCAAGGCAAAATCAGGATTCATAAGCACTAAGGAAATTGAGAGAGAATAGCTCAAGGGTGGTTCGTTGCATAGAGCGCGATGAGCTAGTAGAAAGTCCGAGGACTAGATTTGCGTCTGCGCTACTTGATGCACCCGATCCAGCTCTTCCATCGAGACGAGTGTTCTAAGCAGTAGTGTGGATACCCGCATTTCATAGACCTGGGTTAGTTAACCAGCCGTGTATTTGCGCCTGCGCATGTCAGACGCGTCTGGCACCTCACGGACGAAACCGCCATCGACAAGATAACGGAGCGCAGCCTGTACAGTCCTCCTTGGCAGTCCCGACCTCAGATTCAGGGTTGCTTGGTCAATCGGATGCTCCGTCCTCACCAGGTGATAGACGAATTTTGCTGCTGGTGGCCCTTCGATGGTCTGTGGGGGCTGGGACAGTCCAAGCGTCTCGGTTGTGAGACCGAGCCTTTGCATCTCGAGGCAGAGGACGTCATTCATGGTCACGCCGGAGAGGTTCACAGACGGTCCAAATTCCAAAATCAACGCAATCCTCTGAAACATTAGGGGCGCCTCGAAGATGAGATGCGGGGGCCCGAACGTGCCCGCAATCTCGTTCAGAACATCCCACGACATCTCTCTTTGGCCGTAAGGTCGGGAGTCTCTGCCTTCCTGCGGGACTTCGACTATCACCTTCTTGTTGTTGCTCAGCTCGAATGCCTCCTGGATTCTGGAGACCATTTGTTCTCTTGAGGTTGTTGAACCATCTGGACTTCCCACTCTAAAGACAGATTCCATCGAGTGCCGCGAGACCATGTTCGCAATCTCCTGTTTCCTTTCGATAGGCACCCTTCCGGCAAATTCGCTGACTTCCACCATGTCAAATTCGAGCGCTCTCAACCTCTCCAAGACCTTAGAAACTATGTCCTTATGGACTGCAACTTCAATCAGGGTTCCTTCGTTCATCACCTTGATTCCGAGGTCGTGATACCGATGCACCCTTTTCAGTAGCTTAGACCTCTCAACCACAAGGGGCAGGCTGAGCCCAATCTTGACAAAATCCACGTAATCGGCGGTCTCTTCGAGGAGTTCGTCGTCTATTGAGCCAAAACAGTCGGAGGCCAGCGTTAAGCCACTGTCTCGCGGCTTCCCACCACGTGCTACAGAGATTACCTCGTCTACCAAATCTCCACTCATGGAACTTCGCCAGTAAGGACGCAGGAATTGCGCGTATCTTGCCGCATCCTGCGTGGATCCTGCGCTTTATATACGTTACCTTCGTCGCCTACTATCAGATGACTCCGTACACCGCCCCAAACGTGTCTCAGGGAGACGTGACGACCCAGTTAGTCAGGGACGAGCTCCTAAGGTGCTTCGAGAGTGCCAACAGGGAATTTGCCAACTTGCTGAACCAGCCTGTGACAGACACAGCCCTGAAATCTCAAGTCAACCAGTTCGTAACCACAGTCTTCGCCAACTGCGGCGTGAGCTTCGAGAACCCCACCAAGGAGGGGATCATCGCCGCTATCGCCCAGTGCAAGAACAACGCTGAAGCGATGATGGGCCCCAAGGGGTCGGATATCATCGAGCACCACTACTTCGAAATGATGAAGCTGGTAGACAAGCTCCCCTAGTGACCCAATGTGGAACTGCCTCCAGAAAGTGTCAGCATGGATTCAGAGCTCCTGCATTCCTTTAAGGATCAGGTTGCCGCCAAAATTCCCCACCGGGCGGAGGATGGGTCGGTCTCCGGCGCGACCCCCCTAAGAAACATCACTGAAGAACTCCTTGAATGCGCCGGAGAAGTTTATGGCATCGACCTGTCCCAGAAGGTCTCATGCGTCTATGCGAAGTTCGATTCGGAGATTCTGGGAGGCTCGATCAAGGTCAGACCCGCAGTCCGGATACTGGAACAGGCGATAGCATCAGGAAAGCTGAAGCGCGGCCAGACAGTGTTCGAGGCGACTTCAGGGAATTTTGGAATCGCCCTCGGCCTGCTGGGGACGGTCGGAATCCAGGTCGTAGCGCTGGTCTCCAGGAAACTCCAGGAAGGCGTCGTGGAGGAGCTTGAAAGGAGCGGGGTGAAAATCATCGACCTTGACGTTGAAATCTGTCCAGCGCCCAGGGCTCTATTGGATATCACCTCTCTGGCGGCAAAGGCAGCCGCATCGAACGTGAGAAGCCGCTTGGCTGAACTGGGGTTCAGCCCGGAGCGATTCGACGGTCGAGCGGCCGAGATGGAGGGGCTGCTGGCGAGGCAGGACGCCATAAACCTCGCAAAGCTCCTCGCCGAGGTCTACGACGGGTTCAGCACCGAGCAATATGACAACGAGATGAACGTCAAGGCACATGAAACCATCACCGGCCCTGAAATCGACCAGCAGCTCCGGACTATGGGCGAGACGCTTCGGGACTTCGGGGTCGTATGCACATTCGGAACAGGCGGAACTTCGCTGGGGCTGAGCAGGTACGTACAGGGACAGCACCAGAGGAAGGCAGTCCATGTTGTTTTCCCCCTGGCTGGACAGGAGGTCGCGGGGATAAGAAGCAGGTCGACCGCCGACGGCCTCAGGTTCTACAGGCCCGCCGCCTACGCCGGGGAGCACGAAGTCGACTTCGAGGCGGCTAGGAGACTCATGAGCTTCTTCGTCGACCGCGGCTTCAACATCGGTGAGTCCTCCGCCCTCGCACTCTACGCTACGGTGCAGCTGGCCAACTACGGCGCCGGGGACAGGTTCGTCGTCATCATTGCGGACGGCGTGAAGAAGTACGAACGGACGAGCGGAGCAAAAGGCTATCGGTATTAAGAACTACATACCGGGTGTAATCTCTCGTGCCTGCCTGCTGAAGAGTCGGTTGATGGTTCCTTCGCGGTTACGTCCCATGGGCGAAGGCTTGATGAAGTCTCAGGTGCTGACGTAGAGCGTCAGCGACGCCGTCGGCGAGTTCGTGTTGAGCATGATGGCTACCCTCGGGTCGGTATGAGTACTGAACCAGGGGTAGGATGCGGGCGGATGATACGTCACCGTCGTGTTGACGATCGTGGCTCTGTTGAAGTATTCGACGCTGCCGTCCGGGAAACTGACCTGAATCTGGGGTAGAAATTCTGTGCAGAGCTCAGCACCCCCCTGGACGCCAGGGGGACACGGAACCGTAACACGGGTCAGGCCCGAGAATTGTGTGTATGGCTGGGGAGGGGATAGCTCCTCTTGTATGCCGAGGGTAAAGGTGAATCCAATCCCCTTGAATGTCAGAGTGGTCAGATTTGCCGAGATAGGCACGGTTGTGGAGTAGTAGGTATTTCCATTCAGAGTAACCATTTCCCCTTTTGTGCCGCTGCTCTGCTGGTACTGATAGAGAACCAATGCGGCCACAGCAATGATAGCAACAGCGACAACGACCCAAGGCAATCCTCCTTCTCTTAGAACCAGTGCGCGACATAGCCATGGATTCTTGAGCGCGGTCGAATCTTATAATCCCTCAGTCGTTGACCTATTAATTCCACAGGGTCTTGGGTTGGTCAATGACCGTTGACTTCTGAGGCTGTCCAGACGACGCTCCGTCAATGACAGAGGCAATAAATTGGTGCTCGTTCCACATGCCTACCAGAGGTGACAGCATGAGCGAGAACGAGGACGACTTCAACGCCTCCAGGGCTGAGCTATTCGAAGCGCTGGGCCATCCGACCCGGATCAAGATACTCCAAGCTCTCAGGGAGAGGCCCATGGGGTTCTCCGAGCTGAAAAAGGAAGCCGGCTTGGACAGCAATGGTCTTCTTGCCTTCCACCTCGGAAAACTCGGTCATCTCGTGAGGACGGACGAGAACGGATCCCACGCCCTGACCGACGAGGGTAAGGAAGCGCTCAGGATTGTTGGGGCCATCAGGGACGAACGCACGGGAGGGAAGGCTACGAGAGGATTCTCAGTCCCGAACCTCCGTCAGCGGGCTCTGCTCGCACTCTTGGTTGTCGGGTTGCTGGTCGTGGGAGCGGTTGCGGTCTACGAGCAGGAGCAGATAGCCACACTCGGCAACAGCTTGTCATCACTGAAGAGCGGCTCAGGGGGGCTTGCGCCGCTCGGCGTGTTGTCGAATAAGATCACGCTGTTCGATGGGTTCAGCGGGAGCGGTTACACGGAAGCGCCCGCAATCTGGTCGTTGTCGTTGAAGGACAATTCGAACGGGACGATAAGGCTTGTCGCGGGGCTGAATATCAATGGGAGTGGGGGACAATACCTATCGGCGATTTTGTCTCCCGGTGAGACATCCACGAATGCGACCTGTTTGAACGCGCTGGGCAGCAGCATCTATTCTACGAACATTGTCTGGTTCACGGATGCAGGCCTCGTCAACCTCACGCCCGCTGTGCAGGTGGTAAGGGCGACAGAGGTGAATTACTCCCACCAGTTCACCTTGGTATCTGGGAGCCTGGTGGCTTCGCAGTACAGCGCCGATTCCAGTGTCGCGTTCAGCGACTTGATGGTCGCCCTGAAGAACACAGGAACCAAACCCATAGCGCTGATTCAAGTCGATCTGAACGTGAACGGGTCACAATCCATAGTTGCCTTCCCCTGTACGGACTCTAGCATCTTCGGCTTCACAGCCCCCGGACCCGTCCCGACTCCCGAGAACCCGTTGATGCCGGGGCAGACCGCGACGATCGAGACACCCCTCTTCCGTCCTCCCGTGACTGCGGGACAGACATACCAATTCACGGTCGTGGCCGGATTCTCCGACGGAACCGAAGTAACCTTCTCGGCCGCTATCCAAGCAAGGTGAGGGTTGGAGATGTGAACGTGTCCTACGAGCACCGTATCTCATTCAGCTCGACAGCCGACGTTGAGGCTTCGAAGCGAAGTTTTGCCAAGAAGTCTGATGGATGTCAGATCACAAGCAAGCTGAAATTCAAGTGCGTTAGTAGGTAGTATGTAGGGCCGGGCGTCCTCGACCGAAAGGTCAGGACTCCCGAAGGTGAAAGTCGTCTGGCGTGTTGAACCAAGTTAGATGGCCAACTAACGGATCAGATCATTCGGCCTTCCGGACCTTTGCGATGATCTTCATCATCATTCCCCGAGGACGTTCCAGATTCAGCAAAAGCCCAGTAAGAGCCCGAGCCTGCAGAGATTACTATCGCGACCAAGAAGACGAAGCTCGCCAAG
This sequence comes from uncultured Nitrososphaerota archaeon, assembly GCA_963836465.1. Taxonomy (GTDB): domain Archaea; phylum Thermoproteota; class Nitrososphaeria; order Nitrososphaerales; family Gagatemarchaeaceae; genus CAWIJZ01. The sequence goes on from CAWIJZ010000054.1 coordinate 45,875, forward strand.
AAGCCTAACGGACTCCAGAGACTTCTCGAGACAAATATGTAGTCGCCCCCAGAGTGGGGCATTACACTTGTCAACTTCTAAAGGAGGACGATTACAATCGCATTACCGCCCAGACCAGCAAACTGGCTCAGCATCGCCAAGATGATCGACTGCGCCAAGGTCTGCTGCGAAATGATGTCAAACTGGTGCGGACCGGCGTGGGTTTTTCTCCGGCGCGAGCAAGTCACCGACTAGGCAAATCTCTTCGCAAGTCGGATGCCCGGACGTTCGGACGATTCTGTAAGATTGACGTTCTGGATACCATGATTGCGTCGCTAGCAGAGCTGTTGGAAGAGAAAGGCGTAATCACTCAGGAAGAATGGGAACAGAGAATCAAGAAGAATCTGAAAGCGTAATAGGAAGTAGCCAGAAGTTGTATACTCAGATAGCCTGTGAGAAAATTCATTCTCGTCCCTTGAGCTTCCTAATCTCCTGGGCCACGTTCGCAGGGAGTTCGTTCTGCGATAGTTAGCAAGCACCGCATTGACAATCAAGATGGCACTTATCCCGAAGTCAGAATCTCCCGGTCCACAATTCGAGCCTTGTCTGCCTCGTCGAGTTCATCGTAGAGCTTGAGGAGCATCTTTCCGAGAGGAGTCACTTCGTAGACTCTCGCGGTGCCGTACGTCCCCTGCTCACGCACGAACCCATACTTGTTCAAGACCTGCATGTGCCTGTCGACGGCTTTCCAGTCCAGCCCGAGCTGCTGTGCAGCCTGCAGCCTGTCCTTAGGAACTTCCAGAGCGTTGAGCAGTCTGATCCGGGTGGCGCCACCCCTCATTTTCATGAAAAGTTCGAAGACGTCGGAACTGAAACCGACCTCCTTCCAGCGCGCCCGGACCTTGCCTCTCCAGGATCCATGCGCCTAGGACTGCAATCCAGCATGCGGGCGCCAAGAAGAGCGAAGATCGTTGCGCGGTGACCACCAGGACCTCCGACCCGTTCGCTGAAGAAGATAGGGAAGAAAGAGAAGCGCCATAGGCGGCGTGAAGCGAATCGTTCACGGTGTTTCTTGAGCTGCTCGTGCCTTGTTGAGCGACAGTCGAAGAGACAGTGTTCGTCGTGGTCGCGATAGAAGATGCAGATGTGGTGCTAGCGCTGATGGAAAGCACAGTGGCGCTGCTTGAAGCGGTAACCGTGGTCGTGGCGGTGGAACTCGCCGCGCTCGTGCCAAAGTAGGCTCCAGATTCCTCCCAAGACCCTACTAGCCCCGAGATGGCCAGAACGGATGTCGACATCGCGAGCGCCAAGAGAAGGATGAAAACTACGCGGAATCTGGTCAACCCTTACCTCAACGAAACGTGGTCTTTCGTCATAAATAGTTTTGTCCGAACGTTCGGACAAACCCTCATCAAATCATGCCGGACTGGTCGATGCCATGGATCGAAAGTACGGAAGAATTGGGGTCCTCCTGATCGTATTGATACTCTCTGGAGGCGCCCTTGTTGCGTTTCTGAACAACTCTTTCTCCGCCGGGACGCACGGCGCTAGTGCCGGAGCGGCGAACTACGACGGCACAATACGACTACAAAGCAGCATGAAAAACCTCAACGGAACCGTCGAGAGCGCATCAACCGTGACGATGACCGCTTCAACCACTCTGGCTGCGGAGTACGGAGCCAGTTCGTCCGGCCTCCTCGCACTCTCCTCGGGTGCCTCTGGCTCGTCGTCTGGCCCTTCGACCGTCCTGGTGAACACGGGTCAGCAGACGGGAGCGACACCGACCGCCCAGTCCAGGCCTACAGCAAACGCGAGCCGCTCGATAGAGTTCTTCACTAATGTTACACTCCGCGTCCCCTCTCCATCCTCGGCGCTCGACAAGGCCAGCGCGGTCGCCTACTCCCTCGGTGGGTATGTGGCTTACTCCACGCTGATGAACTCCACGGCCTTTGTCGTGCTGCGAGTGCCCGCTCAGAACTACCAGAGTGCGCTGAGCCAGGTCGAATCGCTCGGCAGCATCATGGGGGCTACGTCAACCAGCAACGATGTGGCCGTCCAGTACACCGACCTGAACGCAACGCTTGTTTCACTCACAACTGAGCAGGGATCACTGCTCAAGTTGCTCAACCAATCTACCGACATCAACTACACGCTCAAGATTGAGTCGACCCTGCAGCAGGTCAATGCGCAGATGAACGAGGTGCAGAGCGAGATACTGCAGACACAGAGGCTGATCAACTACGGCACCATCTCTGTCAACTTCGAGAAGGTATCGGTGGCGACACCCACAAAGCCGCTGACCATCAGGCTCACCGCAACGCCGAGGTCAGGCATGAGCCCGCTGAGCGTGACCTTCAACGCGATCGTGGATGGCGGTAGTGGCTCCTACATAGTGAACTACAACTTTGGAGATGGCACCTCATCAGAAGGCCAAACTCTGATTCACACCTTCACACAAGCGGGCGGGTACAACGTGACGGTGACCGTGACCGATACAACAGGGAACGCGAGCGAGGCCTGGACCACCATAAGGGTCTCGAGTCCCCCGGTAGCTTCCAACTTTGGTACCTTCCCAGGCTTCGTCGGTGGCCTTTTCGTCCAGGTTGTGGAGGGGATAATTGAGGTCGCTGTCGTGATCCTTCCATTGGCTGCGGTTGTGGCAGTGGTTGTACTACCGTTCCGGCGCAGGCTTGGCTCTCGCCAGAAGCAGGATAGGGCGCCCCAGGCAGCAAAGTAGGAGCATCAGGGGAGCGGCGGAGATAGAGCCGGGACTCTTCAGGGCATATCTTGGTAGCCTTCTGTTTGGCGAGACCGCGACCTCCCTGTTTCAAAGACCACCTCAGTACAACCGCACACAGGACAGACCCTCTCGCCCTCGTCATAAGATGTACCATGAACAACAATTCTGTTCGGACAAAAGTATTAGTCAAAAGGCTCTTGTTGTTGATGTGTAGGCTGCCGCGTATTCTCCCGAGCATAGGAGCTGTAGTTCTCTCAGGAGGGCCTCGGTGTTCTTGATCCTGTGCAGAAAGACGAAGAAGGTTTGTAGATATCTGCCCTAGTCTCGGTAGACTTCATGGAACCTCCTAGTAAGGTGGGACGAATTGGGGAAGGTTCTTTTCCACACGTTACGCCCGCTTCAGTCGCAGATCGAGGTGAAGTTCTTGATGATGATGCCCGCGGGAGTCTCTCCCACTTCTGGGTGGAACTGCACTCCGTACTGCTCCCGCGCCTTGACCTTCACCGCTTGTATTCTGCTCGTATTACTGGCATAGTTATCCAAGGTCTCGGGCAGTGGAGGTATCAGCTCATATCTGTGGCTCTCGTAGACTGTGCACTCGCGCAATGTTGGAGCTAGAGGGAACTCTCTGTGGAACCTCACCGTATAACTCCCTACGACCAAAGGAATCTTCCTCATTCTAGCGCCGTAGCAGTATCCTAGAATCCTCAGGCCCAGACAGATACCAAGAAATGGCACATTCAGTTTGCTCAAGAGATCGGAGTACCACCTGAGAATGTCTCGATGATTTCCTGCTCTAAGGCACCCGCCCGATGCTATCACGCCATCATACTCTTCTGCCCTTGACGAATCTTTGACGGCCTCGGGCTCCAGGAGATCAAAGTCAGCTCCAGTTGTCTTGACGCAGGTAATCAGAGATCGTACCGAACCTCCACGGTGATTCAGGATGAGTATTCTCACCGCATGCGTCGCCCGCACTTACGCAAACATGTTACTTATTGACTAACCGTTGTTGTGCGCATGCAAGAGAGCTGAGAAGTCACATCAAATCCCTGATTGATGCGACACTAGGAAGTCTAAGATGACTGTGAAAGAAGATGAAACCTTTCAGAGAGCGTACGTTAGAAGCTGTAAGGGCTCTGAAATTGTTCGAGGGGTTCGAGTCGGGGGGCTCAGCGTAGTGCATACCATTACCGACTAACTATTCGGACCCACTACCTGAATGCCAACCACCCAATAGTAACAACGGAACATGCTGAGATCGGCTCTGTCGAGTACTCGATGGGCAAGGTCTCGGGTCATCTTGAGCAGGCAAAGGTCCTACTCACCCAGTTCAAGCCAAGTAAGGCGCGTGAAGCGCTCTTCGAGCTCTCCGATTACCTCTCCGAAAGGTACTACTGATTCTGTGGGTAACTCTTCGGTGGCCTATATTATGTGAACTGCGGCGGCCAGGACCGTCGTCCAGAGCCCGTTCTTGTCCCCCTCTGCGGATTGGGTTATGTTGGTTGTCTTGATGATCTTTCCTGATATCTTCCAGAGCTGTTTCCTTTCATCCCAGCTCTGTTCCGCGTTGAACGGCAGCCCGAGCGTAGAAGCGAGCATGGTGGCGGCGAGGTCTTCCGCATACTCGCCCGCCTTTTCGGCGGTTTCGCCATAGCTCTCGTGCTCCGAGAGGTAGCCGTACATCGACCTGTCCTGTGGGATCGCCAAGCCTATGGATCGCAGCTATTAGCCTATTTGGTTCATTGGTGGAGATTCTGCTCAGGACAAGAAAGCAAACCTGCCCGGGAGTGAGTTCCTTGAGCCCATCTTTCTTGGGGATGAGCTTGCACCTGGGGAGAAAGATGCTCGAGACTCGCACCAGGTTGAAGGCTTGAATCCCGGCGTCTCTGAGTGCCAACTCGAAGCTCTCGAGTTCTTCCCTATGCTTCCCAACACCCTTTGTCAGGAAGATCTTCTCCGCAACAAGAGTGGGCATTACTCGCGCGACATCCTGCCCTCTGGTGATGATATGAAACTTTTGTGTGACGCTCTCCCTTGTCACAGATCAGAATGCTACTGAACGGTAGAATCAACGACCTCAGGGTCCATGTACCCAGGGTCACTTTCTCTCTCCAAATTCCACCTGTAGACGAAGAGAAGAATTGTGTCCTAGGACCTTACGAGGGGTTTAGCCTCTAATCAAGCACGAATCTGGTTTTTTCCAGGAGAGACACCCGGGGACCCGGCCCACCCCGGGTGCACCGCTTCAAACCGACCCCACCTAGGTCACCTAGGTAGGTCCGGCGGGGTCATTTACTCATCGAGGACCGGGGGGTCAACTTCACCCCGGCACCCGGGTGGGTCCGGAAGCCCCCTTTTCCGACTCCTCACCCCCTAGGGGATCCGGGGGGAGGCGGGCGATTCGACCTAGGACACCCAGACGGGACACCTAGTGGGTCGAAGATTTATTGCTCCGGGGCCTACAACGGTTCCAATCCAACTATTAACCAGGGCGAACGCAATAAAGCATACAGGCAGGTCGGTGAGTTATGTTGTGCACAGGCATGAGAGAGGAGATCGGCTACTGGCTGACCCTCGCAATGGGTATGATCTCAATGACTGGTAGGTCCAATCGAAGGACCAGTGGGAGGTATGTTGACTGGCTTGGGTTTGAGCATTACAGCAGGTTCCTATTTCTGGCCTCCAGCTTCAGCTTTTCCTTAGCAAAGTAGGAGCTTGGAGCTTACTCAAACTCTCCTTTCATTGTTTCGTTGCACGCTTCACTCAAAATGCCTCGTGTCTAGCTTTCTTCGTATAGCAAGAAGGTAGCGAACACGTATGACGATAGGCTCTGACCTATCATCGAGACCAACATGTTAGCGTGTTCCGCTACTCAAAGTACAAAAGTTCTGAGGGAAATATAAGGGTTATCTTTCTTGAGGCCTTGACTTCTTTTGGTTTGTCAACGCAGGCGGGGAGCGCATTCTACTTCGTTTGGGTGACTGTCGTTGTCGTTATGGTCGTTTGGCAACCTGTTAGGGTCGCCGTGGAACCGTAGTTTGTTGCCGTTGCAGTTGCCGTCGTCGTCACCGTTGCCGTGGCTTGAGGACTCGCCGTCATTACTATCAGTGTGACAGTTACGGTACTCGTGCTGCTGCATTCAGTCACCGTGGTTGTTCCTGCAGGATAGTTGACCGTAGACGTTACCGTGGTGGTTTCCGTCTCCGCTCCACCTTGTTGAGAGGTCGAACCAGCCGGCGGCGTTGAGGAGCCTTGAAATGTGGTGGTGGAGGCAACTGGTCCCGTTGATAGTGTTACTGTACTAGTCGTACTGCTGGTGGTACTTTGTCCCCATTCTGTTATTGTACTAGGCGTCGTAACGGATGCAGTGGTCGAGACCGAGGCGGATTGTGGAGCGCTGATGTAAGCCCAGTAGGCTATCGCAGCGACCACAACTACCACAATGACGACCGCAGCCATGATTGTCGATGAGACTGCCCTTCGTTGATGTTCCATGCCAAGTCGGTGTTTGAGAAGGCGATTCCCGACTAATACTTTTGTCCGAACGGGATTGCTGTTCATGTTGCATCGATGTCTTGTAGTGGCTGAGAGGATATAGTCCTAGTCATATGTGAGCAAATCCCACATTATTAGGCGGACAGGCGATCTGACCCATATGATGTACGTCGGGTCAGATCTGCACAAGAAGTATTCTGAGTTTGCCGTCATGGACATTGGCGGCAATCTCCTGAAGCAAGGAAGGATAGAAAACACATTGGACAAGATGAGGGAATTCTCTGAGAGTATGCCTGCCAAATCGTCTCTCGTCATAGAGTCTTCGTCCACCTGGTATTGGGCACACAGGCTCCTTTCGGAGAGGCATAACGTTCTCCTGTCGAACCCCATCAAGAACAAGGCCATCGCATCCGCGAAGGTCAAGACAGATAAAATCGACTCCATCACACTTGCTAACCTCTTGAGGGGAGGGTGGGCGGCTGAGTGCTACGTGCCATCGAAAGAGACAATGGAGTTCAGGGAGCTCGTGAGGTTCAGAGCCAACCTGGTCAAGCAGAGAACAAGGATGAAGAACAGGATACACGCCTATCTCCTCATGAACAACATCTCGATCGGTGACGCGGGCCCATTCAGCAAGGGCTTCGTCGAGAAGGTGAGAGGGATAGATGATGTAAGGGTTCAGAGCTACCTGAGATTGATCGACGGCCTGAACAGAGAGATACGCGAAGCGTCGATCACGATACGCCAGAAGGCAGGTAGCAATGAGGATGCCAACCTTCTGATGACGATACCCGGGATTCGTTCTTCTCCGCTCTGCTCATAATCAGCGAGATCGGTGAGATTGGGAGGTTCGAAGATTCATCGAGCCTCGTGGGTTACTCGGGGCTCGCGCCCTCGACCCACTCGTCAGGAGGAAAGACGTATCATGGACCGATCATGAAATCCGGAAGCAGCTACCTGAGGTGGATAATGGGGCAGTGCACCAGGGTCCACATGAGGGTGGAACCTGACGGGACGGTCGCACAATTCTACACCAGACTCGCGAGGAAGAAGGGAGATCAGAAAGCAATAGTGGCAGCATCAGCAAAGCTGCTGAAGATAGTATATTGGGTCCTCAAAGAAAAGAGGGCGTATCACAGTTAAAGGGGTGTGGCCGCGACAAACAGTATGAGGGAAAGAGCCTCGAAGTCCTAAGCGCGGTAGGCCCCTTCAACAAGGTGTCGGAGACGCGACAATGAGGGCAAAAGCCTCGAATAGGTAAATGGCATACCACGTCTCTCTTCTTACGCCGCGCTTATATCGTGCTCACATAGGTACTGTTTAGGACGGCTGTTCTAATACATACTAACGCAGGAACCATCCCCGTGAATCAGGGGGCAGGCAGTTCCAGCTTGGTGAACAACTGGTCCTGTTGTTGAAGCCATCGTCATTTTCTCTGCTCAAGGCACATCAACCATGGTCACAGAGGAGTCTGGTCTTATTTCTATGTTCGTTGACAACATCCTGATTCCCCGAAGGACCGAGTCAACGGGCGTTGACCAGTATCAACGATTCATTGCTAGGGAATGTTGAGATTCATCTCGTCCTTGGCTCTCGTCACCCCACTCTTTTGGTCTCGCCAAGCAAGCTTTTGCAGGAAGACCTCTGATAGGGTGTAGATGGGATAGGTCAGACTCGACGAGTTTGCGCCCATATTGTAGGTGCCGAAGACACTGCGGGTGTTCTTTTTGCTATTGGTGAAATAACACGTCCCTAAATGAGGAGGGCGAGGGCAAGTTGATTCCGGCACCTTCGAGTTGTCTGACCACGGAATCAGCGGAGAGCTCCACAGGATAGGAATATTCGGCCGAGACGCGTTTCACCAATGATGAATCCAGCCCGCAGAGAGCCGCGTAGGACATCGTGTATGATTCAGGGTCCCTCTTGAACCTCTGCATCGAAGCGGCGTAATGCTTGGAAAACTTGGACAGGAACGGCTCTCCAAGGTGATTGCCAGCGGCGATGGCGCAGCAAACGTGTTCGGATATCTCGGAGTAACGCACTAGCCTTCTGGCGCCTCGTGCTTCGAGAATCGTGGCGTACGGCTCCCAGATGCAGCATATTTCGGCCGAACCTGACATGACCATCGTCTCCATTTCGGTGGGGCCCGACGCGTAGACCACATTTTTCGTCTCAGGGATTACGCCCTGGCTCATGGCGGATCGCATGAGCATCTCCATGGTCGACATCTTAGTGCATACCACCTTGGCATCAAGTCGCGCAGCGGACTTCGGACCGGCCATGACGCTGGAGCCACCAGAACCAGCTGGACCGATGATCTTGATGGGTGCGTCAAGCGCGTGAAACATGAACAGAGTCAGGACCGGAGCCACCCCTATGTCGATACGAAAGAGCGAAAGGTCTCGAGCCACACCGATCCCGTTCTCGTAGACCCGAAACTCTAGTCTGACACCCTCTCCCTCTAGCGTCTTCTTCAGGGGGATCAGGAAAGGGTACTCGGCGGCGCGAGTGAAACCGAGGCGCAGCGTCTTCCGTTGGTGGTGTCCGCCTCCCACGGTGAGGAGTATCCTGGAGTTCCTCCCGACATTCATTCTCCGGATCATCTTTCTTTCTTCGAGGTTCGCCAGGACCTCCGATACGGTCCCTCTCGAGAGTCCCGTGGCTCTGACGATATCGGACTGGTACGCCTCTCCGTTCTGATCGAGTATCCTGAGTATCTCCGTCTCGGCGCGTCCCACACCCCAACGTGGGTCGAATCTCTTTTAAATGCTCTGAACATATGTTCGGGAGTGCGCCACTCGAAAGAAGCTTCAATTCTGTGACGTGACTTCCGGGGAATGAGGTGCAGATTACAAGTTGGAGAAACAGGGAATAGAGCATATCGATCAGGAGAAACGGCACGGGCTCCCGTTCAGTACCTTCACGTTGTGGTTCGGGGCCAATTTGACTATCGCGGATTACGCCCTCGGCTCGTTGTTTTTTGGGCTTCCATTTTCGAGCATCGTTATCGCAGTGGCGATAGGGAACATCCTCGGAGGGCTCTTGTTGGGTCTGATGGCCGCCATGGGTCCCACATTCGGATATCCGCAGATGATGATATCGCGAGCAGTGATGGGTCGGAGCGGCAACATCCCCTTCGCCCTTGCAAACTGGGTCAGCACGGTAGGTTGGTTCACCGTCAACATCATCCTGGGAGGATACGCGCTCCAATTGGCGCTCGGCCTGCCATTCTACTTGGCTGCGGGGATAATGGTCCTGGCGGACGTGGCCCTGGCGACCTACGGCCACGACATCATTCACCTTTTCGAGAAGATCATGTCCGTCGTACTCGCCATAATGTTCGCCGCGGTGACCTTCATCGCCTATGACAAGATGGGCGCCAGCTTTTCATCCTACACAACATCTGCATCATTCAACCTTTACTTCTGGGCCCTCGTCGTCGCGGCAGTATTTTCTTATCTCATGAGCTGGTCACCCTACGCCAGCGATTACTCCAGGTATCTGCCTCGGAACACGTCGAAGTGGAAGGTCGTTGCCTTCACCACGGCGGGTGGGGCAATAGCAAGTGCCTGGCTTGAACTGATAGGATTCTTCGTCTACGTCGGCGCCAACAACCCGCATCTCAATTCGATTGCCGCCCTCGCAAGCGTTTCAGGAGGCTATTCCATCTTTGCTCTTCTCGCGGTTGTGCTTGGCGCGGTGGCGGCCGACGCCCTCAACCTGTACACGAACTCGCTCTCCGCTCTTGTCCTGTACAAGAAAGCGGGTAGAGTTCAGACCGTGCTTATTGGCCGGCGTGGTCGGGTTCTTCTTGGCGCTTGCGGGCTCATCAAACTTCGGCACCTTCTACCAAAACTTCCTGCTGACACTCGATTACTGGATAACTCCCTGGATCGGCGTCATGCTCGGAGCTTTCTATATCAAGATGGTGCGGTCGGGAGTGGAAGGTGCGGGCCCATTCTTGAAGGCAGGCCTAGCCTCCTACGCCATCGGTCTGATAGTCTCGGTGCCTTTTGTGAATCTTTCTTCATATGGCGTGAACTACGTCGGCCCAGTCGCGAACCTGTTGGAAGGAGCCGACGTGAGCTATTTCGTGGCTTTCGCTGCCGCCTTGGTCGCCTACGTCGTGATCATGGCCCGCCGGCAGTCGTAAAGTGAACAACAACCCTTAATCCCGGTGGGCCGCATCCTTTGCGTAATCTACCCTCACCCAACAGTTGGCATGGGTGGGGGTCAAGACTGCACAAGTCTGTAACCCGTCGATGCACCATTTGTAGTGTAACCCGGAACCGAGCAGCGGATTGGCGCAAATCTCTGAGTTTTCGACAACAAGTTGTCCACGACACCACTCTGAGTAGTCTTATCCAGAACGCGAGTCGAAAGACCAAATAGTCGTCCACCTCCTTCCCCGAGGGGAACTTGGCGAGTCGCAAAGTGGTTGTCGCAGGGGTCATAGTAGTCTTAGCAGTCATCTTCTTCTTCGTTGTGCCAGTAGTCGCTACGTCAGCCCCACCTTTGTATTTTGGCTTCTTCCCCAAGTATGTGTCATTGAGTTGTGCTATCCTTGGAGTCGGTGTCGGTTACGGGCCACTCGGGTACTCAGGCGGCGGTTGGATTCTGATACTAGGCTGCGGGTCAACGTGACCCATCACCCGACGAAAGTTAACAGGCTAGTCAATCCGACGCGAAGTTACCACTACCGAGAAAGCAGAAACCTTTAAGCGCCGAAAAGAGCGCTGCGGGACTGACCCGAATTTTGATGGGTGTGAAACGAAACGCAGCTGAAGACCGACCTTGACCATGACCTAAGGCTTGGCAGCGAGGTTGTGGAATTCACCGAGACGGCGCTGAGTGTCCTCCGAGACGGCAAACTTCTCACATCGATACCGCTGAATAATATCAAGAGCGCATCTGCGGAAGAGGGCATCGGAATAGCGAGGTTGGTCATAGAGACCAATGAGGGCGACGTGGAGGAAGTCGCGTTCTTCACCAAGAAGAAGATCGAACAGTTTCGCGCGCTCGCGAACGCAATCAACGAGCACATGACGGGCAAGGAAGCTACTCTGATTTCGGACATCGATGAGGGGGTGCTGCGGGTGGGTAACAGGACGGGCACACTGCGCTGGCTGCTCGAGTTCATGCGCCCCTACAGGCGGAGGTTGCTGGTCGGAGTTCTGCTTTCGATGCTCCTCACGGCCTTTAACCTCGTTCCACCATATCTGCTCAAAATCCTCATCGACAGCGTCCTGCTATCCACAACACCGGCCCCTAGACTGTTCATTTACCTCACTTTCGCGCTGCTAGGATCCTTCGCTTTCATAACTGTCTTCACGGTACTGCAGAACTACGTCCTCAACACGCTGGGGCAGGCAGTCGTCAACAAGCTGAGAGGCAGGGTCTACGAGCATGCGATAACCTTGCCCTCGTCATTCATAGAAAGGATGACCACGGGCAGGATACTGTCGAGGCTCACCACCGATGTTGGGAACACCCAATGGCTGATGGTTTGGGGTCTCCCCACGCTCATCGTGAACGTGCTTACTCTGATAGGAATCGGCATCATACTCTTCCTGATGAACGCCGGCCTCGCGGTCTTCGTCCTGGTGCCTGTCCCATTCATCATTTACGCGCTGGTGAGGTACCGGAAGAGCTCCTTCATGGTCTACCACAGGAACTGGCGGAGGAGCGCGGATGTCACTGCAATGATTACGGACACGATCCCTGCGTATCAGGTGATCAAGTCGTTCGTAAGGGAGGGGCGCGAGGCAAGTAGACTTGACGCCAACCTTGACAGGCTCTACCAGGCCCAGGTGGACGCCGTGAAGATGAACCTCGCGTACTGGCCGGTGCTCGGCTTCCTGACTGCTCTGGTAACAGTAGCAATCTGGTGGGTGGGCGGAAATGAGGTCCTCGTTGGGGGCATCCAGCTGGGGGTTGTGACCGCGTTCGTGGCTTACCTGGCTCTGTTCTATACCCCCATCAACAACCTTAGCAACATCGTGCCCTTCATCCAGCAGGGCGTCACGTCAGGCGACAGGCTCAGGGAGATAATCGACGCGGAGCCGGAGATACGGAGCAAGAAGAACGGCCTGAAGCCGGCGGACCTCGGCGGCGAAATATCCTTCGACAAGGTCAGGTTTGGATACGAGCCCTTCAATCCGGTAGTCAAGGACTTCGACATGCAGATTCCCCGGGGGCAGCGAGTCGCCATCGTGGGCCGGAGCGGCTCGGGAAAGACATCAGTCTCTAGGCTGTTGATGAGGTTCTACGAAGTTGACAGCGGGTCGGTGCGGATAAACGGCATAGACGTTCGCGACATCGAGCTGAACTACCTAAGGAGCAAGATTGCCTACGTCCCCCAGGAGGTCGTCCTCTTCGACAACACAGTAGCCCACAATGTGGCCTACGGTGTCCCCGAGCCGAGCGCGGCCGGAGTCGACCCACTCGATGTTCTGAGGGCCTGCAAAGCAGCTGGAATTCATAGAGAGATAATGGCACTTCAGCTCGCCTACGACACCAATCTTGGCGAGAAGGGCTCCACGCTGTCGGGCGGTCAGAGGCAGAGAATATCTCTCGCGAGGGCCATCATAAAGAACCCCGACATCTTCATCTTGGACGAAGCGACATCCGACCTTGATGTCTTGAGCGAGAGGGAAATCTACAGACGCATCCTGAAGCTCGCAGAGGGCAAGACCACTATAGTCGTCACCCACAACATGTACGAGGCGATGAGCGCTGACGAGGTCATCCTGATGAGCATGGGCAGAATCGTCGAGCGAGGCAGCCCCGCCGGGCTGTTGGCTCACAGTGAAGAGTTCATCTCGATGTTCAAGGAGTACAAGGGTGAGAACCCCTTCGAGTTCGAGGCTGACCTCTCCAAGATCGATCTGGGCGATATCTCGGTCAAGCTACCGCCTGTGGACCTGGCCGAGGTCGAGGTCACAGACTGCAGAAGAATGAGCAGGGTCAACGTGACGGCCGGTGACAGGTGGACCAACCTTGCGCCGAGGCAGCCATTCCCACTCAGCCACCCACAGATTATCATCCTGCAGAACGATGCGGGAGAGGAGGCCCTGACGATTCCAGACTATAGGCAACTCGGTACCGCGTCGATGACCTTGCTGGAGAGGGCCGCTCGAGCCAACAGCTTCATCGCGAAGGTCAGGGGCGTCACGAAGGTGGTGGTGAGAGGGGACGAGTTGGAGTGGCACGTCACGACTGATGGAGGTCAGACGACGGTCGGCACGAGAGGAAGGAGGAATGTCGTCTTGATGGATAGTAAGGTGATCCTCATCGACCCCCACGACAACATTTGGGAGATCGACCTCAACCACGTCGACGGAAGGAGTATAGGCCTGATCAACAAGACAGTCTGACGGCCACGGACAATCACTTCCTAGGAGTAGTACTAATCGTACAATAACAGAATGGGGACAAAGTACCACCAGCAGTACGACTAGTACAGTAACACTATCAACGGGACCAGTTGCCTCCACCACCACATTTCAAGGCTCCTCAACGCCGCCGGCTGGTTCGACCTCTCAACAAGGTGGAGCGGAGACGGAAACCACCACGGTAACGTCTACGGTCAACTATCCTGCAGGAACAACCACGGTGACTGAATGCAGCAGCACGAGTACCGTAACTGTCACACTGATAGTAATGACGGCGAGTCCTCAAGCCACGGCAACGGTGACGACGACGGCAACTGCAACGGCAACAAACTACGGTTCCACGGCGACCCTAACAGGTTGCCAAACGACCATAACGACAACGACAGTCACCCAAACGACGTAGAACGCCACTGAATCAATGGCTTCACTTTGATTCCTTCAGGGTTCTTCAAGAACTCGGGGAAGAAATCGCGAACGAAGCAAAGAGCTTGAGCAGGAGTCTGGCCATCCAAGGCAATGCGCGGTTTCACGAAGTTGTATTGGATTCGTTTCCCATTCATGAATATTAATTGCTTTGTAAACACCGATTTCGGGGTTCAGTCGTGAGCAGCAAGAGGGGATTCGGGAAGGCTCTGATCTACGTTCTGATCATCGTGGTGGTAGTGATCGGGGCTCAGTTTGTGCTCACCGAAGCATTTGGATCGTCACCCTTCTACGTTGTTGTAAGCGGAAGCATGACGCCTACCTTGGAGGTTGGGGATATAGTGGTGATGCAGAGCGTCCCGTTCAACAATATACACGTGAACGATGTGATAATCTACAACAGACCGCTGCCGACCGGCGGCTGCGGGGACCTTGTCGTCGTCCACAGAGTCGTGGGGATCTCTTCCGACGGAGGGCTGATTACCCAGGGGGACAATAGGGCCAGTAACCCCCATCCCGATGAGCCGACCGAGTGGCCGTATGTACACGCTGACTGTGTCAGGGGCCTGGTCGTGGTGGTGGTGCCCTACATCGGAAAGGTCTCAATGCTCTTCCCTCCGCCGACGAACTACATTCTGGTCGCGATAATACTGATCTTCATCTTCATCAGCGAGTTTCGCAGAAAGGGTGGCTCTTCCTGACGAAAGGTGTTGGGAAGCACAGGGAAGAACTCGAGAGCTTAGTGTTTAACGGGTTTCCTCTCAAGCCAGGACTCGTACGCGTCGAGAATAATCCTGTTTTCCGTTGTGGCCTTCTTCTTTTCTCCTTTCTTCTTCGGCATATTACTCTTATTCGTCCCGTGATTTGATCCGAGTCAGCTTTGGCATGAATCAATCCACGATGAAGCCCCTGCTCCGCCTTCCTACCGTCCGCAGAACCTCGACCCCTTTCTTTGTGAGCTCGTAGTATATCCTCTCTCTGCCTCTGGCTGTGGTAACCCTTGACCTCCTGATCAGTGCGCCTCCCTCCAGCTCAGAGAGATGCTGATAGATACTGGCGGTGGTGATTGCTCCATTCTTCGCCACCGTCTTCCAGAGTTCGTATCCAAACCTGGGCTGTACTGCCAGAGCGCCCATGATTCTGAGTTTCGTTATTCCTACATTGAGAGGCCTGATCACCAGCTCTTCCTTGGCAATTATGTGCTTGGGAGTCATCGCGATTCTTCCAATAACCTTGGGATCCTTCAATCCGGCCCCCGTAATGATGCAGACTATTCTGTCGCCCGCGTCCAAGAGGCCCTCGTCCAGCATGGTCTTTAGAGAAGCGATGACAGACGCTGAAGCAGGTTCAGCGAAGATTCCTTCCGTCCTCGCGAGCAGGCTCGTCGCGTGAATCGCCTCGATCGCGGAGATTTCGACTCCGTGACCACCGGAGTCCTTTATCGCCTTCATGGCTGACTTCTTGAAGATCGGTTCTGACTCCTCAAGCTCCGTGAGGGCCTCTTCTACACCTCTCGCGTCTTTCTCGGCGTGCAGCCCCTCGACTATGGGCGCCGAAGCGCGGATTTGAACGCCGACGAGCTTGCACGCGACCTCGTGTATGAGATCCGCTCCGCGAAGTTGCTGAAGAGCGTGCCAGACCATCGTCAGATGTCCTCCCGTTCCAACAGGCAGGACTATCGCATCGGGCTGCTGCCAGCCCGACTCCTGAATTATCTCAAAGCCCGTTGTCTTCTCTCCCTCAAGGACGAATGGATTTCCGGCCGTTACTGCCACTCCCCAGGAGTCAGAGGCGCGCTCAGGCATCATCCTCGTCGAGAGTACCTCGACTCGCGCACCGTATGCGATCATCTGGTAGAGCTTCCCGAGGTCGGTCCTCGGATGAATCTGGACCTCCGCCTCGATCCCCGCTTTGGCGGAATAGGCGGCGATAGATGCACCCAAGTTTCCAGTGGTGGCGCACCAGATCCTCCTGATCCCATTCTGCCTCGCAAGGCTCACGAGGACGGTCGACCCCCTGTCCATGAAGGAGCCGGTGGGATTTCTTGTCTCGTCCTTTATCATCAGGTTCCTCAACCCCAACTCGTCACCGAGCCTCCTAGCAGGAAGGAGGGGCGTGGCACCCTCTCCGAGGGAGACTACGTTCTCGGGTTCAACCTGTGGGAGGAACCCTCTGAATCTCCACACCCCTGGAAGAAGTTGCTCCAACTCCGACCTGCTGGGATAGTCTGAGGCTTCCTGGACAAGGAGCAAAGCAGATTTGCACTTCGCGCACCTTCCCTCGAGCGCGCCATTCCTAGTCCGGGTTGAGCAGTTCACGCACTCAAAGAGGAACAACCAACCGTGCTACCTCCAACCGATATATAGGTTGTATCTTATATATTGCACCGAGAGCGTGCCCCCATCGATGGCCCGGGAGACGTTCGTGAGGAACGCCACTGGTCTGGTGAGACAGCTCTCTACCCTTGATGTCTTCACCTGGAGCATCATATTTTTTCCTTGGCTCACTAGCTGGGCAGGAATCTTCTGGGTGACCCCGGGATATTACCAGAACGTGAACTACTATGCGAGTCTGGGTGTGTGGGCGGTGATCGCCGTTGTCATAGTGCTTCTCTACTGGCAGCTCACGTCAGTGATGCCGAGGTCAGGAGGGGACTACATTTTCATCTCAAGGGTCATTGCGAGTCCAGTTGGCTTCGTCGCGAGTTTCCTGTTCTTCGTAGCGATTCTAACATCGGCAGGGGGTGGCTCCTACTGGGCATTCTCCGAGGCAGGAACGCAGCTATCCTTCGCTGGTCAGGTGCTCAAAGACCAAACTCTAGTTTCCTTGGGGAACGCCATTACTCCGGGGGTCACGAATTCCCCATGGATTCTTATGGCCGCTGGGCTCGTCATACTCGCAATAGGGACCGCGCTGGTCGTTGCCGGAGGGAGGGTCTTCAAGGTAACAATCTACGCGTTCTTTGGATACGGCGCTTTCGCGATGCTTCTGGTGCTTGGAATATTCCTCGCAAGCAGCCACTCTCAGTTCATGGCTTCCTACTCGAACTACTTCCAGGGAGGGGCCACAAAAGTGATGGCGGACGCTGCCTCGAAGGGATACCTGCCGGGTGCAAGTTTAGCAAACTTGGGCGCCGTCGTCCCCCTTCTCTTCGTTAGCATAGGACCCTACCCGGTGATGCAGTTCGTCGGAGGGGAGATCAGGAATCCTCACAGGTCCCTGCTTTACGGGCTTGTTCTTGCGGAGTTTGTGTCAATCGGGATCTGGTTCGGCCTAACGTACCTGCTGGACAATCTGATCGGAATACCGTTCATCGAGGCGTGGACGGTGGTCAACAACTATTCAGCGACTGTCCCCACAGCCTTCACGACGGTCATCAATCCAAGCAGCATCCTGCTCTGGCTGATAGTGTTGGGGCTTTTCATCGGGAACATAGGATGGTCGTGGCTAAGCCTTGTATTCATTAGCAGGCTTTTCCTCGCGTGGTCGTTCGACAGGATATTGCCGACCCACTTCTCGCACGTAAGCGACAGGTTTCACACGCCCGTCGTCGCTATCCTGGTCGGGGCCCTCCTCGCGACGATACCGATGTACCTCCAGTATTTCACTTCCTTCATAACCGCGCAGGTGAATGCCATCTTCTTCTACAGCGTTGTATGGTTTTTGGCGGCCGTAAGCGCCATTGTCCTTCCGTTCAGCAGGCGGAGGGTCTTTGAAGCGGCGACGGGAGGAAAGAGGCGAGGCTTCCCTCTCATATCGCTGCTGGGTCTAGTTGGCGCCGCCCTTTTTGCATATCTCGGGTTGAACAGCATCGTCAACCCCGCGGTAGGTCCGTTTGAGACGCCGGCCCAGATCTTCACCGTGGCGATAGTTCTCATCCCTGCTGTCATCTACGCTGTATCGTACTGGTATAACAAGCGGAGAGGGATCGACCTGCGCCTCCTCCACTCACAGATTCCTCCGGAATGACATTAGATGCGGATCATCGACGCCCACGCCCATGTAGGAAGCTTCGGAAGTTGGGCGCGTGTTTCATGCACACCCGCAGACCTTGTGAGAGAGATGGGCCGTTTCGGGGTGAGTAAGGCGATACTCTTCGCGCTCGACAACGAACTCACAAGAAAGGCCGTCCTGTTCTATCCCAAGAGATACATCGGCTATGTCTGGTATCTGATTACCAAGTAAAGGCGTAAATATTTACGACGCAACGAATGCAAAAGACTAATACTGAGTATCCTAACCCCTTAGGGGAACGCAAATGCTAGGCGGATACATGGGCAAGAACCTGAGAGTCAACCTTTCTCTTGGAAAAACCTCCGAGGAACCACTGCCTGAAGAGATGGCAAGGAAGTACGTGGGAGCATATGGAATCGGGGGCAGAATACTGTACGATGAAGTGCCCCCGTGGGTAGAACCCTTCGACCCGGCCAACAGGCTCATCTTCAGCACTGGCCCAGTGACTGGAGCCACAACTCAGACCGCTGGCAGAAACACGGTTGTAACCAAGTCTCCACTTACCGGATATTTTGGCGACGCCAGCTGTGGAGGATATTGGGGAGCAGAGCTGAAATTCGCAGGCTACGATAATGTCATAATTCAGGGAAGAGCCTCCAAGCCCATATACCTGTGGATAAGCGATGGCGGTGTCGAAATAAGAGATGCGGGCAGCTACTGGGGCATGGATGCCAGAGAGGTGGACAGAGCCCTCTGCAGGGACTTGGGCGATAAGAGGATCCAGGTTTCGTGCATAGGCCGAGCGGGGGAGAATCTCGTTCGGTATGCGGCCATCATGCACGATGATGCTGGCCGAGCTGCCGGGAGGGGTGGCGTAGGAGCAGTCATGGGCTTTATGAATCTCAAGGCAATCGCCGTTAGAGGACACAAGCAGGTTCCCGTAGCAAACCCAGATGCGTTAAGGCAGGTCATGAGGGAGATCACGCTCTTCTACAAGCAGTCCGAGGTGGTTCAAGCGCTTCACAGAGGCGGCACAGCAGGCTCCTTCGCCCAAAGCTGGCAGATTGGGGACACAATGGCATACAACTGGCAGAATGAATACTTCAGGGGATACGACCCCGAAAAGGTATCCTGGCCAGGCGGCTTCGATGCGATACTGGCAGGAACGAACACTTGCTACAGTTGCGCTCTGGCCTGTAGAAGGGTTTCGAACGCAGGTCCCGATGGGCCCTACCACATTGAGCAGGGAGTGGAGGGCGTAGAGTATGAGAACATGACAATGCTGGGATCTAACTGTGGCGTGGACAACATTTGGGCCATAAACAAGGCCAATGACCTATGCAACCTCTATGGCCTGGACACCATATCCGCAGGTGCAACAGTAGCCTTTGCGATGGAATGCTATGAAAGAGGTCTATTAGACAAGAAGGATACCGATGGGGTGGACCTGAGATTCGGAAACGGAGACGCTGTAATTGAGATGTTGGGCAGGATAGCACGAAGAGAAGGATTCGGGAATATCTTGGCTGAAGGCTCCAGGAGAGCAAGTCAGATCGTGGGGAGAGGCGCTGAGAAGTACGCCATGCATGTCAAGGGGATGGAGATCGCCGCCCACGATCCAAGATCCTTCCCTGTGGGAGGTGGACCCCACTACGCCGCGACAGTGACAGGGGGTAGACACACTGAAGCAATCACGGTTGCGTACGAGAACTTCGGCGCCGTTTCGGCTGCCCTAGGTTGCCCCGAGCCGTGGAAGAAGTCTGAGACCAAACAGATGGTCTTGGTTACGAAGCTCTACGAGGATTGGACCGCCATGCTGAATATGATGGGGTATTGCCAGTTCTCAGGCGACGGCGCGTACGGCGCGAAGGATGACGAAATCAACCACGTCAAAGCATACAACGCGGTCACGGGCCTGCAGATATCAGTGCAGGAAAGTCTCGTGATAGGGGAGAGAATCTTCAACCTAAGGAAGGCTTTCAACATGAGGCACGGGTGCACGAGGGCAGAAGACACACTGCCAGAGAGACTCATGAAGGAAGGCAACAAGAGGGCTGGGGGAGCAGTCGTGGACCTGAGTGAAACGTTACCAGAGTTCTATAGAGTGAGGGGCTGGGATCCTGTGACCAGCAAACCCACAAGAGCCAAACTTCACGAACTAGGCCTAGACGACATAGCCGAAGATCTCTGGGGAGAGTAAAGCAGAGCGCCGCGATGGTGTTTGGGTCCTCCCTACGACCTCTCCGCTGTTCAATTGCGGGTCGGGTAGGTCATGCTAGTGTGCGGGGGCCACTATAGTCCCAAGGCCGATGACGTTACCTAGAACGATCCTAAACGCAACTGCGACCGCTCACGGAACAAGACAGGTCACCCCGAGGAAGCGACAGCCCCAGGCGTAGTTCGGCAGTCTTAAAAACCAGCGAACGTCACCAACAGAATAGATGACGAAGGAGTCAGGGGCGCAATCTCAGAGCGTAAAGGTAAGCGTGAGCTATCTGGGATTCATCCGCGACATGACTGGATCGAAGGAAGACCACTTTGAACTACCCAAGCCAGTGCACATCGACGATGTCCTCTCAAAGGCCATGGAGGTCCACCCTCGTGTGGCCAAGGTCAGAAGCATGGTGCGTGTAGCAGTTAACGGGGCTATCACAAGGGAGAATCTTGAGTTGCAAGACGCGGACACCGTGAGTCTGATGGCGCCTGTAGTAGGAGGATGAAGAGAACCATCTGGCGTTACTTGCATCTTGCATGCGCGTTGATCACAAATCGCTCAGCCGGAGTTTTCGTATATGGGCCTAGATTAGCATCAGGATGCATTCGGTGGACATCCTGAGCATTCCCCAGCCCACCCATTCAAAGCATAAAGAACAGAGACGGAATTGGGTGGAGGCATTGCGTACAAGGGAATTCCTCAAGCGATTCAGGGCGTACGAATGGGAGACACCCACTCATGAAATCGCGACTTCAGTCGGATTGCCCGAAGACAGAGTATTCAGACTCGACACGAACACATCCCCATTCCTCCCCCTGTTACCTCTCAGAGAACTCAGAAAGAACCTCTTCAGGGCTGGGGTGAACCAATATCCCGACACGACTTATCGTTCGCTGAGGGAACTTCTCTCAGCCTACTGCCAGAAGGGGGTGGACAGATTCGTTGTCACCAACGGTGCCGACGAGGGACTTGACATAATCACGAAGACCTTCTTGGACCCCAGTACGGGGACCATTACCGCGACCCCCACATACTCCATGTTTCGCATTGTGACGGAACTCATGGGGGCAAGGATGACGAGCGTCAAGAGGAGCCCAGACTTCAGCGTGAATGTGGACAGAATGTTGCAGAGAGTCAGCAGGAAGACCAGGCTCATCTTTCTCTGCAACCCCAACAATCCGACTGGAAACTCCACCCCTCTGAGAGATGTAGAGCGTCTAGTCAGAGAGAGCGATGCTCTCGTCGCGGTTGATGAAGCGTACCAGGAGTTCGCAGGGAAGAGCATCGCTGACTTAACGGACGGGTATGACAACCTAGTGGTCATACGAACCTTCTCAAAGGCATTCTCCATGGCGGGAGTGCGGGTAGGATACCTGGTTGCTTCGGAGAGCACCGTGAAGGAGTTGAACAAGGTGAGGCCCCCCAACAGTCTAACCGTAATCTCCCTAGCACTTGCGGAGAGCGCCCTGAAGGACACGACGGAGATGAGGGAGAATGTGAGGAGAATCGTGAAGGAAAGGGAGAGATGCTTCAAGGAGCTCTCAAAGATCAAAAGCATCGTGCCTTATCCGAGCGAGGCCAACTTCATCCTGTTCCGCATTGTCGGGATCGACGCAAACACGGTTCATGTGAGGCTGATGAAAATGGGATTCGTCCTCAGAAACCTTGCGGAGGTTCCGGGCATAGAGAACACGCTCAGGGTGACCATAAGCACACCCCAAGTCAACAACGCCTTCATCGAAGCTCTTGGCTCCTCGCTCGAGAACCAATAGGGCCGCGCGCGAGAATAAGGAGCGGGGAGCGGGAGGTGACACTCTCGCACACTCACGTGGCTATTCGGGAGGAATCTCCTTGAACGCCAGTGAGAGGTCTATGCCCTTCTTTGCGTGATACCACTTCGATACCAGATAGATTGCCGCCCCCACGATGAAAGACCCTGCGACGTAGGCGTAGGCGTACCAGTACCCTGGGATACCCGGCAACTATCGCGCCCGTGCCCCAGATTGCAGGTGCGGCGAGGAACTGGTAGCATATGTAGGCGAAGACCACCGCAGTGAGAGCTCCGCACACCAGCAGGAGCGTCCTGGTTCCGCCTTTCTCATTTCTTGCGCCGTGAACCGCGGCCGTAACCCCGATGAAGGCGAAGTATATCATCGCGGCAATGACAGCTGCGAACAGGGCCTGAAGGCTCCCGTAGGAGAAGGCTGTGGCCCCTACCAGTGCAACCGTGATCGCCAGCACGATTCCCTGCGCCACCACAGGCGAGCCAAACCTCGGACTCACGTAGGCGATGGGGGACGGCAGGAACCTGTCGAACGCCTGCGCCAGGAGGTAGCTGGATATGACTATCACGCCGTAGGCGAGGATCCCTATGTTCCACAGAACCCACGCGAGACCAATGAAGAGCTGCAGCGCCGTACTGCCGACACGCCCATGGCGAGCGTCCAGAAGTTGAACGAGTAATCGTAGACCAGCGCGCCGTTGGACAGGGCTGCGTTGGTGAAGGGTAGCCCCCCGACGTAGTACATGACGCCAAAAGACGCGGTGATCAGGATGACAACCAGAATTGCCGCGAAGGGGACGTTCCATCTCTGCGTGTTCCTCCCCTTCAGTTCTGAGCCGACCGCAGGTCCGGCGTTTATCCATGGGAAGACGAAGATGGCAAAGAACGGGAGCATAGAGATGGTGGCGGCGAAGTCGAACGACGATCCTGTGTACGAACTGGTAAGCGAGTTGTAGGTTATCGTCTTGTTAGAGAAGTCCACCGCGTTGAGCCCGTTCACATAGTTCACCACGCCCTGGTGCCCGGCCGCGAGCATGGTCCCGATCGACACGAGTATGCCCAGCACGCCCAATAGAATGCAGCCAGTCACGATCTTGTAGCCAGCCTTCGGCCTCAGGGCGTTCACAAGGATAAGCAGCCCGAATATCCCCGCGCCTATGAGGAACTGCGATGTTGGGTCAGCACCAGGTATGAAGCTCGGCAGCGAGATGCCGAGGAAGCTGGAGTTGCCCATCATCACTCCTACGGATCCGATGGCGAACACAGCGGAAAGGACTATCAGAGCAAGATACGCCAGCGTTTCCAGCGTATAGCCCATAAAGGAGAGAGAACTCCCCAGGAAGCCGCCCAGCGTTCTGGTAATCCAAACGTAGTCTCCTCCGGTCCGTGATATCTTCCTTCCCATTATCGTGTACACGATTATCTGCGGAATGGAGAGCGCGAAGGCTATTATCGAGGCCCACACGAGGTTGACGCCATTCACCGAAGCGAACGAGGCAAGCGTGATTCCAATGGGAGCGCCAAGGGCTGCTCCCGCAGACATGTTCCCCATGTTCAGTGTGAGTGCATCAAGCAGAGAAACATTCCGCACGAGGCCGGTGCTTTCGCGCACGAACACGCCCTTGCTCATTGAAGACGAAACCGAGCCGGACTCCTCGGATTTTGTCACGAAGAGTGATAATTCCGTACGATATTTAACTTCGCATTCAGCAGCCTTTTGTTAATTTCTTCGCCGAATGATAACTACATAGGTTATCGTTTAACGAACACGGGAAGAGTGTCAAGGTAGATCAGGTCTTCGACCTTGTACCAAGGACCCTCCCTCCAAATCGCACACTTGCATACGACAATGCCGTTCGCCTTGGCTATTAGCCGCTCCAGGGCGACGAGGGTCTTGCCCGTGGATACGACGTCATCCAGAATGCAGACCCTCCTCTTCTCGACTGAGCGACTGTCCTCCTCAGAAAGGATGAGTTTCTGCTTTTCCCTCGTTGTGATGGATTTCACCTCCTCCTCAAGAAACTCCTTCATGTAACCCTTCACACTCTTTCGCACGACTATGAACTTCTCGTGACCCAACAGCGTCGCGACGGCGTAGGCGAGCGGTATCGACTTCGCCTCGGCGGTGATGATCAGTTCACAGAGAGTGTTCTCATCCTCTCCACGAGCAACGTTGCACACCTCTCGATGAATCGAACGTCCCCTAGGACAAGCCCTGCGTCCGAGGCTATCCAAATACCTCTTCCAGCTGTGACCACTGGCAGGCGTCTTCTCGATATCTCCAAGTTCTGACCTCAAGGTACTTTTCTCCGAGGTAGGGTCTCGTGGGAGCTCTGTCCAACGACACGGGTCGAAGGCTACCAGATTTATCCTTGAGGAGGCCCGGACAATCTACCACGGATTTATCAGGGAGTCGGCGAGAGTGGGGTGCGATGACAAGGAGCCTACAGGATGCGTACGCACCGAAGAGCATCTGCTTCGGATGCGGACCCGTCAATCCGAATGGCCTGCAGATCAAGAGCTTTGTGAAGGGGGCTGAGGTAGTCGCCGAGTGGGAACCACAGGAGTTTCACCACGCGTTTGAGAACGTTCTGAACGGGGGGATAATCGCCACTCTTCTCGACTGCCACAGCAACTGGACGGCGGCGGAGTACCTCATGAGGGTTCGCGGGGCGCCCGAGCCACCCCCGACGGTGACCGCAGACTTCTGCATCAGGTTCCGGAGGCCGACACCAATGGGCGGGGTCGCACTCAGGGGGCGCGTGGTGGAACAGAGTGGCGACAGGGCGACTGTTGAGACGGAACTGGTCATCAGAGGAGAGGTCACCGCCACATTTCGCGGAACTTTTGTGGCGGTCAAGGAAGGCCACCCCGCCTATGCGCGATGGCGATAGTCGGTCGCCAGCCAAGATAACTCCGCCGTGCCGTTGATCTCGATGACCTCCCGAGTGCTCCAGCGGTCTGAACTAGGCTGCCTTCTTCTTCAGCAGTCCCAGCTCGGAGCCGACCTTCTCGAAGGCGCGAATCGCGAAGTCCAGGTCCTCCCTCGTGAGCGCGGCGTTCATTATCGTCCGGATGCGCGCCTTGTCCTTCGCCACCATAGGGAAGACTGATCGGCAGCGCGAAGACGCTCTCCTCGAACAGGCGCTGAGCTCAGTTTCTTCGCCTTGCCGCTGTCCCCGACCATGACCGGGGTGATCGGCGTCTCGCTCTTGCCGGTGTCGAAGCCCAGGTCGATCATGGCCTTCTTGAAGTGGCGCGTGTTTTCCCAGAGCCTCTGCACGTGCTGCGGCTCGCTCTCGAGCACGTCGATGGCGGCGATGCAGGCGGCGGCGACCGGCCGGCGGATGCGAGCCGCTGAAGAGCCAGGTGCGCGACTTGTTGTACGCGAAGTTGACCAGATCTCGCGAACCCGAGATGTGCCCTCCGACGACTCCGAACGCCTTCGAGAACGTGCCCATCTCGACGTGCACCTTGTCCCGTGAAGCTTGAAGTGCGAGACGATCCCCCTCCCTCCTTCGCCGAGCACGCCCTCGCCGTGGGCGTCGTCCACGTAGACCATCGCGCCGTGCTCCTCCGCCAGCTTTGCGATCTCGTCCAGAGGGGCAGATGTCCCCGTCCATCGAGAAGACCCCGTCGGTGATGATCAGGATCCTGCGCGGTACGGGGCTGTGCCTCTCCGCCTCTTCAAGCACGCTGCTGAGGTCGGCTGGACGTCGCAGTGCTTGTAGACGCCCCGCTCGGCTGCGGAAAGCCTCACGCCGTCGATGATGCTGCCGTGGTTCAGCTCGTCGCTGATGATCAGGTCCCCGTTGCCGACGAGCTGAGGTATCAGACCGGCGTTCGCGGCGAAGCCAGTCTGATAGACGAGGGACGCCTCGGCCTCCTTGAACTTCGCCAGCCTCCTCTCCAGCTCCAAGTGGAGGTCCATGGTGCCGGCTATCGGGCGGACGGAGCCAGAGCCGGCGCCGTGGGTCTTGATCGCCCGATCGGCATCTCCTTCAGCTTCGGATGGTTGCTCAGGCCGAGGTAGTTGTTCGAGCAGAACATCAGTACCCTCTTGCCATCGACGATGCACCAAGGAGTGCTTGGGCCAGCTAGTGTCCTTAGCCTCCAGTCGAGTTCCTGCGCAACCAGATCATCATATTCCTGTTTCAAGAAACTTGTTGGATTCCTCATTCTTGCTTCGGCTCCGTAGAGAACCATCCAGTCTTAATCTTTTACTCAGCCGCTCGCACGCGCCCGAGAACGCATATTAACCGTGAGAAGAGGCTTCCACGCCAGGCGAATCGATTAGTTGGACATGCTCAAGCTCGCTAGCTACAACCTGAAGGGAAAGAAGGCTGTCGTGACTGGCGCCGGCAGGGGGATGGGTGAGACCTTTGCACGGACGTTGGCAACCAACGGTGCCGAGGTTGCCGTCTGCGACGTCAACAACGTGACAGTGGCCGAGGTGGCCAAGAGCATACAGTCCTCGGACGGCGAGGCCACAGCGTACAAGGTTGATGTTTCTGACTCTGCGCAGGTGGCAAGATTCATTGGCGAGGCGCTGAAAAAAATGAAACGGATCGACATACTCGTAAACAATGCTGGTGTGCTCAGGCCCACCCGCTTCACGGAGATAAGCGAATCCGAATGGCAGAGCATAATGCGCGTCAATGTTGACGGGGTGTTCTATTGTTGCAAATATGTGGTCCCGTCTATGATTGAGAACAGGTATGGGAAGATAATCAACATGTCGTCCACAGCCGGCAGATCGGCCAGCACCTTCGGTGGCTTACACTATACCGCCTCCAAGGCCGCAGTCCTCGGGATAACCCGTCACCTTGCCAGGGAGCTGGCTCCCTACAACATCAATGTGAACGCGATCTGTCCCGGCAGCATCGACACACCGATGGTGAGAGAGAGCTCCTCCGAACAGAAAATCCACGAATCAATCGAGAAGATTCCGTGGGGTAAAATGGGCACAGCGCAGGAGGTCGCAAATCTGGTGCTTTTCCTCGCCAGCGATGCCTCGCCTTTCATAACGGGAGCGAGCATAGACATCAACGGCGGCCAGCTAATGATGTAAGGCCGGCTGGGGCGACGGGTGGCTCCCCGCCGCGGACTGTTGCTGTCAGTTGTTCGATCATGTCGGCGGTCATTGCCGCCAGGTCGTAGCGCGGTGTCCATCCCCACTGCCTCCTCGCCAGCGAATCATCCAGCGACATTGGCCATGAATCAGCTATCTTCTGTCTGAAATCAGGTTTGTATTCGCACCTGAAGTGTGGAATGTGCTTTTTGATCTCGGCGGCCAACTCTCCAGCAGAGAAGCTGAACGCCGCGATGTTGTATCCCATACGACACTTTACTTGGGAAGGGCTCGCGTCCATGAGGTCAATCGCAGCCTTGACGGCGTCAGGCATGTACATCATGGGGAGGACGGTGTCCTTTGCGACGAAGCAGGTATACCTCCCGCGTTTTATCGCCTCGTAGAAGATTTCAACGGCGTAGTCAGTGGTTCCTCCGCCCGGCAGTGCTTTGTAACTCACTATCCCCGGGTATCTCACACAGCGCACGTCCAGTCCCAACCTGTTGTGATAGTACCTGCAGAGAAGCTCACCCGCAACCTTCGAGACCCCATAAATTGTCGACGGGACGAGAACCGCGTCCTGCGGTGTGTTCTCCCGAGGCACACCATCTCCGAAGACCGCCATCGAGCTAGGCCAGAAGATCTTGAGGTTCAGTTCCCGGCCCGCCTTGAGTACGTTGCGCAGGCCATCCACATTAACTCGCCACGTGAGCTCAGGATTCCTCTCACCTATCGCCGAGAGGAGACCGGCAAGATGGTAGATGACCCCTATGTTGTTTTGCTCCAAGCACGCCCTGAGGGCCCGGGCGTCCGTAACGTCAAGCCACTCGAATGGACCGTCCCCCAGATTCCCCTCGGGCTTCTTGTCGTACCATGCAGCGACAACATTTTCATTTCCGTACCTTTTCCTCAACTCAAGAGTGAGGTCTGAGCCAATTTGACCAGTGGCACCCAGTCACCAGAATCCTTTTGGTCTTTCTCGACAAGCCGCGCCACTCTCTTGCGACCACGAGAGCGGCTATCTAAGTTTTCAACAATGCTGCGACACCCATGACGGATGCGATCGTCTCCCGCCTTGTCCCACTTTTGCCTCGGCACGCTTTCCCCGACATCTCTCCGCAACGGGAGAGGTTCACCCTTTCGCTCTCACGCAACGGTGGCCAGGCTGGTGTATTTCGTCCCGAGAAGCGCCCCCTCGCGAATCGAGAGAGGGAGAAGAGAGAACTGTCGAATAGAGTCTCTGACAGCTTCTCGTCAAGTAGCATTTCGGCGTTCATCAGGCCCAGAGCAGGGCAGAGCTTGAACCCGTGGCCGCTCAGGCCCACACAACAGTATGCTCCCGAAAGTCCGAGAGACGAAAGTTCGTCCACTATGGGGTGCTGATCGGGAGTCATGTCGTACATCCCAATGTAGCTCGAGCGCAGCACCGCATTTTTCATGCGCGGTATTCTCCTCGCAAGAGCCTCCGAAAGCATGGCTATGGATTCGAACGGGACGTCTCCGGGGTGGTTGTCTGGGTCAATTCTCCTGGTGTCGATTTGAGGATCGATGTACCCGACAGACAGGAGGTACTGACCCTCGGGCTTGTAGTAAGTCTTGGATCTAGCGTCGAGGACGACAGGGCGCACACCTTGGTAGTCGGCAGGCCGCTTCAGTACCACGAGGGGATGGGCTGATGCCCAGAGGGGGAAAGACCTGTCGTCAACCTCGACACCGCTCTCCCTGAGAAGCTTGTTTGTCCAGACGTTGGTGCAGAGGATTGCTTTAGAGCAGTTAGTCCTCGAGCCATCGGAGAATTGAACCGCAACCAGACGACCAGTCTCTGTCACCAGCCTTACCACCTCCTTGCCTGTCACGATGTGCGCGCCAAGCGCACTTGCTGCCCTAGCGTAGGCGTTTGCGACCCCGGCGGAATCGGCATAGCCGCTCTCGGGTTCGTAGACGACTTGGTCGCACCCTTCGTAGTCTATCTCCGGGAACAGCTTCAGTGCCTCAGAGATGTCAAAGACCTCGTTCTTCGCGCCAATGGAGTTGAGCATTCGCACATTCTCCATCACTCCGTCCCGGAGATCAGGGGTCAGTAGCACAAGGAAGCCACTTCTAACGAAGCCAGAGTCGCCTATCGATCCGAACTCGCGAAAGGTTCGCAGCGAGTAGAGCGCCATTCTTGCCACCGTCTCATTGCTGTAGTGCGTTCGCACGACGGCCGAGGAGAGGCTAGTCATGCCTCCGCCTACCTGTCCCTTGTCCACGAGCACGACGCGACTCTTCGCCCGCGCAAGATGGTAGGCCGTGCTCGCGCCCGTCGAGCCAGCCCCTATGACCACAATCGGATTCTCGTCCAAGCGTCTGACCGAAACGCACTTCCATATATATAGCTGAGGCGCACGCGATTGTGAAAACCGCGAAGAAAATCTTGCTGACGGTGGCGGAACCCTGTTCATGGTCTTAGCGGCTGCCCTAAGCATTTCCCTTTCAGCGGTATCCTGACCTGGCACTGGCCTGTACACCGCTTCCCCGATGAGTCCTGAAACCTCGATGACAGGCCTTTGGCTCGCGGCGCGGGGGCGGCCGATTATTAGCCGTCCGAACGGAAATCGAAGGGGGAAGAAGGACGCCAAGACCGATGGAAGGATTTCAGAGAACGCACCATCAGCTGGTGGTAGGTGGAACAACCATCGAGGGGATGTGCGCGACGAACTGAGAAACATAATGGACTACAACAAGAAGCTCAATGCGTTCATCACTATATTCGATGAAGAATCACAGCCGGCCCTAACACGCGCACGGGCAGTCGACAGCTCGTTGGGAGGGCACCGAGGAGAGGATGGTCTTCTATTAGGTGTGCCACTCGTGATGAAGGACGACTTCTTCTTGGCCGGGTACAGGACAACCAATGCTTGTTTCGCGTTTCGGAACTTCGTTCCGAATACGACGGCGAGCATGGTAGAAGGACTGCTTCGCATGGGCATGGTGCCCCTCGGAAAGACAAACATGCACGAACTCGCGCTTGGTGCGACCTCTTCAAGCTCCTTCTTCGGACCCGTGAGGAACCCTCACGACCGGATAGGATATCGGGCGGCTCCAGTGGTGGGACGGCTGTCGCTGTGGCTGCCTCGAGCCACCCGATTCTCGGGCTCGGTACTGATTCGGGAGGCTCGGTGAGGACCCCCGCGGCCCTCTGCGGCGTTTGTGGGTTCGAGCCATCCCTGGGAACTCTGAGCACCGAAGGAATCCCGTTGAGCGCCACCATGGACCACACTGGGATAATTACCAAGACGATGGAAGATATGCTGAGCGCGTTCCAGACGATTACCGGGAATAAGAAGCCGGCGAAGGGAAGCTGGCAACTTCACCGACCGCGCATAGGAATCCCGAACGCGCACTTTGCGAAGGACGCAAACGAGCTTGTTTCGAGGCGGTTCTGGAACGCCGTGGACAAACTTCGAGAGCTCGATGAGTTCGACATAAGTGAAGACGTCGGCTTCCCGCCGGCGTCAAGGACAAGAGCGGTGAGGACAACGATACAGCTTAGAGAGGCCGCGTGGTTCTACGAGGAGATCGTCAAGACCGAAAGGCTCCGGCGGAAGATGCACGCCGACGTGCTCGGTTTCCTAGACAGAGGCTCGAAGCTAGGGATGCTCGAGTACATGCACGCTCGCAGGGCCAGGTCCGAGTTCATTGGGGAGATGAGTGCGGCATTCAGAGATTTGGACTTCTGCTCATGCCGACCTGCCTTATCGTGGCTCCCGAGCTCGAGGAAGTTCAAGGAAAGGAGCGGGGAAGCGTGAGGCCTCTGCTCATCATGAACACAGAGCCGTTTAACCTGTGTGGTTTTCCCGCCCTCACGGTCCCAGCCTCCCAAGACGGCGACCTTCCTGTTGGAGTGCGAGATCGCGGCAGGGTATGCTCCGGGACACCGAGGTGCTCGAGCTGGGCGAAAGAATATGGCAGGTACTGCAGAGATGAACTTCTGTGCCGCAGCACTGGAGGTTGCGTGACTACGCCTTTGCGACTGCCTTCTCGACTTGGCCCTTGACTGTGATTTCCTGGACGATGCCCGCTGCCACTGTGGACCCCATGTCTCTTAGGGCGAATCTTCCGAGCTCCGGGAACTCCTTGAACGTCTCGAGGACGAGCGGGCTCAGCGGGCTGATCTTCACGATGGCCGAGTCGCCGGTCTTGATCGTCTTGGGCTTCTCCTCGGTGGGCTGGCCCGTCCTCGGGTCGATCTTGGCGACGATCTCGGTGATGGTCGCCGCGACCTGGGCGGTGTGCGCGTGGAGCACCGGCGTGTAGCCCGGCAGCGATCGCGGTCGGGTGGAAGACGACGATGATCTGGGCCAGGAACTCCTTGGCTATCGTGGGCGGATGAGGTCGGGGTACCGAGGACCGAGCCCCTGTGGAAGTCGGTCTTGGCGACGCCTCTGAGGTTGAACCCGATGTTGTCGCCCGCCATCGCCTCCTGCATGGGCGTGTGGTGGGTCTCGATGGACTTGACCTCAGCCGTCAGGCCCTCTGGCATGATGACGACAGTCTCGCCGACCTTGATCTTTCCTGTCTCGACCCTGCCGACCGGGACCGTGCCGACGCCGGTGATGGTGTAGACGTCCTGAATGGGAATTCTGAGCGGCTTGTCGATCGGCTTCGGCGGCTCGACGAACTCGTCGAGCGCCTGGAGGAGGGTCGGGCCCTTGTACCAGGGCATGTTCGTCGAGGGCTTGACAAGGTTCTCGCCTGTCCAGCCGGAGACCGGGATGATGCTGATCTTCTTGATGTTGTAGCCGACAGTCTTCAGCAGGTTCTCGACGTCCTGCTTGGCCTCGTTGTACCTCTGCTCGGAGTACTTCACGGTCTGGTCGTCCATCTTGTTGATGAGTACGACGAGCTGGTTTACCCCGAGTGTCTTCAGGAGGAAGGCGTGCTCCCTCGC
Source organism: uncultured Nitrososphaerota archaeon (assembly GCA_963836465.1). Classification (GTDB taxonomy): domain Archaea; phylum Thermoproteota; class Nitrososphaeria; order Nitrososphaerales; family Gagatemarchaeaceae; genus CAWIJZ01. Next base: position 77,865 of record CAWIJZ010000054.1, read on the forward strand.
CTGACCGCCTGGGCCCAGGGCGACGTCCTCTCGCCCTTCTTCGCGGAGACTACGAGGACCGCCGCGTCGGCCTCGCGACGCGCCGGTGATCATGTTCTTGATGAAGTCGCGGTGCCCGGGCGCGTCGATCAGCGTGTAGAAGTACTTCTGCGTCTCGAACTTCTGGAACGCGAGGTCGATGGTGACTCCCCTCTCCCTCTCGTCCTTCAGCTGGTCGAGGACCCATGCGTACTTGAAAGTGTCGCCCGCGCCGGTCTTCTCGGACTCCTTTGCGAACTCGTCAATCGTTCTCTGGTCGACCGCGCCGAGGTCGAAGAGGAAGTGGCCCATGGTGGTGCTCTTGCCGTGGTCTACGTGACCGCAAACGATGAGATTCAGGTGAGGTTTGTCTGCCATTTACAATATCCACTGAATGTGAACGACCGAGTAAATTCTAGATATTTAAGGTTTAGTCA
>CAWIJZ010000055.1:0-21502 GCA_963836465.1 uncultured Nitrososphaerota archaeon
TGTTGGTGACATTCTGCAGAACGAAATGGCTACTTGATTCACCGTGAGATTGAACCAGAACCATCTACCGTCATGATGGACGAAACAAACCTACAACTTGGAAAATCCGACATGCCCGCCCCCGCCAGTTCCTCCTGAATGCTGTGTCCCTCCTCGAGGAGGAGGGAAACGGGCAACCCAACAATTTCACCGTCCATATCGGGCATCGGCAAGTGGGTTCAGAATCTTGCCGTTGCTGCCGCAGAAGCGATTCTTCTGTCAGTCCCGTTCCTAGCTGTTGACGTTCCGGAGATGCTGTGGACCAGACATGTTGAAGGCGAGCTCGCCAGACAAATCACTCAGATAATCGGCTAGTCTCGGTAACGCTAGGTCAAGGTGCGCCGCAAAGCCTTGCTTGTAATCATACGGAACTCTTCGGATGTTCCAGGACACGCACCTGCCCGGGTTGCTTCGTAGCCCTGCGCACAAACAGCGTAAACACGATACCAGTTAACGCCAAAACGACTTGATAAGTAGCAACCCTCCATATTACGATGGCGGCCCACGAGGAGAATCCATAGACGGCAGTCAGGTAGGCCTGCATGGTGAGCTCCGTGACTCCCGCGCCGCCTATGGTTACCGGGAGTTGGGCGATGGTGGCCACACCATAGGCGGCAATGGTTGAGGAGAGCAGATCTATCTTCAGGCCAGCCGCGTTTAGCACAAGACAAAGAGCTGCACCGCCCAGGACATCTTCAGTAATGGTCAGAAGAACAGCCTTCAGCAGCACAGGTAGTGTACCTCTCTGTTAGAATCGCGCGCGCAGAAAGTGAAAAATTCAGGGAACCGACGACAGCGCGGAGATAGAGAGCTGAAGCTCTCGGCCCCCCTACCAGATACCCCGCAACCGTGAGAACAAAGTGAGGAACCTTGATGCCTCTCCTAGCCGGAATTATGAAAATGACCGTGTACCCAGCAATCAAGACCAGCGCAATCACAGCAAATGTTGACCCCAGGACGACTGCGCCCCTAAAGAAAGCGTATGCGCCCGCGGCAATTCCGAGACCAACACCAACATATACCTCGATGAGCACTTCAAAATAGCCAATCCAGAGCGCCGTGCCGCCGGTCACCCCCTTTTGCGCCAGCCAGGCAGTGCGTAGAAAGACGCCCATACTCGTTGCGGGTGTCGATATCGAGATGAACTCGCTGCTTACTCTGGTAAGCGCCAAGCCACTCAAATCCATTTTCGGGTCACCAGCCAAGCCTACCGTTATCACTCTGAACCGCACGATTTGAACGAGGAGCTTAGTTGCAGATGCGGCAGCGGCCAGGCCGAATGTCAAGTAACCGATTCTTTCAAAATCTGAAAACTTGACGCCCGAATATAATGAGATAATGATAACAACGGCGGAGCTCAAAACCAAACCCACGGCTACCCACTTCAGGACTGATTTGGGCAGCTGGAAGCCGCCCGTCGGTTCCTGAATCGGGTCCGCGTTCGTCCGACTCACGTTTCAGTCCTCACTCCATACATGGCTGGACCCGCGCAAATAAGCGAGACCTTGTCTACCTTCCTGAAGGAAGGAACCCTAACCAAACTTCCAAACAATGGTTGCGTTGTAATGATCAGGTGTTTTCCCCCTCTAACGCGACTAGCGTGCTCAGAACAGGGAACTCTACACGAGGGCGACATAAACGAACCCAGTCAAAGTGACATATGCCACTGCTACTCATCCCTTGACGTCACAGACTTGGAAGGCCCCTTTCTTTCCCCAACCGATTTCATCGCCGCGGTCAATATCACTGATCTGAATGTCTTGTCAAAGAGCAATCCTGGGATAAGCGCAGCAACAATATTCATCGCAATTGTGACTCCTTTGCCGAGCTTCTTGGTCATAACAAAAAAGGCAAAATCGCCGTTCGTCCTTCCCTTCGACTTGAAGTATAGGTAGCCAGCCAGGAACTCGGCGAGAGTATCCCTATCAAAGCTTATGTGAATCGAATCAGCCAATCTTAAGAACGACGGCGAGGAGGTAAGTCTTTGAATCTCCTCGGCATCGGAGTCACCCAGTTCAGATCTGGTCTTGGTCACTGGGCATTCGGTCTTCTTCCCAATTCCGGCGCTTAGGGGGATTCCGAAGATTCCCTGAAGACTATTCAGCTTCATTTTCCGCTCAAAAATCATTCGTTCTTTATTGCTTTGATTCTTTTGTCAACGAATGCGACCTGTCCCTGCAAGAATGCTCTGTAACCGTTAAGCAGCTCTATCTGCTCATGACTTGTCTTCTTCTCGATTCCCATCAGCGCATTCGACAGCGCCTGCCCAGCTTCGTCCACTGATCGATCCAACGCATGCTCAATCTTGGGCGTTGTCTTGGAGAGTTCCCTCTGCAACGATCTCTTCGTGCTTTCGATGAACTCCTCGGTGCTCTTTAGGGTCTCGCTCAGGCTCTTTCTTGCCCTTTCCATTGCGCTCATGTCATTCTGGTCGCAGTACAACTATTTAATGAATGTCTAAGAAGTACATCAGGAACAGAGCATTATTCAGTCGAAACAGGCTCGGTGTTTCTCATAGTGTTTTATCAAAGAATCATTTCACCCCCAAGGTCAGCAGCGAAGGATCGATGAGCACGTCTCTCTGAGGAAGCTTCCTGTAGTATGCCTCTATAGGTGTCTCGGCCCTCTCCAGGTCGAGGGCTCCATGTGGCCTCTCGCAATTGTACCAGTAGACGCAATCATCCATCGATGATATGCCCCTGACCAATCCAGTCTCGAGTATGTCGAAGAGCTTCTCAAGCTTCCCATTCGTCTCGGGGTGCCTCCTCCCGGCAAGGATCTGCTCGATGTGGTTGCCTATCAGGTAGAGCTCGAACTCAGTGAGACCCTTCTTCCTTGCCTCAGATTCTACAGCGTAGAAGGTTGAGCCTCTATCGTTGAGGACCGATTTGGGCTTCCCATGTTCTTTGATCGCACGCTCGAGGACCTCCACGGAGTGAGCTGACGTGGTGTGCTCGAACATACCATAATCCATTATTCGCCTGGACGCATCATCCTCGTACACGATGAGCCACACTCCCTTCCACCTCGGATCCTTCATCTCGTGCCAGTCAACGTGCCACAATGAGTTCGAGTGCTCCCTCTCCCACCTCACCCATCTCCTCCTGATGCGCCTCCTAGCCTTGGAGTACAACAATCCCTCCTCCTTCATCACCTGATAGACCCTCATGTGATTCGTTTCGATGCCGTAGAACCTCCTCAACACCGGGACGAGGTAGCATGCCCCTACCCTGAACCTCTCTCGCGCATGCTTGATGGCGACTCTCTCCTCAAGAGGGATCGATCCTAGGCCTTCCAGCAGGCCGGCCGGTTGACGGAATTGTCCCTTCGTTCCTGTATCTCGAATAGATGTGCTTGACCCACCTCTGGGAGATGTTGAGGGCCCTGGCGATATCGCCATTCGTAGTTCCCTTCTCCCTGGCTCTGATGAGCCACTCAACCTGTCCCTCTGCAAGCTTCCCATGCCTGTACCGCTCGTATATGCTCCTCCAAAATCCACCGAGTCTACCCGCATTCAGTAGGGGGTGAAGTAATTTCTTGATAACATACGGTGTTTCTCATAGGCAAAACGTAATAAGACTCCAGCCTTCTCGCGACTCGATTTGTTCGGACCGCGTGCGGTCAAACTCTCTGGGCACACGCAAGGAGAATGCTGTAGGCTTCTCGGAATCAGGGAGGTCCTCCTTGGAGCTCGGGAGCGCTGGAATCAAGACAACGTGACTACCGATATTTCGTGTTTCCTTGATGACAACAGCAAGCGCTCCTTGATTGAAGCACCGACAAAGAGGCAATGAGGTGAAGAACAAAAACGACGAACGGACTCCAGCTCCCCAAATCGGCGATTAGGTGGAGCGCCGTCGGCTTAGTTGCAAGCTCATCCATCATTATTATTATTTCCATATTTTCGGGCGTAACCGTTTCGGATCTCGCAAGGGTGGGTTACGTGCCCTTCGCCTTGGCTGCGGTGGTGTCCTCAGCCAAATTACTCATCCAAGTCCTCAGGTTCCGAATAATAGTAACCGGTTTCGCTAGTGATTCAAGACCGGATTTGGGTGGGGTGGCGATAGCGAGAATGGGCAGCGAATTCGTCGCGCTCTCGACGCCATCCATGGTAGGGGGCGAGTTTGTTCGCGCCGCCTGGCTGGCGGGAAAGGGGGTGGTCGGCGGCAAGGCGCTCTGGATTGGCTATTTTGAAGTGGTTGTAGATGTGTATGTCAGTTCTGCTCTGGGACTAATTTCTGCAGCATACGCCTTCTCGAGAGGAGCAACGGTCTTAGCGTCAACAATCCTTGTGATAGTATTACTCCTGGTCGTCGGATATTCAATTTTCTTCTTGGTTCCGGCGTTCAGGGGGATCCCAAAGATTCCCGGAAGATTGTTCAGGTTTGCTGGCCTTTTCATAGGAGGGCCGAGAGCGACACGCCTCGAGAAGGCCGTTCAAGAGGGCTCGGTGAACTTTTCGCTGGCAGCGCGCGCAATTCTAAGCCGAGACGCTTTGCCTACAATCCTCTATGCTCTTGTCCTTACCGTCATTCAAGCTCTACTATCCGGTTTGGTCCTATGGATAATCTTGAACGCAGCAGGTCTGAATATCGACCTGGCTTTCTGCGACTCTAGTAGCCTACGGGGCGACCGCGATAGCCGCCCTGCCGATCTCCATAGGTGGCTCCGGAATCACCGAGCTTGCCGTTGCGTCATACCTGTCGCGGTTTACGGGTTCACCTCATGGGCGGCCGTCGTACTCTGGAGAATAGCCTCTTTTCAGGTCGTGCCTGGTGGTATCCGGAGTCGCGTTTCTCCTCCTCGTGCACAAAGCTACAAAAACGTCTCCAAAGATTCCAATTTCCAGCATAATGAGTCCGGATTGTTCCGAGATGCCGCTTTTGAAGGTCTTAGCGGTTACGCCCTCCTAGAGAGAGCAAGATCGAAGTCGTCGCAAGAGTTGCGCCAATCCAGTAAAGGGTGAAATACGACTGCTGAAAAATAGGCGCAGAAAGCCCAGTAGAATACAAAGCTACGGCTATAGAGGAAAGGAGCCCAAAAGTCGCCGATCCTCGAGGCGAACTTTCCCCGAGGTCGAATACTTCGCAAGAGTGGAAATCCTCCTGCAAGGTCCGAGATTCCACCGAGTCTTACAACAAATGTAAGCATTACAGTCGCCGATTGCTGGAGTAGTGGAAAACCAACCGTCGGATGAAACTGCTGTGCGGAGACGCTCTTCCCGTTACGAATCAGCTGCCCGTTCGCTTTCTCCCTACTCGCGACTTTACCATTATTTAAAAAGGAACTTCGTAACTGCCGGCGCATGGCAGCCGCCAAAGATTGGGCAAATCCGTCAGTCATAGGTCTGATGAGCTTCGGGATGACGACAATGCTCACTGGCCTCAACATCGCGGGGTACTTCCCAGGCGGAGCGGCGCTGGCACTGGCTTTCATCTGGGGAGGCGCAGCGCAGTTCATAGCTGGGTGGGTCGCCCTGAAGCAGGGAAACATCTTCACTGGGTCAGCATTTACGGGATACGCCGCATTCTGGATTGCGCTGTTCCTGTTCAGCAACTCCAGTGTTGGCCTTCCGGCCCAATCTGACCTGCTGGGCTTCTGGCTGATGTGGACATTATTCACCTTCGTCTTCGTCATCAACGCACCGAAGCACGGACCAGGCGTCACTGCAGTGTTCGTGCTGCTGCTTCTGGGCTTCATCCTCCTCGACGCACTCTCCGCGGGCATGTCCGCGATAGCGACGGCAGCTGGCTGGGAAATCTTCCTGACTGGCCTCGGTGCCTGGTACGTGGGTATGGCCGTCGAGACGAACACGAATTACGGAAGAAAGATACTACCGGCGTAGAAAGCCCCACCGGTTTTCTTTTGTGTAAGAATATGGCAGCTTCCCAAGCCAGAGGATTCTGCTGGCAGAAGTAGTGTCTGAGTGTGGGTGTGAAGCATCGGAAGCACCTCAGCGTCTGAAAGCCACGGTGTGAGATTCGCACACACGGACACACACGGACACACACGCATTTCCACTGGAACCATAATGTCATAAAAATATGCTTGCATCCCAAATCTGAAGACGCGTGAAGCGGTCAGCTCTGACTCAGCATCAAAGCGCAACAAACTGACAGGTCGCTACACAGAGGCACCCTCTGTCCTCGGCGAGGCGTTTTCGCGGTAGTTCTCTCCCTGCTGCTCCCTGCTGCTCCCTGCTGCTCCCTGCTGCTCCCTGCTGCTCCCTGCTCAGCTTGGAGGCTAGCAAGCCTCACCTAAGCGCATGCGTAAGGGCCTGCCGGGAGGGTGCACGCAGGAAGTGCACCCTCCCGGCTCAATTAGAGGGCAGGAGCAGTAGTTCCTTTAGTCCACTAACAGATGTGACAACTCAGCGGAGGAAGAAAGAATGCGAAGGGCGGTAGAGCAAGTAAGAACGAAGCAGAGCGCATCTTGGTAATCTTCTCTCCTGCCGGCTGGTTGCTCCCTGGACCTGAAGGGAAGGCGAAACTCCTCGCCGCTAGGAGCGGGGAAGTCGTGCTCGACTGACGCTCACGGTTGCTTCAGCCTGTCGGCCGGCAGAAGCCGGGTGTGCAGGGAGGGGCAGGCACACCTAAGCACATTCGCAGGGGGTGTTTGCCGCGAGGACCGGGGAGACCCGGGTATGCAGGGAGGTTCGAGATTCTCCGGCCACAATTCGTGTGCCACCTCTGGCCTTGGTTTCTCGCTCGCCAGTCCAAGGGGTGGGAACTGAACGGGGCCAACAAATGGCTCACAATCATACAGAACGCCTCTCGAAAGGGCTAAATCAGATGCTAGAAGAATCCACAGATATCGTGATACAAGAAAGCCAGTACCGCCCCCTCGGTGCCTCGGGAATAATGGTCTCGCCCCTGGGCACTGGGACCAATAGATGGACGCAAGGAAAGGATGACGAGGCCGTTTTCCAGGCCTTTCAGTCTCTTATGGATGCAGGGCTCAACTTCTTTGACTCCGCTGAGGTCTACAGCATGGGGAAATCCGAGCGCCTCCTAGGCGCTTGTCTCAAGCGGGACTCCCGACCGGTGGTGATTGCGAGTAAATTTGCGCCGTACCCCACACGCCTGTTACGCCGTCAGTTCATGAACGCCCTAGATGCCAGTTTGAGCCGCCTGGGCAAGCAGACAATAGATTGTACTACATCCATTTCCCCTATACTCTGTTGAGTATTGAAACGTTGATGGACCTCATGGCGCAAGCCGTCGCGGCGGGCAAAGTCCGTGCGGTAGGGGTGAGTAACTTCAACGCGAAGCAGATGCGCCGGGCCGCGACTCGCCTCGCGCGTTACCGTATTCCTCTGGCCGCGAACCAAGTCCGGTACAACTTGTTGCATCGCCAGCCAGAATGGAACGGCGTGCTGGCTGCCTGCCGGGAACTCAACGTCGCCCTGGTAGCCTATCGCCCACTGGAGAGAGGACGACTCAGGTCGGACACTGTTCCAGGAGCGACATCTGGCTCACCCTCTCCGACAGGTGGGAAAGGAAAAGTGCCTTCGAAGGAAGAGGTCATCCAAGAGACCCTGCAGACGATTGCACAACAGCGCGGAAAGAGTGTCAGTCAGGTCGCCCTGAACTGGCTCCTGCGCAGAGATACCCACGTGATACCTATCCCGGGCACCACCGACGCGCGTCATGCGATAGAGAATGCCGATACGCTCAAGTGGCAACTCAGCGACGAGGAGTTTGCTGCTATTGACCAGGCCTCTTCCCCCTGAAAACGATGAGGTGGTCGATCTATTCGCGGCCCCCGTACGGCAAAGAGGACATGGTGAGGTACTATCCGAGGAAAGATGTTGCCATGGAACTTCCTTTACCTTGAACCTAGAAAAGACCGAGGAAAACGCAAGAAGAATGGCTACGCTATTGAGCGGCTGTGCAGAAACCCTCTTCTCGATAGCCAGCTTGCCCGGAGGACCGGCCTCGGGCAGGCACACCTAGGCATGTTTGCAGGGGGTGTTTGCCGCGAGGACCGGGGAGACCCGGGTATGCAGGGAGGTTCGAGATTTTCCCAGCCCAGTTGGAAAAATGATATATTCAGCAAGACGAAATGGAAAGCTGCGGCCCACAATTCTAAAGATTAGGAAAAACCTGGGCAAGTATACACCTCACGAAGACCGCTTAAAGTAGAAGTCGTGAGTAGAAGCACGAAAATGCGGTCGCCGGGAGTTTGACTTTAGGTTCAAATCGCTGCCAGTCACACGAGAATGAGTTTCAGACACTATAAGGTTAGTAAAGGCGTATATCGATTCCAACGCGGAGACGATTAGCTGCAGCACCCCTTGATTGAAACGGAGAACCTTACCAAGAAGTTCGGCGACTTGACGGCAGTCGACGCCTTGACACTCCGTGTGGAGGAAGGCGAGGTCTTCGGCTTCCTCGGACCCAACGGAGCAGGTAAAACCACCACCGTCAGGATGCTCTGTTGCCTGATATCGAAAACCAGCGGTGAGGCGAGGATTGCTGGCTACCAAGTGGGCAAGGATGCGGACGCGCTGAAAATAAGGAAGTTAATTGGATTGATGCCTGACAACGTAGGCCTTTACGACACCCTCAGCGCCTACGACAATTTGGACTTCTACGGGAAGCTCTACGACTGCCCGGACGCGCAGAGGAAGGAGAACATCCAGCGCTTGCTCACGATGCTGGGGTTGTGGGAAAAGAAGGACGTGGCGGTCGGCACGTTCTCGAAAGGGATGAAACAGAAGCTCGGAATTGCATGCGCTCTTATTCATGACCCGCAGATACTATTCATGGACGAGCCTACAGCGAACCTCGACCCCGAGTCAGCCAAGACCGTAAGAGACTTCATCCTAGAGCTCAAGAAAGAGAAAAGGACCATCTTTCTGAACACGCATAACCTCGACGAAGCGCAAAGGATTTGCGACAAGATTGCGATCCTGAACACAAAGCTGATGGCGATGGGCACCCCGGAGGAGCTGGAGCGTTCGACAAGCGGAAGGAAGACCGTAGTTCAGCTTGTGCAGGCGAGCGATGCTATTCTGGCCGCTCTCAGGAAACTACCGCTCGGAAACATAGCAGTCGATGGCAACACGCTGACAGTAGATGTCAAAGACCCAGAAGAAGAGAATGTCGCCATCGTGGACGCGATCTACCGGGCTGGCGGCCACGTTCGATCTGTTACAATCGTTGGCTCAACATTGGAGGACGCCTACCTGAAGCTCGTGAGGCGCGACAGCAGATGAGACTCTCGAAATCATGGATAATCGCGTCGAAGGACTTCAAGACGTTCCTAAGGAAGAAGAACATAATCTATTCGATTTTCGTCGTCCCCCTCCTCGTTTCGATTCTTTTTCCTTTAGTCATCGAGTATGCTGGACGAAAAGGGGGGAGTGGGATTCCGGCGAAGGAACTCACGATACTTCTGCCTTCGTTCACCTTCTTCTACCTCATTCTCGCTGGCCTAATCCCAACAACGATTGCCTCCTACAGCATAGTCGGCGAGAAGGTCGAAAAGAGCTTCGAGCGGCTCCTTGCCACCCCCACGACCGACAGCGAAATCCTGTTTGGGAAGGGAATCTCCGCGTTCGTGCCGCCCTTAGGGGCCATCTTGGGAGGAGCTACAATCTTCATGGTTCTCATGGACCTAGTGACGCATGACACACTGGGCTACTACTTCTTCCCCAACTGGAATGCGGCCGCTGTTTTTTTCGTCATGGTACCCCTCGCAGTGATAATGAGCGTCGAATGGAACGTTTTCGTCTCAGCGAGGGTGAGTGATGTGCGGATCGCGCAACAGATCGGAATCCTCCTAATCCTCCCCTTCGCGGGCATCTATGTCGCCGGTGAACTGAATCTGATACAGCTCGGCAACATCAGCGACCTCCTCGTCATATCTGGGGTTCTCTTGGCGGTTGATGTGCTCCTCCTATACGTTGCCAAGGCTACCTTCCAAAGAGAGGAGATACTGACAAAATGGAAGTAGCGTTCTAGGGGGTGAAAAAGACGAATAGTATGAAACTAAGATTCCTGATCATGGGGTGCATCATTTCGGCTATGTGCCATTTTCCTAGCCGCACGTGGCTACTCAGAGGCCCTCGTTGGACTGCTCGCAGTAGGAATAGTGCTACTCGTGCTTGGAATCCTCTGGAAGTAGGGGCCGTTCCACACACACAGGCAGACACTCTCTCCCACTCAGTCACAGTCTCTCTCACACACATGCAGGCAATCTAATCGTCACGGGTGAGGGTGCTATGTTTAGCCCTGTAGAACCGCAAATGTTGCATTTCTAGAGCAGAACGACGTCATTCTCAACTGGAAGAAGATCAGCAGGAGGATTCCCAGAGGCAAGTATCGGGGGAAGGACAGAGTTCCCACCCTTGACGAAATCAAACTAATCATGAATTACCCTGATCGGAGAATCAAACCAGCCGTCTTGACGATGGTTTCCTCTGGCATTAGGGTGGGGGCCTTCGAATACCTTTCGTGGGGGGACATCACGCCAGTGGAGAAGGCAGGGAGGGTTGTAGCTGCCAAAGTCAGGGTTTACTCAGGGACGAACGAAGAATACTTCTCCTTCGTAACGCCCGAGGCGTATTCCGCACTAAAGGAGTATATCGATTTCAGGGCAAAGAGTGGGGAGACAATAACTCAGACTTCTCCAGTGCTCCGCGATCTTTGGTTCGGAGAGAAGGGAGGGAAACCTCAACACTTCATCGCGAGACCTCGGAGACTCAATCCATTCGGTGTCAAGCGACTGGTGGAGAACGCCATCCAAGCATCTGGGTTGAGGAAGCCCTTGGCCAAGGGTCAGCGCAGACACGAGTTTCAGGCTCTCCACGGTTTCAGGAAGTTTTTCAAATCGACCTGCGAACGAACGATGAAGACACTCCACGTAGAACTATTGCTGGGCCACAATGTCGGACTGAATGCGAACTACTACCGACCGACCGAGGAGGACCTCCTCAACGACTACCTGAAAGCCGTGCCCGAGCTTACAATCTTGGAGGAAGTTAGCAGAGTCGAGCCGATAGCCGAAGAGAGGATCATGAAGCTAGAAGAAGACAATCGGAAGCTGAAGGAGACCTCCAGGAAGCAACAGGATACTCTGAAGGAGGTGCTCAAGGTCCTCGATGCAATCAAGAAAGAGAGAGAACAGCAGTTAGCAGGATGATTCTAGTCTTTCTCTATCGACACAGGCAGAGCATTTTCGCAGGCAGCACATGAGCCCATGATTGGTCCGCCAACCCTTACGTAGATTTCAAAAAAGGCAGTTCGAATCTTTTCTAATAGAACCCACGCGGAGAATCGAACCGGTTTGGGTGCGGGCCAAAGAAGAGGACTTAGTGAATGATTACGTGAAAGCCCTGCCTGACGATACTGGAGAAGTCTGAGGCTCAACCAATCGAGGACGTGAAGGACTTGAGAGAGAGGATCGCGAAGCTTGAAGGGACCCTTCAAAGTATCCTTCCTTCGATTGAGGAACTCAAGAAGCTAAGGCAAAAGGAACTAAGGCAGAGAACGTAACCTATGCTCGAACCAAGCTCGCGCCGCGAAAACGGAGGCCAGGGCCACACCCGCCAGCATGGAAACCCAACTCAAATGAGTCAGATAGGAAAACAACCCATCCCAGCTTACGCCATAGATGCCAATGCTAGTCAGGCCCAAGAGTAGGTAGGTGAGTGGCACCGCCACGACAATCGCACCCACAAGACCGAGAATCAACACAAACAGGCGAGCAGTGGTGGAAGAAACGCAATATTTCACGTGGTCTGGAGTCAATGTTGTCGACCATTTTTCTGACCTTTCGCCCGAATGGATTCAAGTTCTTGGAGGAGCTGCTCGTCAAGCACTAGAAAGCGCCGCCGAGGTCGCTTCTAAGAAGAGTTCCAAATAGCGGACCGCCGAGACTTTGGGGAAGCTGGTAAGTGTTGGATGTAGGTATGTCTGTCCACGGGAGCAGAATGATTACCAGCCCAGACGGAATCAGAACGCAGGCCTCGTTATGCTACGCGCTGAATAGTATGACTACTAGGCCGACCAATCGAAGAGCCTGCATCTTGTTGGTCATGTGTCTTGCGAGATAGTACCGAATAAGTTGTGCAGAAGATGACTACCCGATCAGGGAGAAGCAACAAACTAGCGAGAATCGTAGGGAGGAGCAGGAGGTCTTGCTAGAATCATCCTAGCCAATCACTGAAGGAGAACCTTCGGTCCTTCTGAAACTGGCTTTTCCGGTGGTTCGTCTTTCATGATTTTTTGGATTGGAATTAGAATTATGACGTTGTAAATGATCGCCAACATCGTGAACAGAAGAGCACCTAATGCTGGTGATGCATTCTTTTCTATCGAAAGGGCCTTTAGAATAGTTCCACTGAACAACAGAGATAGAATAATCGAAAAATAAATAGCCGCTGTGAACATGAACTTGGTACTCGTTTTTTCCCTCGACAGTATCTCGGTATAAACAAAGAGCGAATAAGCAATGAAGATTATTAGCAGCAGAACGAACACTGACTCATCGGGTAGCCCAAAAGGAAGATAGATGAAGTCACTCGGATTAGTAGATACGAATACGATGAAAAGCCCTGCTAAGAGTCCAAGAAATTCAATGAAACGCAGTCTGTCAGTCGTGGCGAGAGGCATCTTGCACTTATCTGGGGTCCCGCCGTGACGCATTCTGTATTATTGTTATCCTTTTGTTGATCCTAATCGTCGCCTGGTGATAATGGCAAACGTGGGCGAGCAGCTTGACGACGCCTCTCGGATTGCAGAACCACTGAGCCAGCACTTTACGAACTGAAAATGTACAATTCAATGAGCCTTCAGTACTTGCTCGACTTCGACTACAAGAACTTCCCACAATACAGCCCACCTGCAGATTAGGTGCACCCCCTCCCCCGAAGGTCCGTGCTTCTTCAAGTAGATCAGTAATTGCTGCTGAGAACAAAATGCCTTTGTCAAGCTGGAAGGTCGGACACGGAGAACTCGAAGAGGCTATCGAGGAGGTGAAGAGGTCGACCCACGCACTCGCACAAGCTGTGGACGAACTGAGGCGATGCTGTGACTACGATAGGTACAGTGCGTTGCACCTGCAGCAGGCATTGTCGGCCCTTGAAGAGGCCGAACAACACACGCTCGTGGCGAGGAGAAAGGTGAGGGCACTCGCAGGTGCAGAATCACCTATAACTGAAGTCCAGAAGAAATAGGTCTAGCCACCTCAGCTGACGGCGTACACGGGGTCAAGTATGTCAATCCGACGTAAGAAACGAGAATACTTTTAGTAATATGACTACCAAAACTACTTCGACAAGTAGAGCTTGAAAAAAAGAGAGAGCCTAGCCTTTACACTGGGGTCAGGTTCCCGTGATTGACTGAATGTGTGGACCTTCTTCCTCGCCGACGGCGCATCCGCAGCCCGCCGCGTGGCCGCCGCGCCTGAGGGTCCCTCTGTAGAGGTCGTCCTCCAGCTTCTTGCCTGTCTTGCTTCCCACGCCTCGATTGGCATGCCGTACTTCTGCTGGATCTTGTCTCTGTACCACTCTGGTATTACGTTGAAGCTGCAGAAGGGGATGATCCTCAGGTCGGGCGTGAGATAGTGGATGTCGCAGCGCTGGAGCACGCTCTTCGTCCTGATTGTATTTGTCCTGGAAGTGCATCATTCCGAGGAACATGGCTCTTCAGGTGGAACTCGCCGATGGCGCCGTAGTCGTGTCTGATCAGGGCGTTCGTGATCATCTTCCGAAGTTGAGCCCCTTGGGCTGCTTCTGCTTGTTGACGAAGCCGATATCTGGGTGAGAACCTTTGCGGCGACGATGTAGCGGTTGGTCCCCGAGTATATCTCCTCCGACTTCTCCTCCAGGTACTCGATGAGACCAGGGATGTCAACGAAGTGGGTGATCGGAACCATGCGCTTCGTCTCCGTGTCCTCGAAGACGTAGGTGCCCGCACCGCAGGCAAAGTGAATTGACAGTTCGTACTGCTCTTTCTTGGTGAAGGCCTCGATGAAGTTAGTGAGCGGAGAGCACGTCGGGACGGGGAACCAGTCATCCTGCGTGATCTCGCCGTTAGTCTGCTCCTCGATGCGCTTTATGCAGTCCGGGATCGTGATTCTGTACTTTTCTCTCTCTTTCTTCGACATCCTTCCCGTGAGGGACACTGGCTGGAAGTTGACGGCCCGCACGACGTCAATGTTCTTGTGCCCAAAGTCAATTATCGAGCCCGAGCTCGTGGTCGTTCAGCCCCTTTATCGTGGTCGGTACCAGGACAACGCCGATGTGTGCCTTTCTGCAGGCGTCGAGGGCATATGGGGTCTCCCAGTGGTTCTTGGGGTTGGTCTTCGGCGACACGCCGTCGAAACTCAGGTAGAGGTTGGAGACGCCCGCCTCCTTGAGCCTCTTGGCCAGCGACGGATTGAGCGCGAGGTTGATGCCGTTCGTGTTGAGCTGGATGTGATCGACTCCCTCCTCCTTCATTATCCTGATAATCTCGGGCAGGTCCTCCCGGATCGTCGGCTCCCCTCCTGTTATCTGCACGGAGTTGCCGGGCACGGGTCTCTCAGCCTTCAGCGTCCTCGCCATCTCGCGAATCTGATCGAGCGTCGGCTCGTAGACGTAGGCGCCCTCGAGCCCCTTCTTCACGTAGAAGAAGCAGTACCAGCAAGTCAGGTCGCACCTGTTCGTGATGATGATGTTGGAGAGCCCGGTGTGAGAGAGGTGGTTGGAGCAGAGGCCGCAGTTCGCGGGGCACGAGCATACGTCCACGGGAATATTCGGGGCGTGCGTTCCCTTACCATCCTTCCAATAGCGTGAAAACTTTGCAAACATCTGGGCGGAGCCGAAATAGAGCTCCTCGGTCTCGCCGTGCACGGGGCAGGTCTTGGTCATGAAGACCTTCTCCTCCCGCTCAAAGATTATGGCTGGAAGAATCCTGTTGCACTCGGGGCAGATCGACTGGGTCTGTCTGATGAACTTGCCCTTCGCACTCTCCCTCTTCTGTTCTAGGGAGACGTCCACGACTTGTGCCATTGCAGGCGATTGCGGGAGCTGCGCATATAAGCCTTTTAACATTTCCGAGGGTGACAAGTGAAAATGTTTGTGCCCTTCGCTTCCGCCCGCAAAGATTATAGCGTCAGCAGGCCAGAGATGCCTCATGATAAGCAAGAGTTTCAGCGCAGCTGTGATGGTGAGCGACGAGAAGGAGGCCGCGAAGTGGTACAAGGAGAAACTGGGATTCAACGTATCGGTCCACGAAGGGTGGGTGACTGCTTGGCCGAAGGGAGCCACATCGAAGTTGCACCTCTGCGAAGGGGAGCTCGAGCCCGGCAACACGGGGATAGGACTGTTCTGCGAAGACATCGAGAAGACTGTCAGTGAGCTCAAGAAAAAGGGCGTGAAGTTCACGAAGGAGATCACGAAGGAGAGCTGGGGAACCCACGCCATGATTCAGGACCCCTACAAGAATGAGTTCTGGCTCCTCAAGGGAAGTCCATAGTACTCAGAGAATCATGTTCGCCCAGGGCCAGGCGAGTTGGGCCCTCGACCGCAGGTTAGGCCTTCACAGCAATTGCCCGTTAGGGACACCAGAGAAGGAGAGCGAATGGCATGTTATGTAAATCTCCGTCTGAGCCACTCTAGCAGCTGCCCCCAGCACCCAACAGGGAAGACAGCGTGTCTCGCGCCAGGAATGACAGCGAACTCTTTGTCATCACATTCTATCGAGTCATAGAAGGCCTTCACCGAGTCGACTGGAAAGATTTCATCTTTTTCTCCTACACCAACAAAAAGAGGGACAGTCAGCTTCCTATTGATCTTCAGATTCGGAGATCCAATCTGGCCCCTCCTGAACATGCTCGCGACGGAGAGGGCGCCGACTCCGTACATTGTCGACAGGAATCGCGCCGAATAGCTGAAGGTGAATAGCGGATCCTGAAGCCCGACCATCCCGGAACGGCGGTATTCGATGAGAGGGATACTGCGGAGAATGGTAACTCCCAGAAGCGACTTCAACGTCGCAGTCGCTCTTGGCCTGCCATAGGCTCCCTGCCTGAGCTCTGCAGCCGCGCTGAGAAGAACGAGACCGTAGATGCTCTCCGGACAGTTGTTCACCGCTATGATCGCTGACAATACCCCAAGGCTATGCCCAAGAACGACTAGTTTGGTAGACCTGCTCTTGACGAAGTCTATTGTTTCGCAGAGATCCTTTACCAGCCTATCTCGGCCTGGGTAGTCGCCCCTTCTTCCGTCCGACAAGCCGTGTCCTCTCAGGTCCATGCCGTAGACCGTGAATCCTTCTTTCGCGATCTCTCGGCCAAGGATGGCTCCGTATGGTCTGCTGTGCGCGGTTATCCCGTGCAGGACGAGGAGTGAGGCGGCAGGTTTCTGTGCCTCCCAACGCCTCAGGAAGATCGTCTTGCCGTCTGAAGTCTTGACTAGGTCGTGCGGTTCCTTGAACTCGTCACGGAGTCGCGCCACTTCCTGTTGTTTCAATTCTCTGGACCGCCGCTAGGTGGTGGCGCGCCAGGCCTAGTATGAATGAGTTTCCAATTCTAGGGAAAGGCGAATTCTCTGCTAGTTCGGCTAGCGCTAGCTGATGGCGTAGGTCACTTGGACCGTTGCCGTCAGCGTTAGTGTGCCGGGAACAATCGGGGTCAACGCAGCCGTGGTTGTGCTAGCATATGTGATGGCGCCGAGCGCGTAGGGTGTCTGAGAATAGTAGGAAGAAGCCGTGCTCGCGGCGAGAACGCTTCCGAGATTGACCCCAAGGGAGCTCGCGATGACCTGAGCCTGGCTGGATGCGACCAGGACTGCGTTGTGAAGCGCTTCGTTGCTGAGCTGGGCTATCAGGTGATTCGGCGCGGTGAACTGAAGGTTGACCTGGTTTGCTCCCGACTTCACTGCTGTGTCAATCACCTGACCCGCCCTTACACCGAGTTGGTTCGCTCCGGTACCCGTCACGTTCACTTGAAGGCTATTTGTCACTGTGTAGCTGGATATCGTCGGAGGTTGCTGCCCGTTGTTGTAGTTATAGTTCGGCGACAAGTTATAGGAGGAGGTCTGGATGCTACTGTTCGATATTCCAATCGAGTTCAGCGCCTTGATCACGCTAAGCGTCAGCACCGAGTTCGAAGCTGTTGCTGCTTCCGCAGTCGGCTCCTGTGTCACCACGGACACACTTGCTAGTGCTTCGGTCGGCACAAAGCTGACGGAACCCGTTCCGCTGACGGTGATCGACCTTGCTGAGGTAGCAGAGGCTGACGAGTCACTGCTGAGCTGGTTGGCGGAACCGTAAACCGAAGGTACCTGTGAGCCTTGGCTGGTCTGGGCTGACGAACTCGTGGGATTTGAGGCTGAAGAACGAGTCGTCTGGCCGATGCTCGACCCTAGGTACACTGCCGAGAACACGATCGCTATTGCGACAACGCCAGCAGCCACCAGTGTCCAGTTCCTGCCCTGGTTCGACAACATACCGTAATATTGCGACGAGGGATTATTAGCCTTATCCGATAGATCACATTACCTGGCTAGCCGATTCTACGCGCTCGCTCACGCAGACGGGAAAAGTCTTGGATGAGCCGAGCCGACTAGGTCAAGAAGGCGGTGCTAGGCGGTCTCGAGATAGCTTTCAAGGGAGACGGGTCGCAGCCGCTCGGCCTGCGGCAATCCTTAGAGCGTTGATTTCGTCGTTAGTGTAAGGAACTCCCTTCCGCACAATGCCATTCGTCGTAGATGGACAAAAAGAGCAGCAGGACCACGCCGACCAATTCGCACTTACCGCTACCAGCCCCTCTTTGTGAACTTGAGAGACCGGCTACTTGGTCCTCGTTGTTGGGTCAGGCGGATAGTTCTTATCTGCAATCATTTACCGATTGGGGTTGAGGAACCGTGTCGAGCATCGAGAAGATGTTCAATGCGAAGGCGGTGGCACTGATCGGTGCGACACCGACCAAGGCACAGTGGGCTTCTCACTAATGAAGAACCTGCTTCTTGGAAAGGAGAAGCGGGCGATCTACCCCATCAACCCGAACAGAGACACGGTGATGGGCGTTAAGTGCTACCCCAACATAGCCGCGATCCCTGGCCACGTTGACCTCGCAGTCATAGCGACGCCGTCAAAGACTGTTCCAGGGTTGGTCGAGGAGTGCGGAAAGGTCGGCGTGGACATGATAGAGATTATCTCTGCTGGGTTTCGTGAGATAGGTCAAGAAGGTGCGAAGCTGGAGGAGGAGATAAGACGAATTCAGGCGAAGTTCAACACCCGAATCTTGGGGCCGAACTGCCTGGGATTCATAAGACCTCACATAGGCCTCAACGCAACCTTCCTTGGAGACAATCCCGAACCCGGCAAATCGCCTTCGTGTCACAGAGCGGGGCGCTCGGTACAGCGATATTGAATTGGGCCGTGAGCGCCCATATGGGCTTCAGCATGTTTGTATCTTTGGGTTCGATGCTGGATCTGGATTTTGGCGACATAATCGACTACCTCGGAGGGGATTCGATGACAAGGAGCATCATCCTCTACATGGAGACATAGGCCACGCTCAGAAGTTCATGAGTTCGGCAAAGGGGTTCGCAAGAACCAAGCCGATCATAGTCATAAAAGCTGGGAAGTACGCCGCAGGAGCCAAGGCAGCGAGCTCACATACTGGCGCGTTGGCGGGTGATTTCGCGGTATATGATGCCGCCTTCAAGCGGGTTGGGGTCGTGAGGGTGGACGAAATTGAAGACCTGTTCAACTGTGCGAGTGTCCTTGATCGAGGTACTTACCCAGGGACCCCAGATTGGCGATTGTGACAAACGCCGGTGGACCAGCCGTCCTGGCGAGTGATTCCGTCGTGGATCACGGGGGAGACTCGCTAAGCTCTCGGATGAATCACAACGGATCTTGGACGCACAACTACCGCCATACTGGAGCCACGGAAACCCTGTTGACGTCCTTGGTGATGCCGACGTCAAGAGGTACGAAGTGGCGTAAAGACTTGTATTGAAGACCCGAACGTGGGCGGCCTTCTAGTAATCTACACTCCCCAAGATGTGACCCCTTGCTGGGGGTTGCGAAGTCGGTGATGAAGTAGCGGTTGACAGGCGCAAGCCGATACTCACCGTCTTCATGGGCGAGGGAGTGTGAGAGAGGCAAGGCAAATGTTCTACCGGAACGCATCCCCACCTATTCGACTCCCGAGCCGGCGGTCAAGACCTACATGTACATGTATAAGTACAGGCAGAACCTTGACCTTCTCTACCAGACGCCCGAGGAGCTTCCCGTGGACCTGTCGGCACCGAAGAGTCACCTGAAGATCATGATTCGGAAGGCGATGAAAGAAGGGCAGAAGATGTTGAGTCAGGCGGATGCCGACAAATTTCTTGACGCCTACAACATTCCGCGAACCAAGGGAGCCATGGCAAGGAACGTTGAGGAGGCGGTCATCGCCGCCTCACGACATAGGGTATCCTGTTGCGGTCAAGATAGTTTCGCAGGATGTCGTCCACAAAACTGACGTCGGCGGGGTAGTTACTGGCATAGGCTCGAGTCAGGACTCAGAGAGGCGGTCGAGGGTATGTTTGCCAGGGTTCTCAAGTCAAAGGCTGATGCGAAGATAGACGGGGTCTACGTCCAGAAGATGGTGAGGAACATTGATCTACGAGTTGATATTCGAATTTAGAAGGACCCGGGATTTCGGTGCGGTCATCCTGTTCGGTTCCGGGGGAATCGGTGTGGAGCTCTTCAAGGATGTCTCCATTGGGCTTCCTCCACTGAATCAGGTTCTCGCGAGGCGCATAATAGAGGACACGAATATTTTACGAAGCCCTGCTGCACGGCCTGAGGAACAAGCCGCCGATAGACATGAAGTCGTTGGAGGAGGTAATGGTGCGATTCTCCAACATGGTCGCGGACTTTCCAGAGATCGCCGAGATGGACATCAACCCGCTCGTCGTTTCAGAGGAAAAGCTCTACGCGCGCTCGACACAAGAATAATCGTAGATGCCACGGCGCTTGAACATACTGAACAGTATCAACACCTCGTCATCATGCCCTATCCATCAAAGTACGTTACGCCATGGAAGCTGAAGGATGGCACGGACGTGATTCTCCGGCCGATCAGGTCTGAAGACGAGCCAATTGAGTCTGAATTCATCAAGGGACTTTCAGAGAGGGACAAGTCGCTTCAGGTTCTTCCAGATCATCAAGGACCTTCCGCACGACGCCCTCGTGCGGTTCTGCAATATCGACTACGACAGGGAGATGGCGTTCATAGCCGAGACTACGGGACGGAGAGGAGACGGGTAGAGAGTCGTGTGGCGCGCCTCATCATCGAACCCAACAGGGAAGAAGGGTGAGTTCGCCGTGGTGATTGCGACAAGTATCAGGAGAAGGGCCTAGGCACAAAGTTGGTGGACATGCTGATTAACGTTGCCGAAGAAAAGGGACTTGAGAGCATCTACGGAATGATCCATGCCCGGACAATGTGGAGATGCTGAGCCTCTGCGAGAAGCTGGGTTTCACCGTTAAGAGAGGAATCGAGGAAGCTTACGTAGAGCTCCAGATGTACGTAATCGATGAACTTAACGTGGAGCTCCAGAAGAACCAATCTACAGATTCCCAAGCGCCATCTACATATTTCCAAGCGATTTAATCAATCTGAGTCGGAGTTGCCCGTCTTCTGCGACTTTCGTCTAGCCCTCGCCGAGACCGTAGCAAGAGATAACTTGAGGGTGAATTGAAGCGCAGCTCGATGAGCCGGACCCAGAGCCTGAGCAAGGTCAGGCAGAAGATACTTCTCGGCGTGACACAAGACGCGATGGACTTTGAGAAACTCTCCGAAGACGTGGAAGTCGTGGGGCCGGAGCTGAACTACCATCTTGTGAGGATGAGAAAGATTGGGTTGGTCGACTACAGAGAGAATGACTCGACTGTCACTCTGACGGAGAAGGGAAAGCAGGTGGCCACCGAACTGCGTTCAGGGCTGGCCGCAGCAGCCAAAGAATGATTTCCCTTCGGCAGTAGTTATCGAATTTCCGTCCGGATAGAATTATAGCACAGCGGAGCTGTGAAGGGGTGTGCAATCCTGCAATATCTCACCAAGAGAGGCGCTCGAGTATAAGACCATCGCTGTGGTCGGCGCCTCCGAGAACCCTGATAAGGAGGCCCACCTACTTCCTGCGTATCTTCAGCAGCACTGGTACAGGATAATCCCGGTAAACCCGACGGCGGACGTGATACTCGGGGAGAAGGCATACCCTAGCATCCTCGAATTGCCAGAGGACCTCGCGAGAGAAGTGGAGGTTGTGGAGGTCTTCAGGCCTAGTGAAGAGCTTCCCGCCGTGGCGAGACAGGTCGCGTCAGATACTGCGAAGGAGCGATACGGAAGACCCTTCGTCTTCTGGGCACAGCTGGGTCTGGAGAACGACGATGCTGAAGAAGATCCTGAGCGGATAGCCGAATTCCATACGTGATGAACAGGTGCATGAAAATTGAGCACAGAGCGATGG
>CAWIJZ010000056.1:0-15954 GCA_963836465.1 uncultured Nitrososphaerota archaeon
TCGTCCTGATGCAGAGCTACTTCGGCGTCTCGAACAGGGTGGCCGCGGGCCTGGCGCTCGTCTTCAAGGAGAAGCTTGGCAGTATACGCCATGATGAAAGAAGGATTAGAGCGCCCTCACGTGTACGTCAACGCAGGTCCGGTTCCCAGGATTCACGCAGAGCCACGGGCAGGCGTCCGGGTCACGGCAGAGGATGTCGTGACGGTCACTATCCGGGGTGATCCTGAGGACTACTACTGCAACGAGACCGAGGAGCGACGTCCCTTCCGCCGCATCCAAGGAGAAGCATCGGGCGTTCGACTCCTGCGGTCCATCTACGAATCAATCATCCCGAAGCTACGGCCGGGCACTGTCCTGGGATCAGTGGAGCAGGAGATCGGGGCTTCCCTGACAGCTCAAGGCTACTCGGCCAATTACGTGAAGGGATTTGCCCATGGGGTCGGGCTGCTCGTAGAAGAGGACCCGATCACAACGATCCTGATCCCTCATCGGCGCATGGCGCTCCGGGAAGGCATGGTCATCGCCGCCATGCACGCCCCTCTGGCTATCCCGGGCGCGGGTTCGTTCAAGATCGAAGACACGTTCCTGGTGACATCGGGTGGGCCGGAGCAGCTCACAAAGCAGCCAACAATCATTGCGTAGACCGTCGTTGGCTATGTCTAGCGACAGACAATGCGCTTTAGTGCCAGATTGGTTGTTCAAGAATAGGCTGCGACAATCGAAACAGGGGCTCCAAATCCTAGCCGGGCTACCTCATGATATGGTCGTAGCCAGCTTTTACCTAGTAGTATGGGCGGCAGCTATATCATGACCTTGAAGAGATAGGCTCTGACATCTGTAAGAAAGGCCAAGCCATCTGTCTTCTTTCGACCTTTTCTCATGCGACGTGATACATTAGGTAATTCATCAAGGAGTCCGAGAGCTTCTCTTGCTTGGCTAACCACTTGATAAGGTCCTCATAGTGACAAGACCGATAAGTGAACGGTTCTCGTCTACCACCACAAGTCTTTTGACTTTGTTATCAATCATCTTTTTTGCAGCCTCTCCGATTGATGTGTTTATCGTCACTGCCACGAGGGCGATTGAAATGACATCCGCAACACGGACCTTTCCAGGGTCCTTTCCGACAGCGATCACCTTTCGAAGTATGTCTCTTTCACTGATCACCCCGAACGCTTTGTCATCCCTTGAAATGATCAAACAACTGACATCCTTTTTGACCATTCGAGACGCGGCAGCCATTACGTTGGATTCCAGACCAATCGTGTACACTTTCTTTACGATTATGTTTTCTATTGGTTCTTCAAGAGACACGGAGTTGAACCATTTTGAGTAACGATAAAAGCATTCCTTGAACCATGGATCAATCTGAAATCCATTTTTCGAACCCATTCAGCAGAAAGGGCCACGAGAGCAGCGATAGCGTCCATCACGATAAAGGTAACGATTTCATTCTTGTAGAGGGAAGAGTCAGCAGTGCTTAGGCGTTCAAGCACTTTCTCCCGGACCTGCAGGATTCCAAGGCAGAGATTGATCGTGCTGTCGCCTATTCCGAGCCGTCTCCTCCCTTCGGCTTACTTTGAATCATCGTCTAGCTCGAGAAGCGAAATGGGACGATCACCATGCAGGTATCGAAGAATTGTCCGTCGGGATCTGACGCTAACATACACTCCGGCACTAACCGAGATTGTGGTGTTCCTAAAATGTAGCTAAACTGAAGGAGCGTCCACACCGAACTTTCGTTCTCGTGCGCCGACGGATGCCGAAGAAAGTCTTAAGCCGATGCGATGGGCTGGACAACGCGGAGCCATAGCAGATGGTTAGCGTAGGTCGTCTCGAGTGGTTCGAACAACTGCCCTGTGCGGTGACAATTTGCGACAAGAACTACAGGATCCTGTACATGAATGACAAGGCCGCAGAAGTGAACTCAAAGGAGGGAGGCAAAGACCTCGTCGGAAAGAACTTGATGGACTGCCATCCGCCAGAAGCCCAGGACAAGCTCAAGAACGTAATGGCCTCGGGCCGGCCAAACGTGTATACAACTGAGAGGAGAGGGGCCAAGAAGCTGGTGTATCAGTGTCACTGGAAGAAAAGGGGACGGGTGGGCGGGCTCCTGGAGTTATCTTTTGAACTTCCCCGCGACATACAGAACTTTGTGAGGACCTGAGCCCCTTAGCGTGAACAGGGACCAAGTAAGCCTCATGCGTACTTCAACCTTCTACCGCGGGATTTCGTCAATGGGCCTCAGACTGCTGGCCAGACTCCAACCGCCCGAACTACTTTGACGGTAACGTCACCGCATCTGTCCCTCTGCATTGATCATAGGACCGTATGCAAAAAGCGGGGGTAGGCGTGCTTTCGTTAAGGAGAACCCCGGTGACGAAAGTAGACCAAGTCCGAGGTGATTTCTGGGGGCGTCTCCAGATACATGTTCACCGACCATGCCATGGCGATTTGGTTGTGAGCGAGTAGTCTGTACGTGGGGGTATCGAACTGAACTCTATCGCGTGCCTGGAGGGATAATCATACACATGGCATGCGACTTCTTTGGTATGAGCTTCAGTAGGAGCCTCAATTTGATTGATGTGGTCTACTCAATTGTTTGAGCAGATTCTACTGTGACATTATCGTTAAGAAACGCGAGGATTGGTCCAAGTAGGTGATGAAAGGAAGACTCCGACAAGCCATCGAGAGAGCTCGCTTCACCAAAGGAGAGTATGCTGTGCAGTTCCGAGACAAGACGCGGCTAGCCGAAGTTTCTATGAAAGATTTCTGGGAGATTGCTGACATCATACCTGAGCATAGAGTCGCGAGAGTTCTCCTCGATGGAAAGCCCATCTACGAATCCTCGAAGTCTGAGCTGCTTGCTCTACCAATAGAGAAGGTGACAGACGTCAGTGTCTTCATGATGTCGCCAAGACCACACCTTCGCGGATCCCACTAGACCTGAGTTCCCTTTTTGTTCTTCAACCCCTGGTGTCCATTCTCTCACACCATGCTTTGGCAAAATGGAGGGGTTCAAATGTAAGACAGATAGAAGGTCCACCGAGCTTACATTGCTATACGTGGATGGAAAGTGGGCGGGCTTGGAACTTCATGAGCCTATCCTTCTTATCACGGTGGTTGTATCGTGGGGTTGAGTCGGCATCGCGGCAATGCCCTTCTGCGAGTCAATAACGACAAGCGCTGTCTTGCTAAAAATCAGCATGTTCCGATTGGGCCCGCGAATGATTCAGCGACGCCTCTTACCTCTTTCCCTCAAAGAAACGACGGGGGTTCCCCACCATGATGTCATCGATGGCCTGCTCGGAGACGCCCAGCTCTCTTAGCCTTGGCAGCACCCTCCGCGTTATGAATAGGTATCCGTCAGGATTGCTTTGACGGATGCTCTCCTGCTCTGCCCTGTTGGCGATGGTGACAGTCGAATCCCAGTCGTGACCCAACATTATCCTGTCTCCATACCCTGCGTCTATCAGCTTCTTGACCGTATCCGTCCTCCCCTCCCAGTTCGGGGTGCCCGCTGTCTTCCCGCCCGGATACCGGTCGAGCCCGACCCAAGCCCCCTTCCTCATCAGTCCCGTAAGGTAGTCGGTGTCGGTTGTGTCGTTGCTGTGACCGACACACACCCGATTGAGGTCGAGACCCTCGTCCTCGAAGATGCGCACCTGCTGGTCGCCCACCCTCTCGGGGGCCCATGTGTGGGTGGAGATGGGCACGCTGGTTGCTTTCTGCGCCCGGGCCGCGGCTCGCAATATTATCTCTCCTTCTTGGGTGACGCCTCCAATGTCGTTGGCCACCTTGATGATCCCGGCCTTGACCCCCGTGTTCTCGATTCCCTGCGTAATCTCTCTGATGAAGAGGGAGGCGACCATGTCTGGGCTGGCGCGCCAGAAGACGCGGGGAATGTCAAGCCACGTCCCCGTTGCGCAGATGATCTGGACTCCGGAGCTGCGCGAGACCTCCTGGAGCAT
Source organism: uncultured Nitrososphaerota archaeon (assembly GCA_963836465.1). Taxonomy (GTDB): domain Archaea; phylum Thermoproteota; class Nitrososphaeria; order Nitrososphaerales; family Gagatemarchaeaceae; genus CAWIJZ01. The sequence goes on from CAWIJZ010000056.1 coordinate 3,972, forward strand.
ACCGATATCTCGTCCTAGGTCGATCGTCGTCACATCCACAATGCTGCGAAGACCCTCCGAGTAGGCCTCCTTGAGCTGGGAGATACCCCCTGTTGATTGTCTCCTCCCTGTGGATGAACTCGGGATAAGACATGCTGTATCGCTGCCGACGATACTACTACGTGCTCGTGCGAAAGTGTGAATCCGAGCTTGCTGAGTTGAAGGGGCCGAGTACAGAGTTTACTGTCGTCATCTCCGCGTACCATTCTGCAGGAAGATGAATTTAAGATTACGAAGGGCGCTTTGCCCATCTACGACTACAACCCCACAAGGTTCCACGGGTATGGGATTGCTCTCCGCCTAATTGGCTTGACAACGCTCAGTCATGGGCGTGTGCTTGATTATCGGCACTTGGATACCAATAGAAGTAAATCAAACCTAGCCGGGCTACCTTTGCCTCGAAATCCACTTTCCGAACGCTTTCGGGGGCAGACCACACCTGGCCTGCTGTCGGTTCCTTACTTCTTGTTCTTGGCCGCCATTGCTTCCATGTTCCTCGACGTGACAGCCAATGTCTTGTCGTACTCGGCCTTGAGGCTGAACTTCACGATCTTCGTCCCCTTTGCCATCCGCAGCGGAAGATGACCGGGAGCAAGGTAATAGGCCTCGCCAACCTTTATGGTATCCTCATGGTCCTTGTATCCGATGGTCACCCTACCCCTTATGACGAATCCCCAGTGTGGACTCTGGCACCTGTCATCGGATAAGCCCTTGAAGAACGGAGCGCCATCTTTGAGCCCCTTTGAGAACGTCTCGAAGGCAGCGGTGAATCCACCTTCAGAACCTTTTTGGGGGCCGACCCGACCAGGCCCGCTATCCCTTAATTCTCTAGTCTGTTGGGGCGCCTTCATTAGTTGTAGAATCCCGGCTAGGGACTCTCTCCAGTTAGGCATGATTCGAACATCGTTTCCCACGCCCCATTCCCCGGTGCAAGCCCATAATCGAGCTTCTACTGGCACCGAGGTTGTTTCCTAATTCCCTTTGAGCGCCTTGTGAGACTCTCTTGATTTGGTTGCAGTCTTGTTTTGATGTTTTTTGTTATAGTTATTTTGATTTGGTTGCTGTAGTCCCTACCGGGGAATGGGCCTCTCCGATGCAACTTGTCACAGAAACATCGGAGGAGAGATGGTTACTGGAAAAGTTACCATCTGGCCCATACCCTTGAGCTGGATGCCGTAACCTCGTCTATAGTAGGGCTTGTCAAGGAGAGTGAGCCTCCTTGCAAAGTTAGACGAACAACAAAAGAAGGGAAGAAGAAGAAGAGGAGGGGGCGGAAGCGAGTCCACTCCTGGGAGAAGCTGGTCTGCATCTGCCTGATCATGGTAGTGATGGGCTACACGTTCAGGGACATGCAGAGTATGGTCCCGAAGCTCGACCTCCCGTGGTCTGAACCCTATCCAGACCACACGACGATCTGGAAGACGTACGACCGGATTCCTCAGGAATACCTCGACTCCCTCCTCGAGAGGGCTGCAGCGCTCTGCATCCGTGAGGCGAACTGGGGCGTGGGCGTCCTGGCATCAGACTCCTCTGGCGTGGAGACGGACAGGTACGAGGAGGTCATGAGGCCGAACAAGAAGGAGAGGAGGTTCGAGAAGATGAAGAGGCTCCTCTACCTCAAGTACCACATCGTAGCGATACTCGACCACCTCATCATCCTGAGGGCGAGGGTGACGAGCTATCACGCAGGTGACTCGCCCATGCTGAGGTCGATGCTCAAAAGGTTCCCTCGATTCCCAGGCTCGATATTCAATGCTGACAGGGGGTTCGACGCAGAGAAGACCTTCGAGCGTATCTATCAGCTCCTGATGCACCCGAACATCAAGCAGATAGCGAAGCAGAAGGGACCGAAAGGGAAAGGAAGGAAGAGGCTCCACTACCGGACCAGGGCTGCCAAAGAGTTCGACCAGACGATCTACAGGTGGAGGGGGATGATAGAGGCGATCTTTGGAGCCGAGGAGTCCGATGGGCACAACCTCAGAACCAGGTTCAGGAAGGACGAGAACAGGGAGAGGTGGGGCATCATCCTTGCCACGGCATGGAACCTGAAAGTCCTGAATAGGTTGAGGTGCACGAAGAGCCTAGGGATGGAGGTGGCGTCAATCATACGGAATTAGGAAACAACCTCGGACGAATGGTACAACAGCACTACTTCGCCTGTCATCTCTGCCTGAAGAGCCAAACGAGCGAACTGTCCATGGCCCCGCAGGCCGGGTCTTGCAGTGCTCAGTCCACGGCGAGTGGGATTAGATCGCTCATTCCGACCATTTTGACGTCGGGAAACTTCTCCCGAACCCAGCCGGTTATTGTTTCGATGAATTTGCCTCCCAAGTTGCCTCCGGGGTATCCAGCATCTGGCATGGGGTCAGGATAGAAGTTGATCATGTGCAGCATTAGGACTACGAAGAGCCCCAAGTCAAACCTAGCCTTGATGTAGGCCTTGGTTGCTTCCACATACTTTTCATAGTTCTCCGGAGTGAACAGGTTCTTGAAGTACCCCCTCCTGTAGAAATCAACATAGACTGTGAACGGTATTTCGCATATGTGCGGTGTTCTCTTTGCTACCCTCACGAGAGGGTCGACGCCGCATATGCCAGGATAGTGAGCTATCGCCTTGAAACCGTTTATCCGCAGTATCTCGTAGAATGTGGTCATGTCCTTCGGTAGGAAAACACTGGTAAGGTTAGCGCCGGGTGTCACGAAGACTTTGTACGTGTCACCGAAGAACTTCTTCGCGAAGGACTGGGACTCCCTCAACACGTCATGAGTCTCAGGAAGTGTGAGGGGACGGAAGTAGTGGTCTGTGCCGCCGTATGACCCGATCATCCCCACCCCACCAAAATCCTCATGGTACATGCCGTGGCACGCTATGTCAGCCCAACCCTCATCGTAGAGCCGCTTGATCGTTGGCTGGACGACCTGCCAGTCGCGAAGCCATCCCGAACAGATGGCAAGGGTCGCCTTCGCCTTGTTCTTCTCGAGAGCCCTGGCGAGATTCTCTGCCTGCCTAGCATCGGGATATTCGGGAACGTCATCAATTCTCAGCGCAAAAAACCGTTCTGAGTTCATGGTGCCAACATTGCGCCCGTTCCGAACTAATAAAGGCTCTTTGTTTTCAGAAAGGCATTAAGGGACAGACCTCCTGCTCTTTGCGCTATGGCTCTATCTGAAGCAGGCAAGATCTTTCCGTATGAATCCTGGATGCGCGAGGAGGACCTGCCACCCCCGATCTCCTTCCCAAAAAAGGGGTTGCCAGAGGGCCAGGTACTTCAGCAGGTAAAGAGACGGCTAGCGCTCGACGTTCCTCCAGAGAAGAATTTCCTGATGTTCGGTTTAGAATCTCATCCCTTCTCTAAGAAGGTGTTCAACATGACGCTAGACACCTTCGCCCCAGGCTTCGCGAAGGACCAGTACGCAGGCACATATCGAATGTCATTGGAGTGCGTAAGGATGATTGGCTCCCTCTTCCACGCCCCTCCATCTCACGGCGGCTTCCTTACCCCGGGCGGCACGGAGTCGAACCTCTACGGAGTGAGGCTCGCTAGGAACCTCGGCAAGAAGAGCAGGCCTGAACTGGTGATGCCGGAGTCGGCGCACTACAGCTTCCACCTCGGTGGAGAACTATTCGGAGTGCAGGTTCAGGTAGCCGAGGTCAACTCGGACATGTCTCCCAAGATGAAGCAGGTGAAGGAACTCATCAATGAGAACACAGTCATGCTCGTCTGCTCGGCACCAGAGGGCAGTCTGGGTATCATCGACCCGGTGGTGGAGTTTGGAGAGTTGGCAGAGAAGCACGGCCTCTACCTCCACGTAGATTCCTGCGTGGGTGGGTTCATTCTCCCGTTCATGCGCGAACTTGGCTACGAGATTCCCGAGTTCGACTTCAGAGTCCCGCAACTGAGCTCGATTTCTGCTGACCCTCACAAGCTTGGAATGCAGCAGAAGCCCACGAGCTCATTCACCTTCAGAGACAGGGAGTATCTCAACTCGATCCCAGTTGAGAGTGTGCTCGTCCCTTACCTTAGTGGTTCAAGTCGAATCGGTGCCTCAGCCGCGTCGCTCTGGGCACTCCTAAGGCACCTTGGAATGGATGGATACAAGCGCTACATCGGCAACGCGATGAAGCTCACTGAGCTGATTGCTGAAGAGGTGAACAAGATGGACGGATTGAAGCTCATCGCGGAGCCCGTGATCTCCATTGTCGGAATCTCATCCGAACGCTACGACGTCAGGAAGATCGAGAAGAAGCTGGCGTCGAAGGGATGGGTAACCCCCGTCGGGGCAATTCCACACGCGGGCACGCGGTACATCAGAATCTACGTTCACCCACTGAAGACTCGGGATACCATCGAAGCCTACCTAGACGACCTCAGGAAAGCCGTGAAGTCGGAGAGGTAGCTTTCTCTCTTATCACCAGTTATCTCGCAACGCTTATTATCGCTCTGAACTTGTTTCGCACAGCGTGTCATGAATGTCATCCTCAACTGTGAAGGAGCAGGAAGTTTCCGCGCGAAAGTTTCCTACAAAAGTCCCGCTCTACATCAACAACGAGACCGTCGAACCCAGTACGGGGGAGTACGTCGACCAGGGAGGATCCGGCGGATAGAAGCAAGACGATTCATCAGGTTGCGAAGGCACAGAGAGATGATGTCGCCGCCGCCGTAGACGCGGCGAGGGACGCATTCGATCATAACGTAGGCTCGTGGGTCACTAACTACAAGCTGAGAGAAAGTGCTGTACAGGCTCGGCGAACTCATCCGGGCCTCCGCCGCGAGTCTCGCAACACTTGAATCAACGAGCACTGGCAAGGTAATCAGGATCAGTAGGGGCGGAGATGTTCCTCGCACCGCGGACCTCTTCGAGTACTATGCGGGTTTGGCGGGCAAGACAGTCGGCCAATCGCAGGTGCTCCCCAACGGCGACCTGGTTTCAATCCTGAAGGAGCCCCTGGGCGTGGTTGCTGCCATCGCGCCCTGGAACTTCCCGCTCGTAATACTCGGGCGTCAAATTGGCCCCGCGCTCGCAGCAGGGTGCACGGTAGTCGTCAAGCCCTCAACATTCACACCCGCAACGGCGCTTGAGGTGGCGAAGCTGGCCACCAGGGCGGGAGCCCCGAAGGGTGTCTTCAACCTTGTTACTGGCCCCGGCGGATCAACTGGCTCCGAGCTCGCGAACAGCTCAAAGCTAGACGGAATCGCATTTACAGGTGAAACCAACACGGGCAAGTCAATAATGAGGGGTGCGGCTTCAAACCTGGGAAGGGTCATGCTTGAACTGGGTGGAAAGAACCCGAACGTTGTCTTCGAAGACGCTGACATCGAAGCAGCCGCAAACGGGATCGTCTATGGTGGCTACGCGAACAACGGCGAGACGTGTGCTGCGGGTCTCGTTTCCTCGTTCAGCAGTCTGTCCACGATAGACTCGTAAAGACAATCGTGGATAAGGTAGCACGTATCAGGTCGGCCACCCCCTCGAAGAGACATCGAACATGGGTCCACTTGTCTCTGGCACAGGAGAGGACCGTGCTCGGGCTATATCGAAGAAGGGAAAGGAGGAGGAGCCAGCGTCGTTATCGGAGGTACAAAGGAGACCGGAGAGAAGTACTCAAAGGGCTACTACGTCCAGCCGACTGTGATCGATCAGGTGGCTCCTGACATGAAGGTTTTCCAGGAGGAAGATCTTCGGTCCAGTACTGACGGTGACCAGCTTCAAGAGTGAGTCCGAAGCAGTCGAGCAGGCGAACGGAACGATCTACGGTCTGGCGGCTGGCATCTGGACGAAGGACACTGCGAGGGCTGTGAGAACTGCCACGAAGATAAGAGCGGGAACGAGTCTGGATCAACACGTACTACACCATCCCCGTGGAGAATCCATGGGGAGGCTTTAAACAGTCGGGCATCGGAAGAGGCAACTCCCTCCTCGCGATCGACGACTACCTAGAAGTAAAGAGCCTCTACTTCGATTCCTCTGGTCAGCCGATGAAGCCTTATTTCGGGGCCGTCCTGACCTAGCCTAGAGGATTCTCTTATCATGCAACAAAAGGATATTCAGCTGCCCAGTGAGATGACCCTGAACGAGCTTCACTTCCCAGGAGCACCGAAGATTCGCGTGGGGCCCCCGGGCCCGAGGGCCAAAGCGTTGCTTCAGAAGCAGAAGGAACTTGAAACGGGCGCAGTAGTTTACAGCAAGTACTTTCCAACCGCTCTCGAAGCGGCGAAGGGAGCTACGATCCGAGACGTCGACGGTAATCTCTTCGTCGACTGGTTGAGCGGTGTATCGGTTCTGAACGCCGGGCACTCGAACCCATGGGTGACGAAGGCGATGACGGAGCAGATTGCAAATATAACACACGCCCTCGAAATCCCCACTGAAGCTCGAATAAGACTGCTAGAGAGGCTTCATGCCATACTCCCGGGCGAACTGAGGGGAAACTCGAAGGTGCTCTTCTCCATAACGGGGGCGGACGCTATCGAGGCAGCGATGAAGCTCGCCCGCTTCGTCACAAAGAAAAGCACAATAGTCGCATTTGAAGGTGCGTATCACGGCATTAACGCAGGGGCCTTGGCAGCAACAGCCAACGCAAAGCATCGCCGCCTCGGTGGTGGCGCCATGATGCCAGGTATATTCCGCGCCCCATTTCCTTATCTCTACAGGCCCCCATTTGGTGAGGAAGGTGATTGCGTGCAGCAATGCCTCAGCTACCTTGAGCGGGCCTTCGACGACCCATACTCTGGGCTGACCGATCCCGCGGCTATCATACTCGAACCGATTCAGGGGGAGGGTGGTGTGATTCCGGCTCCCGACGAGTTCATGAGGGGCCTGAGGAGGATAGCAACAGACCACGGAGCGCTGCTGATAACGGACGAGATCCAGGCCGGTTTCGGCAGGACGGGCAAGATGTGGGCCTCCGACTCGTCGGGTGTGACCCCAGACATCGTGGCGATGGCCAAGACCATAGGAGGTGGGATACCCCTTGCGGCGATTGCCTATCGAGCGGCCTACGATACGGAACTCCCTGTCTCCTTCCACATTGGAACCTACAGAGGGAACCCTGTGGCGTGCGCGGGCGGGGCGGAGGTCATACGCTTTCTGCAGGAGAACCACCTAGTGGAGAGGGCAGCGAAGCTAGGTGTGGACGTGGAAAGGGCGCTCCGGGATATCGCATCCAGCAGCAAGACCCTGGGTGACGTGCGCGGCAGGGGTCTGTACTTCGGGATGGAGTTCGTCGAAGACAAGCGCACCAAGAAGCCGTCCCCAGACATAACAAGCAAGGTCAGGGATGAATTCTTCAAGAGGGGAGTCATCGCCTACAGCGCCGGACATTACGCAAACGTGCTGCGCTTCATACCTCCCCTCACCATAACGAAGGAGCTTATCGACGCGAGCATCGAGATCTTTGGCGATGTGGTAAAGCACATAGAATCTCAGCGATGAGCTTCCCGCTCCAGTGGCTCGCTCACTCTTTGCTTGGGTGAGCGAGTCTCTCCTGAATCTCCTCACCAAGGAATGGATAGTGAACATCGGTGACGACGTCAATGACCGTGAACCTTCCTGAGCCCAGCGCGTCGCGGCACGCCTCTCCCAGCATGGATGGCTCCTCGACCCTGATTCCTACGGCCCCGAAGCTTCTCGCCAGCTCCGCATAGTTCACCGAGGGTAGGTCCGTTCCGATGTATCTTGCATTGTAACCTCTCCGCTGAATGTGCCAGATGTCTCCGTATGTTTGGTTGTTTGTCACGACTACAGTGATGGGTAGGTCATTCTCAAGGGCAGTAGACATGTCCATATATGACATCAAAAAGCCACCGTCATCGATAACCGCAATAACTTGTCTGTCCGGATGGACTGCCTTGGCAGCGATGCTCGCCGGGAAGGCGAAGCCGATGGAGCCGTAGGCACCAGGCCACACCAACATGCTCGAGCGTTCTTTTGCATAAACGTCAAGAATCCAAGTGGAGGTGCTGCTCCCATCGAGCACGACTATGGCATTACGATCGGCGACCTTCGCCAGCTCCGCGCCTACAAGACCGGGATAGATGGGCTTGGCACGTTCCCTCTCTCGGATGATCGACTTCGTGATTTTCCAATGAACCGCATTCACGTCAGAAACTTGGTCGGCCAGGCTTGCTCCTTTCTTCGCGTTCCTCCTCGGAGCGACGCTCCCGACCAGCTCCGACACAATTGTCTTGACGTTTCCGATGAGTCTAAACGAGGGTCGATGCCCGCGAGCCGGGTATCCTCTGTCAACGTCGATGTGAACGCACGGCTTCGATGAGAATCTCCTCAGTAACTGTGTCTCCTCAGAGCCCCACTGAACCCCCACCGCGAGAACAAGATCTGCGGCGTTGAGCGACATCTCTGCGACTGGGTCCAGCGCCCACTCGGTCACATCACCCCGCGAAGAGCCGATGATTGATGGGAAACGCGTCTGGGTAGAACGCGTTGATTATCACGGGCGCTTCGAGTCGCTCGGCGAGCGCCACAAGCTCGTCAACTGCCCCGTCCCTCGCGACGATCTTGCCCGCGTAGATGAGCGGGTTCCTGGAGGATTCGATAAACCGGGTGACAGCCTCGGTAACTGCGGCCTGCCCATGCCGCCTTTCGGTGACGGAGCCGTACTGCGCTACCTCTCCCTTCTGCCTCAGGAGGTCAAACGGTACTTCCACGTGCACGGGCCCGTTCCTTGGTTCTCCCGCCAGAGCGTATCCTTTAACGATCGTGCTCGTGATGCTCTCGAACCTCCTCACTCGCACGCTCCACTTGGTGACGGGAGCGAAGACATTTCTGAGAAAACCCGTGGGTCCTCCAGACCGTGCAGTGCGTAGGGAGCCGCGTCCCTGGGTACAGTTCCTGATAGGTGCAACATCAAAGACGAGGCGACCATCGCCTGCGCGACCCCCGAGAGGCTGTTCGTAGCGCCGGGACCGGCCGCCACTAGCGCAACCCCCGGCTCGCCCGTGAGCCGTCCGTACACGTCTGCCATAACCGCGGCGTTGTTCTCGTGCTTTGCCATTATCCTCCTGATACCGCTTTCCTCGTACAGTGAATCGTAGATCGGCATAGTGTGCAGCCCCGGAAGGTCGAAGATCATCCTCACGCCGAGTCTCTTCAGCGCCGATACCACCATGGCGCCGCCGTTAATCTCTGACAACAGGTGACCACCTTTGACCGACGTTCAGAATATTAAGACTTTCTTAGTCTCCTCCTGGTTTGCGGGACTCAGTCCGCGAGGCCAAATGAGGCAGATGGGGAACCAGATGGATTGATGTCGGGTCTTCCAGCAACGCCCCGAAGCCCTCAGACGATTTCCTCACACATCCAGTGCAGCGGGCCGCGGGAATCAGGTACATTTATCGTCGAAGACTCTGAGGGCTGACGGATGCGATTATTCGAATACCAAGGGAAGGAACTCTTCAGGAGGTACGGTATTCCAGTGCCGTCCTCGAGCCTAGCTAGAGACGCAACCGAAGCCAGGAGAGCTTTCGACGGCATGTCCCCTCCTGTTGTCTTGAAAGCACAAGTTCTGGCGGGAGGTCGCGGAAAGGCGGGCGGCATCTCCACCGTCTCCACACCAGCTTCGATCGAGTCCGAAGCGCAGAGAATCCTTTCACTCAGGATAGGAGGGGAAAAACCCGAGGCTCTTCTCGTGGAAGAGGCGACACCACACAAGGAGGAGATGTACGCTTCAGTGACACTCGACAGGGGAAGGCGGAGCTACGTCGCTATTTGTTCAAAGTCGGGAGGGATTGATGTTGAATTCCTCTCGGGAAGAACTGTTGAAAGCGTTCCACTGGATGGTATGAGCGCTTCACTCGCAGAGAAGATCGCCGTAAGCCTCGGTCTCGATGGGGTCACTAGGTGCGATTTTGTGTCAATATTGATGAAGCTGGAGAAACTCGCGAGGGAGGAAGATTGCGAGCTCGCCGAGATAAACCCGCTGGCCGTAAAGAATGATGATCACCTGATTGCCCTCGACTCGAAAGTGATCATCGATGACAACGCCATGTTCAGGCATCCCGAGTTCTCTATGATTCATCCGGAGGACCCCCTTGAGGACGAGGCTTCCAGGGAAGGCTTTGCCTTCGTGAGACTGGAGGGGGACATCGCGGTGGTGGGCAATGGGGCGGGGCTGGTCATGTCAACGCTCGATTTAGTCGCCGATGCGGGGGAAGTCCTGCGTGTTTCCTTCGACCTCGGAGGCGGCGCACAGCGAGACAGGGTGGAGGCCGCAATTAGGCTCGTGAAGAAGCTCCCGAACGCGAAGAAATACCTGATAAACATCTTCGGAGGGATTACCAAGACAACGGACGTGGCTGAAGGGTGTGAAATCTGTTCTCGGTGAGGGCGGGTTGCAGCCCACCTACGCGCGCATAAGCGGGGCCGAGGAGGACGAAGCCAGAAGGATACTCGAGGGAACGGCAGTGAAACTCTACCACACGGCTCCTGAGACTGTGAGTGCGGCGGTGGCTGGATTATGAGACTGCCACAGCAAGACGAGCCCGTCATCGTGAGGGGCATCACAGGCAGGTATGGCAGCCTACACACGAAGCTGATGCTCCAGTACGGCACCACAGAGTCGCTGGTGTCACGCCGGGCAAGGGGGGCCAGAGCGTCGAGAGTGTTCCAGTGTACAGCACGATGGCCGAGGCAGTGGACAGGACAGGCGCGAAGATCTCCATCTTCTTCGTGCCTGCGCCCAACTTCTACAAGGCGGCGGAGGAGGACATCATGGCTGGGATCAAGTTCCTAGTTGCCATCACGGAGCGCATCCCTCTTCGCGACACACTGAAGATGCTGGCTCTCTCGAAGGCGAATTCTGCCACTATAATCGGTCCCAACACCCCTGGTGTCATCGTTCCGTCATCAAAGGTTAAGCTTGGGATAATGCCCGCGAACTCGTTCGCGAAGGGTGAAGTCGCGCTCTTCTCCAGGAGCGGGACTCTGATGTACGAGGTCGCCAATCAGCTCTCAGTGAACGGAATCGGGCAGGCGGTGGCCCTAGGCGTAGGGGGTGACCCAATTAACTGCACGTCCTTGATTGAGTGTTTTGACTGGGTCAGGGAGCAACCCGATGCTCGAGCGGTGGTTGTCGTGGGTGAGATTGGTGGAGATTCCGAGGAGAGGCTCGCCAAATACATCACGGACACCGGCTTCTCCAAACCTGTTGTTGCCTATGTCGCTGGGCGGGCCGCCCCGAAGGAGAAGAGAATGGGCCACGCGGGTGCCATAATCTACGGTAACTTCGGGACGGCTGAGTCCAAAATCTTAGCGTTCCGGGCGGCCGGCGTGAAGGTCGCGAGGACGCCCATGGAAATCCCTGCGATGGTGAAAGAGTCATTAACTACCCCATGAGACGGCTTGCAAGAAAGGGTGCCACCGTTGCCGATAACTGATGTCACGAAGAAGCAGATCGCGCAGAAGCGTCGGCTCTTCCTAAAAGTCTGCCTGATCTGCGGCGCAAGGAACTCGCTGGCGGCGAGCAGATGCCGCAAGTGTCACGCCTCAGAGCTTAGACTGAAGAACAGGGCCGTTGGGCTGAAGAAGTAAGGAAAAGATATCAGCGGGGGGTATCTCTAGGCCGATAGCTTTCCTGCTATCGCCCAGTTTTCCTTGTCGACGTCCTCGAAGACGACCCAAGTTTGATCCGGCTTGGTGTTGGCGATCTTCACGAACACATCTGTTATCGCCTGTGCCAGCGCCGCCTTCTGTTCCTTTGTCCGTCCCTTGTACCACGTCACTTTAATTATCGGCATGTTGCCTCAGAGGGATTCTCTTCGGTTCGGATTTAAGTCTAACCTCGATCGGGCAACCCTGTGGGGAAGAAGAATGCGGCAAACGCGAAGTATAATTGATTCGGTATGCGGGCTTCGCTCCTAGGGCCGGTCGTCTAGCCTGGTCAGGACGTCGCTCTCACACAGCGAAGGTCGGTGGTTCAAATCCGCCC
>CAWIJZ010000057.1:0-122892 GCA_963836465.1 uncultured Nitrososphaerota archaeon
GTTTTATCAAAGAATCACTTCACCCCCAAGGTCAGCAGCGAAGGATTGATGAGCACGTTTCTCTGAGGAAGCTTCCTGTAGTATGCCTCTATAGGTGTCTCGGCCCTCTCCAGGTCGAGGGCTCCATGTGGCCTCTCGCAATTGTACCAGTAGACGCAATCATCCATCGATGATATGCCCCTGACCAATCCAGTCTCGAGTATGTCGAAGAGCTTCTCAAGCTTCCCATTCGTCTCGGGGTGCCTCCTCCCAGCAAGGATCTGCTCGATGTGGTTGCCTATCAGGTAGAGCTCGAACTCAGTGAGACCCTTCTTCCTTGCCTCAGATTCTACAGCGTAGAAGGTTGAGCCTCTATCGTTGAGGACCGATTTGGGCTTCCCATGTTCTTTGATCGCACGCTCGAGGACCTCCACGGAGTGAGCTGACGTGGTGTGCTCGAACATACCATAATCCATTATTCGCCTGGACGCATCATCCTCGTACACGATGAGCCACACTCCCTTCCACCTCGGATCCTTCATCTCGTGCCAGTCAACGTGCCACAATGAGTTCGAGTGCTCCCTCTCCCACCTCACCCATCTCCTCCTGATGCGCCTCCTAGCCTTGGAGTACAACAATCCCTCCTCCTTCATCACCTGATAGACCCTCATGTGATTCGTTTCGATGCCGTAGAACCTCCTCAACACCGGGACGAGGTAGCATGCCCCTACCCTGAACCTCTCTCGCGCATGCTTGATGGCGACTCTCTCCTCAAGAGGGATCTCGATCCTAGGCCTTCCAGCAGGCCGGCCGGTTGACGGAATTGTCCCTTCGTTCCTGTATCTCGAATAGATGTGCTTGACCCACCTCTGGGAGATGTTGAGGGCCCTGGCGATATCGCCATTCGTAGTTCCCTTCTCCCTGGCTCTGATGAGCCACTCAACCTGTCCCTCTGCAAGCTTCCCATGCCTGTACCGCTCGTATATGCTCCTCCAAAATCCACCGAGTCTACCCGCATTCAGTAGGGGGTGAAGTAATTTCTTGATAACATACTCCTCTTGAGGAATCAAAAGGTTAATTAAGCGTCGCGGCGTTCCCTAAATCCCGCTCTTCCGAGACGGTACAGGACTATCACGCCAGCAGAGTTGAATTAGTTGAACCAAGAAATGCTGAAGAAAGCATATCACGGGACCACCACCGTCGGCATCGTATGCGATGACGGTGTGGTGCTCGCCACGGACACGAGGGTAACGGCTGGCGGATATATCGCTCACAAGAGGGGTAAGAAACTGCTCAAGGTAGCCGACAACCTGGCGCTGACAATATCAGGTGGTGTTGCCGATGCCCAGAACGTCATGGACACTCTCAAGTACTATGCTGGGCTCTACAGAATCGAGAAGGGAGCAGCCACTACCAGTGAAGTCGGCGGCCAGGATAATCTCGAACATCCTCTTCTCGTCAAGATTGTATCCATACATAGCTCTCGTTCTGGTGGGAGGCTACGATAGGACGGGAGCGTCCATCTACAACGTTGACTTCTTCGGTTCTTCGATCCAAGAAAGGGTGACCGCGACTGGGAGCGGGTCGCCAGTGGCCTTGGGTGTGCTTGAAGAGGGCTACAGGGATGGGATGACCGTGGCCAACGGCGTGTCCCTCGCTGCGAAAGCCATATTGTCTGCCATGAAAAGGAACGTCTATACTGGGGACCACTTCGACATAGCGGTGATTGACAAGGACGGCTTCAGAGAGGTTTCGGAGCCGGAGAAGGAGAAGTTCCTTTCTCAGTTTTCAGGACGCAGTTAGAGTTTGGCACAGAAGGCAAATCACGTCAACGTAATGAGCACGATACTGAACAATCTCCCAGCGGAGGCTGAGATCACAAGGATCGAGTACGAAGGGCCAAGGATTGCTCTCTACACTAAGAATCCGAAGTATCTTCACCAGAACAACTACATCATCTCTGAACTCGTGAATGCAGTCAAGAAGAGAGTCGTCACGCGCACCGAGAAGTCGATTAGGAAGCAAGAGTCGGAAGCCAGGGTGGTGCTTGACAAGCTAATTCCTTCGGAGGCGGGCGTCTCCAACTACTTCTTCGACGACGCCACCGGAGAGATTACAGCCGAGGCGGCGAATCCGAAGGTGCTATCCCCCGATGGAGGGTACGACCTCGCCGACGCCATGGCGCTGACCGGCTGGAAAGTTAAGGTGAGGAAGGCACCGAGCACCCCATCTACCGCCATCCAATCTGTGTACTACGCTCTGAAGGCGGGGAGCGACGAGAGGGAGAAGTTCTACCGGGAACTCGGCGAGTGCATCTTCAGACCAAGAATGAGCACGAGCGAGCAGATAACGATAAAGACGCTGGGGGCGTTTCAGGAGGTCGGGAGATCCTGCATTCTTGTGGAGACCTCCGAGAGCAAGATAATCCTTGACGCTGGCATTCATCCGGGCGCCAAGAACACCTGGGACGGATATCCCCGATTCGACTGGGCTGACATAGGGCTGAATGAAATCGACGCCGTGGTCCTCAGCCACGCGCATCTCGACCACATGGGATTCCTCCCGGCGTTGTACAAACTGGGCTACGACGGTCCGGTCTACTGCACCGAGCCGACTCTCCCGTTGATGACGCTTCTCCAGACTGACTTCGTGAAGATAGCGCAGATGGAGGGAGGCAGGATCCTGTACGACCCAAAGGACATACGCGACGTTATTCAGCACACTATCACAATACCCTATGGAACTGTCACAGACGTGTCACCTGACATAAAACTCGTCTTCAACAACGCTGGACACATACTGGGCTCGGCCACGGTTCACCTGCACATCGGCGAAGGAGTCCACAATATCGTGTACACTGGGGACTATAAGTACGGGAGGACGCAGTTGTTCGACTCGGCCACCTGGAACTACCCGAGAGTTGAGACGCTCATAACTGAGAGCACCTACGGGGCGAAGGAGGATATCATGCCCCCGCGCGAAGAGGTGGAGCTCAACTTCGTGAACTCCATCAACAGCGTTCTGAAGGAGGGCGGCAAGGTTCTGATTCCGATCCCTGCGGTCGGTAGGGCGCAGGAGATCATCTTGGTAATAGACCAGCACATGAGGAACAAGGTCCTGACCGAGGCTCCTGTCTTTCTCGAGGGGATGATTTCTGAAGCGACGGCGATACATGTGTCCTACGCCGAATACCTCTCCAGGGATCTTCGGTTCAAGATGCTGGACCAGGGCATCAACCCCTTCGTCTCCGAGTACTTCACATCGATAGAGCATCCCTCAAACCGAGAGGAGGCGCTTCGCGAGGGACCTGCCATCATAATGGCCACTTCGGGCATGCTTGAGGGCGGACCTGTTCTCCAGTACTTTGAGGAGATTGCCCCCAAAGACAGGAACGAGATTCTCTTCGTCTCCTACCAAGTTCAGGGGACGCTTGGTAGGAGAGTCCTAGATGGCGCGAGACAGGCCAGTCTTCTTGGAGAGAACGGGAAGATAAAGATCGTAGATGTGAACTGCAAGGTGGAAAAGGTAGAGGGATTCAGCGGGCACAGCGACTACAATCAGATAATCAGGTTCGTGGGCAAGATGATGCCAAAGTTGCAGCAGGTGATAGTGAACCACGGCGAGAAGAGGAAGGTGGAGAACCTCGCCTACGTGATCCAACGGATATACAGGGTGCCCACTCTCAAACCCGCCGTTCAGGAAGCCATTCGTCTGTATTGAATACAAAACTGGTATTAATATAGCAAGTCCCAGTACGGTTTTACATTGGAACTGCTCTCCGATTACCTAAGAACGCTCAGGTCGAACTTCACCAGAGAGACCTATGGAACATCCATCAGGCTCGTGGCAGGAGACGGGGACGCTTTCCTTTCCCTCGCGAAGATTGACAGAAGGAAGGCCGAAGACAAGCTTATCGAGTACATCGTTTCTCACAGAGACAACCTCAAAGGCAGCACCATAGCCACGAGGCTCAGAGAGCTGAAGAGCTTCCTGGACTGGAACGAAGTATCCCTGAACTGGAAGCGCGTGAAGTCGGCTTCTCCGCCCTCACACATGGTGTCGAATGACAGGCCGCCGACAGTCGAAGAAATCCGGACCTTGCTAAAGTATGCGGACGTCCGCGATAAGGCAATAATCCTTTCCATGGCCTCGTCCGGGGTCCGAGTCGGGGCGCTCCCATGTCTCAACGTCGAGGACCTGACGATCAGGCCATCGGGGGCAGGGATCCTGACGGTCTATCGCGGGGATCCGGAACAGTATTCCGCTCTGGTTTCTCCAGAGGCGGTCCAGGCCGTCAGCGACTACCTCGACGCCCGGCGGAGGATCGGGGAGAAGGTCGGCGGGCAGTCGCCGCTGTTCAGGAACAGGTGGGATTATCAGAAGCTCGAAGGGGATAGGACGGTGACCAGGAACTCCCTCGCCCCAGACGTGGCGAAGCGGCTTAACGTGGAGGGGGTGAAGAAGATTGTCGACAGGCTCTGGATAAGGTCCGGCCTGAAGGTGAGGCATGGGAGGTCGGAATGGAAGACCAATCACGGCTTCAGGAAGTTCTTCAAGACCCAGGGCGGACGGGCAGGAATGAACCCTGACGACGTTGAGGTCCTACTCGGCCACTTCCACCCATACCACAAGCCGAGCCTTGAAACCCTTGAAGCCGAGTACGTCGCGAAGGCCCTGCCTTACTTGGCGATCTCCGAATCAGAAAGCCTGAAAGCGGAGCTCCAGGAGAAAGACGAGAAGCACGAGAGCGAGTGGACGAAGGTGAGGCTTGAGAACCTCGAGCTGAACAGCAAACTACAGCGATTAGAGAAGGAGCACGACGACACGCGCGGAACCCTCTCGAAGATTCTTGGACTGCTGCAGTCAGGCGCGAAGGTCGACCCGAAGCTCCTGCACCTGTCCAAGAAGGACCTCCCTCCGTCGCAGTGAGCAATTCTTCGATCATCATCTACGCGGAGTTTGATTCTCAGTGGGCGACTCTTAGCCTCCCGTGCTGAGATAGTTCAGCCCACTCGCTGACTCGCCGTGTGGTTCAAGGATGTATTGCTGCAGCTTAGAAAGCAGGACATCCCAACGTAGCAAGCATCAACAGCTGCTTCAGAGCGGTCCAAAATTAGACCGAGGCCCTCTGTGGCTGTGACTGCTCGGGAACCAACAGGGGACGGGGATTCTAAACTTGTCAGCGTGATTCCATTGAACTTCTTAGCGCTCTTATCATGCTTCTGAAAGATCTTAGATTCCGTTCTCGTTCCAGAGCAAGCGCAGCCGCAAATTCGTAGATGTTGGAGACCGTATCATGCCCGACCTCATCTCTCAAGTCCTTGTCTTGGGCCAGGTTCCAGATGACGCTTAGAACCAAAATTTGACCTATTTCAAACGTGATCCCTACATCCACTTTGACCCGTAGGGCCCTTTCAGCATTTCTACTGAGGCCGGCTTGCTCTGTAACTGACGTCGTCTTCTCCAATCTGTCGTTGTACTTTTCGAGGTCAAGTTTGACTTCCTCTGAGAGCTTCTTGCTTCTGGCTATGGCCTCATAGTATGCCAACATTCCACCGAACTCTGGCGGCCGCACCTTTGTTACAGCTTTTGAGAGTTCCCACAAATCATGTGTGGTCATGTACAGATAGTTCATGCCTTCGAATGTCAGGCTCCAGTACTTCCTCCTCGGCCCCGGTTCCCAAGGACCTGTTCTTGGTGATCTCGAAATCTTGACCAGTTTTCCGTCTTGTTGATTCAAGAATTTCCTCACTAGTCCACTTGTGGTGTTCTGTTCGAGAGCTAACCGGCTCGACACGGCGGCGATTAGCTTGCTTTGAAACACTTCGCCTTCCTCTGCCAAAACCTTGAGGGTTTCCATCCTTACCGTGTCCGCTATGCCCTCTTTTCGCACAGGCGTCAATTTGCTTTTGTCCGACATGTATGTCTAGACCGTACCTGTACAGTTTAGACAGGTTATAAAGACTACCGCCACTGTAGAGGTGAGTGTGGAGATCACATCAAAGACCATTAGGAAAACGGTATTGGTCTGCCCCAAATGCGGTTACCAATGGGAGCCGATGCTTCAGCGACCGAAGGTCTGCCCCAAATGCAAGCACCGTATTGATTGGAATGGGATCTAACCAAATTCAGCAACAGGAGATTCACTAGTTTGAACCAAATCACCATACCAACGGAGGTCTGTGGTCTCCTACTGGTACCTGAGTGCCAGGCGCGCCGTGGTGTAGTTGCGGATCCAAAAACAGCTTTCCTGGGATTGCTTGATGGCGTCCCCGTGCTTGTGTGCAGTCGGTGCCGGGATTTCTTCCTGTCACAGAGATTTCGGTCAGGGTCTGCTGAGAAGGATCGCTAAGGAAGAGGTTGGCGCGTCGATTTGATAGACCAGCAGGTCGTCCAGGTACTCAGAGACAGCAAGCGCGATTTCAAGGCGGTGTACCCCGTACTCTACTGCGCGCAGCACCCGGAGTACGTGATCTCGGGAAGGCACAGGGCGGCGGCCGAGTGGGACGTGAAGCAGCCCGTGGATGTCGAGAAGTGGGCCAAGCAATGGAACGTACCCCACGATGCCGCTCACGAGATCATGCGTGACAGGCTGAATGTCCAGCGGACCGTCACGAAGGAAGAGAGAGCGGACAGCATGATCAAAGTGGCGCGGATGCTCGGCACCGAGAAGGGCAAGGTCGTAGAAAAGGTGCACAACCTCTTCCCGCACTTCAGCGAGCGCTACATCTACGAGCTGCTGCCAGCTGAGTTCAAGGAAGAGAAGAAGGCAGAGGCCCGTAAAGAGACTACCCAAAAGTTTGTTGAACTGAGTTCAACAGAAGAAAAATCCCCCGTTGCCGAAAATGAGCCTGAATCAGGCGAATTGGGAAAACCTCAGAAGAAGAAAGAACCGTACTCGAAAGGCCAGAGGCCCAGTCCCAAGGAGGGACTGAAGCCGCAGTACACCACTCCACAGATGAAGCTGGCAGCCGCGTTCAACAAGGTCGGACTCTTCCCAGACGTCGAGAAGCCGTTCGAGAGGCTAGGAGAGTTCACCAAGGAGTACATACCGAAGACCTACGTCGCCGATCTCCACTTCGGTCCTGAGATGGTCATCATCGAGGTTGAGGGGAAAGGGAGTGCGTCAGCCGACAACGACGAACGGGAGTTGTTCTTCACCAATCTGCACTACCAAATGGTCCATGTGCCGAACAGCTGCGCGAAGTCCCACGGCCGCATTATCGCCGCAGTGGCAGCAGCGTTCACGAGGAAGGGATTGTAGATGAAGTCCATGCATCCTGAGGATGAGGAAACTAGCGTGTTGTTCGACAACAATCCGAGCCAACCGCAGGAGCAACACCCACCCCGCAACCCACTAGATACAAACGTGGTACCGCTGATAAAGATTCGAGGAAGAATCATTGGCCCGGGCTACGTCTTCTCTCACGGTAAGCGGATGACGCCTCCACAGCGACAACTTGCGGTCGAATATCTCTCGCTGAGAGACGGTAGCAGCTGCAATATCTGCCAGCAGCACTTCGACGATCCAAGCGGATGCGACATCGACCATGTCGACGGCGACAAGTACAACCATACCGCGAGCAACCTGCGGTTGCTCTGTCATTCTGATAACGCCAGAATCGGCTGGGCCCAGAAGCAGCTTCACCATGGCAGCTCGTCCTCTGTGCATGTGGGTGTTAGTCAGGGGCGCGGTGTGGGTGTAGGGGACCCCAGGTCAACGCCGACCTTCGGGCCCTCAGCCGACAGAACGAAAGCGAGTTCCGCAGGTTCTACTTCCAGCACATTCTCGAGGTCGAGGGCAAGATGAGGTCGGCCGAGAAGTCTGGCTCGCCCATCGCCGAGCCGAACGACCTGATGTCCCAGCTTCACCCGAACGTCATTCGCGCCATGGCTCGTGAAGAAGTGGGGATAAGCCGGGCGTCCGCCTTCTCCTATGAGGAGCGGCTCCTCGCCCCCAACGGCCCTCTCGAGGTCAAGAGGGACGAGTACGTGGGCGTAGCCCTACCATACGTGGGCTTTCGTGACAATCGGTGCAACTCGATGGCTGTCGAGGAGATCGATGCCATTCACCCTGTGGAGGGACAGCTGTACAGGAGGAGTCAGGGTGTCAAATGAAGGTACCTGGTCACCGCAATAGTCCGGAGGCCGCATCCGAAGCTGGCCGCAGCCGTTGTCTCCGTGGAGCGAGCATCGGGTTCTTCGACAACAGAGAGGGCTTAGGCGTGTTGAAGGCGACGTAAGAGATGAGCCTAATTGACGGTCTGTCAGAGAGCGGGGCTCCTCGCGGTTACAACTCGAAGCCTTACGTGGCTTTCATTTTTTCATGGGAGTCGGAACTGGAGGACGCGAGCGACTGCCGAGCGTTCTGCTTCGATGACGTTTGCCCCCGCTGCGGAACTCAGCGCATCGAAGTCTACGCCGACAGAATACTCTATCATTGGGAGGGTCACATGGTAGCTGCTCTGAACGAAGACGCCGAAGATGAAGACGACGACGCGGGCTTCATCGCACTTCGGATCGACGAACTCGTGCTGCACGAGTTGGCTCACTGGGCCGGGGTCGCCGAGGATGACACAGACTCTGCCGTAGAGTTAGCGAGAGAGGATTTGACAGAGATGGAAGAGGCACCGCCTGAACTACGCACTAAACCTCGGATTGAGCGCTGATTGATTCCAAGCGGTCTACTCATGCTTGCTGCCAACCGGTAAGACCGAACTTAGCTTATTAGCCGCATAGCTCGGCGCGCCTGTCGTGCGGAGAAGAAGCTGGCTCGGCGTCGTCCTAATAATCGTCGGTCTTCTCATTCTTTACCTCCTGCGGGGCCTGTTGGTGAGTGTCATTGTCGTGGCGTTGGGGTTACTAGGCTTGCTCGTGGGATTCGTGCTGATAGTTGCGGGACTCGGCATGGTCTTCTGGAACAGACACCTGCAAGGGGTGAGAGGTCCGGCTCGCTAACGGATCGTCGGCTTTGTGGACGGGGCACCTAGCAGTAGGAAGCCTTCTCGCTTATGGAACTAATCCTTGTTATGCGCGATTCCGAAATGCGGGCCTAACCCTATTCATTCTGCGGGATTGAACTCCGAGTTCCACTTCTCTGACATTAGGTGGGCCAGGTAGGGCAGGCTCGGGCCAAGCGGCCTCCTCTTTGTCACCGGCTGGATTATTACCTGATACGCCTTTACTGCCTTCCTGCGAGAAGGGTCGTACACGAGCTGCTCAGAGACCAGGCCCAGCTCTAGGAACTTCGCCAGGATCGTCTTGTAAAAGTTGGCCCTCGTCAGTCGGGCTCCGTTCATCCCAGCGGCAAGTTCGTGGCTGAATCTGCTCATCTCCTCCTTCGAGCAGCGTCCGTTCTTGCTCTTCAGCCACCCGATGAATGCCCTAGCCGCCAGCCTGGAGTCCTCACGGTTGAAGAGCAGGCTGGCGAAGTCTTCCTCGCTCACCCTTTCGAGGCTGGCAGAGAGCAACTTGGAACTCATTCAGCGAGAACGCTATGCCAGTGCATAAACATTTGGCGCGATAATGGGGTAAACAATACTGAGTGCAACCAGCAAGAAAGAGTAGCTGGGCATCTTCCCTCTTTTCTAAAGACATCCCACTCAGGGCAGGGATCCATAGTTAGCGTTCTTCCTCCATGCCTACAGATCAGGGTCCCCCAGCAGAATCAGAAGTCAAATCAGCCAGGTAGGCCCTCCCCCGTCATACCGTGGTGACACCACTTCGGGTATATGCTTTCTTGCACTCACCCTGATTGTTTGATAGTTGCATCAGAAGCGTTGAAGTCAAAATTGATTGCCAATCGACAGTCAATCGACTTCGACTCTGAGGCTCGCCAGTCGCATTCTTAGTCGCGTTTCGTCAAGTCGAGCGACTTGCTGATTCGACTGGTCAAATCGACTTGCCAAAATACACATAATTGACGGAGTCAAGAGAGATTGACTGAGTCGAACTGATCGAAGTCAAACAAATCTATTAGATAGGGCAGGGAGCGTGTACTAGGGCTGAGTCCCTCGTAAAACCCGAGAGGCGAGTTCTTCTCTCCGAGTTCTCGCGATTCTAATAGATTGTTGTTGACTGTGACGCTATTCGACGTTCTTGTAGTGCGGCACGAAGTACTCCCTAAACCACCGCTCGAACTTGACTTGACTTCTCAGAAAAGACCTCTTTTACCACTTACGAGGGGAACTTGCAGCCTCGGCTAATGAAGTGTTGAAGGACAATTTGATGGACAACTGCGCAACAAGAGCAATGATTGATGGACAATTAATCGGTAAAATTCTGATGGACAATTCTTGTCAAAATTGATGGCTGGATCCGGCACGGACAATATTAATGGCGATTGATGGGAGTGCGTAAATTGGTGCGGACAAAAATTTGATGGACAACCAAATTTATTTTCCCTGTACGTACGGGGTAAATAGAAGCTAACGCCCTCGTGAGTTCCTCGAGAAGAATTAGACTCTCCGATTCTCTGGCAAATCTATTTTGGAAATGTTTAGTGAGCAGCTGTGTAGCGGGGAATAAAGTACTCCCTCAGCCATGGGTCGAACCTGGCCTTGACGAACGGGCGCCACTTCTCCTTGTAGGACCCCATCCATTACCGAGTCTCAGTACTGTCCCCAGTGACTGCGCCAATACCAGTACTGGGACCCAGTGACTGAACCAGTAGCCGAGCGTGGGCTCGCTGGTCAGTGGGACTGGACCCAGTCGAAGAGAGTGCAATCTACTAGGCGTGCGACTGGACCTAGTCGAAAACACTATGATTTGACTAGCGGACTAGAAAGCACTATGACTAGACGCATTTCTTAGGGATATGGTACAGGCAGGGTGTAGACAGAATCACGTCCTAGTGAGATCCTCGTGTAGTCCTAGAGAAGAATTCGACTCTCGGATCCTCTGGCGAATTTATCTTGGAAATATTCAATGCGGTCATTTATAGCCTGTTATACATAACCGTTCTACCGCTACTTGTTGCACCATTCTACCACAACCACAACTGTTCTACCACAATTCTACGGTAAAATCGGTGGTCACAATTCTAGCCAAAATTCTAGGGCACAAACCGACTGTACAATTTGTAGGCAAATTGTAGCCACTGCGTAAATTCTAGGCTAGAAAAGATTCTACCACAATCAAATCTATTTTGAGCGTACGTGTGAGGTAAATAGAAGCTGGGTCCCTCGTGTAGACCGAGAGAAGAATTAGACTCTCGGATGTCTGGCAAATCTATTTTGGAAAACTTTGATGAGCAGCTGGCTGCGGGGATTTCGTGTCATCAGATTTCTTCGGGCTCTCCCTTGTAGTGCGGCACGATGGTATCTCGGTCTTCTTTGGTAACGAACGAGGTTTTGTCCGAGTCGATAGTAACCATTCGGAGTTTTTTCCGAGTTCTGACGGAGTTGTTACGAGGATGATGATTCGTTCGTGGGTCTGCCCGAGAGTTGCACCACTTCGAGAGCTCATGCAACGGTAGGAGGTTCCAGCTTAAAAGACGGGAGCTGCTCGTCTTGAGCCAAAAATACCTTCGCCGGTGAGGGTGGTAGTCCCGGCGACTGCATTTACTTTGTGCCCAGTTTGCTGGGCCTGAATTCGTCCGACCACCAGACATGCTGGGCAGAAATCCTCGAGGACTACCTTAGGAGGATGATATTGCCCATGCCTCTCCGGCGCTTCTCTACTAACCCTCTGCTTTCGAGTAGTTCCAAAGTCCTGCTGACGGTGGTCTTGGAGAGCCCGACCTTTCCTCCGATGTCTCCTTGGTTCATTATGCCTCCCGCATCGAGAATTGCTTGGTAAATCTTGGCTTCGTCTTCCTTCAGGGTCTTTGACAGAGCCTCCCATCCCGTGCGGCGTTCATCAAGCAAGGCTTGTCCAACCGGTTGGTCAGGAGTTTCCCTCGTCGAAAATAGAAGGTAGGACGCGCTTACTCCAGCAAATAGCATGGAGAGCGACACCGTCAACATGTCCGTGAATGTATACAAGCCCGGGATAGACGTGAGGGTTTCCGTTCCATTCGAAGAGGAGACGTAGACGTTTAGAGATGCCGGTTGGAATAGTTTGATGGCGACTATGAAAGCACTTAGTGCGAGCATGACTGTCGCCAGTGCCAAGCCCGCGCTTCGATCCAAGATGGTCTATTCCCCAATTGTAGCTCAGATTTAGCCGTTGATGACGTGGCAATAGGGTGCTAAGTCGACGACCAGCAGGACTTCGCCTGGGGCCGGGGTCATCAAAGCAGTAGTCGTTTGCGATGAATTACTTGCTGGCCTGGAATCGAAACCGAACGAACCGCACAGCCATGTGGTCGTTGTACCGCCCACCGAAGTTTCCTTGATCGTCCAGTTAGTGGTCGGCGTACCGGGGGCAGGATGGAAAAGGCTCATGCTATGAGTGACGTTACTGGTCCAGAAACTCTCGTACCCTGGGCCGTTCGGATCAGCGCCTATGGTTGCGCTGATGCTCGCTGAGTGGGAGTTGACTGCGGCAACTGCCGGAATGAAAGTTGGTGCGATGAAGCCGAGCATCAAGGAGATAGATACTACTACTGCTGTGTAGGCAAGGCGTTTTTGTGAGATCATTTTTTTTGTCTTCACCTCGGACTGTATTCCATTGCAGACCGAATATGTCTTAGGTAGGAAACCGGTTTCCAACTCCAACCCAACTAGACTTGGCCGTGCTTGGTTGACGGTGTTGAAAATGGTGGCGGATTTGGCCACATAACGAAGATATTGGACGAGTCAGCCGACGTGACGCACCTCGGCCACATAACGAAGAAGGGCGACAAGTGGCTCCGTAGGAACCTGGTGGAGTGCGCCAGGGTCGCGATAAGGAAGGATCCACACCTGAGGGAGTTCTACACCAGGCTGAGCCACAAGAGGGGAGAGAGGAAGGCCCTGATAGCCGTGGCGAGGAAGCTGGTGTCATACGCCTACTGGATGCTCAAGAGGAACGTAACCTACGAGGAGCTTTCTCCTTGGAAGTTACCTTGAGGCAATCCCCGGGTTCTGAATAGGGGTGCGCCTCGTAGGGGCGGGTTGGAAGAAATCACCCTCAGTGGGACAGCCGTCCACATCACCTGGACATTAGACAGAATCCCGCCCGACATCCTGGGTCAGACTCCGGCCCCTACGACGAAATCTGCTGACCAGCGTTCTCAGATGTAGAATGGCTATTAGCAAGCGTTTCTATTCTTCAGAGCGATGAGGAAGAAACTGCTCGTCAGCGCAATCCTCGTCGTCGTGATTGTCGGATTCTTGTTCGTCCCCTGGATTCCGACCATAACTGGGTGTCTAGGTGGACCATCCTGTTCAGATTCAGTTGGATGGGTCTCTCCCTCATTCGCAATCTTCCAATGCGGGGTCGCCAGAGGTGCGTATGCAATTCAAGTGCCCAACGGTGGCACGGTCAACCCTGGAGGGCCAAAACCCTTCTGGGCGTCGTTCTGGAACTGTGAATTTCCCCACCTTTGAAGGCATATTCAGTGAAAGTGGTCGGATGGACGCAAGCCGTGCTACCCCTTCCTGTGCGTAGCTAGGTGACATTTCTCGCAGAGAGTGATGAGGTTGTCTGACCCAGCGTTCAACGACGACGTGGTCGAATACTTCATGGGACACAGCTTAGGCAGGACGAGGTGGGCTTAGGCTTACTTCATCCCGCCACCTGAAGAGCTTGCTATGTTGTATCTTCAAGCCGAGCAGAGGCTCACGCCAGTTATGCCGCGGACAGAGCAACCGACCTCCGTGCCGCAGTTCTAACGCATGGGACTCACACACTCCTTCAACGGGAAGAAGAGACTAGCGTATGAGCGTCTGAAACTCTTCTTTCGACTGAACTGTCTTGAAATAAGTAGCTGTTCTAACCCGTACCTATGTGAGCACGATATAAGCGCGGCGTAAGAAGAGAGACGTGGTATGCCATTTACCTATTCGAGGCTTTTGCCCTCATTGTCGCGTCTCCGACACCTTGTTGAAGGGGCCTACCGCGCTTAGGACTTCGAGGCTCTTTCCCTCATACTGTTTGTCGCGGCCACACCCCTTTAACTGTGATACGCCCTCTTTTCTTTGAGGACCCAATATACTATCTTCAGCAGCTTTGCTGATGCTGCCACTATTGCTTTCTGATCTCCCTTCTTCCTCGCGAGTCTGGTGTAGAATTGTGCGACCGTCCCGTCAGGTTCCACCCTCATGTGGACCCTGGTGCACTGCCCCATTATCCACCTCAGGTAGCTGCTTCCGGATTTCATGATCGGTCCATGATACGTCTTTCCTCCTGACGAGTGGGTCGAGGGCGCGAGCCCCGAGTAACCCACGAGGCTCGATGAATCTTCGAACCTCCCAATCTCACCGATCTCGCTGATTATGAGCAGAGCGGAGAAGAACGAGATCCCGGGTATCGTCATCAGAAGGTTGGCATCCTCATTGCTACCTGCCTTCTGGCGTATCGTGATCGACGCTTCGCGTATCTCTCTGTTCAGGCCGTCGATCAATCTCAGGTAGCTCTGAACCCTTACATCATCTATCCCTCTCACCTTCTCGACGAAGCCCTTGCTGAATGGGCCCGCGTCACCGATCGAGATGTTGTTCATGAGGAGATAGGCGTGTATCCTGTTCTTCATCCTTGTTCTCTGCTTGACCAGGTTGGCTCTGAACCTCACGAGCTCCCTGAACTCCATTGTCTCTTTCGATGGCACGTAGCACTCAGCCGCCCACCCTCCCCTCAAGAGGTTAGCAAGTGTGATGGAGTCGATTTTATCTGTCTTGACCTTCGCGGATGCGATGGCCTTGTTCTTGATGGGGTTCGACAGGAGAACGTTATGCCTCTCCGAAAGGAGCCTGTGTGCCCAATACCAGGTGGACGAAGACTCTATGACGAGAGACGATTTGGCAGGCATACTCTCAGAGAATTCCCTCATCTTGTCCAATGTGTTTTCTATCCTTCCTTGCTTCAGGAGATTGCCGCCAATGTCCATGACGGCAAACTCAGAATACTTCTTGTGCAGATCTTAACCCGACGTACATCATATGGGTCAGATCGCCTGTCCGCCTAATAATGTGGGATTTGCTCACATATGACTAGGACTATATCCTCTCAGTTGCCGCATAATGATGTGACATGAACACCAAGAACCTTTTGCTAGGTGTCTTTGTCTTGCTAACCATAGTCCTCGCCTCAACAACACTAATCGAACATGGACAGGTTAGCACGGTAACTACAACGACAACTGTAACAGTTGGTGTCGAGATGGTAACTACAACTCGAACTGCTACTGTCGCCACAACATGCTCTCCCGCAGCCGATCAGGAGAATCCACTCATGACCTTCAGAGTAAATGTCATCTACGATGGGTCATGGAACGCA
This sequence comes from uncultured Nitrososphaerota archaeon, assembly GCA_963836465.1. Classification (GTDB taxonomy): domain Archaea; phylum Thermoproteota; class Nitrososphaeria; order Nitrososphaerales; family Gagatemarchaeaceae; genus CAWIJZ01. The sequence continues at coordinate 15,340 of CAWIJZ010000057.1, forward strand.
ACTGCAATCGGCTATACTAACAGCACTGCCAATCAGGCATTCACAAAATGTTATGCAGGCAACGGAACAGGTTGGATTCTCATTTCAGATTGGAATCCAAGTGGGGGAAGCATACTTAATGTGACCATCCATAAAATGGACGCGAATAGCAACAACTTAACTGTCACTCTGGATGGCCAAACCAGAAGCACTATCGCCCCCCACGGCTCTGTAACCATATCAGCAACAGCGGTTCCATGATGCGACATGAACACCAAGAACCTTTTGATAGGTGTCTTTGTGATACTGACGATAGTCTTTGCGTCATTCGCACTCAACGAATACAATCAAATCGGCAATCTCAGTGCGCAGCTCCAGTCAAGGACTCAGACAACTCAGACCGTTGTTACCTCGCAGGCTGCCACCACATACTACTACTCGCCAAATGTCACTATTCCCTTTCCCTGTTGCCCGACCTTTCCAACGAGCTTTGTGGTGGGGAATGAGTATGGTAACACCTATGGCTTCAATGTCACGTTTTGCGGTCCGTGTGTCACTGGTCAAGGTGTCACCGTAACGACGGTTAGGGCTTCTTTCAACGTCTATCAGACAAACGCTTTGCCCTTACGAACACAGTGGGCAAACTTCACTTGGGGAGGAACATTCAGCGAGAGCGTTCCCCGCCCGTCTAATGCGACCCTCTTCGATGGCGCCGTCAAAATAGATTGGTTCGTGAACTCGTCCTTGCTCTATCTCCACATAACTACAAAATGACCCCAATTTATCGTAGTCCTCCTTCTGTTCTAGGCGGGATTCAGCTTAATCAACTCGCACTGGCACATTCACTTCATTCTGATTTTCTCAATCCTGATACCTCAAAAGAGAGGGAACGCAATTAGTCTAAAGTATAGGAATCTGCGCTCTCATCTTCGACCGCCATTACCTTTGGTCTGCGACTACATCGACTTACTCGTCATCGTCTTTTTTGTTCTCTTGAATCTGAACTGACCTGTTATCAAGCATGTCCTGGTGCTCCTGAGAGTTGGAATTGAGTGCGTCTGACCTCTGGTTGTTCGGCGTCCGCTCGTGACCGTGATGACCCATGATGCTGATGAGGCGGGAGTGCTACTTAGGCGTCTCTGCCGATGTCCAAAGAAAGTGCGGGAATCGAGGGGGAGATGGATCGGGATACTCCGATTACCGGGCTGAGTTCCGGCTGGCGTCGCAGACCATGAATTAAGGCACCTGCGTTAAGGCGTCATCAAAACGATGTCACAAAGGCGACAATCGTATACGCTTGTTCTCCCGAAGTGATCGTGACAGGCACAAACGGGTCGTCGGAGGCAGGGTGTGACGAGGAAGATCGGCGTCAACCGTGCTGGTCCGATGGGCGTGGAGCCAGAACCTGAGGTTGGACTGCCAAGATAAGATGCTAAGGGACTCTTATCGCTGGACAGGAGGCTCCCACAATTTGCAGGGTCGGTTTTGTCAGAGGGTAATAGGTTCCATTAATCAACAAGGCACCTTGACCAAAATAGCAGAAGGTCATCGACCCAAGCCCTTGCCCATATCCTGGCGTTCCCACTAAGGTAAGCGTGCGGGTCGTGTTTCCTTGGGCCATAGCTGTTGTGGAGAATCCCCCGCTACCAGGTATGTCTGCCGTCAATGACACAACTGGAGCGAAAACCACAAGAATCACTATTGTTGCCGCTCCTAACAGAACTGTCAGGATTGCGATGGTTCTGCGCTTCATTCTACAGCCTGGTGTAAGTCCTCTTCGTTACTTACGCCTTCCATAGGATTGCTGGTGTTCTGAATCAGCGTCAGCCATCGTCATCGTGATGGGGGAGACCAGCGTAAACCGAGCTGGTCAGGTGGGCGTAGAGCCATGCTCGTTAACCAGCGTGCGGCTGTCCCGCCCTGAGTTCGCACGAAGACCGTATCCTACCGCCCTGTCGGTTGTTATGTGGCCCAGCCATCCGAAGATAGGCCAGTATGGGGCTCCAAGGGCGAACGACAGCACAGCAAATGCCAGACCCCATGTTAGAACGGTGTGGGGCACGTTGTAGAGGTAGCTTCCCCACTTAGGCCACTCCCTCTTTTTCGACGACAGTCCGATTGGTATGAACGCGACCAAGTCTGGGAAGACTGCCCAGAAGATCGTCGACGGCCAATCGAGCCCTCCCAAGTAGAGCCATCTGTAGAATAGATAGACAAGAATCGCAACCGTGACTGCGGCGTATTCCGCTCTGTAGAGCCTGGAGCCCGAGGTTTGAAAACCAGGCCCGAAACCTCCTTGCCCGCTCATGCTCAAGCGAGCTTGAGGCTCAGAATCATATTAGGCTTGCACATTTCGGTAGTGTAAGGTTCTTGATAACTCTCAGGAGAGCTTCACGACTACGGCAAGACCTTGCTTGAAGTCCCCCAGATACTTCGTCTTCTGCTTGTCTCCGTTCTTGCGTGCGTAATGAGGAACGTATCTCAGCTTCTTTGGGTCGATACCATTAAGCGCTGATTGGATGTTGTAGAGTAACAAAAAGTCCGTGGGCTGCGGTTGTCCAACCGAAACCGCCAGCATTACGGCATTCGGCGGCGAATTCCTAATTCTAGCCCACTGCACTGAAATAGGCCATACCCAACATTCAACGAATCCAGCCGGCAGGGAGAGACATGCAGTCCGCAGTATCAAGCTACCGTTCAAAACACGGTGACATCAAACCCCCGAAGAAAAAGAAGAAGGACGTAGTCGAGGGTGTTGAGGTCCATAGCATTGACCAAAAGCCAGCAATGCAGAAATCTCCATCACCGGAAGAGAAGAGACAGGTCAACACCGAGAGCAAAGTAAACGACCTGACCAAGGAGCCTCGCTTCGTGTCTTGGAATTAGTCAAGGGAAGGGTATTGTGACTGGCAAGACGAAGTAGCAGACTAGCTGGGCTTCCAAGAAAAGGAGGATGACAAACGCGAAGGTCACGATTGAAGGTCCAGAATTATTCGCTCTCGTCAACGACAAAGAAGGTGGTGGGATGACGACAAAAGCGAAGGCAACGAGGAATGCCATGAAAAACAGGACCTGGGTGAGAGTGTTCGTTATCACCATCGATTCCCCGAGTGAGGAGTAGGCGAACCAAACAGATGCAGCACTCCCAGCGACAAAGAGCGTAGACGCCAGGCTGGATCTTCGGCTCGATGCCCACTGGAAGACCTCTGAGAAGTATGTCCGCACAATCCTCCATGAAACATACACACCAACCAGCAAAAGGACTAAGGCCACTGATTCAAGAAGCGCCACGGATGCCTGTTGCCCAATTCCAGTCGCTTCCAACACCTGGAAGGTACGCGCGGAATCGCCCTGAAGGCTCGCAATGTATGCCGGTTGAGCGATTAGGTTCTGCAGTACCAGCATCGCGACAGTAGATCTTGCCAGAAAGCTCTTGGGCTTGAATCTCCAAGAGATCAGAAGGACGAAGGCTGCGAGGGCATACTGTCCTATCCAGCCGCCGATGGATACCAGATACGAATTCGCCAAGGCATACGACCCACTTTGCCCTATGACTACCCCCGTGAAAGTCCCCCCTTGGGCCAACGCTAACAAACCGTGACCCGTTTCATGGCAGAAGTCCCCAATGTAAGAGAGGGGTGCGCTGAGCAAGAGCAGGGTCAGAATAGGGATGAATCTTTCTGACAGCCGTGCGATTACCGGACTCATTAATCCTCAGCCGATGCTGAAGATCTTGACATAGGTATCCGAATACACCTGGGTGAACCCGGAGACGCTTTCGCCGTTGAGGAGTTTGTAAATCAAAGTCTGCTGGCCCAATGTCGTCCAGCTGCTGGCAGCGAAAGTCGTGCTATTGGCTATTATGTAGTCACTGGGCTTCAGTCCGAGATACTGAATGATGTAAGGAGCCTTTTCCCCTCCGTCTTCCGTTATGACCAAGAGATATCCCGCCCCATGCTTGGCAGCTACCGACTGGCTTGACGTCGCATTTGTGGTGAAGAGAGCAGTTCCTACGTCGGTGAGAGACACATCAGGGTCCCGCTCTGTTACGTTCTTGGTGTACCCAAGAGCGATGAACCTCGCAGAAGGATTCGATATAACCGAACTTCTTCCAGTGCATCCGACGATCTCCTTGCCGTAGTCCCACCAACTCATGAAAACAGCGTTTGATGCCGTGTTGGCTTTGATCCAAGAAAGCGCGTGAGACATGAAGCCGTAGTACAACCCACTCTCTTGTGCGCCATTCTTGGCGAAGGTAACGTTGTACAGCTGCTGACCCAGTTCATCCACCCCAATCGCACTTGTCTTCGCGTTATAGACCCCTCCGCCACACGCAGGCCCACTCAAGAGAGACGGAATCACGAAATACACTGCTGTAGCACCGATAAGGGCGACCGCCAGAACGATGCCTACAACCTGGATTCTCCGCACACTCGTTTGAGAGTCCAAAAGATGTTTTAACCCTTCTGATACGAATGTTTACCTCTAGTACGAACGTTTACGAGTAGCAATGAATAACATCAAACACTTTCCTTTTCCCGCTGGCCAGTTGGTACGAAATCCATCAGGATCGTCATGACAATGATTATCGTCGTCATGCTCCTGGACTCTTCTCTGTTCGTCTCTGCAACATTCCCACAACGACACGAGGGCCTCGCCAGGCCCACAAACTCGAATGACGCCAGTTCTCTCACCCATCTTGTTACTGATGTAGCAGTTCTCTCACACTCCCTTGGCAGCAGTCAAAGCATTGACTCGCGGATGACCAGTTTGTGCCGCAGAAATTCAGCGTCAAATGCTCCGGCCAATAATGTCAAGGGCAATTTTAGCGGAGTCTCAAGCAGATTCACGAAGACCCCGACTTTGCCTCTGCCTTCCCGCCTTTCTGATTTGTAGTTCCTCCAGGTGTGGACTCGAACGCTTGGTCGGCAAGACCATGCAGCCAAGTCAGAGCGTGCTCCGCGGACAACCCCACTAGGAATGATATGCCGGCCACACCGAGAAAGTTCAGGTTCTTCAGGTCTGCGCCAATCGTGAAGATGCCAGAGCGAATGATCAGTTGAGTACAGCAACAAAGATGCCTTCGAGGACATGTTCGGAACTCGCTGCAACCCCTCCGAGTTCAACAATGGCACCGACGACGAGCCAAAAGACGGTGCCTTCGACCGCGAGGCTTCTCAGCTGTCTTTCCATCCGACCTTCTTCACGAAGTCACAATATAGGCAATCCTGGGATTCCGTAGGCGCAATGGTCTTCTGAGGAGCCGTGTGAGAGGATCGCTGAGTAGCCAAAGAAGAGGGACCAGTAGAACCCATGAAGCCAAGTATCTTGTACGAGAATCAAAACAAGATTGAAAGCCACGAAACCAAGAGCGTCCTTCTTGTTTCTCACGAGCAAAGCAAGGATTGCGGATGACACCAACCGCATAGTACTTGTACAGCGGATAGAAGGCGAAGAGAAGAAGGAGGGCGCACAGAACGTATCTCGGCAGATCCTTTTCTTCAAACTTCTCATTCCTTTGAATTCTATACAGCAAGAGCGCGTAGCCGGCTAGAAGATATGACCCAAAGCAAGCCAGGGTAATAGACAGAATCGTAAATCCAAGAAAATGCCGTAGGGAGTAAGAAGATGAATATCGGGAGACCGAGACTAACGGGGTTGTTGACTGCCCCGACTATCGTCTGCCATTTTGAGGTAATCCAGCTAAGAGTATTTGCCGTTATAGGTGTCCCAGTCCCAAAGCCTATTGTGAAATAGCCTGGAGGCAAGTAACTCACGCTCCACAAACTATTCGGCACTCTGAACATCAAGTCAAGGTACAAAACAGGACTGATGAAGATGAATGGGATAGAGATCAGAAAACAGATTGAAGCCGTGAGGAACAGATACCGCAGGGCTGCTCTTCTTCGTGGCAGTTTTCTCCACAAAATGAATACCACTATTGGAAGAACAAGCAAAGCTGTCTGCTTGAATCCGATTGACAATGCGAGGGTAACTGCAGACAGGTCGTAGTGTCCTTTGATTAGAAAGTAAATCGAGCTCATCAGGAACAAAGTTGTTAGAGAAGGATTGAGCCAGAGATAGTCGACGTAGAATAAGTTGATCGGCGCGAGAACAAACACAATGGAAGCCACCAAAGAGTAGCGTTCGCCGATAAATTCTCTCGCGATTAGGTAGACTGGAATGACAGTCAGTGCATCAGCGATTACTAGCGGTAGCGCACTAGACCAAGATGGAAGTGGCAAATATGAAAATAGAGTTAGAATGTAAAGGAAAAGCGGTGGATAGGGATAATAGAAATCCCCATACGGCAAGAAACCATTCTTGAAAGCGTTTACCGCGGGGACGTAGGCAAGCGAGAAGTCTTGCCAGTTCTCCGAAGATGGGAGTGAGAAACTCATGGAAGTCCTTATGCTGAGCAAGAGAATAGCCAATTTGCAAAGAAGAGCGACAGCTGTCAGTGCAAGTAGAATGTTGATGTTTGGCTTTCTTGACTCGTCTGGAATCGAGGGCGTCCCCAAATTACGGGCCCAAAGAAGGAGTTTTCGATTTAATGCTTCTGATACGAACATTTACGTCTAGTACGATCATTTACGAGTAGCGATAAATAACGCGCGGGGTAACCTGCCGTAGCTGGCTGGGCGTACGAAAAATAGCAGGGTTGCTGCGACGCTGATTATCGTCGTAATGCTGCTAGACTCCGCCCTGTGTGTCTCGGCCGTTCAGCAGCATCAATATCCGCATTCGACGCAGACTCTCACTCAACCAAATGGTGCCTCCCTGTCACTCTCACTTGCCTCTGCGCCTCCTTGGAACTTCACAAGTGGACAGGAGGACTCAGCCAATCTGTCAACCAGGGCAGAGATCATGGCTTACGTTGCTACCAATCCTGGCGTTTACCTGAGGGAAGTAAGCGAAGATCTCGACCTCTCAATAGGTGTTGTACAATACCACCTTTGGGTCCTAGTCAAGAACGGTGAACTGGAAGACTATCGCAGCGGACGCTACAGGCGGTTCTTCAGAGCAACGACGCATAACGAGATGGAGCAGAAGGTCATTTCGCTTCTGAGGCAGGAGACTGCTGGCAAGATACTCCTGCTGCTTTCGGAAGGGCGACCACTCCCACACATGAAGCTTGCAGCAAGTCTTGGAGTGACTTCGCAAGCTCTGACCTGGCAGATAGGGAGGTTGAAAGCACTGGGGATCATCGAGGCATCATCACTTCGGTACCATGCAGGAAGGTCGTATAGCTTGATTGACGGCGTCTCTCAACTCGTCTCCCAGTATCTTCGACTGGCCGGTGCAAGTTGCGGCCCCTGAGATGAACACTAAGAACAGAAGAAACTACCTAGTGGGCGTCTTTTCGCTGGGCGGGTCCTTCGCACCCATGGTCGGCATCGGCCTGAGCCGGTGGCGCCTAGACTGCATCGAACAGTAGGTCCTTAACAGGCTACACGCATCGTCCGCCTCGTCTGTCCTGTTTCTGCTACGAGGTGGATACTCTCTTCTTTTTCCTTTTGTTTGCCTCGGCGAACTTCGCAGAGGCAAACAAGAAGGAATACTACTCTCGGTATTGGAATGAAACGACAAACCACATCCAAGATATTCGGATGGACGGGACAGTTCACAACAACAAGATGGAGCGCATGAACGGCGAAGTCAGAGACAGAGAGAAGGTCATGCGCGGGCTAAAGAAGACAGATTCACCAATTCTTAGAGGCTACCAAGTCTATCACAACTTCATCCGACCGCATATGAGCCTAGACGGAAAGACACCCGCAGAGGCCGCAGGAATAAGAATCGAAGGGGATAACAAGTGGCTAACAATCATTCAGAATGCGAGTAATAAAACAGGAAAGTCTCAGGGGTTAGCCTGAGACTTCTATCTTGCGATAGATGATCCTTCCTCGCTCATCTACTGATGCCTGATACTTGTCGCCCGCTTTCATTTGGCGAGGCCGTATCTTCTTCGGAATTACCAAGGCAAAAGTATCGGAATTGCCCTTCGCTTGGTAAACCGTAACTATGTCTGTGTTTGGCATCTTCCCTTCGACTTCCTGGTCGAAATCGTGGATAGCGATGATTCGCTAAGTATAAGAAAGGTCAAGGGTATAAAGAAAACTTGATGTATCAGGACTTCGAACGGGGGTCAGCCTTGAAAGGAATAGGCGAAAGGAGCATTCGATGCTAACTTGTCTTTGATTAATCCACTTCCAGTAGTTCAGTCGAAGAAGCAGTTCATAGACACTCTAACCCTGATGATTACTCCGCCGAAGCTAGAGGAACCAGAGGGAGAGAAAAGAGGACACCCTAATGAACTCAAGACATACCTTATTGAAAGCAACAACAAGAACCTCTTGCCTCAATTCATGCTTGGGGAGGCATCCGCCGAAATTAAGAACACTGGAGTGGATACAATCAAGATTCTCCGCGTTCAAGAGCCCGAGAGACAATCCGTTGAATTCTATCTTGATACGACGATGGAGAGGTTCCTTCTTCTGCACACGAATTGCGACTCAAATGACACTCAAAGGGCGGTCGATAAGCTGGTAACATCAAACGACTATGAGTTCGACAAAGGTTGGCTTTCAGACAAGACCTTAATTGATATTTCAACAAAACCCGGCAACAACAACGAAGGCTGTAGAACCGGATACCGTGACATATTCCAAGAAGTTGGCGACGACGAAATAGTCGCCAACAATGACTTAATCATCGAAGGGTCGGGTCGTCCTTCGACTAGGCTTCTGCAATTGGCCAAGTCTGATCCCTCGCTAAGATTCACATTGGGTTACGAGAGAATCCGAATTTCAAGAGGGAAACACTCCTATGGAATAATGGATGACTTGGGATTCGATGGGCGGTTCATTGTTCGAAAAGGCAGATCAGTCGGAGACCATCTAGTGCTAGTAGACGAAGTTCAAGACAACTACAACAAGCAAGTCAAGAATGTCGAAAAACTTAGAATGGAAGGAAGAATAGAGAATGGTTTCTCTACGATAAGAGGCACACCTTTCGAGTTCGAATACACAAGACGGATAGATGGTCTGGAGACGTATCTGAAACGAATCTTCAACGGTCGCGAGCCTTTCAGGATTTGGGGAATGAAAAGTAAGGTCAGAGATGGATACTACAGAATTCTTGGCGTAGATATGCACACTGGTCATTCTCTAGATATTGAAGCATCAGACCACTTCTTCAGGGTGTATCTTCCCAAGTATAGTTGTGGGAACGTAGTTCTCAGACTATTCGTCAACTTGCAGAGAAGTTTTGATTCTACGATAGAGTGCCCGCAAATTAGTGCTATGTAATTGCGCCCGACTCTACACACCTGTCTAATCAATTACGTCATTGGGCTCTGCAACAAGACAAACACATGGATTCATCCCTTAGCCGACTTAGGGTATGAGGTAAGTCTGATCGAGCAGAGAATATCCTTAACACAAGTATCTGGAAACATAAAACCCGATGTAGTCGCATACTCGAAAGGACTCTTGCACTGCATAGCCTTCGATTGTAAGGGAGGAGTAACTGCAGAAAGCTCGCAACTGGAGAGATATCAGCATGTTGACAGTAAGGACTTCTTGAATTATGTTTATGTCTACAATCCAGCGCAGTTCTCCCATGATGTTTGCTATGTTTGTTCAGAAAGGAACCATGACATTCTATCGCATAAGACCGGAGTTTTCCCCACGCTAGTGTTTTCGAGTCGCTCTTTGAGGAGGATGGGGCACTTTACCAAAACCGAACTTGACCAAAGCTTCGTGAACGATATTTCAATAGAGCCCGACATGGAAGAACCGCTGTCCTACTATCCATTTTCTGAGACCGACGACCGAGGGCTGATAGTAAAGGAAGTGCTGAGGGCGATTATCACCATTCTAAGGGATAAGAGAAGGAGAGGACTCGATGTCTTCGATAGAGCAACTTATCGCAACGATGAAATCTTGAGGACTGTTCACCAAATGTATGACGCTCTTTCAGTCGATCACAGAGAGGTCTTGATGGACAAGGCGTTTGGGATAATAGACCACCTGAGAATCAAATACACTGATTTCTATAGTCAGGTTCTAAAACTGCAGGAAAAAGACTCAAATTCTGACGTTGCACTTTCGAACCTGATAGACTTGTGCGAAAAAATAGTCGAGAACGAAGAGAATGGACTGAGGCTTGATAACGAATAATCAACACAACGCATGACCCGATAGGTAACGCTCTATCCCAGAACCCTAAGAGGTAACAGCCCTCTTGTGCAATAGTTTCAAATACGAACAACAAGAACACTCCGACGAACGTTTATCATCCATTTCACGACGGCATCACATAATGTCGGAAGACATGGTAAAGGAAGAACTGAAACAAAATGTAGGGAAAATCGTGTTCGTCAGACTCAGGGGAGCGAAGATGATACGCGGAAAACTTAGTGAGTTTGATGCGCATATGAACCTCTTCCTTCAAGACGCTGAGGAACTATCAGAGGATGATAAGACCAAACCGCTTGGAGCAATACTGTTACGAGGCGATAATATCGTCATGATTTCTCCACCACTGTAACGCCTTCTCAAGCCCACTATACGGTCTACACTCCAGCCGCCCGACGAAAGTAAACAGCCAATCAAGAGAGGTCAACCCGACGGAGAGGTAACACTACCCTTTTGAGGAATACTTCAGCGACTTCACGGTGACTGTGCCATATGTGGCGATAGAGAATCCATTCGCTGAGAGCATTCTGCCTTAGAATGCTAGAGTATTCGTATGAAAAAGTGAACCGGTTGTCTGGATATAGTTCAACAAATCTGAAGGTCTCGCTAAACCTCTCTTCAATTGAAGAATACCTCAGTTTGAGATACGAGTCTATTTAAGGGAACCAAGGTTCTCCCCCCCAACGCCAATAGAATTGGCTTGAGAGAGGGAGGTAGATTACCCAATATCCACTCTGTCATTCTCAATCGCGGGCGGTATCCCACTCACCCGAGACCAAAGGCGCAGAGACGGACTGGCACAACCGATATTGAACTCGTGTTGCTAGTATCCGGCTATTCTTCCCAATTAAGGCTTTTCTGTCTCAGTGCTCCGGCGGACCTTACCAGAGATGATTAGCCTGCTGAGTATTGTGCCCGCCTCCATGGTCTTCCCAAGGCCAACCTCATCAGCTAACAGGAATCTTGCAGGGAATGACTTGGAGACGGCATCGGCAACTGCTCTCTGATGGGGGCGGAGCTCAAAGTTAAGGAATGCGTCAGCTAGGTATTCCCCGTTGAACAGGTAACGAGCCCCGAGTATGAAATCTCGAACGATGACTTTTCTGAAGTCGGAAGGTGTGACTGGCTCGACTCTTTCTTCCTGCTCGACTGTAGGGGGCTCCCTAGGAGCGAAGCTGATGATCTTGCGCTTCAGCGCCTCGGGGAATTCATACACTCGGGCTTTCGTGGAGGAGTTGTTCCAGTGTTTTTCAAAGCGCTCGACATCATCGTCGAGATGGTCTTTCTCCTTCCAGCTACAAAAGACGTGGAACGATTCATTGTTCAGCGTCCAGCCTTGCTCAGATTCGTTTACACTTCCAGTGAAAGAGATCTTGTCCCCTGAGGCATCTGTGAAAATACCGGTCTTGTGGTGGAATATAGCCCGAGGAACCGGTTTGCCGTTCTCGACTGGCATTGCTACCTTTATCTCGAGAAAGCCGTTTGCAACCATCCAAGCCAAAGCTTGCATCCTCCGCTGCGTGAAATCCTCAGGCTTCGGCGATTCCCTGTCGAGCGCCCGTTCTATGACTTCGCGCTCACTAAGACCTTGTTTGATTGCCTCTACATCCTCCGGTGCGAGTTGTACTCCTACCACTAGGCGCATCTTACCTCCATTCGAAATCAGACGCGTAATGCCCTGTGCTGCTGCACTGAGAACTGAACTGGAGTAGTAACCCGCAAGCCTGTCGTAACTGTACTCTTCTCAAGTGCGGGGACGAAAAAGTCAAACAGGATGTTATCAACGTCGTCGGAATAAGACGTCTTCCACGGATACGACTTTAGGCCATCTTCTGACAATTTAGATCAATTCTACTTCGGCTTGCTTGGAAAATCGTCTAGAGAGGTAGAAGCGCTCGAAGAATCATCGTCACCTCTCCTGTCACCAACTTTCCTTTCCATAGCATATTCTGCGACCATCTTCAGATTTTGATACTCCGTTGAACTGCGAGGAAGGCAGTTAAGCAGGGCTTCGACGGTGGCGAGATACGAACTATCTGCCAGAAAGCCATGACTCTGGTAGAGCCTCTTAACGCCTTTCGCACCCAACTCTTCGTATACAAGCTCGGAGGCATGTACCTTATCAAGCGTGATTGGAAATGAGCTATCTTCTGAAGTGCCGACCTTACCGAGTTTTCGTCGTTCCTCTGCGCTCAAAAGCACGAATCGATTCTTCTCCTTGCGAATGATGCCATACCTTGCAAGGTCCTTCAATTCTACATTGAGGCCATGTGAGAGTTTTATGACCTCGTCTGCAGGGAGTTCGCTGCCCTGGAAAAGATCCAGGCCGTGTATGTAAAATCTAGTGTAAGGATCAATTGCAGATGGAGTGCTCTGGGTCAGGAGGCTGAACCTGTAGTCGCTCACAGCAGAACTGGCTTCGATAAGCGCCCTCTCAGGCTCGACACGCTCACCGCTTATGTCAACAACAGGATAGTGTCTGGAGAACTCCTGCAGTGCAGGGCCGTACGTAGAGAGTAGAAGGTCTACACCCGCGATTCCGTGTCTCGAATTTTCTCCTGCGGCCTTGAATGCCGTGCTATGAATAAGGGGCTTTATGTCCTGCCACCAGCCCCTTGTATGAGGGTCCATCAGGCGCTTCCTGCATACTAGGAGGATTGTGCTCTGAGCGGCTACTTTCCCGGTCTGCTGAAGACTGTGCTCGCCCTCCGTGTGGACAGGCCATGAAGCCGTAATCTCGAAGCCTGCCTCAATCAAGCCTCTGGCCAATGCATTCCAGGCACCGCTGCTCTTGTGCGTGAACATCACAGTGAGCACACCATCGTCCCTCAAGACTCGGTGTATTTCATTGAACGAATTCCTCATTTTGGATTCGTAATCATTTTCTGCAAGTTGTTTTGACTTCTCAGAAAAGAGTTCTTTTACCACTCAAATATTATTCTGTGATAAGAGATTCTGAAGGCTTAACCTTCGTCAGCTTTTCCAGGGTCTGCGTTATGCGATTAGGGTCTCTACAGTTCAAGAGAACCCATTTTCCAAAGCCACCGTGGTGGTTCACCGCTTCAATCCACCGCTGGGCGGCAACTCTCTTGGCCCTGTCTTTCTCGCTTTCGAATCCCTTCACTTCAAGAAGCACGTTCAATTCCGAGCCGTCATTGCATTGCAATTTTATTATGTAATCAGGTATGTAATGATGCTGGCCTTGGAACTCATACGCAATTTCAAAATTGAGATGATCATTCTTGACATAAGCTTTTACAGCTTCCAATTTTTCCAATTGGAACATAACTGAGTGCTCCCAGTTACTATCGAAGACAACGTGGCTCACGTGACTTTTCTTGGTTCCGCCACACTCTTTGAACGTCCGGAAAGAAACTTCCGAGGTTGATCCAGTAGGTCTGTATTTCTCTATCACAGGAAGTATGGGCGACTCTCCTGCATCGGTATCTGGTCTTATGGCCTCGCTGAGTCGATTTACTATCTCGTCACGATACCTTTGGAGCGCGATCTCTTCCTTCCGAACTCCGCTGCCTGATGGAAGCTTTACTTTCTTGTCGACATATTCGGTGGCAATCTGGAGGACTTGCGGGAATAGTAGACGCCGTGCATCATGCCTGAGACGGTCTGTAATGTCGCTGGCAATTTCATAAACTGTGGTCTGTAATCTATGACTCGCATAGAATTCGTCTCTATTCTGATAGACCTCTGTGCCAGGGCCGAGTCGGTCTGGTTTGCCTATCTTGAAGCCTACCGCATCTTTTACCACGATCTCGGTCGGTTCGGTTACAGGAGCTATCCTTATCGGGGGAATCGAGTTCACATCAGCCTTTATCTTGAATCGAACGTCAAAGATGTAACCTTCCACATGGGGATAACGAATCTCGAATTCCTTTCGCTCCGGCAGTGCAACCACGTGGGTCCCCAAATGGGTTTGTCCCTTCTCTTGCGGTGCGGCCTTCGCCACAGGGATTACTTCAAAGGGGATTCCATAGACGTCGACATATTCTGGGACAGAGAAGTCGTCATAGTTTACCCTTCTTAGACCCCGTCCTACCACTTGTTCGCAGAGCAACTGAGATTGGAATGCTCGTAACCCCAAGATCTGAGTAACATTTTGCGCATCCCATCCCTCCGTCAACATTCCCACCGAAACCACGGTTCGAATATTGGCGCCGGGCATCCCTTCCTTCCCGACTGTCTTGACTACTTCTCGTAGCCTTGCGGCCTTATCGACTTTACTTTCCTCGAGGCGACTCTCAGCTTCATTCAGTAGTTTCGAGTCAATCCTAACGCTAACCTCCTTCTTGTTTTCGTCGTTCTTGAGCTCCGGAAGGACCCGGCCCGAGGAAATCTTCTCGAAGACCAGCTCGGAAAGGTTGGTGTTGTCGCATACGACAATCATTGCCGGTGGAGTAGGGTGTTTGTCCCGGACCCAAATGTCAAATGTCTTCTTCCATTCAGATGCCAGAGTGCTTATGGCTCCGTCGGCTTGCTGAAGTACCGCCTCTGGCTTTGCGCGTCTTCGGGTTGTAGCCCGATCAGACCATGGAAGCTTCTCCATAATCCATTTCCACAACTCAAAGTATTCAGGGACCGGACGGCCTGAGTTGGTATCGACAGGCACTCTCGGAATCTTCACGATTCCGCACTCTATCGCGTCAACGAGCCCAAAATCACAGACAAGCCATGGAAATGGAACGCCTTCCTCATAACCAGAGCCCTTGATGTAGTACGGGGTGGCCGACATGTCTAAGCAGAAGTTGATGCCGATGGTTGAGTTTATCTTGTCCAGGCCGTTTATCCAAACAGTGGCTTCCTCAAATTCCTCTTCGGTTTCTTCTACTGCATCTATCAAACTGTCTTGATCGGGTTCTTCTTCCCGCTGAGCAGGTCGGTAGGCGTGATGCGCCTCGTCATTTATAATAAGAATGTTGGTCTTTTGTGCTAGTTCTCCTAGTGTCCTCTTGCAGAAAGATGCATCGCTCTCAGGACCCCGCTTGACTACGCTTCTGGTTGTGTCATCATCTTCTGGGTTGAAGAGATGCCAATTTGTTACCATAATTTTCCCACGCGTCAACATGGGAAGCAATGACCGAGGGACTAGGCCGAATTTCTCAAAGTAGTTCTCCGAATCGGAAGGCAAAAGGACCGATAAGCGCTCCTTGACTGTCAGATTGGGGCATACCACTAGTACAGCGTCGGAAAACCGTCGATCGTGTTTGTTTGTGACCTTGTTGAGCACACTCCATGCGATGAGCATCGCCATGACGAGTGTCTTACCACTTCCAGTAGCCATTTTGCACCCAAGTCGGCGCAGCTCTTCGTAGTGCTTCGCGATGCTTTCGGGATCGTTGGGAGCGTCTCCTGGAATAATGATGCCCTGCTTTTCTGATTCCGGCGCCTCAACTAACCAAATAACCGTCTCGACCGCTTCCAGCTGGCAGAAAAACAACCTACGGGTTCGTCCAGGATCGCTCCAGTGTCTCAGCAGTTCCAACGATATTCGCGTTACACCAGGATAGCCCGCTTCTCGCCATTGCTTTACACGATCTCGGATTCTGTTAACCGTCGGAAGCCGGATAAATTCTTCGGCTGTGATTGCTACCTTCTGCAATTTCTCCCGACGAATTCTCCAATAACCTGCAGGTCGCCTTCCTTTTTCTTTTCGCGGTAGGCCCTCCTCGAACAGCCAGTATTGTTTTGGTTCTTCCCACGGAGTATTGAGAATAGGCTGATCTACGACGCTACTCATTATGTCACCGATTATCGGATAGGTCGCGCATCGCGATAACTTCATTACCTCTCTGGTCGATTACTTTGACAGCGATTTTCTTGTGTTCACCCAGCTCAAAAGGTAGAGACAACGTGCTACGAAATCGTTCCATTTTCTCTGTGTCCACTACTCCTTTTAGCGCGTTCTCTAACTTATCCCATGGATTCTTTGTTGTTGCACCGTCGGGAAAGAATGCCTGTGATATCTTGAAGGTGTAGCCGTCGTAATCTGAATCAAGGAACCATGCAGCTACTTTGTCACCTCGCGATTGTTCCGTCTTGCCTGTGATAGGATCATAGATGTCAACGCCATTAAGTTTAACGATAATCCCATCTTTGGTCTTTCTGGCTTCGATATCTGGTTGACCAAAAACTGAGAAGATTTGGCTTCCCTTCGGTGTCCTGAGCAGGTCACTCACAAGGACATCTGGGCTTATGTGAACTTGGTGGATAGTCAATCTCGGATGTGGATTCTTCTCTATGAAAGCCTGAACTTCAGGATCAAAACTGAAACCTGCTAGGAGCAACAGTTTGTAATCCCACTGAGCCTGACTAATTGCTTGTTCCAGCTGGCTAACGGGGATTGGACCGTATCGCGGACCGAATGAGATCGCAACTCTTACCCGTTCTCCGTTGATAGCATCAGCTTCAGCGTGTAGGAATCCACGTCCCCCAAGAGGTCTTATGTTCTCAAGATCTAACTGCTTACCACCGGGAAAATTGACCACTTGCGATTTCTGCAAGAGTCGGATCATGTCAATAACGTGGTCGCCAGCCGGGTCGCTCGGTCGACCACTTGTCTGTTCGTTGTGAAGGTTATCGGAGGATGGGTCTTCGACCGAAGGTACTGGAATCGCTTCGACGGTGAAAGGGCCTGACACTCGCACTTTCCCAGTATCGATCATCGGTTGGTCGTAAAGAACCTCCTGTCTCGGCAATTCTTCATTGGCAATCGACCGCATTGTAATGTGTGGCACGGTCTTATACATGAAGCCACTACGAACCCCCTCCTCGGGGTGCGCAAGCTGGTAATAGTCATAGGTCCCGGTCATTAACCGCGCTCTTGCTAAAGCAATCGCCACACGTGAGGTGTCGCATGTCGCCCATCTTCTTCCCCACTTTTCCGCGACGAAGGCAGTGGTTCCTCCCCCGCAGGTAGGATCGAAGACAAGGTCTCCCGGGTCGGTTGTCATAAGCAAGCAACGTTCAATGACATTATCATTCGTTTGAACAACGTAGACCTTGTTGTAGGCACCTACAGTGTCCATCCAGGGATTGGTTAGTTTGGCATATGGGAAGTCATCGTGATACATTACATAACTGAGGTTGTCGCCTTCAATCTCTAAGCGATTCTTTCGAGCCAATTCTTCCATCTTCTCTTTTGTTGTCACCCAGCACAGGCCGGGGCTGGGGACGAATTTTCTCTCTTTGTATGTGAATTCGTATACGGAACTCTGCGAAAATGAAGGAGCGGCTTGAGAAACAAGACGAAATACCCGAGACTTCTTTGGAAGCAAAGATAGGTTGTCTGCTTCTTCGTGGGTCAGCTTTCTTCGAGTTCCATCGGATAGTTCGACACCCGTCCATCGTGAAGTAGCCTTTGGCTCTGACTCGTTGTAAAGCTGCCTGTATTTCATAAGCTCCTTATTCTTTGCATACCACAACAAGTAATCACACATATTCTCCAAAGTCTTGGCTCCCAGTGGCATCAGCTTCTTCCTAAATGGAATCAATGATACAAAGTTCTTTGCCCCAAATACCTCATCAAGGAGCTCCCTGACATGGTGGACATTCTCGTCGCTCTCACAATTCAGTCAACAGCCTTCGTGGACGAGAAATGGTATTTCACCACCAAACTTTGGACTCAGCTATTTGCAACGGGAGCGAGTGATCGCATTCGTCCTGCACCTTCTCTCTTCCCCTTGTTTCGTTGGACGTGCCTTTTCGAAGGTATATATATCGCGGTGTGATCAAGCAAACAGATGGCGAAGAAGAAAGTAAAGAAATCTTCGAGAAAGGCCAAGAAGACAATCGCAAAGCGGAGGGTTATCAAGAAGAAGGAAGTCACACCACCAGCCGCTGTTCCTGCCACTCCACAACTTGCTACTAAATCACACTGGGATGCCCTCTTACCCTACCGCTAAGTGAGCCTCATGTTCCCTCTAACGCCCTCTCAATCACCCTCATAATCAGACCACAAGAGGTAAGACCGGGGCAGCAATCATTCCCTTTCCTGCCAAGCAGAAGAGAGAGCCTTCAGGTATATTTTCAACGCGCCCGGTGGGGCCAGCTGCTTGGAATGTTCGTCGATATTCAGTTCGATTAGTTGACCTATGTCGCCTCTTCTGGCTAACAAAAGTAGGAGGAGGACCCGTCGACTAGTCTTGACCAAATTTCAGGCTCAAAACCAACACTAGACTATGCTAAGGGATTAGAAGCTGGATCCCTCTCAAAAATCTCCAGCGCCGCTGCCCTAAGCCCCTGGCCTCAGCCGGGACAGCTTCAGGCTCCCCACGTGGTCCACGATCCATCTTACGATCCCGTCGTACGCCTTCGCGCCTTCCGGGGTGAGCTGCACCTGGCCGTCTGGGTCGAGCCTTACGAAGCCCTTCTCGGTCATCCAGTCAAGGTACCTGATCAGGCGGTCGTACGACAATCCCGTCGCCGAAGCGAGTGCGGTCCTGTTCATCGCTCCCTTCTCCTTCAGGGTCTTGACGACGCGGGCGAAGACGTACAGGTCAGGCCTTGTTGAACTCGGCCCTCTTGAACTCAGTGTAGAATCCCCTCAGGTCCCAGAACAGAAGATCCAGCGAGCGCAGTCGGTTGAAGCCCGCCTCGAGGCTCTTCTTGCTGAAGATCAGGACTACTATGACTGATGCCGGGACGAGAAACTCCGGGCCAGACGGGACCAGGTACCACAGGCCCGAGAATCCGCCGATTATGGTGAGGAAGAAGTAGGTCACTAGCGAATAGCCGGCGACCTTCAGCACTGCATAGAAGAGGTACGCAATCCTCGACGCGCTGACCATGCCCAGCTGCGACTCCCAGTCCAGCTCCGAGAGGAGCTTGACGGCTCCCGGGACGCCCTCCTCCATTGTCTTCTCCCACTCGCCCGTCTTGGTTCGCTTGACCCTCCGGTCGACCCAGAGAACTCCCCCGAGGATGCCCCCTGAGACGATGATCAGGACCGCGAGAGACACGAAGCTGTTCGACGGGACTCCGGCGACCGAGAGGTTCCCACCATTTGTGGGGAACCCGTGAGCGACCTCGTACACCCCCTGGAAGAATACGACGAGAATCGAGGCGATGACTGCGACAACCACGATAGCCACGTAGTCGACCATCGCGTGGGCAAGCTCCCTGTATCTCCGGACGTCGTCGAGGGCGCGCATTAGGTCGCCGACCTTCTCGACCACGTCCTTTTCGCTCATAGGGACACGCCCAGCACACTGATGCTGACCATGGCCTCACCGTCGATCACGAGGTAGAACACGTGAATCCCCTTGGCAGGGACCAGAGCGGCGTTGTAAGTCAGGAACTGGGTGGCGTTCTGTCCTGACAGCAGCGACACGTCGAGGGGATGGTTTCCATAGACGGAGTATCCTTCACCGCTCGTGCCCACGCCCTCGAAGGTGTAGTAGATGGTGTTGGGCAGGACGATGGACTCCGTGCGGGAGCCCTCGATGTTCGTGCTCGTCCCGTTCGGGAAGGTCACCGTCGCCGACTGGTTCAAACTGTTGGGCTGGATCGTTATCTGGACCCTCGCATAGACGTAATCCTCCTTTGCGATCACGATGACGGAACTACCCGAAGCCCCCGTCTGATAGAAGGAGGGGGCAGGACTCTGGAACAAAGAGAGAGTGGGAGCTATCAACACGAGGATTAGAATCAGAACCAGGAGCCACCTGATCCTCATGGGTCTTGGCGCATCCCGAGTCTATTTAAGGCGGACTCACCCGGAGAGAGGTTTGATACCTGATGTTGACGACGTAGCTCGGGGATGGCACTGGCGCCAGCGTGCTGTTCACTTGTTGAGTGCACCCCTGCGGGTTGCCGCTGCGCTTGCACAGCTGAAGATGTATGGTTGGATCAAAGCGACGTCATTGCCGCTGTTGAAGCACGGCTCGGCTCCTGACGGCCCTGAGCAGATGCCCGACGGTACTATCAGCGAGCGATAGGGCGGTCAGGAGGACGCCCACCGCGAGAGACGGGACAGTTATCCCACGGCTAACGTTAACGTGCAGTACCCTGGATGACACCCAGAATGCCAAGATGAGCGCGGACGAGAGAACAGCCACCTGAATCGCGTCGTAGTATTGGACTGCAGTCAGGTATCGTGCGATGAAGTTTCCGCCAGAAAGATTGGTCATCAGCCAATTCATCAGAGAATTCTCGATGATATTCTGGAATGGAAGGGCAAACAAATAAATGGCAAATGCCGCGGTAAGAAAGGAAATGGTCAACCGCGGCCATGGTGTCACCCTAAAAGCACGACCGACAATTCAGGACAGAGTTGTATTTACATTTTTATCAGAATTGTTAACCTGCCGGCTCCTAACCCTGTTTGTCAGTTGAGACAAACCGGTCAGGAGGGGTTGGTCACGATGCAGCTATCGTAGACCGCGTTGCCCACTCCAAGAAGGTGTTCGCCGGGCGAAGCATACCCCCCATAGATGAAGACCGGATTATAGACTGCACTTTCAATCTGATAGCAGACGATGTTCGCCCCACTTATCTGCTGCGAAGGGGAGCGGACCTGGACCGGCACAAAAGGCGCGAGGAAGAAGAGCGAGACAAAAGAGACCAACACCAGGCAGACTAATGCGAGCTTCTTCTGAGAGGGGCTCCCGAAGATCCCTCCGGCCGGTCCCATCGCCCTCTTACTCCGAATGAAGAGGAAGAGACCTGTCGGTACGGCGCCCAGGCAGATAGTCGTAAGAGCGATCCCGCTCCAAAGCTCGAAGGACACGACATCTTGCCCTTTCATGCAGCCGACCCAACTGCCGGCGCACCCGGTCGGGCCGAACAGGACACCCGATTCGCCAATCAAGGCTGGCCCCTCAGCGGCGGCCAAGATGCCGGCAAGGAGGAGGCCGAGCCCGACCGGGGCAGAATGCGCCCGGACGAATGCCATCGACTGTCTGAATCGGAACGACAGACCGAGCAAGACCAGCCCGGCCACGGCGAGAAAGTCGAATTGGAATTCAGGGAGGTAAGCGCCGCACAGGGGCGGACCACTGCCATTGCCGCACGTCAAGAAGGAAAGGAGTTGAATGGTAACGGGTACGACGCTAATCGCGATTGCGATGACGCCTACAATGAATGTTGGTCGATTCAACGGTACCATTTAGGTAAAAGGGTCATTCGTGATTAATAGTTTTGTCCCATTGGATTCTGCTCGATTAAGGTGGAGAGATAAACCGCACCACAGTTGCTACAACCGCTATGGCTGGGGAAAGCCGACTTCGCCAGTTCTGGGATTGACGTATATCGAGTATTGGACGATGCCGTTTGCACCCCTTCTGCCCAACCCCCCACCACACCAATATCAGCGTCGGTTAGAGCAACTATAACGTCAACAAACTACGGTTCGACGACGACCATGACAGGTTGCCAAGCGACCTTCACGACGACGACAACCATTGGCTCCACAACGCCAATGAATAGTTCGAGTTCTCAACAGGGAGCGGAGACTGAAACCTCCACGGTAACGACGACAATCAACTATCCCGCAGGGACTACCACGGTGACGGAATGTAGCAGCACGGGCACCGTAACTGTCACAGAGATGGAGACTGCGAGTCCAAGTGCCTCAGTCACAGTGACGACGACCGTAACAAAAATAACTTAGTTTCTCTCCAAGCCATCACCCGAAGTGAAACGGTCTGACAAATCACCCAAAGACGGGCCACTACCTTCTGGGTATCATTAGGAGTCACGTGAACCCTGATGAGCATGCGTGTCTGACTGTAGGCGCCGCGTTCTGTAAACATTGCGACGCGCGCGCTAGTTGATGATCATTCCAACATTTACGCATAGGTTCGCGCGCTTCCAACAGCCTTTCGTGTTTTCCGCCTGCTTGAACGGAGGATTTGCTGAACCTACCGGTCAGTCAGTAGCTTATCGAAGGCGATGAGCGTATGAACGAAACGTCGGTGAGCTGCTTCGCAATGAAATCAGCGAGGTCGTGACGCGAGATCTTGGGGACCAGGCCGACCTTGATCTCTGGGCCCACCCTGTAGGTCTCTGTCTTTGCGCCATCCGTCAGAATCGTGGCCCGCACGATGGTCCAATCAAGGCCGCTCGACCTCACCGTCTCCTCCATCTTCTCCTTGTCCTCGAGGTGGGCGCGGATGAGAAGCCAGAGGAACCTGGCGTAAAGTCCCCGCGTCCGCGTCTCGCCGTTCCCGTAGTCGGACAGACAAATCAGCCTCCTGATGCCGTGCTTAGACATGGAACCGACCATGTTCGCGACCCCTACCGAGCACACGTTCAGCGGGGAATTGGAGGCCCGACCCAGTGTGGAAACGACCGCATCCGAGCGTTGAACGGCAAGGTCCACGTCCGGCGCTGATGTGACGTCACCCGAGACCACGGTAAGTTGAGGGTGGGAGAGGTCCAATTTGGGAGAGCTTCGAACGAAGGCGAGAACCTGATGCCCTCTTTCGAGAGATTCTTTGACCACCAACCTGCCCGTCCTGCCTGACGCGCCGAACACAAGGACTCGCATTCTTCTATCGCCCGCTTCCTGAGTCATCAGTCCAAATCACCGCCTATACTGACTAATGGTCATTATATCAACCTTTGGTCACTATCCCGAGTGGTGGTCAGCTTAAATAACCCGCCTGCCCCGGAACCGTCGAGTTGCCGAGGGTCCTTCCTGAGTACAGGAGCATCGCCACGTCTAGAATCATCGAGGCCGCGTGCGTCCTGTTCAGGGAGAAGGGCTTCAGACATACGACGATGGACGAAATAGCGCACAAGCTCGGGATAAGCAAGGCGGCCCTCTACACCTACTTCAAGGACAAGGAGGCCCTCTTCAGGGCGACCTATGAGTTGGACCCGGGGCAGCTCAAACATGTCATCGAATGGATTGTCAAACAGGGGGACACACGGAAGGCCTTCGAGGCCTTCTTCGACAAGATGATGCCCGCTTCAATGCAGGGCGCCGGCCTCAGCTTCGAGGTCATCTCCGAGGCGACACGGAACCCCGAGCTCAGGGAGGTCCTCAAGGGACACCACGACCAGTACCTGGACTTGGTCGAACGGTGCCTCGTCGCGACCAGCAAGGAGAAAAGGGCTGACGCGCGGCAGCTGGCCGGGTCCATCCTCGCGCTGTGGAGCGGGATGGAGTCGCTCGTGGCTCTGGGGTACCCGATGGACGAAGCAAGAATCTACTGGAACAGCGCGATAGGCAAGCTGCTCGTCAGCTGAAGATTTCAGGAATGCGTGAATCTTCCCTCACCGTGTCGCAGAAAGGAGACCAAGGACAAGCCGCCGAAATCTCAGTCGCTCTCTACCCCTCTCGGGAGGCCGCGCTAGCGGGCTTACATTGACCAGGTGCGGTCTGCAACCTCGAATCTCGCAGCGGACCGCCCTGATTCTGGAATTCGGGCCGGCCGTCAATCTCGGTGGCGTACCCATGGATGGAGTTCTCACGCTCGAGATGCAGAGACTTGGCCTGACCCCGGAGACTTTTGGGCTGTCTCGGCCAGTTCAGAGTGTCAAAGGCTCTCCTGCGGCGAAGTTTGTCTATCACCTCATAAGGAACGAGCACCCGATAAACCAAGCTGCTCTGATCCAAGGTTCGGACTGCCAAGGAGAACACTGCAGGCAGCCCTTGGCTACTTGGTGGAATACGGGTTCATTCGCGAAATCCCAGAGGCGTCTGACCTGCGCAGGCACAAGTACACCCTTCGATGAAACTTTCGATGACCCTAAGGAAGGAGAACATGCTGCCAACCCTGGAAGGAACTGGTGTACCCGGAGCGATCTTCGAGACGTTTCCCGTGGGGCGCAAGCTCGTAATCATCCATTCATTCGTATCTTGGTCCTTATAGAATATCAGAACGTCGTTGCAGTGTGAGCATCTCTTGGAGGAAACAAATACCTGCGGGTCAATAGGTTCGCCGCAGTTGGGACATCTTTGTTCTGGCACGCACACACGAGAAGCATTGGATATTTACCGTTATGGAATTGAAGTCAGATTTGTCAATGTTAATGCTTGCTTCGGTCCTTGAGGATGAGGACCTCCGTAGAAACAGCTTTTCTCTTGCTTATCCTCATCGCATAAACGTTTATGTTAAGCACATCGTATAAGCCTTTATGTTATGCTTAACATAAAATAATAGCATAAACCTTTATGTTGCGCTTATATAAGCCCTGCGACCGTGCTGTTGTAGAGTGACTGACAATCAGGATCAAGATCAGGGACTTCAGACAATGCAGATGATGGTTCATAGGCTCTGCAAAGGAGAACTGATACCGAAGGCGGACGGACGCATTTTCTGCGAACTATGCGAGAAGTCCGTCGAGAACGATGAGATCGATGAGGTCGACAACAGCCCAGGGCCATTCTCGGGCTAGGGTTCCTGCGTTAGTGTATATCAGAACAGCCGTCCTACATGATAAAGTGGCCCTTGCTTGTAAGATGAGCGTGGAGACAGAGTCACGGCATCGAAGATTCCAAGTGAAGAATAGCACTGTGAAGATTTTGGACTATTGGTAGAACGATGCCAGGACGAAATAACGTCTTCAGCCTCACAGCGACGGCGTGGTTTGTCCCTTCGCTCAGGTCGTTCTTTGCGTATGCCTTCGCCCTGTAACAGAAAACAGCTTCTCAAAATATGACATATCCAGAATGACGTCCGCGGTTATCCTCGAACCTCTGGATAAGTTGTCGTACCATCTCCTGACGTCGGCAATCATGTCCCTGTACTTCGGCTGCGCGCCTCTCCAGCAGTAGGAGGCTTGGGCCTTAGGCTCTGGGTTTCAGCGACCTAGATGGCTTGGTAGGTCTAAGATATTTTTCAAATCTCGGGCGTGGATACCAAACGGCGTGTCCACAAATCCAGACTACATTAAGTAGACACTACGGACATTGAGTGTGGCCTCGTCGTCGAAGGTAACCTCGGGGTGGAGCATCCTCATCCTAGATTTTGAAACTCGACTTCAGGGGCCTCTACGAAGCTGCCTCGGCCAATCAAATTACAGTTTCAAGCATCTCCAAGAGGTAGGAGCTTTACTAGGTTTTTCGGATAGTTTTCGAAGGCATGAAGAACTTCAGCCGGTAGAGGTTGGTCCGAATGCGGATTCTTCCAAATTAGAGAAGATTCGTACTGGTAGACACCCACCTCGCTCGAGAGTAATACCTTGTTCCCATTCTTTCTTGCCTCCGAGGCTTCTTCCTTCATATTAGAGGTTACTCCAATGTGCATGTGAGGAACAGTCAGTATCAATGCCATTATTCTCGGATGGGCCGCGAGGACGACCTCAACTTCATCCATGGAGGCTTCGAAAAGCTCGATAACAGATTCTCTTCTCACCGTGTAGGAGTAGAGGACTAGGATTCCACTGTTACCGTCGGCGGAGATTTGATCGGCCTTCTCCTCGATTTTTCGAATGATTTGCTCTTGCAAGGGACGAGGAGATGGGCCGGTGAAGCGATAACTCCCTCTACAGTCTTCCGGGATTCCCGGACTGTCGCTCTGTGGAGCTAGATACAATGTCGTAATGCCGGGAATGTTGAGCTTCTCCATCTTGCCGGACTTGGCGACCCTCTTTGCCGCCTCGTCCACCTGACGTATTGCGTCTTCCGTTTTGCTCAATGATCTGGCCGCCACCAAATAGCCTCCTGCAGTCAGTCGATTACGGAATGCGGCGTCCATTACATGATTGATGAACCTCATGTGCCAGGCTTCGTAGTCGGGGCGATTCAAGGAGGAAACCTCTGCGTGTAATGATTGACCCTGTACGGAGGCAACTATGTCGGGAGTAGGTATTGTGCCTGTCTTCACAAAGGCCACTTCGAGGCCTTCCAAGCTTAGTTCGAGCGCGACCTCCATCTCGTTGTTTGCTCCCATGAATGTCTTGGAGTCGCCTAATCGTGCTGCCACTCCCTCATATCCTTTGAGATGACTTGCCGTAATCACTTTCCTAGCGTATTGAACAAGCCATCGATAATTTGACTCCATGCCGACGATGAACCGATTGTGGAGGGGGTGATCATATCCCAGGCTTTCAGAGCTCGTATGCTCAAAGACGCATGTGAGCAAATCGATAGCGTGGAAGCCTTCCGGGCCGGAAGGATAGTTCTCTGTGAGTTTCCGATGATTCGTTCGGATCCAGTCCCAGTAACTCAATATCCCATAACCATCCTCACGATGAGACAGATAGATTTTGTTTTCGTCAGGCAGGAGACCCTAAACCGTTAAGAACCACAGGCATGTACGAAACATTTAATAAGCATTCATTCTTTTGAATGAAGTGAAGTAATGAGAACAGATGTTCCGCTTCGGATATCGATTCTGGCGCTACTGTCCGAGAGCCGCTCGCCTCTCTCACTTGCGGATATTCACTCGAAGTTAGACAACGTGAGCAAGTCTGCCGTCCTGCACTGGCTGCAGTCGCTGGTCGAGGAGAAAGTGATAGTTCGGATTGACGACAACTATGCTCTTCTGGATAAGGCAGCCTACAGCGTCTCACGGGATATTGTCAATCTGTCTACGATGAAGGCCGTGGTGAGTTCCGGGACCAGAGGAACCAATGCGACGCTTTATGGGGAGAACCTCAAGGAAAAAGTTTCAGCCGATGAATTCAAGGCGGTGACTGACGAATTCATGAACCGCATCGTCAAGCTCGTGCACCCCGAAATAAAGTCGATTGAGGTGGCGAGCAAGACAGAAGATGCTGAGAAACTCGTGGGTCTCAAGTTCAGCGTCGTCATGAGTTTTGACGGCACGAAGTTCCTAGCGGCTGGTGGCGAGGATCTCAAGGACTTGACAAAGAGGGTGATGAAGCTTCTCTCCAAATACGGGCCCATGAGCCTCGATGAAATAGCGGAGCAACTGAAGATAAGCGCCATCGAGGCGTATCAGGCAACATATCCCCTTCTTTCGCCATCGGTCGGGCTGGCGCAGACAGAGGGGGACGGTCGAATCAAGTTGCTGATCAAGGTGGCCGAGTAGAGATGTTCAAGCCCATTCTCCGTGCGACAATACCTGTCTACACGATGATGAGTTTGATGATAGTCACAATGGTAGCTGTCTATGAGGTAGTTGAAGATCTGGCGGTTAACTATCCGAACTACTCTCTCTCTGCCCTGAGTCTGCTCTTCTTCGCCCTCATTCTAATCAGCATCGCCCCTTCAAAGTTCATGGAACGACGCAACCTGCAAGATGTCAGAGTCCACCTTCCTGCGCATTGGCGGTCGGTCATTCTTACATCGTGTCATGGGTCCGCGTCCGTGTGTATTCTCAAATGCTGCTGTTGTTCAGTCTCCTAGGCATCTTCTGGGGAGTTAGCGCCGCGGTGGTTTATTCGCTCAGGGCTATCCAAGCATCAACGTTGGTCTACCTTATCGTGATTCTGGCAGGAACGTTCGTTGGGATGTTCCTTTTCTCGGCAGGAAGAGTGCTATACAGGAGTGCCTTGGTTCCATTCGACGCGGTGCCTGATGACGACCTTGATTTGATAGTTCGAGCACTCCCGGCCATGGGTCCAAGAAGAATCGAGCTTCTGAAGAAGTGGAAGAGCAACGCGATTCCTCCGAAGACAATGAAGTGGATGGGCCGGCTTTATGCGATGGGGGTTGCGGGACTGGGAATCTCGGCGGCCGCGCCGTTCATTGGCTTGGCCTCACTAACCATTGCCGCAGCGGGCTTTGCTTCAATCACAATGATGCTGGGCATCGTAGTGGTGCTTGCTTCAGCAGTCGGGAAGCGAAAATCAACCCTATCAGAGGCGCTGAACACTGACGGAGGCTCGTGAAAAATGAGGAGCATCAAGCCATTCCTACTTGCCACACTTCCAACTTACCTGCTCTTTGCCGGTATGATTTTGAGCGCGATGGGGGCCTATGCGCTGTCCCAAGACTTGTTCAACAATCCCTTCCCGTCTCCTAATCCCGGCATCCCAGGGTTTGTGTTCTTCGCTCTTTTCACAGCGTTCCTTCTTATCGAACTGGGAGTCTACTCGAAGCTGACTGACCAGCTGCATCTGAGGGACATCAGGGTGCCACTTCCGAGACACTGGAGGTCGGTTATCCTGGACATGATCTCCTGGACCGAGGCTCACGAACAATGGAAAGCAGGCCTAGTGCTGGGAGGCATTGCAACGATAACGGCTTTGAGCGAGGTGGTCATTTTAGCCATGCAAGCGATGCACGCATCTTTCTTGGCGTACTTGATTGTGGGCCTCGCCGGGCTTTTCGCGATCTTCTTCGGGCTGAGCGTTAGTCATGTGTTAGTTAGAAGCGCGATCTTCCCAGTCGGAACACTCTCGGACGAAGAGCTCGCACAGATGCTGGCCGCTCTCCCGAGCCTTACCCCCGAGAACATAGAATACATGAAACGGGATAGGACTTTCGTGCCATCCCCCAACGCAAGAAGGATCTCCAACATTCTGTTCGCAGTCGCATTCGCGGCATTCGGTGCCGCGCTGGGAGCTATGTACTGGAACCTTTCATTTGTAGGATTGCCTTTCGCCTATCTTGGGGGTATCGCTTCAGTGATTGCAATAGTCCTAGTTGGATTCCCCATTTTTGGGACGAAAGCCTCATCTTTGTCGAGGATACTGGAAAGAAAGATCAGAAAGGAGAACTCTGATTAGTTTATCCGCTGGCAGGAAACTCCAAACGTGGCCTGACTATTTATGCCCCATTCTCCTATACGTCAATCACAAACAAGAAGATCGACAGACTAAGTGCCTTCGGCATCCTCTTCCAGTTGACTGGCTTCGTCTTCTCTTCAGTACCTCGGGACCTTCGTCAAGTCGATTCTTCCTACTGTTGTCCGTGTAGAAAGGGTCTATTTCACCAGTTACCGGGCAAGTTGTAGCCTCATTTGATTAAGCGTTGTAGGACAATTTGATGCACAGTTGTACTACAACCACAAAGTTTGATGCACAGTTGATGGCAGAATTTGATGGACAAATTTGTAGGACAAAATTGTAGGGCGGAATCTGGCCTGTACAATTTGTAGGCATATTGTAGCCACTGCGTAAATTGTACGGCAACAAAAAATTGATGCACAACCAAATCTATTTTCCCTGTACGTACCGAGTAAATAGAAGCTGAATCCCTCGTAAGGTCCGAGAGAAGAATTATTCTCTAGGATTTGTCGCATTTCTATTAGATTGGCTTCAGCGGTTTGGTAAACGGGCGAGAATTGAAGCAGTGGCCGATTGGTCGACCCTATAGCACTTGTAGATGGCATCATTTGGTCGATCCTGATAAGCCATAGAAAGAAGGGAAGAGACTGGTTAGCATCCCTCCGCAAAAATCTAACGCTCTAGGTCTTCCCTCCGAAGAGCCCCAACCTCTCGAGTTTCTCTGCCACTGCCATTCTGATGAACTCACTGCGATCGTTCGCTATCCCCAGATCAATCGCCTTGTTCACGAGATCGAGCATCTTTGAATTGAATCGTACGTTGACCTGTTCCTCCATCACTCGAGCAGGCATGAGCCGTTAGGACGTGGCAACTGTAATATACTGGCGCGAAGCACATGCACCCCAAGTGCATAGCACCTGATAACAGGGTTAGCGCGGGAAGGGGACATATCAGAAGTTGACCGCTAGCCCAAAGTCCTTTGATGAGAAGGATTCTCTGGTGAATTTTTGGAAAAGGTACCTGGGCTTTGGAGACGCATCACCACCTCTAGAACTGAAGGTAGCAGACCCCCGAGAAGCTCTTCTGGTCGCATCAGGAATGAGCAAAGCGCCATACAATGCATTCTTCCTGCGAATGGATGGAGCGGCAAATGAAGAATTCGTCCTCAACCTTAGGCCAGGGGTAACGCAACCCTGGTTCCAAGATTATACAAGAGAGACTCCGGCGCTCCTGAAGACCAAGTATCTCCAGCCGTTCGAGCACTGGGTCGCCAGCAACCTGAACGAGAAGTACGCTCGGAGGCGTGAGAAAGAGATGTTCGTCCACCTGCGTGAAGAGATAATGAAGAAAGCAAATGTCGAGTGGCCGGAAATCGTCTTCCTTCCCCAAGCCTACTACGTCGGCGGCAGACAGTTCAGCGAAGCGGTCTACGAGTACGTCGCAAGCATGATTTTGAGGATGATGGGATACTACGTCATCAGAGACTACCAGCCGTGGGGTACTTCGAAGATGCCCGACCTCACGGCCTTCAGGACTCCCGAGATCAAAGAGATGGTCGAGATGCTCAGGAAAAGGAAGCTGCTGAAGTACGGGGCAGTGAGCGAGGAACTCCAGATGCTGGGCCTGTTCGGAAGGATTCGAGCCCGAGCCCCTGCTTCCCGCTCCCAACGCTGAATCTGTGGTTGTTGAGGTCAAGAGGAGGGAGACGAGCTACTCGGGATTTGAACAGGTTCACACCGTGCTCTATGACTCGGGAGACCTCTACGATGCTGCTTATGTATGCACTCCGTTCCTCGAATCAGAGTCTCCAAGCCAGAATATCGGTGTACTCACGCTCAAGCAGAACGGTGAGATATCAATCCTGAATACTTCCGCAAAACCTCCTCGATATTCGACGCCCGAGTCCCAGGCATTGAAGAAAGAGGAACTCCAGCATGTACTTGCTTCATTCAAGATCGAACTCCTGAAGAACGTTGGACTGAAAGAAGCTGTACAACTGGTATGCAATGGAGGAGAGCAACGACTCTCTTATCAGCAGTTCGAAGAACGGCTGGTCAGACTAGAACCTGAAAAGATCCTCGAGTCAATCGAGAGAGCACTCTAGGTCGATTAGCATGTTGCGGCCCGGAGTTGGTTCAAGGGTCAAGACAAGTCCACACCATCGACTAATAGCCAATGCAGGGTTGGGGAAGTATGGAAGCCAGAGAAGTTGAGGAGCGCTTGGCATCTCAGGTCGATGAAATAAGTCGACTTATCGACTGGTCGAGGAAGCGTCAATCAGAGTACGGCGAGTCATCACAGCTCGAGAAAGAGCAGAAGGCGCTAATAGCTGAAACCGAGGCCGGCCTATTACAGGTTAGGGGTTCCCTGAAGCAAGCTATCCATGCGATTGAAAGAAGTTGCGTACGGACTCACATTCACGGTGTCGACGCCCGCCCTCTGGAAGGCCGCTGAGGGGAGGCCGTAAGGTCGACCGGTGGTCTTGAGCCCGATCTACCAGGATGGTCCACAGTCACAAATCTCGTGGGATTCAACTGCCTAGTACAGCTCAGATTTGAAGGACCCTTTGACTGAACTAACCGCTTCTGCGATAGCTGTTACACCCCCTCCCCCGAAGGTCCCTGCTTCTTCAAGTAGATCAGCAACCGCTGCTGAGAACAATACTATCTCTCAGCATTTACGGTATAACGACATTCGGTTTATGGGTGTTCCATCATCAGCTCTCCCATACGCCGAGCGTGTCCTTCGCAAGTTAGACGCGCGATTTCGGGATTGTAGTAGGATTGGAACTGGACGAGGCGGAGCTTCAGGCAGGCGCTACCAAGGCCAGTGGATAGTTCCCAAGTATCTTGAAGAGTTTCGTTCCGCACGACGCGCAAGTCCCTTGCATCGCTCTCCGTCCATTCTTTAGCGTCACTTCCTGGGGAGAGTTGATCTCTCGCTTCGCCTTCTCCTTCATGCAGTATGCTTCTGTCATGGGTGCATCAACGAATACGAGAGATAAACGCCCGTAGAGCAAGATAATTCTACTTCTGCCTCGCAAAAGCTTGACAGGAGCAATGAGATTAGACAGAAGTTACGAAGCACGTCGCAATTATTCACTTCGCTGCGGCTTGGCTTTTTCCCTGTGCATAGGTTGGAATCGAGCCGAAAGCGACGCCGAATGCCGAGATAAAGAGGACAACCACCACCCTTTTTGGTGGACGCTCTAATACGAGTGCGTTTATTTTCGACTTACGCTTCTTGCGATTAAGGTGTATTTCCAGACTGATTCTCAGTCCGGTGTTTTACACCTAGACGGATACGAATTTTCCCCAAATATTAAGGTCTCAAACCGAACCTGGGATAGAGTTCGAACCTAGCTCGAAGAAGGGGATGGTCAAGGTGCATATTTCTTTCCAATTCCCCTAAGAAAATTGTAGATTGAGTTCTCACTGCCTTGAGGCCGAATGATCGGATTAGAAAGAACTCTGTATGTGCGACATAAAAAGAGCTCAGCGTCTGAAGAGAGAAATCGAGATTATCCTTGACAGTTTGCCCATACATCCTAAAGAGCAGATAAGAGTCTTCATATGTGGCCCACTCTCTCAAAGATTTGAGATAGTGAACCAGAGTAGTGATATCGTGTCTTCCTTCTCGCACCGAGCGAAGGCATTTCCTCATCTGAGGGAGCATCGAGTCCGTATACTTGGTATTTCGAATCTGCTTGTAGTTCGAAAGCGTCCCCTGTTGGTTCAAGTACATGCCAGCCGGCGGCAAGAAAAAGGGGCTAAAAGTAGGACTTGCTATCAACTCTCTCGCATAGACGCTTATGGTTTGATTGTGTGAATAGTTTCCTCGTCCGTGAAGACATCTGACGAGGGCAGAAATAGAAGAGAAGACACAGTAGTATCCTTGGATGATCTTCCAGCCTGCAAACTTCGTTCGAGAATCGAAGTCATCCGGATAGCGCACCGCCAACTCATGATACCAAGCATTCCTAAGATGACGAAACTGCGATTGCTCGCTGTTTGGTCTGTCTCTCAAAGTCAGTGGGAAGCTTCCTGACAATGGCAACTGTGAAATCATCTGAAAATACTTGGGTTGGTGTCTGTCCCAGCCAAGATAGAGGTAGGCAATAGTATCCGCGAAGCTCTTGAGAGACCTTTCATGTCTATTCAGATATCTCTTCCTAAACAGTTCTGGGAGCCTCGCTAGAAAATCGGCCAACAGCATCCACGGGAAAGCCAGGGCTTATTGTAATTGTGGGCACGAGTTAGAATGAGGTCGTAAAGATACTGAAGTAAAGTAGTGACGAAATGATTCCCCCCAACTCCCCCTTTTGGACCGACTGACAACGTCCCGACCACTTTAGGACCCCCATGTGCACACGCGCGCATACGTCTGCACGCAACCCAGATTCATGTGTGCACGGGCCCTATCTAAAGTAAGCAGGGTGTTCGCTTACATACGCAAGTACCTTGTTCTTTCTTCTGCGTCCATCTTCATGGTAAAGGTAGGCTCCACCCCCGAGAAGCAGGAGTCCAATGACTAGACCTAGAACCTGAGATCGTCCAATTAGAGTTCCCAGAAAAAGTCCAGCCCCGAGGGTCATCAACGATGCACCATTTTTGGCGCAGTAAATCCGGAGCATCCACACCTTCAGGTTTCCCTTTTCATCCAGGAACATGTTCATTTCAAAATGGTTATGAAGCCACGGTAACGCATTAGCCGATTCCGCATTTGGAAGAGATTCCTTAGGAATATCGAGTGAAAGTGCTACTCTAGTGAGCTGTGCCCACCATTCGGCTCTGTAGATTGTGGTCAGGGTTGAAGCGAGAATTAGACCAATCCAAGGCAAGAGGCCGCGCGCAAGGTGGTTTGTAAAGAAGAACGCAATGAGAACCCCTGCAAGGGTAAGAGTGAATGCCAGGAACTGTAATTCGCTATTCCGATAAGTGTCAAGAAGATCCTTTCTTGCCTCCGCCGGCCCATAACTCATTACGGACTCTTAGCCTAAGCGAAGTCTCTTATTCCTTCCTGTGCGATTCATTTGTATGAAGCGTCCTATTCTTCTACGTATAGGCCAGTTACGGCTCGGAGTTGGTTCAAAGGTCAATACAAATCCACACCATCGACTAATAGCCGAGGAAGGGTTGGGGAAGTATGGAAGCCAGAGAAGTTGTGGGGCGCTTGGCATCTCAGGTCGATGAAATAGGTCGACTCATCGACTGGTCGAGGAAGCGTCAATCGGAGTACGGCGAATCATCACAGCTCGAGAAGGACCAGAAGGCGCTAATAGCTGCAACCGAGGCCGGCTTATTACAGGTTAGGGGTTCCCTGAAGCGAGCTATCCGTGCGATTGAAAGAAGTAGCGTACGGACTCACATTCAGGGTCTCGATGGCCCTAGATGTCCTTAGCGGTTTGCGAATATTTCAAAGTGGTGGATTCTCGAACGTCCTACCTTCGACTTGAGGAACTTCGTGGCGAGCTCAGTGCTCGACTTGAACCTCACGCGATAGGTCTCTTCCTCCGTTCTTAGGATGGTACTCTTTCCTCTGAGTTCTATGTCGGTGACCTTGTCCCAGGGAATCTGCGTCAAACTCCCCCTGAGATGATCTAGCGGAACTGAGGACATTACCCTTTCTCTCCACCTAATCAGGAGCAATAGCACGACGAGAGAGACCGCCAGGACACCACTCAGGTATGAGAAGAAGAGAACCAACGAGTCGACAAGAGAGGTTGGGTTTGTGAAGAAGACCAGCCACCCCGAAGCGAAGAACGCAACGAGCAAGACGAAGACGACGTACCAAGTGAGTATTCTTGGAGGGAGGACAGTGACCCGGATGATTCCCTTTTCGGTGAACCAGAGCTCGTGGCTGAGCCCTTCGGTTGCTTTGAGGACTATGGCCGTCGGAGCCGCACCTGGACGATTGGAGGCCCCAGCCTACTTAAGTTCTGGTGGTCTGGATGAACCGTGTCGTCACGCCATGCTGGCTGCATGGCATGAACCAATTCTTCGCTTATCTGATATGGGCCGAGAAAAAGTGCACTCGCGGAACAAAAGGAGGATGTCGTTGTACATCTGCAGGGCAGCAGCGGAGTAGACGAGTGGCAGGAGAAAGATGCTTCGTGCGAATAGGACCAAGCCTGAGAGCATCAGGATTCGTGCTAGTTCAATCATGATGAGAGAAACTATTTCGCGTGTCAAGGTCGACGAAGTAATGATTAGGCTCAACATGCCAAAGTCGACGAAGTAATGATCAGGCTTGATCAGAAAGAGGGCGGAAGAATTGTACAACTCGATTCTAGAGGGGCTTATATCGAATGAGAGGGAACGACCCGTAGATTTGTGGATAACAATTCCGGAAAGACATCTTAGATATGTCCAAGCTCTCTTCGAGACTGGAATCCTAAAGGGGGAAAGCGATCTGGCTGAGTTGTTTGGAGACGGCTTTCGCGACGTAATGGAAGATCTGCGCATGGGAGCGGGCGAGTTTCCTCCAGACATGTCTAGGAAGCTATTATATGGCAAACAGACCAGAATTGAAATCCCTTACGAATTGAATACCCAGCAGAATGGAGAAGTGGAAGCCATTCGAAAAGCGTTCAAATTCAGGAGAGACACGATTCTGAGGGCTTTCTTTTTATGGGCGCTCTTCGATCAATGGTTGATTCTCAAAGACACCAAACGCTACAACCAGGACTCAAGCTTCCGCAGAATGATCGATAGCATGCCGCACGACCACTTTTTCGAAAGTGAGGAGGAAGAGGACCTCTCTTTCGAGGATGATCTCTTAGGCTAGAGTTCTGTGAAGGTGCTTTGAACTGCATACCTTACATGGTTCAACCCTATGAAGCAGAATCTCCCATCCCCTACAACCACTCTCGATTCGCAGAATACCTCGGCACATCATATCGGGTTACACCTT
This sequence comes from uncultured Nitrososphaerota archaeon, assembly GCA_963836465.1. Lineage (GTDB taxonomy): Archaea > Thermoproteota > Nitrososphaeria > Nitrososphaerales > Gagatemarchaeaceae > CAWIJZ01. The sequence continues at coordinate 51,033 of CAWIJZ010000057.1, forward strand.
CTTGTACCGGAGCCTTCTGCGTTCGAATATCTTCCTGAAACTGATCATCATTGTGAGTTGAGCTAGTCCTTCCGTTTGTCCTTTGGTTTTTCCTCTGCCTTAACCTCCGTACCGTTCATACCAGAGGTAAGCATTCGTATCAGAACGGTTAAAACATCTTTTGGACTCTCAAACGAGTGTGCGGAGAATCCAGGTTGTAGGCATCGTTCTGGCGGTCGCCCTTATCGGTGCGACAGCAGTGTATTTCGTGATTCCGTCTCTCTCGAGTGGGCCTGCGTGTGGCGGAGGAGTCTATAACGCGAAGACAAGTGCAATCGGGGTGGATGAACTGGGTCAGCAGCTGTACAACGTTACCTTCGCCAAGAATGGCGCACAAGAGAGTGGGTTGTACTACGGCTTCATGTCTCACGCGCTTTCTTGGATCAAAGCCAACACGGCATCAAACGCTGTTTTCATGAGTTGGTGGGACTACGGCAAGGAGATCGTCGGATGCACTGGAAGAAGTTCGGTTATATCGAATCCTTCTGCGAGGTTCATCGCTCTTGGGTACACCAAGAACGTAACAGAGCGGGACCCTGATGTGTCTCTCACCGACGTAGGAACTGCTCTCTTCACCACAAATGCGACGTCAAGCCAGTCGGTAGCTGCCAAGCATGGGGCGGGATATCTCTTGGTCATAACGGAAGACGGAGGGGAAAAGGCTCCTTACATCATTCAGTATCTCGGACTGAAGCCCAGTGACTACATAATAGCCAATAGCACGACTTTCGCTGCCAGCAGCTGGACGACATTGGGCCAGCAGACTTTGATTTACAAACTCCTCAACGGCGAAAGCGTCTCCGGGTTCACCCAGGTGTATTCGGATACCTATGTCAAGATCTTCAGCATCGGCTGAGGATTAATGAGTCCGGTAATCGCACGGCTGTCAGAAAGATTCATCCCTATTCTGACCCTGCTCTTGCTCAGCGCACCCCTCTCTTACATTGGGGACTTCTGCCATGAAACGGGTCACGGTTTGTTAGCGTTGGCCCAAGGGGGGACTTTCACGGGGGTAGTCATAGGGCAAAGTGGGTCGTATGCCTTGGCGAATTCGTATCTGGTATCCATCGGCGGCTGGATAGGACAGTATGCCCTCGCAGCCTTCGTCCTTCTGATCTCTTGGAGATTCAAGCCCAAGAGCTTTCTGGCAAGATCTACTGTCGCGATGCTGGTACTGCAGAACCTAATCGCTCAACCGGCATACATTGCGAGCCTTCAGGGCGATTCCGCGCGTACCTTCCAGGTGTTGGAAGCGACTGGAATTGGGCAACAGGCATCCGTGGCGCTTCTTGAATCAGTGGCCTTAGTCCTTTTGCTGGTTGGTGTGTATGTTTCATGGAGGATTGTGCGGACATACTTCTCAGAGGTCTTCCAGTGGGCATCGAGCCGAAGATCCAGCCTGGCGTCTACGCTCTTTGTCGCTGGGAGTGCTGCATCTGTTTGGTTCGCCTACTCCTCACTCGGGGAATCGATGGTGATAACGAACACTCTCACCCAGGTCCTGTTTTTCATGGCATTCCTCGTTGCCTTCGCTTTTGTCGTCATCCCACCACCTTCTTTGTCGTTGACGAGAGCGAATAATTCTGGACCTTCAATCGTGACCTTCGCGTTTGTCATCCTCCTTTTCTTGGAAGCCCAGCTAGTCTGCTACTTCGTCTTGCCAGTCACAATACCCTTCCCTTGACTAATTCCAAGACACGAAGCGAGGCCGGAGACTGACCAGTGTGGGTGACAGAGGCAGCTGAGGAGTTCGAAGCCTGAAACAGCGATTGCAGCCTTGATCATGCTTTTCGGAGTCATCTTCCTAGACTTCGGCGTGAAAAGCCTGGTTGTCGATCCTTCCAACGGGCCTTTGTCACGTACAGGAATGGCGGTTGTCTTTGGGGCTCTGACTGTGATTGCTATGATGGCAAATGCAATTCCAGTCCACAATACATAATCTGCCACAGTTGGTGAAAGAGCAAAGTCATGGTTAGAAGAATTTTTGCCCTCCGTGGCCGCCCAGGGTCTTCTCTGTCTTTCGAAGAGTTACCAAGACCAGCTACGTCGTTGCAATGCCTTCAATTCTCTGAATCCGTTTGGTTATCGATGGGTGGGTTCCGGACTTTCCCTCGGCTGGTAGGAGATTGAGTATCCATCAGCTTTTGAAGCGCACTTACCATCGGTCTCCCGTCCCCCAGTGTTCTGACCGCAATTTCATCTGCTTCAAGCTCGAACTTCCGTTGAAGCCTCAAGATCAGTTGAGGACCCGCGAATATCACAATGAAACCCGCTGCGATTGGAATCATGGGCCAGAAGGATGTCTGGTTCAGTGTAAATGCTATAACGAAGAAGTCAATCCCAATCATGCTGGTACACAGAAGAAGGGTGGTAACCTTCAGGACGTGTCTCCTCTTTGCATGGCCCAATTCGTGTGCCATGACGGCATTCACCTCCTCGGTTGTCATGTTGTCGAGGAGGTAGTTGGAGATGAAGACCGAGAACATTCGTGGTCCAGATTGAAAGGCGTTGGCGACCTTGAACCTCCGCCAGTCTATCGAATAGAGGTCGACGCGTGGGATACCCATCTTGCGTGCAAGCCCGGAGAAAGAGGAGAGCACCGAGCTATCTGTGACTGGAACTGCCCTTTGACCCAACCTGAGGGCTAGAGGGAACCTCGCCAAGAAGAGGATGATGCCCAGGACCAGTCCATCTACGTAAATCATTGTCAAGATGCCAAATCGCGGTAGAAGATAATAGAAGCCGACAAGCACAAGACCAGGAAGAAGCGCGATGAGATAGAGGTAGGTGTTCGAAACAAAGTAGTCCTTCGTAGTTGCGGTAACATGCTTGTATTTGCTATCAATCTTGAATTGAGAATAGGACAACAAGACGATGAACGTTGACGCAATTAGGATGCTTATCGGAACCGCAACGATTGGAGCTTGGGAGAGCGCGATTTCGGGAAACCAAGACGCAACAAGAAGCAAGCCCAAGAAACCGCTTACGAGGGTTGATCGTCTCATGTATTCCTTCCGATACTCTTGCGGTTGCGAAGGTTCTGATGTTCCGACTGGTAGCCTCATGACTCTTTTCCGAACGTCCTACGCCTTATTTATTCCCTCGTCACATTGAACCTATTCCGATACTTCATGAAGAGCGTATCAAAGAAGGAGTACCAGATTGCGGCTTGTCCGCTGACGGTGAGCGTGTAGAAGTCAATCCCGGGAACGCTGAACGACAGTGCTCCCTGGGGGACGCCTGTCACAGAGACAACCGACCCGTTGACTGGCATTTGGGGAGTGATGTTGTAACCATAACCACCTCCATAGGTACTCCCCGGGGTGAAAACTCCAGGGAGCACGACCTGGAATTCCAGCGGGGCGGCCAGGTCTCTCGTTGTTCAGGCCCATGAAGGTCATCAGAATGGCCTATCTGATTGCGGAGGCGCTGGATGTAGATGTCATCCTGAATGACGCGCGACGGAAGCTCTTCTCCGTGGTCGGCTCGCTTGGACTCCCCCAGGAATACTACCACCGAGTTCTCGAGCTCTCGAAGACAATCGACCATGTACTCCCGAATGGGCGAGCGCCAGAGTCTAAGTACGCGGCGGTTCTCTGGGCCATAGCCAACACAGAAGGCCGTAGGATCACTCAAGCGGAAGTGGCGAACGCGTGGGGTGTCTCGGAGCAGACGCTCCGGGAAACTTGGATCGAGACAGTGCGACGCGCAGTAGAGATTATGTGACTTGTCAGAAATATCGGTCGCGTCAGAGTCATTTCGCTGCTCACAGTGCGGCGACCGCGTGAAGTTCTCTGAAGCGTGCAAGACGTGTGGCCGGTGTTTAGACTGCTGCAGCTCCAAGAGGTCCCGAACTTGAAGGCGAGAGAATCGGATCTCGTTAAGAACAACGAAGGCCATCTCTGGGCATGGCCAGATTCAGTACAGTCATCACACCGTACGGAGCGTAATCGTAGACCTTATGTGCTTGAGCGAATGGATTCCGGAGAAGATGATCTCTTTGAGCTTCGCGTCCGATTCCGCCTCGACCTCAACCACCATGTCGTAGACGCCATAGACCTGATAAACTGCAACGATACCTTCGGCCTTCTTCAGTTCTAACACTAGCTCTGGTGCTAACTCCGAGCCCAGGTCGGCGTTAACCAGGACGAATGCCTTAATCATCGATTACGTTCCATGTTTAGATGGTGTACGGTAAATACTTTTGTCGATTGTTCGAGGAATTGAAGTCAAATTCGTCAATGTTACGTCTGTACTAAGACAGGGAACCGCGCCAGATTCTCACTCCGGGCGGAGTGATTACGACCCTCTCCTCCCCGAGGCGGGCAATGTCCCCGCCTATTGACGTCGCGAACTCATACAGCTGCTCGACTGCCGCCTTGAGCTCCTCCACGCTCTTCTGCGCCAGAGGTGTGACGCGAAGAATCACAATCATCCTATTTGCAACGTCTTCCTGAATCTTGGGGATGTCATCCGCGCTTCTAAGCTGGAGGGCTTTGAGAAAGATGTCGCTCTCCTTCGCGGAAGCGCCGGTTTCTTCGGTTAACTCGGATGACATGGCCTTCTCAGACTCACTCCGAAGAATCCCATCCCCCTTTTTAAACGTAGATGGAAGGGCCTCTTGCCTCAGATTCTCTTGTAGAGGGTCCAGAACTTGTCGCCGACGTGGTGAAGGTTCTGAATGCACGCACCTTTGGTCTTCAGTGCCATCTCCTTCGACTCTATGAGCGTCCTTCCTACGGCGATTCCTCTTACCTTTGGCTCGTCCCTAACTACAATGATTCGTCCCACCTGACCCCAATCGTCATAGGATTTGATTCCGGGTCGCATTATGTCCGCCCCGTTGAGGATGAATTTCAGAGCGCCCGTGTCGACCGTCGCCGATGGGAGCATGGACAGCACGGACTGCGAGCCGAGGAATGGAACGAACTTGCCTCCCACCTCGATGAACGTGTAGGAGTCGCCCACTGTCAAGAACCTGCAGCCCTCTTCCGGTTCGACGTTGACCACCTGGGAGGACCGGGTCAGTTCGAGTCTTATCCCCAGGGAAGAAGTTATCTTCTCAATCGTGTCCACCGAGTCGTGCCTGGATGAGACCCACTGCTTCAAACGACTGGCGCTCACCCATCACTTTAATAAAGCCGTTCCAGAACGTACTCCTCAAGCAGGGTCGAAGCGAAATGTCTTCAGACATGGCGATCAAGGTATTGGATCAGAGCGTAGGCAAAGTTGTACTCATAAAACTGAAAGGCAGTAAGATCATTCGGGGAGTTCTTCAGGGCTTCGACCAGCACATGAACCTAGCGCTAGATTCCGCGGAGGAGATCGCGGAGGACGGAAAGACCAACGCGCTCGGAACGCTGATCGTCAGGGGGGACAATATCGTAATGATCTCCCCGCCTCCGGGCTAGACCGATAATGAAGCTTAATACGCCTGAAAGAGAATAGCCCTGAGTGTAGGTATTTGGTTGATCTGCTCACGCTGGTGGTAGGAGCTGCGGTCGGAGCGGGCGTGGGCCTGGTCGTGTCCTACCTGGTCTTCTTCGCGAAACCGAGGCAACCGAAGGTTCAGGTGGTGCAGAGGGCCCCCTCGGGAGAAGTTGGCGTTAGGACGATCAGCCTCGAAGAACTTGACAGGTCGAAGAGAGAGCTTAGGACTATCACTCTTGAGCGAGACCTTCTGTCGTCTGCACTGACAAGGATCTACGAGGCAGAGACCGAGGGTCGCATAACCAGGGAGGAGAGGGAAATGATAGCGAAGAGGTATAGCGAACAGATTAGAGAGATAGAATCAAAGCTAAGAGACAGAGAGCTACTGGTCGAAGTCGGCGAGCTGGAGGGGCTCAGGAACGAACTCGTCACACTGTTTAGAGAGAAGATACAGAACATAGAGGCAAGACTTGACCAGACAAGAGAGAGGATTCAGCCCGCCAGGCTGGAACCGATCAAGTCCGAGGCAGCTAGGAAGGCCGCTCCCAAGGTAGACGAGCTGGAAAGCGTGATCGAAAGGAGAGCGCCGAAGAAGGAGGAGACGGAGGGTGAGAGGCGAGTGAAGGAACTCAGGGAGGAGGTCATGGAAGCCCTGGCGAAGCTTGAACAGATAGACACGAAGAAAGAGAACGAGAAGGTTTGAACGGCGGAAGAGAGAGAAGCATTGCAGGAATCGCCCGTGAAATCTCGACAGAGATCGGGCCGAACACTGTTCTCGGCCTGGGGAGTGGTTCGACGGTCGCGAGTATTCTCAGAGAGCTCACCACACTCCTGGGACGCAGGCTGGGGAAGATTAGAGCGGTACCCACATCGATTCAGATTCAGATGGTCGCTGACGAGGTTGGCCTGCAGAGTGTCCCACTCCGCGCCCATGCCGATCTTGTCATCGACGGTGCCGACCAGATTGATGACAAACTCAATATGATAAAGGGAGGTGGGGGTGCCCTGTTGAAGGAGAAGGTTCTCATGAGGAGTTCGAGAAGGAGGATTATTGCTGCTGATGAAGGGAAGTTCGTTAAGAAGCTCTGCCTGAACTCGGCCAGAGTACCAGTGGAGGTCGTTCCGTTTGCGAGGGAGTTTGTCAAGGAAAGACTCGCCGAACTCGGGGGGATGCCACACGAGAGGCTCCTGCCGAAGGGGTTCCCCTATTTCACAGAGAGTGGCAACATCATTCTCGACACAGAGTTTCCGCCAATCCAGAGACCCGAGGAGATGGAGGGAGCCATAAAGCTGATTCCAGGTGTTGTTGAGAACGGTATCTTCACAATTAAGCCAATCAGGGTTTATCGGATCGGGAAGGATGGAACGTTTTCCACGCAGACGTCGGATTGACTGAGACAGATTTATAACAGGCCCGGCCGGCCCGGCCATAGGCGACGTGGTTTGACGAGAGAAGTTGACTATAAGCCGAAGGCGATAGATACGAACTTTCAACAGAAGGCCGATGAGTATCCAATCACCGGCGAACACAACGGACACAAGGTGAGGTCGGAGGGAAAGGTTAGGATGGACGCCGACGGCAAGCCCTACCCGACGAGCTTTGGAATACACGGCACGAATGTTGCCGTTGATTGGGAGACGTGCGTTGCGGATGGTGTCTGCATGGATGTCTGCCCGGTCTTCGTCTTTGAATGGCTTCTCAACCCAGGTCAGGCGGGCACAGGAAAAGATAAGGTTCTAGAGGTGAACGGACCGGAGTGGCAAAAGTACAGAACTGACAAATGCGAGCCGATAAGAGAGGCAGACTGCATCTACTGCATGGCCTGTGAAACGAGCTGCCCCACCCAGGCTATCAAGATAACTCAGCCATAATCGATGGCTCTGATTAGCCCTAGAATCATTTCAGGTAGTTCTCACTGAGCTCTCTAGAGTGGACAGAGTCGCAGACGACTACTGGGGCAATAGGTCGTTAGAGTCATTAGGGATACTCCAGACCTTGGGGTCGCAAATTTTTTGCCCCCGCCCCCCACACGTGAATCAGACTTTCCAATTATTTATTGTCCCATTCAATTTATCCGTCTTTCGATTCCTCTTTCCAGAGTCTCTCGATTCTGCCGCCGCGCATCGATGACCCTCTCCCAGCATCGGAACCGAATAATTGTATAACGAGTATGTTCTCCCTGGAGGAGTGAACTCGTGAGGGTGCTTGAAGCCACCGAGGTGGAGAAGGTCTACGACAGAAAGGGCAGGTCGGTCGCCTCGGGGACGCCGGCAGAGATCAAGTCCCGACTCAGGGCGACTCATGTGGTCGTCGTCAAGTCACTTGACGGAAACCTCGGGCTGGAGGCATACGGCAACATCATGAAGGCGGGGTCCACTGTAAGCGTTCGCTCTGATCGGACTCTCGGCCAGGTACGCCAGATGGCGAGCTCGCTGGCAGAGACCCGTTAGTGAGCGAAGAGCATCGGCCCCTGAGTGGACGGTGTCATTCAGTTTTGCGAGAGGCCTCTCCCCTTGGAGAGGATGACCTGAATGCGTGTAGTCAGGTCATTAAGAAACAGAAAAAGATTTAACGCATTCCCATCACAGTCTCAAATCATCTTGGAAGAGGATGCTGAGCTTAAGCTAATCACCGCGAGGAAGATGGCTGAGTTGAAGAGACGAGCAGAAGTTTCAGCGGCTGCCAAGCAAGAAAAGCCCAACAAAACGGTCTCCAACAAGGAGATTGTTCTCGGCATGCTCTACGACAGGGGCGACGAAGTTCTAGAAGCCGCTCTCGAGAGATACCCCAGGGAGACATCGCAGATAATAGACGAACTTGCTAAGATGATTCGAGAGAAGAGGTTTGTCGAGAAGGTCTCTGGTGGAGACCTTCTGAGCACCTTCAGACAGATCGGAATGAGGATTAGTCTGAAGAACACTATTAGGATAGAAGAACACGGAAAGCTCATCGACCTTGCGGAGAAGTTCCGAAAGAGCGAGTGATGGACAGGGGAGCGAGTAGACTTGACAGCAGAAGGTTCCAGCGAGATAACTGTAAAGATCTTGTCCGAGCCGACACCGCAGAATCCGGTCCTTGTTTGCGGCCTCCCGGGGAGCGGCTACGTGGGGAAGCTCGGAGTCGACCACCTCATCGAGCTCTTCAGGGCAGAGAAGGTTGCAGAGTACTACTCCGCGAGCTTCCCGCCTCACGTCATAGTCAAGGAGGACGGGCAGGTGAGGCCGATTCGCGGCGAACTGTATCACGCCAAGACGGGTGCTACGAACGATCTTCTCATATTCACTGCCGATGCACAGCCCGCAACATCGAAAGGAGAGTATGAGCTTTCAGACGCGGTTTTGAAGGTGGCGAGAGCCTACGGAGTCAGGACGGTGTACTCCCTCGCGGCCTACATAACGGGTGAATTCTCGAAGGAACCACGGGTCTTCGGGACAGCTACATCTCCCGCCTCACTGGCCAAGCTTGGTGTAGAAGGTGTTCAGGTGATGAAAGATGGGGGGATAACCGGAATGAACGGGATAGTCATCGGTCTCGCAGCCCTGAACCAGATGGACGGGTGTGCCTTCTCGGAGAAACATCAGGCTATCTCATAGACGCTGGGGCGGCCAGTGCGGTGCTCGGAGCGCTCTCTCGTCTTCTTAAGGTCACGATCGATTTGACCACGCTGGCAGAGAAGCGCGGGAGACTAGGCAGGTGATAGGCCAGATTCAGCGAATGGCAGAGCAGGAGAGGGATATGAGCCAGGAAAGGAGAACAGGTGCGCAACCGGGCTACATAGGTTAGCCCGTCGTTCTATCCCTTTATGTTGCCGATGGGCCGCAGGGCAGCCACCTTCAGCGAGATGCCCGCTGTGTGCATCGTCTCGACGACCTCGGAGATGTCCTTGTATGCGACCCCGCCTCCTCGGCGAGCCCGTCCATGGTGGCCGCCTTCACGTAGATTCCTCTGCTCCATGCTCTTCTGGAGCTCCTGCGCCACTGACCTCTCTCCTCGCGGCCGTCCTGGACATGGTCCTCCCCGAGCCGTGGGCCGTGGAGCCGAAGGTCTCCTCCATCGCCTTCTGCTGTGCCGACGAGCAGGTACGAGCCCGTCTCCATCGAGCCGCCGATGATCACGGGCTGGCCCAACGTCCCTGTAGGGGGCCGAGGGATGTCCGGGTGGCCCGGGCCGAAGCTCCTCGTCGCACCCTTCCTGTGACGACCAGGACTCGCCGCTCGCGCCGTCGAGCTGTGCTTCTCCACCTTGGCGATGTTGTGGCAGACGTCGTAGATGATGTGCATGTCCAGGGCTTCCGGGTCCCTGTGGAAGACCTTCGCGAAGGCTTCCCTCACCCTGTGGACTATCACCTGCCTGTTTGCGAAGGCCATGTTCGCGGCGCAGACCATGGCGCCGTAGTAGTCCTGGCCTTCCTTCGAGGAGAATGGCGCGCACGCGAGCTCCCTGTCCCTGACCGTTATGCCGTAGCGCTTCATCGCGCTGTCGAAGACCCTCAGGTAGTCCGTGCCAATCTGGTGGCCGAACCCCCTGCTCCCGCAGTGAATCATGATGACGACCTGGTCGTCGCTGACGAGCCCGAACTTCTTCCCAAGCTCCGCGTCGAAGAACCTGACGGGTCGACCACCTGGATCTCCAGGTAGTGGTTGCCGGAGCCCAGCGTCCCGAGCTGCTGATGCCCCGGCTCGAGGCCTGCCTGCTCACCTTTGATCGGGTCGGCCCCCTTGATGAAGCCGCCCTCCTCCACGTGGGAGGCATCGTCCTCCCAGCCGTATCCGTTCTCCGCGCACCATTTCACTCCCCACCTCATGATTTCTTCAAACTGCGACTGATTGACCTTCACGAAGCCCTTCACGCCAACGCCCGCCGGGACGAGATGAAAAAGAGGTCGACGAGCTCCTTGACCTTCGGTTGCACTTCGGTGAAGCTTAGATTGGTCCTTATCAGTCGCATGCCGCAGTTGATGTCGAAGCCAATTCCGCCCGGAGAGATCACGCCCTTTTCGGGGTCGAAGGCTGCGACCCCGCCTATCGGGAAGCCATAGCCCCAGTGGGCGTCGGCCATCGCGTACGAGTACCTCTGGATGCCGGGGAGGCAGGCAACGTTGGTAATCTGCTCGAAGACACCCTGATCCATCTCTTCGAGTAGTTTCCTAGTCGCGTAGATGCGCGCTGGGACGCGCATTCCCTCCTTGTACTCGGGGGGAATCTCCCATACCATCTCCGAGACTTGTTTTGCACCCTTAATCTCGACCACTTCATATCACCTGGGGGCCCTGCTCGCCGAGGAACTATGGACTTAAGTCTTTGTTCAGATGTTAGCCTGTAGCTTAATTCAAGAGTTATTGGAGACTGACTGGACCATTCTTCTTTGACTACGGTCGTATGGACAGGAACCTGTTGTAGAGCATGACCTTCAGGGACGCCTCGGCCTTCTGGCTGAGGAACTTCCTCGAACGTCAGGGTGTCTCCCAGCACCCTCTTGAACGAGGAGAAGACGATCTCCACCAGCCACCTCTTCCCGTAGTCCTTCAACTCCTTCCATCCCTCGTATCCGAGCTTCTTCACCAGGACGGCCTCCTCCCTCCTCAGAGGAGAGCCGAGTGACCTCGTCCTCGCTTCTTCCTCAGCTTGATGGCCGGCTCTATCGCGAGGTCGTCCAGGAGCGTTGAAGTTCTTCCTCGCGTCGTACGCCGTATCCGCGTACGCCTTCGCGACCTTCCTCTTCTTGGATACCTCCTTCACGAGGGGGACGAACTTCTTCGTGTCGCCCGTCTTCTCGCTCGTGACACGGAACCCGACTATCTTCCCCGTCTTCCTGTCGGCCATGATGTGGAGCTTGACGTACTTCCTCTTCTCCTTCTTCCACTTGTCCTCGATGTAGGACCCCTTGTTCGATACAGACAGGCCGGACGAGTCAGCTATGACGGTGAGAGGCTCCTCGCCGTCTGTCGGACCGATTACGTCAGAGGGTTTCTTGCCCTTCATGAGGGCGAGCATCCTCCTCCGCATGTGGGTGTAGTGCATCTCCTCGACGAACCTGACGTACTCGGAGAGCTCCCTGACGATGCCCTCGACCGTCCTGTAGGGTATGTCAAACCCGACCTTCATGAACGCGAGGAACGAGATATATGAGTTGGGGAACTCGTACGGTCTTCCGAGCTTGTCCCCGTTCATCGCATCGAGCTCCTCCTTCCACGAGGTGAGGGAGCCGAGGTCGAGGATCGCGCATCCCCTCTCGATGAGCGCCTCATCGTAGTCGTGCCATGACATTCCCAGGGGCATGACAGCGAAAGAACGGAGAATCCTTAGAGGAGACTCAACCAAAGAAGCTTGACAGAGATGTTAGGGATGGATTAAGCTACAAGCTATTCAGATGTCAAGAACTACGGTGGCGCTCCATCGCCTCCCCTTCTTCGTTATCCCGAACATGTGCATCGTAACAGCCTTCACATCGTTCCTGAGCCCGTGGCGCACCCTGTCAATCACATCTCCCTTCATAGTGCAAGTGAGGGAGCTCTTTCTGGCGTCCACGATTACCTTGAATTCCTTGAAGAGAAGAGAATCTACATCTTTGATTATGATTAGTTCGGTGAGGAAATCGTACAGGAGTCGGTCGAGGTCATCGGAAGCGACAGCAATCTCTCGCGCGATCTTTGGGCGCAGCGTGTTCCTGTCCACCATTACCTCGGTCACAGCTGCCGCTGACGATCGAAACAGACCGTTGAGTGATGAGCTGTTTACCGAGAAAGCGACATCGGCGATGGCTACGTCAGGGAGAAAACGAAAAGGCAGTGAATCTCACTTCGGCTCCCGCCCACCTTTTCACTTAAAAGGACTCCCCGCTCGCGCGCTGCTGTTGAAGATCGAGGGTCCCACGCGATTCCAGGGGCGGCCGTCAATCCGCTGGCTGGAACTGTCGACCACCAGCGTCCATGGCAACCTCGCCCTCGAGGAGGCGATTTTCTGGCTTCAAGACGGAATCACGGTCATGGTGTGGGAGAACGAGAGGTCCATCATCATCGGGCGAGGACAATACGCCCACTACGAAACCGATCTGGACCGCTGCACCTCGAAGATGATTCCAGTCGTAAGGCGGTTCACCGGTGGAGGAGCGGTGTATAACGGTCCTGGAAACGTGAACTGGTCATTCTTCGCCACCCCCTCATCAGGGCCTGGGAGAATAGGGTTCGAATGGAACGTGAGGGGAATATTCAGGATGTCTTCCTCCGTGATTGTGGAGGCCCTTAGCAGACTGGGTGTTCGAGCCTGGCTTGAAGAGCCGAACAAGATCTGCACGATTGAAGGAAAGGTCAGCGGGATGGCTGCCTTCCTGACGAAGGAGAGACTTCTCTGTCATGGTACACTCCTGCTGAACGCTGACCTGAGCGAGGCGCAACTGCTGACCACACCCAGCGGCGAGGGGGTGGCGAAGAGGTACGTGAGGAGCGCGCACACCCCCATTGCCAACCTAGGTATCGATCGTGGTTCCTTCGTGGTGAACCTAAGGGAAGTACTATCTCGGGACCTGGGAGGATTCTCCGTCGCGAGTGGGCCAGAGAAAAATGAGATTGATATGGCCGAGCAACTGAGAGCCAAGTACATGAGTCAGAGCTGGAACCTCGGGGACCCGTTCTCCGCGGATTTCGGCAATCAGGAGAGAGTCACGCACCGGCCCGGAGTGGCTTCTGACTCGGAGACGAGGCAGATTACTTACCGATGAGCTTCTTGGGTCCGAGCGCCTTGAAGGCACCCTCAAGGATTAGGAACGCGAGAACCATGAGGACTGAGGACACAGTGAAGTTAATCGGGTATCCGAAGTAGAAGGAGACCGGGCCGGAAAGTGCTGAGCCGATTACTAGACCAAGGCCGCTAAGAGCCGTGTAGGCTCCGAGCATACCCGCCTGCTTCTCACCACCGAGCGTGGAGAAGAGGGCAACGGATGTGGATGAGTTCCAGAGTGCAAAAGCGAACCCGAAGAGTGAGAAGAGCAAGACGTTAGTCACCAGCACGAAATTCTGGAGGAATTGGGCTGAAACGCCTATCAGGAACATTGATGCGCCGGCGAGAACCACGGAGTACACGGCCGTCCTTGCTTCTCCAATGCTGCGCGTGAAGAACCCAAGTGACCTGTAAGCCAGAATCTGCAGGACCACACTGGCGAGTGTGACGGCGAAGATGGCACTGTCGATCACTCCGGAGGCTGACAGGAATGGTACATAGGACGTGACCATAAACGCGTAGGAGAACATGTAGAAGAACGTCGAGTAGAACAGGAGAGTCCTTCCCTTTGCTGCGCCGGTGATCATGATTCTGTACAGCCTGGTGAACTCCTTCACCGAGAGGGCTCGACTGCTGAGCGCTCCTATGGTGTGAAGACTGTTGGTAACGACGTGGTATACACTTGAGAAGAGCGTCCGTGGACTGAACCTGAGGTTTGCCGTTTCAAGCGTTATCGGCGGTGTCTTGACCAGAAAGGAAGCAAGTACCAGGGAGCAATAGGAGCAAGCCGAGCAGAAGATCAAGAAGAGGTCCAGGGGAATGTAGCTTGACCATACAAGACCCACAAGCAGGCCCGCTGCCGCGCCGAGGTTAGCGATGAGGGAGAAGTTCGCGAACGTGGCGAGCCAAGACGCCTTATCTGTGCTCTCCATTATCAGCAGGTTCGACGCGGGACCGTTGGCCACAAGGACGAAGGCCAGCAGTCCGTATAGTGCGGCCAGCCAGAACAGAGAACGTAGCTCGAACATCGCGACACAAATCACACCCATCCCCAGGTAGGAGAGCTGAAAGAACTCTCTTCGCCTAGGTATTCTGTCCGTTACAACCCCCCAGAAGATCGAGGATGGTATGACTGCGAGGTTGTATATTGCGGAAATTGTCGTAACGTTCACGACGGTCCCTCCAAGATTGAGCACGTACAGCGGTAACATTGTGCCGAACCCTCCGAGACCGGCGTTCACCGGGAAGACCGACCACAGCCAGCGGAGTCTCGCCTTCTGCGTATCTCATCACGCGGGCCGATCTACTACGGTTGACTCTCGCCTGCAAAGGGCAGCCTGGTCTGGTGAATTGTAATGAGATTCATTCAAGGTTCTTACTCGCATCTGGGCCGGGACGATTCAGGCTTTAACATGCGACGTTCCTTCGGAGAGGCCAAGATTGCGGAAGGAAGCCTCGAGCACGAAGAACGAGGAGAGCAGGACCACAGCAGCCAGCGCAAAAGTGAGACTGTAGCCAAGATAGTATGATGTATAGCCCGAGACGAGTGCACCGAGCACCGACCCGAGGCTGCTGAAAGCGCTGTAAGCGCCAAGTAGCCCTCCCTGTTTCTCCGGCCCAAGGTTATTGAAGAGAACGATGGATGTGGACGAGTTCCACAAAGCGTAGAGTATGCCGATAATCGAATAAACGATGGTCGTAAAGACGAAGAGTGTTGTCCCCCTGAGGCCGAGCGCTGCAATGGCGAATAGTACATACATCACAGTCCGTATCATGATTGCGTAGGAACCAGCCCGAACCTCTCCTAGTCTTGACGTGAAGAGTCTTATCGTCCTGTAGACAAGAGTTTGACTGCAAACGTTGATCAGGGTCATGGCAAAGATCTCGTTGGCCAATACACCGTAGTTGACGAGATAGGGAGTGAGGGGAGTGTTGAGGATACCGGAGCCTAGCGTGAATAGGAATGTGGAGAAGAAGAGGAGAAGCCTACCGGGAATGGCACCGGCTCTGACAGCCCTGATAAAGCGCATCAGTTCTCTTGGGGTAAACGGGACGAGTATGAGCCCCGTAAGGGTGCCAAGCGCTGTCGAGACTCCGTGATACAGCTTTGAGAATAGGTCAAGAGGGTGGAAGCTGAGATGAATCCTCTCGAGCGGAACGGAGGGTTCAACGACCAAGAAGTATGTCAAGAGAAATGAAGCGACGGTGGAAGCAGCACAGAACAGCAGAAATTCAGGCAGAGGTAGGAAACTGGACCAGAAGAGGCCGACGACGAGCCCCACGATCGAGCCTAAGCTGGCTGTCAGTGAGAGTCTTGTGTAGGATGACATCCAGGACTTCTTCTCCGAGAACTCCATGACAAGGAGGTTCGAAGCAGCCGAGTTCGCAACTATGACGAAGCCCAGCAGGCCGTACAGGACGGCGAGCAGGAGCAGGCTGGGAGTGAAGAACATCCCAACGAAGACGACGGAGATTCCTCCATAGGTGATGAAGAAGAAAAGCCTCCTTCGGGCGAGCCTGTCAGTGACACCACCCCAGAATATCGAGGCAGGAATCACAACAAAGTTGTACAGTGTGGTAAGCAGGGCAACGTCGATCACCGTCCCACCGAGTTGATAGAGAACATAGAGAGGGAGCACCGTGCTGAACCCTTGGACACCCGCGTTGACGGGTAGCGTGACCCAGAACCAACTGCGCGGTTTCCTCTTTTCTTTGCCACCCACTGAAGGTAGACTCCCCGCACACACTAAGAAGAAGGACGTTTTAGTACATCGCTATTATTTTTCAGATAGGTACAAGAGTTCGTCGAAGACGCCACGCAGAACTCTTATCGATTTGAGATAATCGGCGATTTCGACCGACTCGCGGGTCGTGTGCTCAAGGGCTGCATCACCCGGTCCGTAGGTTATCACCGGAATCGACATCTTCTCGGCGAGGGTGTTCATGTCGCCTGTTCCCGTCTTGCGTATCATGACAGGTTTCTCGGACAAGTTCTTTATTATCGAGCGCTGAAACGAGCGCGCCAGGACGGAATTAGCGTCAGATTCGTAGGGCTCAGTGGCCTCATCGAAGCTGACTGCAAGGTCTATGGTTCCCTTTTCTTGCCTGTGTCTCTCGGCCAGCGCTTCGATGTCCCCGCGAACCTTCGCACAGCTCATTCCCACAGGTACTCGCACGTCTAGCATCATCTTGCACACGTCCGGTACCACGTTGGAGTACGTTCCCCCACTAATGAGCGTCAGACAGCTGGAGACCGAGCGATAGTGGTTGCCGCATGCCGCGTGTTCACGTTCATACTCACCGATCCTTTGAAGAAAGGCCATCGACTCGTCGATGGCACTCTTGTGCGCCCATGGAGATGAGGCGTGGCCACCTTCGCTGCGGACGACCACATGAACGGCTATTCTCCCCCTGTATCCAATGGTGAGCCTGTTTGCCCCGGCCGGCTCGCCGAAGACTGCGCAGTCGTAGTTGCCTCCGTCCTCTACGAGTGTGTTGACGCCGAGACTATCGCCCTCCTCTCTGGTGACCGCTGCCACGGTTATCCGGAGCCCGGGGGTCATGATGGTGGACGCAGAGACTATCATGGCGCAGAGAGCGGACTTCGCGTCCACCGCTCCTCTCCCGTACACCCTTCTCTCGTCGACTCGGACGGGTATCTCTCCCGGGATGGTGTCCATGTGCCCGCACAGCAGCAGGTGCAGCGGGCCGCTCCCCACCTCGCCAACCACGTTGCCAGCCCTGTCCGTGTGAACGTTCCTGAAGCCGAACTCGCCCTTCATCCTTTCACTGAGCATCGATGCGAGCTCCTCCTCCTTCTCAGAGGGGGAGTAGAATTTCACAGCCTCCACTAGCAGGCGTACCGCGGGATCCATCATCGAGGAATCATCTCTTGTGAAGAGAGACGAGATAGTCGACTATTATAGAGGGTATGTCCACGCCCGTGGCCGGGACGGTGTTCTTGAACTCCGTCGTGTTGTTGACTTCATGCACGACAAGACCCTCGGGTGACTCCATGAGATCGACACCAACTATCTCCCCCTTTACTGCAGCGGCGGCTCTCACGGACAGTTCGTCGAGTTCTGGGGTTATCTCAAGTCTCTCCGCCTTGCCGCCTCTCGCCGTGTTTGTGCGCCATTCCTCTGAGGACGCGTGCCTGTAGATGGCGGCTATGGTCTTCCCACCCACGACGAATGAGCGAATGTCCCTGGGTGGCCTCTTGACGTACTCTTGAAGATAGTAGACCTGGTACATGGGGTACATGTATTCCCTGTCCTCTATTATCGCCCTCGCAGCATCGGCGTCCTTGAGCAAGGCGGAGAGCCTTCCCCAGCTACCGACCACGGGCTTGAGCACGGCAGGGTAGCCCAGTCTCTTGATCGCATTCATTGTCGAGTCCTCGGTAAAGGTTAACCATGTCTTCGGTGTTGGTATCTTTGCCTTCGTCAGCGCTATGGAGCAGAATAGTTTGTTTCCGCACGTGGACGCCGCCTCAAAGCTGTTGACGACGTCGTGTCCCAACCCCTCGAGGGCTGCGGTCGAGTGCAGGTTTCTGTAGTAGCTCACGCTCCTCTGAAGAACTACCTTCTCTTCTATCTCACTTCTGCCGCTGGTCACGTCTATCAGTATGTCCTTCGTATCGACTAGATTGGTCTTGATGCCCTTCGTCTTTGCGGCATCCACAATGGCTTTCTCTTCCCACCGGATCACGTCGTACAGGAGGGCGAATGAGGTCGTTACCTACTCTCCCCAGTCTTCTTCTTCGGATTCTGCGGCCCTGATCGAGAAGAGGCCCGATTTCTCCTCCTTGGTGAGTTCGTATGAGGCGCCACAGTCCTTGCAACTGATTATCTCTCCCTGAATTGCATCAGCAGGAACCGTGAGCGCTGCGTCGCACTCAGAACAGCTCAAGGAAGCCATCTGGTAACTTGACACTCGCCTCGAAGGACGCAATTATTTAACGATATACGTTTGTATTCAGTCAATTGACTTCAGAATTATGCTTGTGTTTGTGCTGAGGACACCCGTGAGTCTGCGAATCTCATCCACCGTCTTGTTCAGGGCTGCGATATTCGAACCCTTGAGGACCGCAGTGATGTCGAAGGGTCCGGTCGTCTCGTACACCGTCACCACACCCTGCACCCCCGTGATCCGCCTGCTCACCTCGTTCGTCGGCACCGACGGACTGACAGAAACGTATATGATAGCGCTGGTCTGCTGGGACTCGTTCACCTCGATCGTGAATTTCTTTATGACTCCCGCTCCTATCAGGTTCGACATGCGTCTCCTCACAGCTGCTTCCGATAGGCCCACTCGCTTCGCTATCTCGACAAATGGGAGGCGAGAGTCCTCCTTTAGGATTTGAATTATCAGTTCATCTGTCCTATCCATATCTCTTCTTCTCCTCTGCCGAGATTACCCGGCTAAGCACATCGAGCGACCGTTGTATTAGGTCGTCTCCAATTATGAGCGGAGGAAGAAGTCTGATGACGTTCCTCCCTGAGTACGTGAAGATTATGCCCTCCTTGATTGACTCCATCAGGATGCTCTGTATGTCGACTCTAAGCTCCAGCGCGAGCATCAGTCCCATTCCCCTGACCTCGCGCCCCAGCTTGTGCTCCTGCACTATTCTGCTGAGGCCGTGGGCGTAGATCTCGCCCTTTTGTTGCGCCCGCCGGGGAAGATCGTTCTTCATGATATAGTTGAGGGTCGCCAGGCCAGCCGCACACGCGAGTGGATTTCCCCCGAAGGTGTTGGTCTGTTCACCCTTCTTCAAGGAACTAAGGATCTCTCGCCTTGTTATCGTGGCGCCGATGGGAACCCCTCCGGCGAGCCCCTTCGCAACGGTGATTATGTCGGGAGAGATGCCGGAGTGGTCCGACGCCCACATCTTACCCGTTCTACCGAGACCCGTTTGAATCTCGTCAACTATCATCAGCAGCCCTCGCCTGTCGCAGAGCTCACGGACCTGCTTGAGGTAGCCTTGAGGTGGGACGATGATTCCTGCCTCTCCCTGTATGGCCTCAAGCGCGACGGCACCCGTGTCAGTGTCCACCTCCCTTTCGATGGCTGCAGGGTCCCCATAGTCGACGTGCTTCACACCCTGAAGTCCGGGTTCGAATGCTTCCTTGTACTTCTTGTTCCAGGTGGCCGCGAGCGCGCCGAACGTCTTGCCATGGTAGCCACCCTTCATCGCGATGAGGCCCTTCCTTCCGGTGTACTTCCTCGCGAGCTTGATGGCCACCTCCACGGCCTCCGCGCCACCGTTGGAGAGGTAGGTTGCATCCAGTCCGCGGGGAGAGCAACCTGCCAGCTTCTCCAGGAA
The DNA here is from genome assembly GCA_963836465.1 of uncultured Nitrososphaerota archaeon. GTDB lineage: Archaea > Thermoproteota > Nitrososphaeria > Nitrososphaerales > Gagatemarchaeaceae > CAWIJZ01. The sequence goes on from CAWIJZ010000057.1 coordinate 70,543, forward strand.
CTCAGCTCGGGTGTTATTGTAGAGTGATCCGTGACAGGTTATCAGGGTCTCAGCCTGCTTCTTGATCGCTGCAACGACCTCCTCGTTGCAGTGGCCCACGATCGCAACGCCATAGCCGCCCATACAATCCACGTACTCGGCACCCCTCTCATCCCAAAGAAGGGCGCCAGAGCCTCGAACGATTGTGACCGGGAACATCTGGTACGTTCCGGAGCCATACCGGTCCTCGAGCTGAGCGAAGTCTCTGCTCATCGTGATATCACCGTACACTCCTCGTGTCTCAGCGCGGTACCAACGGGTTCGCTCCTGAACCCGGTGCAGATTACTGCTTCTTTCACGCCACCTTCCACGGCCTCGATCCCGGCGAGTACCTTCTTCTGCATTCCGAAGCCAATCTTGGGGAGAGCACTTCTTGCTTCTTCAGGAGAGAGGTGGTCGACAAGTCTGTTGTTGAGCATTAGGCCCTTGACGTCCGTGACGAAGATGACTGCATCGGCACGCAGCCCAGCGGCCAGATATGCGGCGGCCCTGTCCGAATCAATGTTGAGGGGCTCACCCTCCTCTCCAATCGCCACCGGAGATACCACGGGGATGAAGGAACGGGCCAGCAACACTTCGACAACGTCAGGTTCGATCGACCGCATCTTCCCGGTGTATCCCCCCTCGATTGCAATCCTTCTTCCCCTCTCATCTATAATCACTAGCTTCTTCTTCCTCGAAGCCTGTAGAAGAGATCCGTCGAGACCCGAGAGCGAAACTGCCTTCAGGCCCTCCTTTGCAAGGAGTTGCACCAACTTCTTTGCTATCATGCCCGACATCACCATGGTGTAGATGTCTATGGTCTCCCTGTCAGTGTACCTGCTGCGCACCCCTTCGGGAGACACAACAAACCTCTGCTCCTTGCCGAGTTTCGTGGCAATGTCGGTGACTACGTCTCCACCTCCGTGAACGAGCAGCACCTCGTTGGAATTGCTCAACCGCTTGATGTCGGCAAGGAGCTCGGGCGGAAAGTCCCCCTTGACAAGGTCTCCTCCCACCTTGATTACAATCTTCAACTTCATCACGCGGGGTGGAGAGGTATCTCGGTCAGTCCCTGCCTCTCGTCAAGACCGGCCATTATGTTCATCACCTGCACCGCGTTTCCCGCCGCGCCCTTGATCAGGTTGTCTATGGCGCCAATCGCCACAATCCTGTGTCCCCAACCGTCTATCTCGAATCCGATGTCACAGTAGTTCGAGCCGATGACGACCTTAGGGTCAGGCAGGCGGAATGGTCCTGACTTGTCCTTTACCATTCTGATGAAGGGCTGACCGGAGTAGGCAGAACGATACATCTTCCACACATCCGTGTTCTCCAGCTCGCCATCATAGTAGACGTGACACGTGCAGAGTATGCCCCTCACCATGTTTATCGCGTGGGCTGACATCGATACGGTCACCTTCTCCCCGGCTGCCTGGGTGAGCACCTGTTCGATCTCACCTGTGTGTCTGTGGCCTACCGCCTTGTAGGGACGAACCACGCCGTACCTTTCGGAGAAGTGTGTTGAGAGTGAGGGCTTGCCCCCCGCTCCCGATGACGCAATCTTCGCATCCACAACCAGATGTCTTCTGTCGATGGCGACGCTTCTCTGTTTGAGAAGCGGAGTGAGAGTCAGTATAGAGGTGATGGCCATGCACCCGGGCGAGGACGCGAAACCGGTGTGTGCTATCTCTTCTTTGTTGAGTTCGGGGACAGCATAGACGAACTTTTGGAGCAGCTCTGGCGCAGGATGCTTGTACCCGTACCACCTTTCGTAGTCCTGTGGATCGCGGAGCCTGAAATCTGCGCTCAGGTCGACTATTTTCACCCCGGTTGAGACCAGTTGTGGAATGTACTTCAGCGACTCCCCGTGCGGAAGCGCAGTGAAGATCAAGTCAGCCTTCGAGGAGACCGCGTCGATGTCATTCGGAACGAACTTCATATCGGTCACCCCCCGGAGGTTAGGATGGACCCTGAAGAGATACTGCCCGGCGTACCGCCTCGACGTGGCGAAGGTTAGCTCGACCCCGCCGTGTCTAAGCAACAGACGCAGAAGCTCACCTCCAGCGTACCCAGACGCACCGAGCACACCGACTCGCATCTATCGCTTCACGCTCGCAACTGCGTAGCTGACAATCTTTCTGGCTATACTCGTTTTTGTTGCCGCCTGCGCTCCCCTGAACTCGACTGTGTTGTTCACTTCGTGAATCACATAGCCGTCATCCGACTCCATTGCATCAACCCCAAGCACACCGCCACCCACCGCCTCAGCCGAACGGAGAACAATCTCAGAAAGCACCCCGCCAGGTTTGAACGGGGTCGTGGTCGCTCCGCGCGCCACGTTCGTCCTCCAATCGTCCTTGGGGGCAATCCTGTAGACCGAGGCTATTATCTCCCCTCCCGCGACGATGATCCTTATGTCTCGTGGCGGCCTTTTTACGAATTCCTGGATATAGTACATGTGCTCGATTGCGTTCGGCAGGGCCTCTCTGAGTTCAACTATTGTGTCGAGAGTCTGTGCGTCTTTCGCGATGCTGACTCCCCTACCCCAGCTACCGGTGAAAGGTTTGAGGACGACCGGAAAACCGAGAGCGTCAGCAGCTGAGAGGACTGACTCGGATGATAGCGCGACCAGTGTCTTGGGAGTCGGGATTCCTGCTTTCGCCAGAAGCATGGTTGACAACATCTTGTTACCGCACACCTCGGCCACCCGAGACGTGTTTATCGCCTCGATGCCGTAGTTGTCGAGAATCTTGCCCAGAAAGAGCGACCTGTAGTAACTTATGCACCTCTGCAACACTACGTCTCCGAAGCCGTTTCTGAGTCTCTTCTTCGAGATGTCGAGGGAGAGTTTGCGGACGTCTATCAGCTTCGTTTCACAGCCCAGCCTCTCCGCCTCCGCAGTGAGGCTCTTCTCTTCCCAGCGAAGCCTGTCGAATGTGATGGCCAGTTTCGTTGGCTACTCACCCCAGTCTTCCTCGGCCACCTCTGCCGGCCTGAGCTTCACGCCTGCCTTCGAGACCTCACACACCTCGTACTCGGTGCCACACTCTCTGCAACGGATGATTTCACCGACGAGAGCGTCTGCCGGAATAGTCATTTTCGCGTCGCACTCCGTGCATGTTTCTTCCATCAGTTACTCACCGCCCCGAGGCATAGCCTCACGTGCTCCCGCAGAGTCCTGTCGGAATGACTCAGTCGTCTCTGAGAACTCCCTGATCCATTTCTTGTTTTGCCAGATTAGTTTCCTATCCTTCGCGAGTTCAGAAAGAGTCAGTTTTGGATTCGCACCGCCCTGACTGCGAATTCCGTTCAGGGTTTTACGGACATCGAGAGCATTTCGGATCTGTGCTTTATCAATCTTTAGCTCGCGGCCCGACACACTCATGGAGGCTTGCCCCAAGAATCTCTGGGTCGCATCCTCTAGGGAGATTCCCTTCTCAAGAGAGCGTCGCACAATCTCGCCTACTATTGCGTGAGCCTCTCTGAACGGAACGCCCTCGCGGGTAGCCAACAGGTTGGCCAGCTCTGTCGCCGTCGACTTGTCGTCGCTGAGAGATGCTTCGATCCTCTTCACGTTGAACGTGAGCGAAGAGAGCATGCCTGTCATGAGATCAATCGACTCCCGGGTTTCCGAAAGCGAGGTCCAAAGATGCGGCGTGACCTCTTGCAGGTCGAGGTTGTATGAATTCGGGAGAGCCCTCAAGAGTCCGCACACCGCCGTGAGGTGCCCGAGGGAAGTACTGCACTTCGCCCTGATTGTTTCAGCGACAACAGGATTCTTCTTCTGCGGCATGATACTGCTCGTCGCGGCGTATTCGTCACTAACCTCGACGTAGCCGAACTCGCTCGAGCTCCAGAGTATGAGCTCTTCCGCGATCCTGCTGAGGTCAATCATGATGAGCTGCGTGGAGAAGAGAAGCTCTGCTGCGAAGTCGCGGGAGGAGACGCCGTCAATGGAGTTTGGCTCCAGACCGTCAAACCCGAGCATCTCGGAGACGTAGCCCCTGTCGATCTTGATCGAGGTTCCGGCGAGCGCCACCAGGCCCATCGGCGACTTGTTGATTCGTGTGTACGACTGCGTCAGACGCTCAACGTCCCTCTGCAACGCTCGCAAGTACGCCTCGAAGTGATGTCCCAAGGTGACTGGCTGGGCGTGCTGCAGGTGGGTGTAGCCGGGGAAGGGCGTTTGCGAGTGATGACCAACGATCTCTGCGATAGCTTCCTGCAGCGAGATGAGAGAGGAGCATGTCGTCAGGATCCTCTCACGGCACTCCATCCTGAGGGCGGTAGCGACCTGGTCATTTCTGCTCTTCCCCAGGTTCATGAAACCGGCGTTCTCCATTCCAACCGCCTTGATGGCCTCCTGCTCGATCATCTGATGGACATCCTCGGTCTTCGGGTCGAGCTCAATGTCGTCCGGCAGACCTCTCAGGAACCTCAAGCAGCTCGCTCCGACCTCCTTCTCCACGGCTCCAGAGCGGATGAGGGAAAGCACGTGTGCGATGTTGATTTTGATGACATGTCTTCTTATTGGTTCATCGAAGCCGATCGAGGAGATGAACGATATTGCCCTCTTATTGGATTTTTTGATGCGCCTGCCTCTTAGTATATCCACTCTTGGTTCTCCCCGTTGCTGCTGATTCGAGATTCGCTGCAAGCCTGGACTGCAAACCCCAGAGTTCTATGAATCCGACTGCGGCTTTCTGGTCGAAGGTCGATTCCTTGTTGTAGGTTGACAGATTGACCTTGTAGAGCGAGTAGTCCGATGAGCGGCCCACCACGCGCATTCCACCCTTGTAGAGCTTCAGCCTTACCTTTCCGGTAACCCTCCGCTGCGTGGTCCTGATGAAGCTATCCAGGGCCGATCGGAGGGGCTCCATCCACAAGCCAGAGTAGACCAGCCAGGCCCATTCGCGTTCCACTCCCGCTTTGAAGTTGAGCTCGTGCCTCGTGAGGGTCATCTGCTCGAGGTCCTTGTGAGCCTCGATCAGCGCAACGGCCGCGGGAGCCTCATAGACTTCACGCGATTTTATGCCCACCAGTCTATCCTCCATCTGGTCGATAATGCCGACTCCATGGCGGCCAGCAAACTCATTCACGTAGCGTATCAGCTCCAACGGATTCGTCTCCTTCCCGTTGACGGATTCCGGGAGTCCGTCCACAAACTCGACATCCAGATAGCCCGGTGTGTCGGGAGCATCCATGGGCGGGGTGACCCACTCGAACACTGTGTCATCCGGTTCGTGCCAGGGATCTTCGAGCGGTCCGCTCTCGATCGACCTACCCCAGAGGTTCTGGTCGATGCTATAGACCGAACGCTTTACGTTGATCTTGATGCCCTTCTTCTTCGCATACTCTATCTCCTGGTCCCTCGACATGTTCCACTCTCTGACGGGGGCGTACACCTTCAGCGTTGGGTTGAGAGCACGCACCGTGATGTCGAACCGCACTTGGTCATTACCCTTGCCGGTGCTTCCGTGGGCGACGCCCGTGGCTCCCTCCTTCTCGGCAATCTCTACCAGCTTGGTTGCGATGAGAGGCCTGCCGAGTGCCGTCGCGAGTGGGTACTTCCCCTCATAGAGCGCGTTCGCCTTTATTGCAGGTAGAACGTAGTCCTTGACGAACTCCTCCCTCAGGTCGAGCTGGTAGTGCTTGGAGACGTCCAGGGAATATGCCCGCTCCGCAGCCTCCTCTAGTTCGTTCGGCTGTCCCAGGTCCACGGTGAGAGTTATGACCTCGGCCTGATACTTTTCCTGCAGCCACCGGATGCAGACGGATGTGTCCAGCCCGCCGGAATAGGCGAGCACGATCTTCTCGGTCAACTGGTTTTCTTTGGACCTCCTTGGAAATGCTTTTAACTTCTTTGGCCGCAAACGACCTGAAAACTGAGTGAATTGACTTGAAATCGGTCAGCAATGTTTCTGTGTCTTCAGCTGTCCGCGACGAGGTAGCCTACGACCTTTCGATTCAGGATGCGCTCGCCAGGGAGTACGCAAACATCACCGCCCTCGCGACCGTGCTGAAGCCACGACTAGAAGAGAAGCTGGGAAGGAAGGTCAATAGAGAGGGCATCGTAACGGCGCTCAAGAGGCTTGAGGGTACCTACACTGCAGCGTCGAATGAGATACGCTCGGTCATCGCAGAAAGCGTGGTAAATGTTCGAACTCACGTCTCAAAGATCTCCATAGAGAAAACTAGGCAGACGCTCGAGGTGGTGAGCAGCCTACTGGCCACCTACCAGCAGGACTTCCTACAGGTATCCGAGAGCATCTCATTCATTACGCTGATCTTTGATCAGAAGCTTCACAAGAAGATTCGGGCAAGACTAACCGACGGCGCCATACTGGAAGAGGGAGACGAGTACGCTGCGATAATCGTTCAAAGTCCTCCGCAAATCATAACGACTCCTGGTTGCCTCATCAGCTTCTATAATCAGATAGCGCGCCGCCACGTCAACATCGAGGACACGATCAGCTGCCACACAGATACGATCCTCGTCGTGAAGATGAGTGAGGTCGGCAAAGCCTTCACGGCCCTGACGGACCTTATCACCGAAGAGAGAAGGCGACTGGAAATCGCGGAGTAAAAAGCGGTCAGAACCACTCAGGAAGAGGCCGAATTTGGTCGTTTCAGCCATCACCCCTATCTTGACGAGGACATCCCGTCTGTCTTCTACGCGATTCTTCAGTTTTCGATGTAGCCTCTAATCGCGCTCAGGACGCTCGGGTTCTACCGAAGAAAGTCGGCTAGCCGCTCTATCTTGTAAATTGTAGTTAGATGTATGTAGACAGCTCGGGTTCTGAAACATTCAGATGTACGAGCGACCCGGCCCTATGAAAGAAGCTTTCCAGTCACTACTCGGTTCGCGCTGCACTGAACCTGGCCAAAGCATTTAATAATACACTGCGAGGAACTCATTTTCTTTAAGAGAACCGATGGAAAAACCTGAGGGGGGAAAGCCGGCCGTCCTGTTTCTTGAGGATGGTTCATTCTTCCTCGGAAAGGGCTTCGGCGCTGAAATAAACATAACCGGCGAAGTTGTCTTCAATACTGGAATGGTGGGATATCCTGAGTCAATGACTGATCCCTCGTACGCGGGGCAGATCCTTTGCTTCACCTATCCTCTGATCGGCAACTACGGCGTCCCGAGCATGAGAGACCGTGATCTATTCGGTCTTCCGGTTGCATTTCGAATCAGAGTCAATCAAGGTCAGCGGGATCATTGTCCAGGAGAGCCTGCGAGACTCCTCAGCCACTGGGGGTCCAAGACAACGCTCTCGGAATGGATGAGGAACGAGGGAATACCCGGTATTGCTGACATAGACACCCGGGCGCTAGTCACTACTACGGGAGAGAGGGGTGATGATGGGTGTGCTGGCAAACGGGGCGGACCTCCCCGAAAGAGGGAGATGAAAGAGATGCTCAACAACGCGAGTCGATACGACACAATAGATTTCGTTAAGGCTGTGTCTTGCAGGGAATGTGAGGTACGGAACAGCGGAAAAGACAGTTGCTCTTCTTGACTGTGGGTCAAGTTGAGCATCATCCGGAACCTTCTCAGCAGGGGATACAGCGTCGTCAGGGTGCCTTTCGACTCCAGCTACGCACAGGTGACATCCCACAACCCGGACGGCGTGGTCATCAGCAACGGTCCAGGTGACCCGACGCTCTGCCATGAGACGATAAGGACTGTGTCGAGACTCATCGAATCCGAGGTGCCCGTTCTGGGAATCTGTCTCGGGAGCAGCTGGTGGGAATCTCACAGGGTGCGACCACTTACAAGCTGAAGTACGGTCACAGAGGACAGAACAAGCCAATCGTCGACCGTCTCAAGAAGGGGATATGTGGCGAGCGAGAACCATGGGTATGCGGTGGACGGCGAATCCTCGAGAAGACAGCCCTGAAGCCTGGTTCGTGAACGCGGACGACAGGAGCATCGAGGGGCTGGTTCACGCGAAGAAGCCCTGCATCGCTGTCCAGTTCCACCCGGAGGCCTCCCCGGGCCCCTACGACACCAGTTCGTCTTCGACAGGTTCGCATCGACTGAAGGAGACAGCAGAAGATGGTAGGTGAGAAAGTTCGAACCATGAGAGTGTGAAGAGAGCGATGGTCCTGGGCAGCGGGGCAATAAAGATCGGAGAAGCCGGCGAGAGCCGCTAAAGCGGCCGCCAATTCGACTACTCCGGCAGTCAGTGCCTCAAGGCCCTGAGGGAGGAGGGCGTCAGCTCCATCTTGGTCAATCCAAACATCGCCACGATCCAGACCGACCAGAGGATGGCGGACAAGATCTACTTCCTGCCCGTGAACCTCGGATTTCGTCGGTCGAGATCATCGAGAAGGAGAGGCCCGACGCCATCATGCTGGGGTTCGGCGGCCAGACCGCGCTGAACTGCGGGGTGGGCCTGGCGAGGAGGGGGACCTCGACAAGTACGGGGTGAGGGTGCTCGGTACGCCGATCAACGGAATCGAGATCACGGAGGACAGGGAGCTCTTCAAGGAGGCGATGCAGGAGACGTGGAATCTCGGTGCCCCGGAGCAAGCCGGCCTACTCGCTCGAGGACGCGCGGAGGATAGTCAAGGAGATAGGGTATCCCGTGATACTCAGGGTCGCGTACACACTGGGCGGAAGAGGGGGAGGCGTGGCCAGGAACGAAAGGGAGCTGACGGACATCGTTCAGAGGGGCCTCAACCTCAGCATCAGCGCACCAGGTCCTGGTTGAGGAGTACATCGGCGACTGGAAGCAGATCGAGTACGAAGTGATGCGGGACAAGAACGACAACAGCATGGTGGTCTGCAACATGGAGAACGTGCTGAGCATGAGGGTCCACACCGGTGACAACATCGTCGTCGCGCCATCCCAGACGATAACCAACAGGGAGTATCACATGCTGCAGGTCGCTGTCCCTCAAGGCCGCGGGGAGGTGCGGGATGCTCGGCGAGTGCAACATGCAGTTCGCTCTGGAGCCGAACTCGGAGCGATACAGACGCGATCGAGATCAACGCGAGGCTATCCAGGTCCTCGGCCCTTGCCTCGAAGGCCACAGGTTACCCCATCGCCTACATCGCAGCCAAGCTCTGCCTCGGCTACTCCCTGACGGAGCTGAAGAACAAGGTCACCGGAGTCACGACCGCCCTCTTCGAGCCCTCCCTCGACTACGTGGTCGTCAAGATGCCGCGGTGGGACACCAAGAAGTTCGAGGGGGCCTCGAGGAACATCGGGACCTCGATGAAGTCCATCGGGGAGGTAATGGCGATAGGCAGGAACTTCGAGGAGGCCATCCAGAAGGCCGCGCAGGATGCTCAACATCAGGTACGACGGCGTGATCCGGAGCTTCGTGGAGACGGACGATATCGAGGTCATCAAGGAACAGACTGAGGAACCCCACCGACCAGATAATCTTCGATGTCGTGGAGGCGCTTCGATGGCGGGAATTCCAGAGGACGAGGTGAGCAGGCTCAGCGTCATCGACCCCTGGTTCGTCAGCAAGCTCAAGAACATCGTGGAGATGCATCGGGCTCTCAGCCAGTGGGAAGGATGGGCTAGAGAGGGACCCGCTTCTGGTGCGCGAGGCGAAGAAGCTGGGCTTCTCCGACAAGCAGATTGCTGCTGCCGTTGGGGTTGAGGAGGACGACATCAGGTCCCTGAGAGGACGAATGGGAATAAGGCCGTACACGAAGGTCATCGACACGCTCGCTGCAGAGTGGCCCGCGCGAACGAACTACCTCTACAGACGTACAACGGCATCAGCGGAGGAGGCCCACCCATCACGGAAAAAGAAGGTGATCGTGCTTGGGGCGGGTCCGTATAGGATAGGCAGCTCCGTGGAGTTCGACTGGGGTACGATGAACATGGCCTGGGCGCTGAAGGCGGACGGCGTCGAGGAGGTAGTAGTGGTAAACTGCAATCCGGAGACAGTCTCGACCGACTTCGACATGAGCGATAGGCTCTACTTCGAGGAACTCACAGTCGAGCGCATCCTTACCATCTACGAGAAGGAGAAGCCGATCGGAATTGTACTCTGCGTGGGTGGACAGATTCCAAACGATTTGGCGCTCGACCTCCATAGGGAGGGGGTCAACATCCTAGGAACATCGGCCGAGTCGATAGAGAGGGCAGAGGACAGGGAGAGATTCAGTTTCCTCCTCGACAAGCTTGCAATACCCCAGCCAAGGTGGGGAAGCTTCAGGTCCATGAAGCAGGCCCGGGCTTTCTGTGAGAAGGTCGGCTATCCGGTGATAGTGAGACCATCTCATGTTCTGAGCGGCTCTGCGATGAAGGTTACCTGGGGGAGCATGGAACTCGAGAAGTTCTTGGCCAAGGCGGCGGAGGTTAACCCCAACTATCCGGTTACAATCAGCAAGTTCATTGAGGGAGCAAAGGAGCTAGAGGTCGACGCCGTCTCAGACGCGGAGACAACTGTGATAGGTGCGATAATGGAGCACGTGGAGAAGGCCGGCGTGCACTCGGGTGACGCAATCATGACGATACCGACAGTCTCGGTCAGCGACCTCGCCAGAGAAAGAATTCGTGAGTACACCCGGGCTATCGCGAAGGAGCTGGAAGTGAAGGGGCCCTTCAACATCCAGTTCCTAGTCGTTGGTGACGAGGTGCAGGTCATCGAGTGCAATTTGAGGGCATCGAGGTCCCTTCCATTCGTCTCGAAAGCGACGGGGGTGAACCTAATCAAGCTAGCAGCCCCGGTAATGCTGGGCAGAAAACTGACGATGAAGAATGATGTAAAGCAGCCGACTCGCTTTGCGGTGAAGGCACCTCAGTTCTCCTTTATGCAAATCGAGGGAGCAGAACCGATACTGGGAGTGGAAATGCATTCGACCGGGGAAGTGGCCTGCTTCGGTGACACCTTGGCCGAAGCAATGAGTAAGGCTCTGATAGCTTCCGGGCAGAAGTTGCCCTCTCCCGGAGACATCGGAATACTTCTGGCGGACGAGACAGGTGACCTCGCCCACGTGAAGCGTGTCATGCAGCGCTTTCATGATGTGGGGATTGATTTTGTCACAACACAGCCTGTGAAGGACAAGCTCTCGTTCGACCACGTGAGAGCGAGTTCGGTTGACGAGATGCTTCAGATGGTATCCAAGGGAGAGGCGAGGTTCATCCTCTCCCTTAACACCAACATCTCCAAGATGAGAAAGGATCTCTTCAACGTGAGGAGAAAGGCTGTGGAACTTCAGGTACCATTCCTCTCAACGGCTGAGGAGGCGGAAGCGGTGGTCCTCTGTATCACCTCGCCGATTATCAAGGTAAGTTGACCGAGGCGAGCGTGAGGGCCACACGGCGCCTGCGCTTGTGTGGCCCGGGCTACATAAATAACAAAGTGTTCGGGGCCAGTCCATGGAGCAGAATGAGCTGAAAGGTCCTGAATCGGTTTCACTCTGGAATATCTTTGAGGCTCGGCTCAAAATCAAGGGGATAGCCAGCAGGACCCCGCTGGTCTTCTCTCCCGCGCTTTCAAGAGGCGCGGGGAGGCAGGTTTACATCAAGCCAGAGAACTTTCAGCCTGTCAAGGTATTCAAGATCAGAGGTGCGGCGAACAGGCTCGTCCGGCTCCCGAAGGGGGCCTCGGTCGTCGCTGCGTCTTCCGGCAATCATGCGCTGGCACTCTCATATGTCACAAGCCTGTTGGGTCAGAAGGCCACGGTGTGCGTGCCGCAGACAGCGAGCCGCGACAAGATCAAGAGCATAGAGGCGTTCGGTGCGACAGTGATCGCCAAAGGAGAGTCCTACGAAGATGCCCTCGAAGAGGCTCTAAGGCTCCAGAAGAAAACTGATGCAACGTTCGTGCACACTTCGGAGGACCCCTACGTAATAGCCGGCCAAGGAACCATAGGTCTGGAGATTCTCGAGGATCTGCCGGACGTGACCAGCATAGTAATGCCGGTAGGTGGAGGGGGGCTCATCAGTGGCGTCTCCACTGGCGTCAAAGGATTGCGCAGCGACGTCAAGGTGATCGGAGTTCAACCCCAGAACGCCCCCACACTCGTACACGCATTTGAGACAGGCGAACTCACACCACCTACACTGGCAAGGACGCGAGCGGATGGATTGGCCTCGAAGGAGGCAACACAGAGCATCGTGAACATTCTAAAGAGGAACGTGGACTGCATGCTGACTACCACGGAGGATGAGATAGACGATGCCGTTTTCGAGCTGCTCTCCAAGGAACACCTGCTGTCGGAGCCCTCGGGGGCAGTCGGCGTGGCGGCTCTTCGAGACCCTCGCCTTGGTCGCATCGCTGGCGACAAGGTCGTTGTCGTAATCAGCGGAGGGAACGTGTCGCCCGAATACCTGAGCGACATTCTGAAGAGCAGATTATCCTAGGCGTCGTCGGAGGTTCTGGTCGACAGGCGACCTGGCGGAAGGGAGTTGGAGTGGTTGCCCACCAGCTATCGATGAGGAACGGCCTCGCGGCTGCAATCCATGTGGTGAACTGCGAGATTGGGTTCGCGACAGTGGTCGAGAGCTCGCCTAGTGTCGACCGATTCGTTGGACTAAATCTTCAGGCCGCACCCTTTCCTCGGTTCTTTCAGTCATGTTCTTCAGGACGACTAAGCCGGAATCGACTTCCTTCTTCCCTATGATCACCGTCCACCGGAATGCCCGTTCACTCGCGTCTTGCAATTGCCTGCTGAGGCTCTTCGCCCTCTGCCCCACCTCCGCCCTCAAGCCTCCCTCACGGAGAACCGAAACCACCGCCAGTGCGTTCTTCCTGAGTTCATCCTCCGTGAAGGTAACATAGACAGATTCTTCGCCATGTGATTCCTTTGGCAGAGACATGGCTATCCGCTCCACACCGCCCGCAGCGCCCGTCGCCGCCAGCTCTGGCCTGCCAAAGATCCTAGGCAGGATGTCGTAGCGTCCCCCGCCGCACAAGGAGCCGAGATCACGGTGATTGACATCTACTATCTCAAAGACGATCGCCGTGTAGTAGTCGATGCCACGCACGATGCTCAGGTTGTACTCTAGGCCGCGAACCCCCCGATGCTTGAGTGAGTCCTGGAGAGTTGCCAGGTCTCCGCTGGATTCGAGCCCGAGCACACCGAGCCTCCGCAGAACATCAGTGGGTTCACCCCTCACGCTACCAAACTCCAGGAGCGAACGCAATGTTTCCGACTTGAACCCCTTCTGCTCGTATTCTTCGACAAGCTCCTGCTCTGTCCTCTTCGTCACCTTGTCCAGAGCCCTCATCAGCTCTATCGCCCTCTCCTGTGAGTCGATCTTCAGGACCTTGGCCATGTACTCCTCCACAACCCGACGGTCCCCTACCTGCACAGACACGCCCTCAAGACCGAGCCTGCGGAAGAGGTTGTAGGTCAGGTCCATTACTTCAGCGTCTGCCTCAACACTCTGGTCGCCGAATATCTCAACGTCCCATTGGTGGAACCACCTGTAGCGCGCGTGCTGCGGCTCGTCGTACCTCCACACGCCACCGAATGAGGCGAGCTTTACAGGCGGCTTCAGTTCCTTTTTTCCCACGACGTAGCGCGTCATGCCGACCGTAAGGTCAAACCTCAGCCCGATGTCCCTTCCGGCCTTGTCCTTGAAGGAGTAGATTTGCTCGTCCACGACCGCACCGCTCTTCGCCCTCAGAACCGAAAGGCTCTCTATTGGACCAGGTTCCATCGCCCTGAAGTTGTAGACCCTCGCCACCTCCTCGAACGCGCTTCTCACCCTCTGCTGTAGCTCGTACTCGTCCGGCTCGATGTCTCTAATGCCCCTCGGGAGAGACAGATCCATTGAACCTAGGTTCTCCTTGTCTGCTTAAGGGCCGACAGCTCAGCCAGCATAGCGGAAATCTGGATCTCGGGGTTGGCACCGACAATCAGTCGGTAATCATACTCGGCGACTATCCTCATCGCATCGACCACGTTGTCCTTCGCCCTGGCGACCTCCTCGTTGGCGTACTTGAGGAAGTCTGATTCGGGAATGCCATACACACGAGTCAGCTCGACGAGCTTCAGTCTGGCCTCGCTGAAGTTTCCGTCCATGGCGAGCTTGACTATCTCCGAGACTCTTCCCCTGACGGTGGAGCCAGTGACGAGCTTGACCTTCTCGAGGGTGATCTCTCCGTGGGACGATGCCGCCTGGAGGAGGTTTATCGCCTGCCTGAGGTCCCCGTTGGTTGATTCGTAGATAGCCTCCAGCGCACCACTCTCCGACACCTTCACCTTCTCGCTCTTTGCTATCCTGCTCAGGCATTCTACCACGCCCTTCTCGTCGATGCGCTGGAACCTGAAGATAGCGCATCTGCTCTGAATTGGATCGATTATGTTCGAGGAGTAGTTGCAGATGAGGATGAATCTAGTGAGCTTGGATGTCTCCTCCATGATTCTCCTCATCGCGGTCTGGGCGTCCTTGGTCATTTCGTCCGCTTCATCGAGGATCACAAGTCTGAATGGGACACCTTCCTGTCTGTCCGCGTAGCTCGAGAAGACCTTGATGCGCTCCCTCACCATGTCGATTCCCCTCTCGTCACTCGCATTCAGCGATAGTGTGTAGTCGGCCCAGGAGTCGTGGAGAAGCTCCTTGGCTATTATCATGGCAACAGTCGTCTTTCCCGTTCCAGCCGGGCCTGCGAAGAGGAGATGCGGGAGCTCGGCTCGCTTCTCCAGTAACGGCTCGAGCCTGCCTTTCACCGCCTCCTGGTTGATCACATCTCGGAGTCTCGCCGGCCTGTACTTCTCGACCCACATCAGATCAAGTGACATCTGAGAACACCGTTGGCATCAACGATAAACACTTATGACTCGGAGGCGGCACTGATGGTATATATGCTGTAGGGGGCAATGATCCGTTTACTCTGCGGGTCTTAGACCGAGGTAGAGCTTGCCGAGCTCTCTGTTTTCAAGAAGTTCCTTGGCGGCACGCTTGAACGGTACTGACTGACAAGTAGGCCAAAGGGCAATGCTGTGTAGAGGTCGATGTTTGGCCAGTGGGCACCCCACTCAAACGGAGCAACTCTAAAATAGCTTCTGCTATGCAACTGATCCGAAAAGGATGAAGAGAGTGGGCGAGACAATCAAGGAACTATTTGACCAGCGGGAGAGGGATTTCTTGCTTTCACCCGTAAGAGTCACCATGAACGCCCAACTCGAGAAGATAGAGGTGGGAGACTTCAAGATGAATAGCGTGTCGCAGGGGGAGATGCTAGAGCTGCCGAGATGGGTGGCCGAGGAGCTGGCGGAGCTCAGGCTCTGCGATGTCGAGGAGGAACCATGCGAGGTTGAGATACTCAAGTCTTTGACGCGCGAGAAGATACTTGGTTCCCCGCAACTCTCCTCCCTTCAACCCGACTTCTACCTTAGGATGAGGAGGAGGTTGAAGATAATTCGCGAGGGCGTCGAAGCTGGAAAATACGGGAAGGAAGAATACGAGAGACTTAAGGCGAGTTGCTACGACCTTATCGGTAGGAGACTGAGCAAGCTCCTCTCGCTGTCAAGCTCCGCCTCGAGCCTAGAGGCGATCTCGGATAGGCTTACTCAGGAAGAGCGGAGCTTCTTGACTTCAACTCAGTTTCTCTCGAAGGAGTGGAAGAGAGCGTTGCTCGGCGAGGCGGACTAGTTGGCGCAACTCACGACGCGGAAGTTCTCTCAACTCTTCGAAGACTTCCTGAAGACGAGCCAGGACAAGTCAAAGCACTACAAGTACAGGGACAGGATTTCGCAGCTCGTCGCCTCGGGTGGCAAATCGATTCTCGTCGACTATGAGGACCTCATCCACTTCAACGCCGACCTATGCAACCAGATTCTCCAAGATCCTGACAGGTCGCTCCAGGAGTTCCGAAAGGCGGCGTACGAGACGATGAGTTCCGAGAACGCACCATACGCGGACATGGTGAGGAAGTTCATCCAAGTCAGGATAACGGGGATAACTGACAGAGTGGCTCTGAGGAAGGTTGACACATCCTATCTCGACAAGATGATCGCCATCTCTGGGATGGTGGTCAGGACGTCTGAGCTTCGACCTCTGCTCCAAGAGGCAGCGTTCGTCTGCCCGAGCGAACACGTGACAGTCCTGGTCCAGGATGGGGTGATGATCAAGAGACCCCTGAAGTGCGAAACGTGTGGCGAAGCCAGGAGCCTGGAGCTGGATCAGAAGAGAAGTACGTTCATCGACTCACAGAGCCTGAGAGTTCAGGAGCTTCCTGAGGAGCTTCCTCCCGGACAGCTGCCTCGGTTCTTTGATGTCGACCTCGAAGGTGATATTGTCAACACCGCAAGGCCGGGAGACAGGGTTGTGCTGACTGGGGTAGTTCGGGCGGAGCCTGAAATCACACCAGGGCAGACCAGGTCGAGAGTTTTCAGTTCTAAGATAGAGTGCAACTTCATCGAGATACTCGGGAAGGAGCCTGGGCAAATCCAAATCAGCAAGGAGGATGAGAACCTCATCAAGGGCATAGCGAAGGGCAGCGGAGCATACCAGAAGCTCACCAACTCGATTGCACCTGCAATCCTTGGGCACGACGCTGTCAAGGAAGCGATCCTTCTCCTGCTGGTGGGTTCACCACAGTCCATTCTGCCTGACGGCACGAAGCTGAGGGGGGACATCAACGTCCTACTCGTGGGAGACCCTGGTGTTGCAAAGTCGGAGCTACTCAAGTTCACGGCTCAGGTTGCCCCAAGAGGGATGTTCGCTTCAGGGAGAGGGTCAACCGCGGCTGGGCTGTCTGCCGCCGTGATTAGGGAGAAGAACACCCTCATGCTCGAGGCCGGAGTCGTAGTCTTGGCCGACCAAGGAGTCGCGTGCATAGACGAATTCGACAAGATGAGAAACGAGGACAGGAGCGCACTCCATGAGCAGATGGAGCAGCAGACATGCACTATCGCGAAGGGAGGCATCTACGCCACACTGAACGCCAGGACTGCCATCCTGGCAGCCCTTAACCCCGTTCTCGGAAAGTATGATCCATACCAGAATCTCACCGATAACATCAACCTCCCGATACCGCTATTGACCAGATTCGACCTCATATTCGTAATCCGTGATACGCCGACCCCCGCGCAGGACGAAGAGCTCGCGACGCACATGCTGGAGGTGCA
The DNA here is from genome assembly GCA_963836465.1 of uncultured Nitrososphaerota archaeon. Lineage (GTDB taxonomy): Archaea > Thermoproteota > Nitrososphaeria > Nitrososphaerales > Gagatemarchaeaceae > CAWIJZ01. The sequence goes on from CAWIJZ010000057.1 coordinate 87,623, forward strand.
TCGAAAGAGGGGGTTCCCGAAATTACCCCCTGTTCAGTTCGACCTGCTTAAGAAATATATTACCTTCGCCAAGAAGATGACACCTACTTTAACCACGGAGGCGGAAGAAGAGACTGAAGGAATACTACCTTTCGATGAGGAGAAGCACTACTGAGGGACAGATTGGTGCCACACCGAGGACTCTCGAGTCACTCATCAGGCTCGCCACCGCCAGAGCCAGACTAATGCTCAGGGACGAAGTCAGTGAGGAGGACGCCCTATCTGCCATCTCCCTGATGAGGAGAATGGTTGAGGAGGTCCTTACAGACACAGCCACCCAGACGAAGGGCGACTTCGGAATTCTCTTCAATAGGCCGGTTGGTGAGAAGAATAAGCTGTCTGCCGCGATGCAAATATTCAGGCAGCTGGAAGGAACAGAGAAGAAGCCGGTAGAGCATCGAGTGTTCAGAGAGGAGCTTATCAAGAATGGGAAGTACAGCGATGAGGATGCGGACAAGCTCATCATGAATATGCTGAAGGAAGGTATCATCTACGAAAGCAAGACCGGATTCTTCAGGCGGGTGGGTTCGTAGACCCACGGAGCCGCGGCTTGAGATTCGACGAGCTCGGTCTCCCTGAGGAGTTTCTGAAACTCCTGGATTCGAAGGGATACAAGGAGCTCTACCCCCCGCAGGCCGAGGCAGTCAAGGCGGGGGTGCTCCAAGGCGAGGACTTGCTCGTTACAAGCCCCACGGCGAGCGGCAAGACACTGATCGCGATGATGGCCGCCTATCTCTGCGCGAAGAAGGGCAGGAAGGCGGTCTACCTGTCTCCCCTTCGGGCGCTCGCCTCCGAGAAGTACTCAGAGTTCAAAGAGCTGGAACCACTCGGAGTGAGATCGGTCATCTCCACCGGCGACTTCGACGCATCGGCGGAGTCGCTCGGGCGATTTGACGTGCTCATACTCACAAACGAGAAGTTCGACTCGATTCTGCGTCAGGGGGTAAGCTGGCTGAGCAGAGTGGGGCTCTTCGTCTCTGATGAGGTACACCTGGCTGGAAGCAGCGATAGGGGACCAACGCTCGAAATGATCCTCACGAAGATAAGGCACCTTGGTCTGAATGCACAGCTTCTTTCTCTCTCAGCCACCGTTAGCAACTCCGAACAGATATCGAAGTGGTTGGGCTCCAAGCTTGTGAAGACGGTCTGGAGGCCAGTACCGCTTCGTGAGGGGGTGTACGACTATGGTCGAATAGTTTTCGCAGATGGTGCAGAGAGACAGGTGGAGCAGTCGTCTCACGGCGCGCCCATAGACGTGGCCCTCGATTCGGTGAAGGGCGGGGGGCAGGTGCTCCTCTTTGCAGGGACCAGGAGAAGAGCGGTCAGCCTCGCAGTCAAGGCTTCCAGCATAACGAAACGACTGCTGAGCGCGGCAGAGAAGGAGAGCTGCGCCGAGGCCGGGCGAAAGATCAGGTCATCCGGAGAGGAGACGGGCCTGAGCAGGCTTCTCGCCGAGACGGTCGAGACTGGTTCAGCGTTCCATCACGCCGGGCTCGAATACGAACACAGACGGATCGTCGAGGAGTATTTCAGGGGGAGGAGTCTGAAGCTGCTCGCAAGTACTCCTACACTCGCCGCGGGGGTGAACCTACCTGCCAGGAGGGTCGTTGTGGCCGACCTTGCGAGATATGACAGTGAAGCAGGCATGAACTCCGCCATGTCGGTGCTCGACTACAGGCAGATGGCTGGCAGAGCCGGAAGGCCTCAGTACGACGACTACGGAGAGACGGTGATCGTTCCGAGTTCCAGCTTCAATCCGTCAGAGGTCTTGGAGCACTACGCGAGGGGGGAGGTCGAGCCGATTGAATCGAGGTTAGGTGAGGAGTGGGGAATGAGGGTTCATCTTCTCGCGACGGTTGCGTCTTCCGCAGGTCTTTCCAGGCGCGACATCGATGCGCTGTTCTCTATGACGCTCCTTGCGTCGCAAGTGGGAAGCGAAAGGATTCGCTTCCTGATTGATAGAGCACTGGGATATTTGATCAGCGAGAAATTGGTGGCCGAGAGCGGTGGCCTTCTCCATAGCACAGATTTTGGCAGAAGGGTGTCGACCCTGTACATAGACCCGGTGACCGGCGTCCTGTTTCGTGACAGCCTGAGACACGTGGAATCAGTTGGGGATAGCACGGTCGGCCTTCTGCAATTAATAGCCAAATCGCCCGACTTCGAGCCTAAGTTTCCAATGCGGGAGAAGTACTACGAAACCGCCTACCAGTTCCTGGAGGAACACTTCGCAGAGCTCCTCCATAGACCGGACAAGAGATCATTCCTCGAGTATGACGAGATCTTGCAGGACATGCGGACTGTGCTTGTCCTCTACCACTGGACGGAAGAGTGGAGAGAGGATGACCTGTTGGAGAGGCTCGGTATCGAACCTGGAGACCTGCACAGAGCCGTGGATAGTTCTGACTGGCTGCTTCATGCACTCGCAGAGCTCGCAAGGCTCTACGGAAAGGGTCAGCTTGCCCGAGAGATAGAGTTCCTCCGAAGGAGGGTGTACAATGGAGTGAAGGCGGAGCTTGTGGAGTTGACGAGTCTTCAGGGAATAGGGCGCGTGAGAGCGCGTGCGCTGTACGCCTCGGGGTATCGGAGCATCAAGGCACTCAGGGAGGCATCAGTGGAGAGGCTGGCGCAGGTGGAGAGAATAGGCCCGGTGCTTGCAAGACGGATCAGGGAAGAGACTGGATAGCTGATGATACGGTCCAACTCCTTTGCTCTCTTCACGGGAAACGGCGCCTCGGAAAGGTTCGCGCGGGCTGTTAAGATGGTGACGAGGCGAAGAGATAGAATCCTCGTTAGCCCCGGAGAGGGGTTCGCCGAATTCACTGGGGAACTTCGCCCTTCCAAGACTATGATTGCCAGTCTGGCTGTAGGAGATAGCGATGAATCGCTGCCGCTCGTCCACGGATTTGTGAAGCAGGAGAAGGGGCGGATTGAGAATCCACCGTCTGGCGAGTTCTCACTGCTCGACAGGAAGAACGGAGATTTTCTGCTGGCTAGGGATCAGCTCGGCACGAGGCCCCTTTTCTTCAGCCCGGGCGTCATAGCCAGCGACCACAGGTTCCTGCCGCTGGGCGGAGGCGAACCGCTGAAACCTGGAGCGACATACCTGTTCTCCGATAGGCTCCGGGTAACGGAGGAACGAAAGCTCGAACCACAACTGTGGACGGATGGGATGGGAGAAGCGGCTGAGAGACTCGCTGATATCCTCATGAAGTCGGTTAGGGATTGTGTCTCAGGATGCCAGACTGTTGCTGTTTCCTTCTCTGGCGGCATAGATAGCGCTTTGCTGGCACTTCTTGCGTCGAGGTATTGCGATGTAATCCTGTGCAACGTTCACACCGAAGGTTCGCGAGACGAGAGAGTCTCACGCGAGGCGGCGGACCTTCTTGGACTGGAACTCGCTGGAGCGGCAATGAGAAGAGACGATGTGGCGAGGCAGCTGTCAACTCTGAACCTACCCTTCCAGCCTTCCCGAATGGACAAATCTCTTTGGTGCATCTACTCCAGAACAGCCGAGCTGGCGAGAGAGCACCGCGCGGGAGTGATCATCCTCGGCCAGCTGGCGGACGAATTGTTTGGTGGATACATGAAGTACGCTATCGAACTCAAACGAAACGGAACGCGGGCAGCCAGCAACATGATGATGAACGATGTGCTCGCGTGCTCCGGTCGGGCATTCATCAGGGACGAGGCCGCATGCGCCTCCTGGACTGAACCCAGATTCCCCTTCGCAAACGAAGAACTCGTGAGGTTTGGACTCGGTCTACCGATGGAGTACAAGATATTGGGTGGCACGAGGAAGCTCGTGGTCAGGGAGGCCGCGGCGAGGCTGGGCCTGCCTGACGAGCTTGTTCAGAGTCCCAAGAAGGCCGCCCAGTACAGCTCCGGGGTGCTGAAGTACATTGATTGACGAGGTAGAGCTGTCACACTCCCAGGTGGCCAGGAACCACACGCAGACCGGGATTTACCACTCCTCGGAGGACTCGGACCTCTTGAGGGAGGCGATCCGGGGCTACCGCGGCCGCTCATGCCTCGAGCTGGGATTCGGTAGTGGGTCCAATCTTCCTCAACTCTGCGACCAGTTCGAAGTGGTTGCAGCGACCGACATCCTACGGCCAGAGCTCGCTCCTGAGGGACCCCACTGCGTTGAGCTGGTGTTTGCAGACAGGGCCACTTGCTTCAGGGATTCTTCCTTCGACTTTGTTGTCTTCAATCCGCCCTACCTTCCTTCCGAGTCAATCGATGATCCCACGGTCGACGGCGGGAGAGGAGGCATAGAGATACCTGTGAGTTTCCTGGAGGAGGCGGTCAGGGTCGTGAGAACATCTGGGACAATTCTGTTCCTGCTGTCAAGTGAAGGGAATCTTGATGAATTTGCGGAGTACTGCGCCCGCCTGGGCGTGCAGACAAAGCTCATCAGGAAAAGGAAGATGTTCTACGAAACACTCTTTGTGTACGAAGGACGCAGGTTAGCATGATGAGCAGCAAGACGAAATACTCTGATTCTTTGTCGAGCGAACTCCGAGAAGCACTACCCAGCGGCAGCGCCGCAGTTGCCGCAGAATTTCGTTCCCTGTGCGATGGGCTTGCCGCAGTTGAGGCAGAACTTGTTCCCGGTCTGCTGTGCTGACTGCTGAGGAGCTTCTGGCTTCGCCTGAGTCGCTCCGCAGTTTGGACAGAAAGCCGTGTTGACAGGGATAATCGAGCCGCAACTAGGACAGGACTTTGTAGCTCCCTGGGCCATTCCTGCAGCCATCTGACCGCCGAGTACGGAGCCCACACCCACACCCGCCCCGAGACCCACCCCCAATCCCGCCCCGGCACCAGCCACACCTGAGGGGTTCTTGGCCGCATCGACCATCGCCTGTCCGGCCTGGTACTGCATGTAGTTGACGCCGAGCACCTGCATCTGCGACCTGGTGTCGATTGCCTTCTGCACCTCGTCGGGCAGGCTTATCGTGAGACCGGAGATCTTGTTTATCTCGACGCCGTACTGCCCGAAGTTGTCCGGGGCCATGGCGAGCACCGCCTGCTCGATGTTGGTCAGGTTAGCGGCGAGGTCCGTGACCTTCAGGCCCTGGCCCTTCATCTTCCCCATCGCGTTGTAGACGAGGATGACCATCTGTTCCTTCAGCCTGGACTCGACGTCGTCCGAAGTCTCTGCGGCGAATGTGCCCACGAATTGGTTGATGAAGTTCTCAGGCGAGGAGACCTTCCACCTGTACTCGCCGAAGACCCTCAGGTTCACTATCCCGAAGGTCGGGTCGGTGAACTGGTAGGGCTGGGTGCTCCCGAACTTGCCGTCCAGGTACCTCTTCTGGAGGTAGTAGACCTCGGCCTGCTGCTGGACGCCTGTGAAGAACTTGAGGAGGTTCCCCACGATGGGGGCGTTGAAGTCGGTGAGGGCGTACCTGTTCGGCTGGTCGAAGTAGGTCAGGACCTTCCCGTCCCTGTAGAAGACCGCAATCTCGTCCTCCCTCACCACTATGTTGTCGTTCAGCCTGATGTTCCGGGGAACCTTCCACATCACGTTGTCCTGCTTGTACTGGTCCTCCCAGTTGACCGTGATCGAGCCGAGAACGCTGCCGCCCGTGGGCGGGATATCCGTCGATCTTCTTCGAGAATAAGCCAGTCATGCTTTCTATCACTGCTGGACCAATATATTCTCTATCGCTTCCATTCGGACCGACCACTTCTGCTTGAAGTCCCCGATTGCCGCGCCCACCTTCCGGGATAGACTGGACGGATGCGGTGAGGTAGGGTCGTAGGCCAGTCTGGGGGCGAGGTCAGGACAGGAGCTGGAAGGCAGAACTCACGAAGGCGTAGTCGTAGTCGTAGAGCTTGTTCAGCTTGTTCTGATTGATGCTGATTGTCGCGACGAAGCCCGAGTAGCCCTGCTGGGCGTGCCTCACCTGCCCGCTGAGTTGCTGAACCTGAAAGATCAGCGACCCTACCGAAGTAAGGTTCGTGTAGTCGCCGGCGGAGACCATCTGCTTGCGGAGCCCCTCGAGGTTCGACTTCGCCAGGTCGAGCTTGTCAGCGACCTGATTGCGGAGGAGGTCGTCTGAGACGCGGAGGTCCTCTAGCGTCCTGTAGCTCCGTAGACCCGGGATCAGAAGCTCAAGCTTCTTCTGGGGGCCTCTATTTGCTTCCACCTGCTTTCGGATATCGGGATTGTCTTGTGACAACCAATTCACCTAGTTCGTGAGTAGCCGTTGCTTATACTACTCCATTATAAAGTATGTCGAGCTGTGCGAGCCTGCGGGAGGTTGACATTGGCAGACTGCAACCCGGTGTGCGCAGTCATGACGACGGACGGGAAAGTCTCGAGTTCTTACATCAAGTCGGGCGAACTACTTGAAATGAAAAACTGCAGAAGATGATTCCTCCTGCGTCGCAGGCCGAGGGTGGCACGAGTTGCGAACAGGTCCTCTGAAGTCATTTCAGAGAATAGATACATAATTTCCGGCTTCTGGATGACAGTTCAATGTGATATCCTAGCGATTTCTTCACAGAAGTCTTGCGCGTATTGCGCATCCTGAGGCATCATGAAATTGATCTGGTCGGCACCCGATTCGAACCATTTCTCCGCTGAAGAGATTATGTCTTCAGCCGTGCCCAGAAACACAGACTTGTTTGAAATATACTCCTCTGGATTCATTCCTACGCGTTCGGCCCAGATTGTCGCCAACTTCTTGGCCTCGGGAATACTCCGGGCAAAGATTGGGGTGGTGTTAAGAGATATCCTGATTGACTTGACGTTCCTCCCCATCTCGCTGCAATAATTCTCCATTTGGGTCATCCGCTGCTGGAACAGCTCAAATGAGCATGGACCGGTATCAACGTCCCAACCGTCTGCTTCTTCGACGGCGAGTCTCATCACATTTTCGGAAGACCCACCTACAACAATGGGCGGGTGAGGTTTCTGGACAGGTTTCGGGCTGAGGATGCCTTTTTCAATGCGATAATGCCTTCCTACAAACGTTACCTCTTCATCCGTCCAGAGTTTCTTGATCAATTGAATGCTTTCTCTCAGCATCTCCAACCTTGTACTATAGGGCTTCCAAGGTATTCCGTACGCCATGCACTCGCTTTTGAACCATCCTGCTCCCAACGCAAGGTTCACTCTACCATTTGATATGTGATCAAGTGTCGAGGCCATCTTCGCAAGCACGGCTGGGTACCGGTAGAGATTGCATAACACTGAGTTGGTCAACCTGGCCCTGGATGTGATGGTCGCCAGAGATGAAATGGTCGTCCAAGCCTCGAAGATTCCATACCTGAATCTTTTGGGCATCTCCTTTCCACCAGGAGCCGAACCAATCGGGTTCAGCAGATGATCGGCGACTGAGATGGAACTGAATCATACTTGTCAGCAGCCAAAGCAACCTTCTTGAGCACTTCGAAATCCAACTCCACTTCGTCTCTTGAATATGAACGTCCAGCTACAGCAGGGTTGATTCCAAATTCTCTTTTGGTCATCAACCATCACGTTTGGTTCGAGGCTTAAAGTGTTTTGAATCGCAGCCGACGCATTGATTCTCGCTCGAACTAGTCGTTTCGTTTATCCTGATCTGATCGATCTTAGCATTCCCTTGAATGCGAATGATTTGATGGGCCTGGCAGGATTTGAACCCGCGGTACCCTCGGCTCCGAAGGCCGATGCCCTATCCGTGTTTGTTGTATGCACGCTAGGCAAAGCGTCATACGCCAAACTATCCGTGCTAGGCTACAGGCCCGATAGCACCTTAAATCAGGCTATCTTAAGTTCTCGCACGAAGACCTTAAGTCCAAGAGTGCGGACTGAGATGATGGAGACAGTACACAGCAAGGCCAACCAGAAGATTTACCGCTATCGTCTAGAGAACTTCCTCAAAATCAAAGGCAAGTCGATAAGACGCCGAAGGTCCTTGGCGCGATGCCACCTCCATTTAGGGGAAGAGTTCAAGCGTACAAGAAGCGAATGAAGGAGTCGGTAGAAGGTCCTCGATCACTTTTCTGACCTCTCTCCCGAGTGGATTCGAGTTCTTCGAGGAGGGGCCGTGGGAAAGGCTGCAGGCGACTCCGCTAAGGACGAGTCTAAGAGGCGTTGAAGACAGCTTGCCGTCCTGAATTCCGATTGCCGTCCGAAGTCCGGAGAAGGAGTTCTACCCTCTTCATCTTTCTTAGTCCTCGTGGACCTTCCTTTCACTCGTGTCGGATCAGAGACTTCCAGCTTGATGTCCTTCGCTGTCTCGTCAGAACGCCGTCGCCGCGTCCGGCTTCGACGAGTAGAATCTTATCCTCCTGCTAGACACGGCCCTGTCAGCTCAACTCAATCAGGGATGGAACCTTCCGGCAAGTTCTAGGAAGGGTGAGGCCAGGCCCCGGATTCGAAGGGCTGTCCGGATTGGTGCACCACTTCAGCGGCTATGCTGGCCTGTCGCCGCCCTGACATAGGCCTGACTCGCGCCCGAATCACGCTCGGCTGGAGATTTGGACAGATTATCCGGACAACCCGGACAACGATTCGGACATTCGGACAGCGAGCCAGGGGCATCCGGACACTTGAATTATCATCTATCTTTTCATGTCCACTGAATTATCGTTATTGATTTTGCACTCCATCCTCGACCTGAAGAACTTCTCCCCGTCCTCGCCCATGAAATACTCTTCGAACCAATTCAAAGTATAGGGTCCATTCGGGGGCTGACCCCACCATATCCCCGTTTAGTCTGCTCGATAGGGAAAAAGAACCCATATGGACACGAACCCCACCGGGCCCTCTCCATTTTTCCCCCAAAGCCACATATGTTGACCTTAAGATAAGCCCGACTGATGACCGAAGCAAAAACGGCGGGACAAAACGTAGGCAAGCAGCTGGCAAGCCCAGAAATTGAGGCCAACCAGACCGAACGCGTGCTAGGCTACAGGCCCGAATTATGTTTTGCCGTAGAAGCGTAAATAAGTTGCTGCATAGATTCGTTGAGTCTTCTGCTCAGATGCGTGTGGGTGTGCCGTTGCATGCGCCCCTAAATTGTCATTGCCGATAATGGTGATCCAGCTCCCCGGAGTTCTCTCGAAAATCAGTGAGAAGGTTGAATTAGCCGACCGCGGAGGCGATCGCATCGGGTCCTATCAATGGAAGTTATCGATCCTGTTCCGCTAGAGCTGGACGCTGCTGAATTGGCGGGAAACCTGAAACCGCAAAGACTCGAGCGAGGAGCTTGTGACGCTCTTTGACAGGGCTCGGCCGCTGATTGAACCCAAAGCAGTCTACACGACGACGCATGTCATCGGGTTTGAAAATGATGTGGTCTACTTGGAGAATGGGCACGCCCTTAGAGGCATGGTCCTCGGAGACATGCTGGACCGCGGTCAAGAAATCATCCCCTACGTCGTAACGATAGGCCTCAAACTGGAGAGTGAAATCAGCCAAGAGAAGAATCTGCTCCGTTCGTTCCTAATGGATAGAATTGCTAATTACGCTCTGCACAAAGCCCGCGCCTACCTCAAGTCACGTGCAGCGGAGAGACTTGAGAGCGGGCGAGGACCAGTGTCTGAGTTCGGCCCTGGAACTGGTACTGGCGAGCTGTTTGGCATCGAGCAGCAGAAGCCACTGTTTCGGATACTGGACCCTGCTACGGCATCCATCGGTGTGCATCTGACCCCCAGTCTGATGATGGTGCCCAAGAAATCAGGGTCGGGTGTACTTGCTGCCACGCGCCAGGAATACATTGCATGCGCACATTGTCCTAAACCAAAGTGCGAGAACCGGCGCACGCCTTTCGTAGGCGAGTATCAGCGAATCAAGCATCTGTAGGCCCATGGATATTAGCTGATTACTTTCCCAATGTTTTTGTCCACAGGTCGCTCGATTATCCCTCGGTCTGAGATTATTGAGGAGATTAGCTCGGGAGGCGTCATGTCGAAGGCAGGGTTGGCAACGGGTACACCCTTCGGCACGATTCTTCTTCCCCTTATCCTGACCACCTCCTCGAACGCTCTCTCTTCGATGACTACCTGATCATGAGTTCTGGTCGTATCGAAGGTCGAGAACGGAGCAGCCGGGTAGAAGGGCACATCGTGCCTATCCGCCAGAACCGCAATCTGATACGTTCCAATCTTGTTGAAGACATAGCCATCTCTCGTAATGCGATCCGCTCCCGTGATGACCCTGTCGACTCTCCCGGAACCTATGGTGTAGCCAACAGCCGTGTCCGCTATCACTCGGCAGTCAAACCCGTCCCTCGCCAGTTCGAAGGCAGTCAGTCTTGCACCCTGCAGTGCCGGCCTTGTCTCCGGGACGATGACGGAGACGCACTTTCCCGCCTCCCTCGCGGCTCTGACGACGCCGAGCGCTGTGCCATACCCGACTGTTGCAAGCGCACCGGCGTTGCATTGGGTCATCACCGTGTCCCCATCCTCAATGAGTTCGGCACCCAGCCTTCCGAGGCATCTGTTTACTTCAACATCTTCGTCCGCCATCCTCTTGACTTCGGCGACGACCACGTCTCTGACAGCGTCGACAGCGCCACCAGCTGCCGCCGCCTTCGCAACGACCCTGTCTATCGCCCAGAAGAGGTTCACAGCGGTCGGTCGTGTCGCGCGCAGCCCCGCGGCCGCCTTGTCCATGTCCTTCAGCAGACCCTCTCGCTCCCGTGCCTCGGAACGAACTGCCGCGAGTGCCACCCCCATCGCCGCAGCCACGCCTATCGCAGGAGCCCCACGAACTACCATTGCCCTGATGGCCCAGGCCACGTCTTCCCACCGGCTGAAGCTCCTGTAGACAAGATGAATCGGGAGGAGCGTCTGGTCTATCATCTTCACGGTACCGTCCTCCCAGACGACAGTCCTGAGAGAGAAGAAATCCTCCTTCAAGCGATTCTCCGGCGAGACACGCACTTCTAAGGTTTTTCAAAGAAACGAAGCATGAAACCCTTATTATCGCAACCAGGGCGTTCGGTCGTGTGGAAAAGACTCTCCAAGAACCGGAGTTCCAGGGCGAACCCATCCAGGCCAGGATTCGGGAGGGTAGAATCAATGTCGAGGACGAAACCAAGTTTTCCGAACTCGAACATCTTGGATATGGGGAAAGGGAGGGAAAACAGCATGTCCTCAAGGACCACGAAGCCCTTTATCTAATCCACAGCAAGAAACTCAGATTGAGGGACGGAAGGGGGCGCGAGGTTGGTTTCGACCAGTTGGCGGACGAGGCGCAGAAGCGCTCGAGGGACTCCTGGACCCGGTTCATCATATACCGGGACCTGAGGAGCAGGGGATATGTGGCGAAGGACGGGTTTGGATTTGGGACAGACCTCCGGGTGTACGAGAGGGGGGACTTCCCCCGCAAAGCAGCCAAGTATGTGGTCTTCGCGCTCGACGAGGGCGCCGAGACGAGTGTTGATGAGCTGAGGGACTCTGTCAGACAGATAGGCAAGATGGGCAAAGAAGCGATCGTGGCGGTGATAGAGCGCAGGGGAGAAGTCATATACTACAGGGTCACGAAGAAGAATTTCAACAAGTAGTGCGAGTTTGAGCCTGAAGGCAGCATTTGCGATAGTTCGTCCGCTAAACTGCGCGATGATTGGTCTTGCCGTCATTGTAAGAGCATTCGTCTCGAGACCAGTTGCCGTCGTTCCAATCAATCTCGTTCGGGTGATCGTGCCAGATGTCCTGTTCATCTATCTTGCCGTGTCGATAGGAATGAGGCCATCTCGTAAGAACGCGCTCGCGGTGAAGAGGACTTCGCTGCTTGGGATGCTCGTGGGACTAGTAGTCTTCATCATGGGGGCGATGTAGAATGTGGGTGGAGAAGTACAGGCCTAGAAGATTGGAGGAGATGGTAGGGAATGAGGACGCCAGAACCAAGTTCGTGGGATGGCTCAAGAACTGGAAGGAAGGCAGCAAGGCACTTATTCTGTTGGGACCTCCCGGGACAGGGAAGACCACACTGGTTCACTTGGCCGCGAAAGAGTGCAAGATGAACCTAGTCGACCTTAACGCCAGTGACGCTCGAACTAAGGAGAAGCTCTCCAAGAAGATTGGCGAGGTCGTGTGGACCACTAGCCTGTTTGGAGAAAGAACTCTAATCTTTCTCGATGAGGTCGATGGGCTCTCGGGCCGAACGGACCATGGCGCAATAGAGTTCATCAAGCAGGCGATCAAGAGTTCCAAGAACCCCATCGTCATGGCCGCAAATGACCCCGACTCGGACCAGGTCGAGAAGCTCTCGGACGTATCAACGCCACTGCGGTTCAGGCCACCTCCCCCGCGTGAGCTGCTGTTGTACGTGCGGAGTATCCTTGAGAAGGAGGGTCTACGAGTTCAAGGTGATATGCTGGTGCGGTACGTAGCGAGCTCGAAAGGAGACATTCGGTACCTCATAAACTCCGTCCAGAGCTACCGCGACAGACCCGGAGATGGCTACAAGGACAACGACCTGCCTGCGCTGCAGGCGTTCAACTCTTTCTTTGACGCCACCGACGCCAAGTTGGCTCTTGAGGCACTGAGGCTGGTGTCCATGCCTCCCATGGAGAAGGTAAGAAGCATCTTCGCAAGCGTCGTGAACTCTGGGCTTTCTCCAGTGGAGCTTTCGAAATCATTGGAGGTCATCTCCAGGGCGGACATGCTAATCGGGAAGATACTAAGAACACAGGAGTGGAGGCAGTTACGCTACCTCGACGGTCTGCTGGCAAACGAGCTTTCGCGAGTGATGGGGGGCAAGGGGGTGCAGTACACAGAGGAGCGGCTACCCTGGCCCGTGCAGCTCCGGGTCTGGAATGACTCGAAGAAGACCAAGGAACTCACGAGGAGATTCTCAATCAGAACCGGAACCAGCGTCAGGAGCGCGGCCACAGAAGACCTTCTCTACCTCTTGCACATGTGCGGGAACAAGAGGTTCCGGGACGAGGTGATCAAGAGGCTTGACCTCGACGAGGGATTTGAGAAGTTTCTGGCGAAGGAAGGAAGGATGAATGGAGGTGACGTCGCCTGAAAATCTTGGTGGGTGGCTGGTTCGGACTTCCCAAGCTCGGAAAGGAAACGTTCTTGGCGCTAATGAAACTGGGTGTCAGCTACGAAAAGGGGATGGGCTTCAAACTCGACAGCAGTACCAACATTGAAGCTGCAGTGAGAGTTCTGAATGAGGCGCTCGCAGAGGAAGTTGAACTGTCACTAAGATGTTATGTCTGCGGGATCGAAGCCTGCCCTGCGTGCCCCTATCTTGAGGACTGTGACAGAAGACGGGTCTCTCCGCTTTGTCTTTGTGAGAAGCACGCGACTGGCGAGAGCGCGTATCAGGTGTACATGCACACATTTAGGGAGAACCTGAACGCTTAGTCAGTTGAACAACCTCTCCAGCGCAACACTGGAGGAGACAGTCTTCCAGTTCGAGAGGAGAGTGAAAGTATTCGAATGGTCGGTCATATCGCCTTCCCTTAAATAAGATGATTCGCGCCCGGAACTTACAGTAATTTGTTCTCACCGTATCCGACCACCAGATACAGCTCATTCCCACGAATAACGCTGGCGCTTATCATTGCCTGTGTCGTTGTATACTTGCTGGAGCTCGTCGGTGGGGATCAGGTGATTCTACTGCTCGCGCAGACTGGTGGAATATTCTTTCAGGGATTCTACTGGCAGCCATTCACAGCTATGTTCGTCCACTTCGATATCCTTCACATCCTCTTCAACATGTTCGCGCTCTTCTACTTTGGCAGACTTAACGAGGATATCTTCTCAAGATGGCAATTCTTGGCAGTCTACTTGGGGTCGGGGCTTCTCGGCAACGCCGCGTCGCTTTTTCTACTCGCTCCGGACGTTCCATCCGGAGGCGCCTCTGGGGCAATCTTCGGGCTCATCGGTTCGTATGTTGCGACCGAGAGGAAGGCTGACAATCTTATTGTTGGCCTCCTCTACGCGTTCCTGATCTTCGTGCAGAGCGCCGGACCAGGGGTAAACATATTCGCACATTTCTTCGGACTGGCCGGGGGTTTCGTTCTTAGGCCTGCTATTCCTCTCTTCGAAGCCTGCCGATCGCTAAGCGGACGAATGTGAAGCGTACGTGGGATACCCTAATTAGCATACAACTGGAGTGCCCCGACCCATGAAGGCAGTGAGATTTCATCGTCAAGGCGGTCCAGAGGTTTTGCAGTACGAGGATGCACCTGACCCAGTACCCACAGCCGATGATGTGCTTGTTCGGGTCAGGGCGTGTGCACTGAATCACATCGACATCTGGCAGCGGGTCGGGCTTCCGAATGTGAAGATGAACCTCCCGCACATCTCGGGCTCGGATATCGCAGGGGTGTTGGAGGAGGTTCCACCACACGAGAAACTGCTGCAGAAGGGGATGGAGGTGATAGTCAACCCCGGGTTTGGCTGTGGGCGCTGCGAGAAATGCCTGAGTGGCAAGGATGATCAGTGTAGGTACTACACAATCATAGGAAACGGGACGGACGGCGGCTATGCGGAGCTCGTGAGTGTGCCAAGGAGGAATGTCATTCCAAAACCCGAGAGGATGGATTTTGTGCAGGCTGCGTCAATTCCGTTGGTCTTCCTCACCGCATATCACATGCTCGTGACAAAGGCGTCCGTACAGTCAGGCGAAACGGTATTGGTTCTAGGAGCCGGGTCTGGTGTCGGAATAGCAGCGACGCAGATAGCCAAGGCGTACAACGCGAACGTAATCGCGACTGTGGGAACGGACGCCAAACTCCGAAAAGCAGTAGAGCTGGGGGCTGACCTGGCAATTAACCACCACAAGCAGGAGATAATTGAGGAAGTCAAAAAGTTCACAGAGGGACGAGGAGTAGACATTGTCGTCGAGCATGTGGGAAAGGCCACGTGGGAGAAGAGCATTAAGGTGCTCTGCAAGGGAGGGAGACTTGTGACCTGCGGCGCGACAACCGGCTCAGACGCACAGACTGACCTCAGATATGTCTACAACAGAGAACTGACGATCTACGGATCTTATATGGCAGGGGGCGGAGAGTTACTCAGGGCACTGGAGTTGTTCAAGCAGAGGAGGCTCAGGCCAGTCGTGGACATGACTTATCCGCTGAGCGCGGCTGCCGAGGCCCAGATGCGCATGGAGAAGAGTGAGCACTTCGGCAAGATCGTCCTTATGGTCTAATCCTCATCTTCTAGGATCTTGTACCCGTAGGTGATCTTCGTCGTTCCGCTGACGGTGGCTGCCACACTGCAGTACTTCTGCATGCTGTCGTTGACAGCTTCATCTATGTACTTCCGCTCCAGGCCCCTGCCACCGATGAGATACGTCAGGGAGATTTCGGTGTAAGGTCTGGGGTGGCTCGACGCGGGTCTTGTCCCCCTGAGCTCTATTTCTAGCGATGAAATCTTCTGCTTCCTCTTTCTCAGTATCGCTATCACATCCATCCCCGAACAGGCGCCGAGTGAAGCAAGCAGTCCTTTCATGGGACTTATGCCCACGCCAGCGCCTTCCGTGGATGAGTCGAAGACAATGCTGTGACCGATACCGTCGGATCCGATGAACCTCTGTTCTCCCGCCCAGGTGACACTGACTTCAGCGCCGCTACTCAATTCGAAGAGTCAACTCCTTCGACCGTCCACTCGCAGTGCCCTTCTCGATGAAGCTCCTCCTTCCCCAACTGATATCAACTGTTCCCGCGATCTTGCGATCCCCTCTCCCGAGTGAGGCTGCCGGGACGACGTGTTGCTTCACAACATCAAACATCTTGGCCTTCGCGTCCTCGACGCTCACGGGAATCTGTGGGGCACTCCCATCTTCATTGATTATCGCAGTCCAAATCCGATAGGGCAGGTCTGGATCGCGGCTCCAATAGAACTTCGCCTTCCTCACCTCCCTGTCCGTGGAGGCAAATTCTTTTCTGAGCATTCCGACCGAGTTCGAGACGATTGATGTATTTATCATGAAGCGAACCATCTTGTCGTTATCCTCCCAGGCAGTAGTCCAGACGTCTGGGGCGAAAGCTTCTCTTAGACCTCCGACGACCCTGAAGCCGAGGTTCATAGAAATGGGTTCGTCGAACGAATATGACCCTCTCTGAGGGATGAGCTTGATGTCCGCCAGCGTGGTTTTCGGCCACATGAAGTCGCCGCGTCGATTGACGAGAGGCATGGCAAGATTCGATGGGGTAGACTTGGTTATAAATCGCTCCGCCAGTGAAATCTACCGGCCCACAGCGTGGGCAGTCTACACGCAGATGCGATGAATTAGCTCGGAATAGACCTTGACTGCCTGTCTTAGCTCGTTCAGCTCAACATATTCGTTGGGAACATGAGCCTGCTTGACACTCCCAGGACCGAAGACGAGGGACGCCATTCCCATCCGCTGATAGAACGGAGTCTCGGTGCAGTATGGAGCGATTGTCGCCTTGGTGTTAGTGATCGATTCCACCATCCTCACAAACTCATGATTCCTTGGGACGAGCAGAGGGTAACTCTCGAAGCTTGTCTCCAACTTCGCCCGAAAGCCCTCGTCTGCCTTGTGCAGTTTGTTAATGATTGCCTGAAGCTCTCCTCGAATCAGGGAGTGGTTGTGCTTTGGAATCCGTCTTGAATCGAGTGTTAACTCGCACGCTTCGGGAACGACGTTACTCTTGGTTCCGCCGCTCACAACGGTTGCTGTAATGATGGTCGAACCGAGGTCCGGGTGTTTCTCAGTACCTAACTTCTTCCGCAAACGGAACAGCTCCTTGATGAACAACGAGCAATTTTCCACCGCGTTTACTCCCAGCTCTGGTCGACTTGCGTGGGCACTTTTCCCGTAGAATGTGACCTTGAAGGTGCTTCCTCCACGATGACCACGAATCACATTCATTTCAGTTGGTTCTCCCACAACAGCGTACCTTGCGTCGCTTCCAGTGACCTTCTCTTCCCTGGTGATCTGTAGCAGACCGTCGTATCCTATCTCCTCACCCGCACTGGCCACGAAGACGAGCCTGCGCTTCAACTTCTTTCCCCTGATGGAATCCAATGCACTGACCATTGCCGCCACGGCTGCCTTCATGTCGGCTGCCCCTCTGCCGAAGAGTCGTTCGCCCCTGATCTGTGCCTCGAAGGGGGGAGAGCCACTTGCTGAGGTCTCCGGCTGGCACAACGTCGACGTGGCCCGAGAGGACCAGTCCTGGTACATCGGGTCCACACTTCACAATGAGATTTGCCCTCCCTCGTTCGAAGGTGTGAAGGTCATACACGCACTCTTCGAGGCCCAGACCCTCAATGTGGTCTCTGAGGTACTTTGCACAAGCCTCCTCGTTCCCCGGTGGCGATGTCGTGTTGAATGCGATCAATTCCTTCGCCAAGTCTACGGCGTTCATGAGACCGCGTGGGAGCGAACGCTATATAAGGTCTGAAGACCCATAGACAAGTTCATCACGGCCAAGAACCTATGTCTGTGCTTTGGTGTGAGGATTTCTGTGAAGAAGTGGGGAGGAAGGTTCTGCTTTGTGGCGAAGTAGTGGAAGAAACACACTTGTATCTGTTCTCCAGTGACACTCGGTGAAGAAGCGATGTGGCAGAGACTCGACGTGGAAGATGAGGTTCGCCTGAAAGACCCAGTCCTGATAGTATCGGTCTCGACATCCATGCCACAGTACCGGGAACTGTACTCCCAGGCCAGAGAGCTGGCTGAATTCATGCTCAGAAAGATGAAGTTCAGGCGTTTCGCTTCCTTGTATTCCTCTGCTCTGCCACCAGCCTGCCTCATAAGAGAGGATGGAACAGCCGGCCTCGTTGCAGACCGCTTCTACCACTTTTCAGGGACAAAAGACGTGGTTCTCCTCGCAGGTGACTCCTCCCCGACAGATGAGCAGTATGAGTTTTCGGACGCGGTCCTGTCATACGCCAAGGGGCTGGGAGTGAAGGAGATCTTCTCAATCGGAACCAGATGGACCGAACAGCCAATCTCGCCGCTCGAAACACCTAGGGTCTTGGGTTTCTCGACCGATATGAATGGAGTTCGGGATCTCGAAGCGACCGGTGTGCAGATTATCAAGGATGAACCCGGACCTTTCTTCGCTTCGCTCATCGTGGGACGTGCACAACTCTTCGGAATGAGAGGCTACAAACTGTCTGTGAATCACGGTGAGCCGGTCCCGCACCCGAAGGCGCTTATCGAGTTCCTGAAAGTCTTGAGCCAAATGGTTCGGTTCGAGACAGATGTTTCAGAGTTGGAGGAACAGTCACGCCTTATGCGAGAGATGTTGACTTCAAGCTCGGAAGGCGAGCATCGCCCGCAGAAGGACGGAATCTATCATTAGGGGAGGACCGGGCTGACAAACGATAAATAGCTCTGCGAGAATTCGCGGTTGATGTCACTCGAACAGGTAGACATGAAGGAGATACAGAGACAGCTTTCCAGAGTAGTTGACCCTGAAATCGGGATGCCCATCATCGAGATGAACTTGATAGACAAGCTCGACGTAACCGATGGGAACGTAGACGTGCAGTACCATGCGACAACGCCCTACTGTCCGCCCATCTTCGCCCTCAAGATTCTCGCAGGACATCAGGGATTATCTTCAGCAGGTCAAGGGAGTCAAGAACGTCCGCGTGACAGTAACGGGACACTACCTGTCCGATGCTGTCAACAAGCAGGTCAACAAGCCGACCACGGCGCCGCCTTCGTAATCGGTCAACGAAGACGTCGTGAAGGTCAAGACGTATTCCCGAGACCTTTCGGGTTCACCGGATGACCGAAGAGCAAGGTGTGTCGAGCGACAGCTCATCCTCAAGCTCGAATCAATCATGGCAAGAATGGGGGTTAGCCCGGTGGAGGTGAAGAGGGAAGCTCTCGATGGAATCTTTGGTGAACAAGGAGATCCGAAAACTGCTGAAGAGAAGAACTGGAAGCAAAGCTAAGGGAACTACAGTTCGCGGTCAACGCTGTCACCGCGACCATCAAGCGAGATGATTTCGCCACCGCGCGGGTGTTATTCAAAGTTGTTGATGATGTGATGCCCGAATTCTTTCGGTCTCTAGAGACGCTGGACCGCCGTCCGTGAGACAAGAAAACTCCTACAACACTGTCACGGCAACAACATGATTGATCTCCCAGAGGATTAGAGAAGGTTCGCGGACGAAGACGGTGTCGAAGGTGTGCTACGACTCAGAGCAGATAACAATACATCCTTCGCAACGAGGGCGTTCTCTGGGGAAGTGGCCATGCACATTTCCAGGAGTTCGGCCAGCTGGCGCTTCATGGCGTCAACCTCCGATTCGGGGCCACCAGCTGGGGCGGGGTTCGCCTGACCAGCACCGCCAAGGGGCGCCGGGTTGACCGGCTGGCGCATATCGGCGGGTTCCTTCTTCACTGGAAGCCCATCCTTCTTGGGCATCTTCCCTTGAACGACGAGCCTGCCTTTCAGGCCAGACACGTTATTCGGTTCGAAACCATAGGTCTCCGCGATCTGCTTGTCGGTCATCTTTCCAGCCAGGATCGCGTTTCTTGCCATCTCCTTCCTCTCCTCTATCGGGAGTGTTGAGGGAGACGGTTGGTCCACTGCTTCTGATTTATTCTCCGGCATTAGTTATGTGGATGCCCGAGGCTTGAGCAAGTTGGTATGTGTGCGTTCCGACGAGCACCGACGGTCAAACGACGAACCAGCGTTTTGCGCCTCGACGGACGGGCGAAATCCGGCGCGCTGGCCTGCCGGACCTGACTGGCAGACAGCCGAAATCCCCCGTCGTTTGAGCCAGTGCCTGCCTCCGATGGACTGTCGCGCTGGCTCGTCGCGCTGGCCCGTCGGCCCGCAATGCCTAAAGCTCGTATCCGCCGCCCGCAGTGTGTGTGACCGTCAATTTAGGCCACGGTGGCCCTCCCTCGTGCCCAGCCCCAAAGTGCCTTGATACCCGAACGCGTCACTCGTGGTTGGCCTCCCCATTAGGCCTCACGGCGAGCCTTCGTCGATGCGCTTATTATGGGGAAAGAACGAACGAGAAGAGTGGACTTCGCCCGTTTCTATGATGCGCCCATCTTGTTCCACCGTCCGCTGCTGGCTTTCTTTGGTAAAGAGAACAACGAGAGGGACGATTACTCTCGAGAAAGTCCTTAGAAACTTATAAAGCCGCGGCCATCCTTCAGAAGGAATTGGTCAAGGTAAGCTACAGGCCCTACGAGGAGCTAATCATACACGAATATCAGAAGTTCACCATTGAAGACCTCATGCGGCTCAGGTGCACAGGACTTCAGGTCGGCAGTATCGCGCCGAGTTTCCAGTGGGCCGATGGAGTTCTCATATGGAGAGAGCCATTCCCTCAGAACGAAGAGATTACGAAGGAGAACCTTGAGGGGAGGGTGCACTGGGTTTGGCTTGCGTTCACTTCTATGCCTGAGTACAAGACCAGCCTCACCTTCAAAGAAACAAGCGTCACCATCCCGATAATTAACGTGAGCGATAATCCGGTCTTCAGGAGCGCAGCGGCCTGGCTCAAGTCGATGGACGAGAAGTGAGTGGCATCGCTGGTATGAGGAGATTGAGCCTAGAACTGGGGAAGCTTCCTCCACAAGTACTGGAGAAGTACCTGTTCAAGATGACAGGAACGAACTCGGCTGATGTTGTTCTTCCTCCCAGAGTTGGAGTGGACTTCGGGGCCGTAAGAATGGGTCAAGGGTATCTCGTTGTCTCGTCTGATCCAGTGACGGGGGTCAGTGATAGAATCGGATGGTATGCAGTGAACGTGAGCGCGAATGACGTTGCGACCAGTGGTAACAGACCACGTTTCCTGCAGTCGATAATCCTGCTTCCGCCCAATGCGACAATCGCGGGCATCGAGAGAATCTCGATGCAGATGCATAGGACCGCGGAAGGACTGGGGATAGCGATCGTTGGGGGGCACACGGAGCTCACTCCGGGTTTGAACAGGCCTATCGTGGTGACCACGGCGTTTGCCTTCGCCTCCTCGTTTGTCTCTGCTGCCGACGCTCACGAGGCGGACAGTATCATGATGACCAAGACTGCCGGTGTTGAGGGGACGGCTATTCTCGGCCACTCGCTGCGCAGGGCGCGTGTGAAGATTGACCCCAATCTGCTAAGGAGGGCGCGTAGTTTCCTTTCGAGAATCAGCGTGGTTGAGGAGGCGGAGGTGGCCTTTAAGACGGGACAGGTGCACGCGATGCATGACGCGACTGAGGGAGGGGTTCTGGGTTCGGTGTTTGAAATGGCATCCGCCTCCAATTTGGGCTTCGAGATAATTGAGGAAAGAATTCCAGTTGCGACGGAGACAGCGAGGATCTGTGCAGAGCTCAGGGCCGATCCTCTGAAACTTATAAGCTCCGGCACGCTTCTCCTCGCTGTAAGACCTGGGAAGGAGGTCGAGGTTGAGAGGAGCCTGAAGCAGCTCGGGACTCCCGTGTGCACAATAGGATGCTTTGGAAGCCGGAAGAAGACTCTTGTGCGCAGAGGCGGGCACGCCGAGCGCATCGACACGGCGGCGACGGACGAGATCTGGCACCTTCAGTCAAGACTCGGCTTGGTTGCGCTCCGAGAACGCCCAGCATCGTTCTGAACTCGTCCGGCGCCAGTTCGTCGGCGTCGTGGTTCATCGAGAGTTTGATCGTGTGTGCAGGGGTCAAAGAAAGGTGGTCAGTCGCTTGGCGAGATGCGCTCTCCCTTCGTTTCCTCCCCCGTGTTGAGTCGCGCACAACGACCCACAGACCACATACACTGGCTAGAAAGGAGGAGCCTGCAAGCGGGCAATGAGCGAGGATACCCTGTCGACGTACTCTTCCAACTTGGCCATGATTACCCTGCTCGTTATCACACCCACGAATTCTTCGTCCCTTGTAACCACGACTCGCCGGATTCGCTTGTCGGTCATCAGCTTCGCGATGTACTC
The DNA here is from genome assembly GCA_963836465.1 of uncultured Nitrososphaerota archaeon. Lineage (GTDB taxonomy): Archaea > Thermoproteota > Nitrososphaeria > Nitrososphaerales > Gagatemarchaeaceae > CAWIJZ01. The sequence continues at coordinate 109,484 of CAWIJZ010000057.1, forward strand.
GAAGCTGTCGCTCTCCTTCACGGACACCAAATCTCTCGTCATGATATCGGACAGCATCATCCGCGCGGGATCCTTCCCCTCAGCTACGACTCGTGACAAGTAGTCCCACTCGGTAACAATGCCTTGCGGTCGGCTACCCGAAGTAACAAGCACAAATCCATGTTTCTTTTCTTTCATCATTCTTGCCACCTCTAGAGCATTAGCATTTGCGGGCATCGCGAGGAAGTCCTTCATGAGGATGTCTTTCGCGTACAGCACCATGGTTCCCAGAGGGGCTCGTGGGATAATAAACGGTTCCTGTCGCCGACAAATCCTGAGTAATCAAGGATGATATTGACAGTCATTGGCCCGCCAGCCCCTAGAGCCCCCCTCAAATCTCTACGGGTTGTCAAGGTTTCGATTCCAGGGTCATGGTGCAGATATGGCGGGATGGTGGATCGCCTGCTTCCCTCAGTGCAGAAACGAGTTTGTGCAGCGCAGAGTCAACTTGGTTATCGTTCGACGCCGAGAGGTAGTGGCAGCGCTGCTGAACACGGCAGAATCTGGACTGATGGGTATAAGTAGAGCCTCGAGCCGCTAAGACAGGCGCTTTGATGGATTCTCGAGGTGTAAGGAAGCTCGACGGAGCTGTGAAGAAGATTCTTCTTGGGAAGAACTTCGCCTTCCTCGCCACCATTAATCGGGACGGGTCTCCACAGGTCACACCGACTTGGGTGGATACGGATGGCAGGTACATTCTCATAAACACAGCGCTGGGGCGGGTCAAGGTCAAGAACGTTCGTAGAGATCCGCGCGTAGCTGTAGCCATTGCGGACCAGATGAACCCGGAAAGGTACACCATGATAAGGGGGCGAGTTGTGAAACGAATTGCGGGAAGGGTTGCGGAAGATCACATAGACAAACTGGCCAGGAAGTACACCGGAGCTGACAGGTTCGCGAGCCAGTCGCCGGACCAAAAGCGAGTCATACTCAAGATAATGCCCGAGCACGTGGTCTTACCCGAGTAGGACCCATGGAATACAAAGTTTCATATCGTCATCTCCGACAGGGGGAATGCGCGAGTAATGCCCACTCTTGTTGCGAAGAAGATCTTCCTGACGAAGGGCGTCGGGAAGCACAAGGAAGAACTTGAGAGCTTCGAGCTGGCGCTCAGAGACGCCAAGATTCAGGCTTTCAACCTGGTGAGGGTTTCAAGTATTTTTCCACCGAGATGCAAACTCATCTCGCTGAAGGAAGGACTGGATGAACTCACGCCCGGTCAGATTGTGTTTCTTGTCCTCAGCAGGATCTCTACCAACGAGCCGAATCGGTTGATCGCCGCATCGATAGGTCTGGCCATTCCGCAAGATAGGTCAATGTACGGGTACCTCTCGGAGCACGAGAGCTACGGCGAGACTGCCGAGAAGGCGGGTGAATATGCGGAAGACCTTGCCGCAACTATGTTGGCCTCGACCCTAGGACTGCCCTTCAACGCGGAACAAAGCTGGGACGAACGAAAGCAGCTCTGGAAGATATCTGGGAAGATCATCAAAACAACCAACATAACACAGTCCGCCGAGGGAGACAAGAACGGACTCTGGACTACGGTCATTGCCGCCGCGGTTCACATTGTCTGAACTTGCGTAAAGGTCATGTAGGAATCAACTAGTAATATCTCTTTGACAGGTAGTCTGAGAGTTCGAGAAGCCCTTCCCTGGGCTTGCTGGGCTTGAACTGCTTGAGTAGGGCCTTCGCACCCTCCAGATGACTGGAGACTCTCGCGAGCGAGTATTCGACAGATCCGTACCTGCGGAAGACTTCCCGCGCCCTGGCGATGTCGTCAGGCTTGTAGTCCTGTTTTCCGAAAAGTCCGCTGATGAATTCCCTTTCGCTTTCCGTGCACTTCCTTAGTGTGTCCATCAGCAGGATGTTCTTCTTTCTCCCTCGGATGTCGGTGAATACGGGTTTGCCGAGTGTCTCGCGGTCGCCGATGAGGTCGAGAATGTCGTCCTGCATCTGATATGCAATCCCTAGTTCCTCCCCGAACCGGTAGGCGAGTGAGACTTGGTTGTCTGGCGCTCCTCCAACCATCGCTCCTCCCGCACACGGGGCACCCAACATGGAAGCGGTCTTCAGCTTCACCATCTCTTCGTATTCCTGCTCGGTGACGTAACTTCTCTTGGCGAATTCCAAGTCAAGGAACTCCCCGGTGGTTGCCGCGCGGCATGATTCACCCAGCATGTCGAAGAGCCTCGCCACGCGCTCTCCCCCCATGTAGCTGTACTCCGCCATCTTCTTCGGGACATTGAAGAGGAGCAGATTCGCTGCAAGGATGGCGGTCGAGAGACCATACTTGCTCACGATTGAGTATGTCCCACGTCTCAGGTCTGAGCCATCAATGATATCGTCCAGTATCAGAGCGGAAGCGTGGGCGAGCTCGTACGCCACCGCCAGTGGCAGGGCAGGCTTGTACTCTCCGGACACAATCTCACTCCAGAGGAGTGCGAGGACGGCTCTGACCCTCTTGCCCCCACTCGAAAGGGCGTCCGCAACTGCTTCGCGGAGGACTGGTTCACCCAAGTAGAGTTTCGACAGCTGCGAGTTAACGTCATCAACATACTCTGACAGCCAGAGCATCTTGGCCAGGGACGTGGGAGTTCGAAGGAGACCGAAACTGTCTGCTCTTTAGCCTTTTTGATGTACCGTTTGATAGGGATCCGCTAGCTTCGGTCAGAGCTAGCTGAGCTTCACCAGCTGCTGCGCCTCCGTAGCTGGAGATACGACGACTGCCGTCCCATTACCCTGCCAGGAATGCTCCGCCTAATTCTCGGAGAAGGGTCTCGGTGCCCGACATCAAATGAAGACCGCGGCCAACTTGGGATTTGAGCGTGCTGAATTCAGCCCTGACTCCCAGCACCGGTCCGATAGCAGAACCTCCCTACATACTCCTTCGTAAGCCGACTAGCCTCCTCCAGCGAGGAGTCATCAACCCCGGGCACACCACACATCATGAAGAGGACGCCGGTCGTCTTCAGCGTCACCTTGCTGTCATCAGAGTCTCTGTAGGGGTACACCGCGACCAGCCTCTTCGATCGCTGGTCCTCAATCACCAATTCCACTCCCTTAAGAGAATCTGGAGAAGTCATCCCAATTCCATGAAAGCACTCCCCTCTCGCTGTCTTCCGCATCACCAGGGCATCTTCGTTGATGGTGCAGAGGTCGAACGCGGCTATTGCAATCGATGTTTCAACTGAGGCGAGGTTGTAGGCGTCCACCGCGGTGTTGATTCTGGGAAGGTCTCTGCCACCTAGGATCCTCCTCGTCAGTGCCTCTCCAGCAGGTCTTGTCTTGGTTGGATCGATTCCCACCCTCCAGAAGAAATCACGTTACGCCCTGAAGATGGGCTGGTCCTTCACCTTGTCGAGCGAAGTCCTGTGGCGAATCATTTCCTGGACCTCCTGTTTGAATCGTTCCAGGCTGGGGTCAGATTCGGTGATGACCAAATCGTTCACCTTCAGCTCGACGACCCTCAGTCCTGGGAAGGACAAGTTCAGGGATAGATCTATCCTCATTCCACCTCTCTGGTCACACGCTAGCGCAGATAACTAGTTCGAGTGTCTATCTTTGTTCCGCGGCGTAGGTCAGTCGCCTGCTTCAGCTGACCTCGTGGAGCTACTAGCGAGTCTGCCATACACGAAGTACATTGCCAGACCCAGGACAAATAGAAGTGCGCCAGCAACATGGTTGACGAAAACGAATGTGGCAACTCCCAGGAGAGTCATGAGCACACTCGCGATTACCGGCAGTCTGCTTCGCCGTACACGTACCTCGCCCATGGTACAGAGTGGCAACATCCCGATGTTAAAACACGTCGATGGTCAATCAGACCTGCGTTGGAAGGCGGATCCATCAGTACCGCTGAGAGGCACTCCCCCGCCCATGCCAGCCACAGGGTCAACGCTGAATCTGGACCCCTCTCAGAGAGAAGGGTGAGGTCCCCGCCCGCTCACACGGGGGATGTTCCGATTCCCTTGCTGGAATGGTGCTACTTCTCTTCGGCTTGCTTCCCAGGCCGGGCATCAATCTGACGAAGCACCTTTCTGACGTACTGCCGCCATGTCACCGCTATCCTCTCGGGCTCGTTGATGCTGGGAGCGGGGACCTTGTGAACAACCGAGTTGTAGGGAGCGCCCTTCACAAACTCGGGATTTTCATAGGCTTCCTTCGATATCTGACGCAGGACCGCAACGTATTCATCGATATCATCCTTTGAGTACGATTCGCAAGGTTCGAGCGTGAAGGGCTCAGGCACAATCCAGGGATGGTGACTCGTCCAATAGTGCTGTAACCCAAAATCGGCCATCCTGCGCAGGACGTCATCGGTCCCTACTCCGGTGTCTTGTCGGAGTTTCTCCCAGCTGTATCGGACCTGCTCAAGTCTTCGCCTGCCTGGAGCGTAACGAACGACTACGCCTGGTATCTCGCTCAGCTTCTTCAAGAGGTAGTTGTTGTTGAGTACTGAGCAGACGGCAACCTCTTTCAGACCCTCTGCACCGTGCTGCATGATCCAAGAGTATGACCTTACGAGGCTCGGAACGTTCCCCATGAATGATCTGACCTTCCCTATGCTCTCTAGACAATTGTAGTCAAGGTAGTAGGCCTTGTTGTCATGCTTGACCTGAGGAACCGGGAGGAACTTCGCCAGTGCATTCGTGCAACCGAGTGCGCCAACAGCACCACCCATGCTGCCGTGCGGAACCGAGAAGGTCTTGTGAAGATTGAAGTGGCACATGTCAAATCCTGCCTCCCTGGCCCTCGCTATCCCTAGCATTCCGTTGGCGTTCGCCTGATCATAGTAACAGAGCGCCCCGGCTTCGTGGGCAGCCTCTACGAATTCATCAATTCGTGGATTGTAGATCCCCGTGTCCTCGGGGTTCGTTATGAATATCCCGGCTGTCCGCTCAGACAGGGCCGCCTTGAAAGCCCCCAGGTCAGCATAACCCTCGTCGTCGGGCATTATGGTTATGACCCTGTGTCCTGCAGTCGCTGGTCCAGCAGCGTCGCAGGGGTGCGAGAACATCGTCGTGATTGTCTCCGTTCGCTTCACATCCCCTCGGGAAGCGTGGTACGCTCTCATGATCGATGCTGCGGTATAGACCGCCTGGGCACCCCCGGATGGCTGAAACGAGAATCTGTCCATTCCCGAGATTTCCTTCAGAAACTGTTCGAGTTTGTAGACAATCTCCAGGAGTCCTTGAATCGTCTCGCTCGGCTGCAAGGGATGAATATCCCTAATCCCCGGGTGTCTCGCTGCAATTTGCTCCTGAACTTTGGGGCTGTATTTCATTGTGCAGGTTCCCTGGCTTATGTCAATCGTCACATCCGTACCCATCGTCTCCTGTGAGAGATGGAGGAAGTGCCGCAGGACTCGCATCTGGTTGATCTCGGGAAGCGCAGCCGATTCCTTCCTGCGGAGCTTCCGGGGGATCGCTGCAATACCACTCCCGACCTCCTTCCTGACCGACGGTTCGACCTCGCGGACCAGGATCCCTCGCTCCCCTGGCACGCTCATCTCGAAGACTATCTGCTCGTCCCATTTGGCTTCATGGAATTTGCGCAGCAGCGTACTCCCGTCTCTTCCCATTTAGATCACATCCTCCAGCGCATTCACGAGTTTCTGTATGTCATCCGATGTCTTTGTCTCCGTTACACAATAGAGGGCGCTCTGCCCGAGTTCCGGTAGCTCTTTCGAGAGATCCTTGCCTCCGATGACCTCGTGCCTCAGGAGGGCCTTGTTGATCTTGGCGACACTCTTTCCCGTCTTGTTGAAGTCGACAACAAACTCCTTGAAGAAGGGTGCTGAGAATTTCAACTTGACATCCTTCAAGCCCGAAAGCTTCTTCGCCGCGTACTGCGACATCTGCATGATCGTCTTCCCAGTCTCCTCCATCCCCGCTGGTCCCATCAGAGAGAGGTACACTGCCGCCGTGATAGCCCAGAGACCCGTGGTGGTTCCCGTGAATTCGTTACCCTTCTCCCGGGAGCCGTACGATGTCCTGTCGAAGAGGACCTCGCCGAAGCCGTATTCCCCTTTTTCGACGGTCTCCGTGATTCCAAACATCAGGTCTTTGAACTGACTGATGTACTTCATGTCGTCGCGGGTGGCGATGAAGCCACCCTGACCACCGCCCGCATAGAGGTGTATGCCTAGCGGATGAAGGTCACCGCATGCGATTGTTGCTCCGTACATGACAGGGGGCTCCACCACGCCCAGTGAAATGGGGTCGGTGTAAACGATGAACTCCGCACCGTTCTCCGAGGCGATCTTGGCGGCTTCGGTCGCCCCGCTCTCGAGAGTCCCGAGGTAGGAAGGGTTTTCAATCAGGACTGCGGTTGTCTTCGACGAGACACTCGAGCTCAGATCCTCGAGGTCCAACAGCCCAGTTCGTCTTTCATACTCGACCTCTTTTATGGAGATATCCGGTTTTAGATAGTTCTTGATGACCAGACCGATCTCGGGGTTCATGGCCCGAGGGATCACCACCTCCTTTCGTTGATTGATGCGCGACGCCATACGGATAGAAGTCGCGGCAGCTTGGCCCCCGTCGTACAAGGGGCAGCTCAGAACATCCATGTCCAGCAGCTCACCCATGAGGCTGCAGTATTCGAAGAACGCCTGCCACTTGCCGTGGTCGGCGTAGGATTCGCCAACGTAGGCAGTCAGAAACTCGCCACGCCCGTTTATCTCGTCGCAGACAGCGGGGACGAAGTGTTCCGCGCATCCAGCGCCCAAGAAGTTTAGGAAGTCACTGCAGTTGTTGTTCTTCTCCAGTAAACCTTCGACGTGTCTCCGCAAGGAGTACTCATCAAGGATGGGTACTGGCAGCTTGAGCTTCCGCTTGAACCTCAAACGCTCGGGTATCTCGGCGTAGAGGTCCATCTCGTCGCTAGCACCAACCTCTCTGAGCATCTCGGATTTGACCTTAGAAACAGAGTTCGGAACATACGGGAAGACCGGCCTGTTCTTGCTCATCGTCTGGTTGGTCTTCGCCCTCCCTCATAACTTTTCTCGATGGGATAATTCGTGTCAGTCGGAAGTCAGTTCCCTGCGGAGTCTCTTTTCGACGTAGGCTGCCGTAACTTGAACCAGGGCGAGATAGTTGAATCGAGTGGAATCCTTTCATCAGGATTCTGTGCCTGAAGCGGGAAGCCAGTTTCCAGACCAACGCTTATAAGGAGAGTTGGGTCCAGTTTCATGGATCTTCTTGCAATCTAGTCTGGCAAGAGAACGAACAAAGAAGGTCCTGACTACCATCAATTCCATGAGGAAGGAGGTCACAGGTCTTACCTCCGAACTTGTGAAGAGACAGAGCATTAATCCGTTGTACTCGGGAGTGGACATTGACAAGGTCCTCGGTGGAGAGAAAGACTGCAACGAGTACCTCGCTTCGGTTCTCAGAGAGTTTGGATGCAAGATCGACCTCTTCGAGAAGGCCCCAAAGAGAACGAATCTAGTGGGAGTCCTCAAGGGAACCGGAGGCGGGAGATCTCTTATCCTTAACGGACACATAGACACCGTTCCTTTCGGCGACATTGATGCCTGGACCGGCAAGAATCCGACTAGCGGGGTCATCAAAGAGGGCAAGCTCTACGGCAGAGGAGCGTCTGATATGAAGTCTGGAGTTGCCTCGATGGTGAGGGCTGTTGAGTCGATCACACGAGCGGGACTCAGATTGAGGGGAGACGTGATCATAGAGAGCGTCGTAGGAGAGGAGGTGATGAGTCACGAGCTCGGGGTATCGGCGACCGTGGAGCGAGGTTACAAAGCGGATGCCGCCATAGACACGGAACCCACGAGTCTGGCTCTTCAACCCGTGACCTCTGGTCTCCTATGGATGCGGGTCAACATCGAAGGGAAATCCACACACGCGTGCGAAAGGGGTAAGCTCATCAGGGCGGGAGGGAAGGGGAGTGAAGTAGGAGTAAATGCCATTGACAAGGGCCTGAAGCTGATGCAGGCGCTCCTGGAACTCGAGCAGCAGTGGGGTATTACAAAGCAGCACCCCCTCTTTGACCCGGGTCACTTTGTTCTGCACCCTGGCGTAATAGATGGGGCCCCGTACGGAGTCCGGGTTCCGTTCGTAGTCTCCTCGTACTGCACCATTGACTACGCGATTTGGCACCACCCCAACGAAACCCCGGATCAGGTGAAGAGAGAGGTCGAAGAATACATCAAATCGGTTTCGAAACTCGACCCATGGCTCACAAGGCACCCACCAAAGATAGATTGGCTCCTTAGTTGGCCCCCGGGTAGCACACCGGCCGACCATCCCATCTGTGAGTCCACCAAACTCGCTCATCAAGAGGTGACAGGCTCACCAGTCAAGGTCCATGCCTTCGACGCTGTTTGCGATGTTGCCTTCCTAGACAGGGCTGGAATTCCCTCCACAGTCTACGGGCCGGGAGACCTGATGCAGGCTCACACAATCAACGAATATGTGCCAGTTGAGGAGATAATCACTTCGACCAAGACACTCGCTCTCGCTGCGATGGATTGGTGTGGTGTCTCAGAAAAATAGGTTTTGCAGGAAAGACCAAGCTCCAGAGCTCTCCCAAGAGAGTCTTAGCCGCTCAGTCCACCTAAGGTCGGACGACGTACGAGTGATGCGAACAACCAGCCGTGCGCCGGTATGATTAGGGCACCCTCGGAAGCGGCCCCTTCCAGCGCAGAGGATTCGCATTCTCACTTGACACAACCTCTCCCTATTTCGACGCAGTGTCACGAATTGAAGATGCCTGCGCTCATCTTCTCGGCGACCACCATCGTGTGCGTGCTGATGATGTTTGTCAGGTGCCTTATTTTCGAGTTAATCACCTCAAGCTCCTCCATCGTGTCGACCTTCACCTCCGCCACTATGTCGTAGACACTATAGACCTCATGGACACCGATGACGTTCTTCATTGTCTTGAGTTCGCTGACCACCTGCAGGTCTGTTCCCACCTTGACGTTGATCATCACAAATGCCAATGGCATCAGTAGTTGCCTGCCTCCGCGATCAGAGACTTCGTGCATATATGCCATTCTAGGCATGGAATTCCACCGAGTAGCGTGCAGTGGAGCCTCATGGCCTTCGCCACACTAGGGGGTCCCCTTTCTTAAATTCCTGCCTTCATGAGGCGGTGGAGCTTGCGCGGAGTGAACCGGCGCTAACCTTTAATTGATTCACGGGCCATTAAGGTAGGCATCTCGAATGACGCAAAGTGATTGTTCGGCGCGGACAGTGGACTGAGATGGACGAAGGTTGAGAACAGTATCTCGCAGGAATGCCACCTATGGTGCTGCCGAAGATACACCCTCAGGCCGCAAGATCAATTGGCAGAGGGTGGTCTGGGTCTCGAACGTAACCGTGTCATGCGGAATGGAGAGATGGTTTTATCCTGTCCGAAGTGGAGCCTAAAGATAGAGGAGAATTTGAATCCCGCACTAGCTCGCGAAGCATTGAGGCTGATCGAGCTTCATGACAAGTTCGTTCGAGCGCGCCTGAATCTCATTGCAAGTGAGAACATCATCAGCCCAAGTGCCAGATTGGCACTTGCGTCGGACCTGAATGGAAGGTACACCTCGCACGGTCATTACGCTGACTATCAGCGGCTCGAGGATGAAGTTAGTACAACGTTCGGAAGAGTAATAGGCGCGAAGTTCTGCAGCGTCAAACCTCTTTCAGGAACTGTCGCCAACATGCTCGCGTTCCTGACCCTGGCCAAGCACGGCGACAGGATCATCGCCCTGAAGGAGACCGACGGCGGCCATAAGACATTCCAGCAAGGTGGACTCGCGGGGGCTCTCGGTCTGAGATTCAACCCCATGCCGTTCAAAGCTGGAGAGATGGCGGTCAACCTAGACGAGCTGAAGAGGGAGGTCAAACGGGTCCGGCCGCGATTGATAGTTGTCGGTGCGTCCCTCGTACTCTTCCAGCAACCGGTAAGAGAAATCGTTTCGATCGCTCAGGATGAAAATACGAGGGTAATGTACGACGGAGCACATGAATTCGGGTTAATCCTCGCTGGAGAACTCGACAATCCTGTGAAGGAAGGCGCCGACATCATGACTGCGAGTACCCACAAGTCATTCCCTGGGCCACAGGGTGGTATCGTCTTCAGCCAAGAGTACGGTGGGAACATTCTTTCACTTCTGCAGAATGTATTTGCGAACCACCACCCAAACAGAATCCCTGGACTCGCGATCGCACTTCAGGAGATGCTCGACTTCGGAAAGGAGTACACTCACCAGGCAGTCGCGAATGCCCGCAGCCTGGCCGAGTCGCTTCATTCAAGGGGCCTTAATGTCCTCTGCGAGAAACTCGGTTTCACGGAGACGCACCAGATCGCGGTGGACGTATCGGGCGAGGGTGGCTCAGCCATTGCGGTGGAGCGACTCGCCAGAGCCGGAATCCTCTGCAAGGGCATTAGGTTGCCAAGAGACGAAAAATCTGACCGAAAGAGCGGCCTTCGCCTGGGGACAGCAGAACTAACCCGCCTAGGGATGAAAAGCTCCGAGATGAGCGATGTGGCACGACTTATGGCGAGCGCACTGAGGGCGGCACATCCCTCCAGGATCAGAAGAGAGGTGCTGAACCTGAAGCAGGAATACGGGAAGATCCACTACTCGGTCGATGAGGGTATGGATGCCTACGCCCTCCCCATGCCCTCGGCTGAGTGAGACTGAGCCTCCTTCAGTACAATCCTGAGCTGACTCAGCACGTCCCCGCCGGCGTCGAACTTCCTGTCGAAGATGGCCCCACCTATGGTGAACCCCCACGCGCCGCACTCGCCCACCTCATGTATCCTCGCTACACTATCGATGCTTCCAGCCACAATTACCGGGATCTTCACGGCCGAGACCACACTCCTCATCAGCTTCGGCACGTCACCGTCATAACGATATGCGAGCAGGTTTATTCCATCCACCCCCAATTTCTCGACCGTCCTTGCGTCCTCGACAATCTCATCTATCCTCCCCCGCAAGAGGCACGGATGACCGACGACTCTGCCCACGTACGGGAAGAACTTTATCGTTGATCCCCTGATTAGGTCCAGAGTTGGGCCTGGGTACGTTCCACCTATGAGGTAGTTTACACCCAGCTCCATCGCGCTCCTGGCGGAGTTCATGGAAGCCTCCTTGGTCTCGCTCACCACTTCGAGAAAGGTCTCCATCTGCCTGTCGTGCATTATCCCCACCAGCCTCCTCAGTTTCTCCTTGGACAGTCCCATGTCTTTGAACCCGATCTGTCGTACCCCCGAAAGCCTAACCTCATCGAAAACCTCTAGTGCGTCTGGAATGGTCACGTCATTCTTCGTCAGCATCAAGATGAACTTCATAGCACACGAAGGTTGACAGGTGCCCCTGATTTATGATTTGCCTTGTCCTAGCACGCTCGCGCCCCCCGTTGGTCTCGTGCGGTAGGAGTCACACCTTATCCCCTCCGACTCGAAAGCCTCTCTCATCGCCTTCGCGAGGTCGGATGGATCCTTGGTGGGATCGATGACTGCAATGACCGTGGGCCCGGCACCGCTCAAGGTTACGCCGAGCGCGCCGTGCGACAGCGCAGCCTTCTTTGCCTTGAGATAGCCCGGGTAGAGAGTGCTTCTTGCCGGCTCGATCACGGCGTCCGTCATCATTGCCCGCCCAACGAGCACGGGATCTGACTTCAGCAGCCCCGCAACAAGCGTCGCAGTTCCGGCGATGTGAGTGATCATGTCTTCGATGGCTACGTTCTTGGGGATGACAGCGCGAGCCTGCTTCGTGGTCTTGGGAATGCCCCGGGGCACTGCCAGCACGAACTCTACGTTGGGCGACGGGAGGTCAAGCACATCCAGGGGGTTGTACGACTTGATTATCGTCAGACCCCCGAAGATTGCAGGGGCGACGTTGTCCGCGTGCGCTGCTCCGGCGGCGGCCCTCTCGCCTTCAGCCGCGATTGCTGCCAATCTGACTCTCGGGAGATTCAGACTGAGGAGGTGGTTCAATGCCACGGCCGTTGCCGCGGCGCTTGCCCCACTACTTCCCAGCCCTGAACCTGGCGGGATCCCCTTAATGATCCTGATGGACAGCCCTACCTCACCGAAGTCCTTCACGAGCGCAAGGGCTGTCAGTCCCGCGGTGTTCTCCTCCGGTTTCGTTGAAATGCTGCTGGCTCCCTCGCTCTCGATATTAATCGTGATTCTCCTTTCGTCCCGTAGTTCCACCTCCACAACATCATGAAGGGCGTCAAGGGCCAGCCCGATGACGTCGTACCCCGGGCCAAGATTGCTCGTAGAGCATGGGGCTCGAACTCTGACGCTCTCCACGTCATTCACACCGCGGCTGCCATCCTCGCAGCGAGTTTGATTGCCTCGAGCAGACTTCCTGGATTCGCGTCTCCCAGCCGAGCCTCAGCAACTTTGTAGGCAGTGCCGTGGTCCACAGACGTCCTGACAATGGGAAGCCCGATGGTCATGTTGACGCCGACCTCGAACCCCAGGAGTTTTATCGGGATACTCCCCTGATCGTGATACATCGAGACTACCGCGTCGAACTCGCCGCGATGTGCGCGCAGAAAGACGGTATCAGCTGGCTGGGGGTCGCTCACGTTCATACCCTTCTTTCTGGCCTCCTCTATGGCTGGAGTTATCTGTTCTATCTCCTCTCTCCCGAACATTCCCGCTTCACCAGCGTGGGGATTCAAACCTGCCACCGCAATCCTCGGTTTCTGAATGCCAAGCCTTCTCAGGGTCTGGTCGGTGAGCTTAATCATCGTCAGAACACGTTCCTTTCGAATCAAGCGTGGCACGTCGCTCAACGCAACATGAATCGTAGCTAAGACAACATTCAGGGTTGGTGTGACATACATCATTCCGAATTCTACAGAGTTCGTCAACTCGGCGATTAGCTCTGTGTGCCCCGGATAGTGATACCCCGCCTTGTTCATGGCCTCCTTGCTGATAGGAGCGGTAACCATCGCATCTATCTCTCTTTTTAGTGCAAGCTGAACGGCCCTCTCGATGTACTCGTAGGATGCCTTCCCGGCCATCACCTGGGGGACGCCGAGCTTCAGCTCGTTCATGTTGATGTTGTGAAGGTCGATCACGTCGGCCACCCCATACTGGAATCTCGCCTCTGCGACACGCTCGATTCGGTGAATCGAGAGATTAGTTCTGGCGACGCTCTGCGTCCTCTCCAGCAGCAAGGCATCGCCGATTACGAGAGGTCTGGAGACTGAATAGACGCCCTTCGACGACATCGCTTTCAGAATAATCTCTGGGCCGATTCCCGCCGCATCGCCCATGGTTATGCCGAGAATTGGAAGATTCGCAACCATACTTTCTGCCCCGATTTGCTGGGACTTGTTTCGCTCACAATCGTGTATGTAAGGGTTTGTCGAGTGGGGGCT
>CAWIJZ010000058.1:0-9865 GCA_963836465.1 uncultured Nitrososphaerota archaeon
TAGCTGCTTTCTTGGTTGGGTTCGTACTCTACAGCGTGTCTAGAGCACGCAACGAGAGAAAAGAACCTCCGGAAGCTGTCTGATCGGCGCTAGTGCCCGACCAGAATCTCTGCGCTGCTCGGCTCCAGGGATGGAGATGCGGACGAAGGTGCTTTCTTTCACACGCGCGCGTCCATTGCCATACTTTTCTATGCGCCCAGAGTTTCTGAGTTCTCTTCGGCTCTACGTCCCCGCCCACGGGCGCGCGCTAGGGCCTGCTCCTGAAGTAGCGGATGAGGGAGACCCCCTCCCTGTCCAGCTTCATGCAAATCTGCCACGTCTCAACCCCTGCCTCCTCGGCCAGGCGCGCGTTAGCTCCTTGAAAGTCCCATAACCCGCTTCTCGATTTCGTCTCTGATTCTCCGCACGTCTGCGATTGGCTTCCCTTTGGGATCGGGGAGGTCCCAGTCCACGAGCTTCTTTTGCATCTTGGCAAGCATCGGCCTCGGGCATACCTCCTCGACCGAGCAGCCCATGGTCACGACGATACTCGCTTGGTTGATCATGTCATTCGTCAGCATCTTGGGTCTGTTGGGCGCGAGGTCTATTCCCTTCTCCCTCATGGCTTCTAGGACGATGGAGTTGACCTTCGAAGCAGGGACCGTACCAGCGCTTGAGGCCCTCAACCCATGCCTGTTCGCGAACGCCTCGGCCATCTGGCTCCTGCCTGCGTTCTCAACGCACACGAACAGAATCCTATGAGTAGGGTGAGACAGACCAATCGCCTACGACATCAGTCTCATAAGCAGGTCCAGGGCTGGGGAGTCGCACACCTTGTAGAATACCCACCTCTCTTTCTTACTCCTCTGGAGTAAACCTGCCTGTTCCAAGAGACCCAGATGATGCGACACGGTCGGTTGCGGCAGTCCAAGGGCGGCTTCAAGCTCACAGACGCACATCTCCCGTTTGGAGAGAAGCAGCAGGATCTTTATCCTGTTGGAGTCGCCAATCGCTCCAACAAGCTTCTCCGCCCGTCGAATCTTCATCGCATACTCTGGGGATGCGAGCTTCTCTGCCTCGACCCTGGCCTGTGTGATGTCCGAAGGTTGGCACATTCCGAGCTGAATTAGCCGCTGAACCGATTTGCTCTGCCCAGGCTTCATGGCTCCTTGTCCCCTCCAGTACGCTCCGACGGTATAAGAGGTGCGGCTCCTGTCCTAGGCATGGCTAGCCTGAAGAATCTTGGTTTCAACCAAAGTGCGACATAGACGAGCCCGATCATTACAGGGACCTCTATCAGCGGCCCCACAACGGTGGCGAAGGCCTGACTCGAGCTCAGGCCGAAGACCGCAACTGCGACGGCGATTGCGAGCTCGAAATTGTTGCTGGCTGCGGTGAAGGACGTAGTGACGGTCTCCTGGTAGGAGAACCCGAGCTTCCATGACAACAGAAAAGACGACACGAACATGAGCAGGAAGTAGGCTACCAACGGGACTGCGACTCGCACCAGGTCCAATGGGAGGCGGACGAAATATTCGCCCTGAAGGCTGAACATTATGACAAGGGTGAAGAGCAGTCCCACCAGCGCGGTTGGTCGCAACTTCGAAAGAAACCTCTCCTCATACCATTCCTTTCCTTTGCGTTCGAGGGCGTATCGCGTTGCTATTCCCATGGCGAACGGCACACCCAAGAAAATCGCGACGCTTCGCGCTATGTCCCAGGGGTTCACGTTGATCGCAGTTGCGACCGCATTCGGGTCAAGCCAGGTCGGCAATATAGTGATGAAGAAGTAGGCGTACACCGAGTAGAGGGCTATCTGAAATGCCGCATTCAGAGCGACTATGATTGCTGCATACTCGCTGTCTCCACCTGCGAGCATGTTCCATACCAGCACCATGGCAATACAACGGGCTAGGCCGACCAGGATTATTCCGTCCCTGAAGAGTGGAAGATCCGGGAGTAGGACCCAGGCGAGCACAAACATCAGGGTTGGGCCCAGCGCCCAGTTGAGCATCAGCGAGACGCTCATCATCTTTTTCGCGGTCCTGACTTTTCCGATTTCCCGATAATTGACCGCCGCAAGTGGCGGATACATCATCCAGATCAAGCCAACGGCGATTGGGAAGATACGGAGTCGATTTGAAACGAATTGATCAGCGGACCGGTCTGGGGGAAGACGGACCCGATTAGAACGCCTGCACCCATTGCCACGAAGATCCAGATGGGCAAAAGCCTGTCCAGAAAAGAGAGGCTGCCTGGGATCTCCTCGGACGGATCGCCCGGCAATGTCTTACCGGTGTTAGACTAATGCATCCATATATATCAATATATCTTCCACGCGCACACAGATCGGGAACCCCTTGCTCGAATTCGTTCTCAATTTACCGTAAGTTACTGCTCAAATCCGACATGAGTCGGGGAGTGTCCGACCCGCGGCACGCCTGATTCCAACCAGCGATAACGCCCGAAGCACCACAAGGCGTGCGCGCGACACGCGAGAATCCGATGATAGGCATTTAGGCAACCTCGAGCGCATAGGCTCGGCCAAATGAAGAAGCTGTCAATCGTAGTGCCCTTCCTTGTGGTGCTGGTCATCGGACTGGCAGTGCTCGCGGGGTTCGCAGTCTACTCAAGCTGGGTGCAAGGGAAGAGATACCCCGATGTAGTCGAGCCAGGCGGGGCATACCTGCTTACGAATGGTTCATTGTACCTCTCTGTCTACAACAGCTGGAGCAAGCCAGTTTCAATAAGCTCGATACAAGTGGCGATGCTCGACTCAGGCGCATCTCAAAACGTATACTCCTTCTTGAGCAACCCCAACATGAATCTGGGCGACGGATCCGTGAGGATTCTCTGCTGCACCGATAATGGCGGGTCTCAGACCATCGCGAAGTCGACGGCCTGGTTTGGGGGCGGGAACGTGCCTGCGGGTGGAATCTCTTTGCTGAGATTCCGAAATTCGGCGCTGGAGAATCTCAACCCGCATGGTACCTACTACCTGGCAATAGGCAACGAATGGTTTCCCTCTTCCAACCTGGAACCCTTCATCGTAAGTGTATCAGTGAACGATTCGCTGCCCAAACTCGTCCCTGTCAGGGCGATAGTCTACCCGAACGAAACCCTGACCATCGGGGTGGTGAGTACCGGACACCAAGCAGCTGGCGGTAGTGCTGAAGCGACATTCATTCTTCGCAACCAAGAGGAATTGAATGCTTCATATGCAGTGATACCGCAGGGGGCGTCCTGGTATAGGTTGCAAGGTGGTGGGAGCCTACCTCCATACATGCCGTTGAACCTAGATTCAGATAACAGCTTGACTTCCGTCGTCGTGTCAGGATTGGGCAGAGAGCCATTACTCTTCTCTGGTAGAATCGTCACTCAAGTCCCGCCGATAGAGGCATCAAGTGCAGGAGTCACGGCGAGTTCTTGGAGCTCCGGTTCCAGCACAGTCAGCTACGCAGTTCAGTGGCAATTCGTTATGAATGGGACAGCTGCGTACAACTTGCCCGTAACACTCAACGAAGGGGTTTACTGGATCAACTTCACTCCCGGTGTTGAAGTCGGCCTTGGCGGACGAAGCTTCTCTTCTCCCATGGAATTCAACACACCGTATTATGATGGTATGATGTCTGTGACTCTACCCAATTCCCCAGACGTCAAGACTACGTCCTTGGTGACGTTGATATTCGGACAACCCTTTCGGATGCCGCAGACAAGTGTGGTTTCCAGCGAAGTCTCAAGTCAAGTCCCCACTACCTTGCTCATCTGGTCCGGTCTAGTCGTGCTGGTACTGGCTGCAGTCCTCTCCTTGAACCACCTGCGCAAGCCAAGGCTCGACCAAACGAACTTGCGCGCGCTTGTGGAAGCCCCAAACAGCAACGGGCTGGACTCCTTGGCCGGATTCGTTCTCAATTTACCGTAAGTTACTGCTTTAGTCCGACCCGCGGCATACAACGGAAGGGAACCTCTCTGTCGGGGTCGGTCGGCGTCGCACTAGGGCCTGTTCCTGAGCGCGCGCGATAACTTAGTCCGACATCGTTCTCGGTGTTAGCCAGACTGATAGGGGCCTAACTGTATCCCTTTTCGGTTTTCGCGGGTGCAGACGGTCTAGACCTGAACGTCTTCAGAAACTCGACCAGATTGACAAAATCCTTGTTGCCCTCCGCCTTTCCGAGTCTGACAATCGCATCCCTGCCATTGACCTGGGTCTTCTTCTCTGTCTGAAAGCTCGTTTCAGCATACCATACTATCGCCTTGTGCAATCGACCCTTCAGCTTCTCCTCGACAATCTCTGGGGTATCGGGAAACTCGCCGAAGGCGAAGGCTATTCCGTCAATCCATGCAACGCCTGCCGTGGCGCCAGTCTTTTGGGCCTCGGCCATTGACGCAACCATTGGGAAGAAGTCCGTCGGCTCCATCTTCACGACTTCATGAAGAATGATCTTCTGGTAAGGCATGTATTCGATTTGTGCCAAGTCCTCAGCCTTCATCAGAACTCGCCTTGGCGTTCTGAATTAAGGTTATCCACTTGTCCTCCCCGTCGACCATGACTCCTGCGCGCGTCAGGGCCTGCTCCTGAAGTAGCGCTTCACTTCAGGACAAGTTCTTGAATGGCTTCTACAATGTCCTTCAGGATACCGGTCGAACGGATGGAATCGGCTACCTCGAGCGAGTGGTCTGCGCCTTCGATGACCATGACACGAGCGCGCGCGTATCTGGGAATCTAGGATCAGCCTACAGGCTGAGACGGTCCCTTTCTCATCCACCGTCGGACGAATAAGAGTGCGATGCCTATCACGACTCCTAGGACACCGAGCATGTAGAACAGTTCCGCCACTGCGCTAAGAGAAGTGCATGGGGGGAGGAGGGTCGGACCCGGACCCGATGTGCAGACGACGCCCACGTGAAGGTCAAGGGGCTGAGCGTATGCGTAAGCCAGCCAACTGATTCCAAACAACAGGAATACGACGCCGATCACGGAGACCTCCTCTGGCTTCATCCGAATCACGGGAGCGAGGTCGACTAATAAGGGTGGGCGCTCTTGTGCGCGCGTGCGCGACTAGCAGCATTGCAGCTAGGGCGTACGGCTCGACAGGGCTGGAATTGGTCAATTTTCACCCAGCCGTGGGTATATCGAGGTAGCCTCGCTGGTGTTTATCCCTCGAATCAGGTTGATGTTGCGATGACTAGCGCATACTGCGTGAAGGAGAAGAAGAACAGGGAGATGAATTCGCCCCGGACAGTCACCATGAAGAATGGACGAAAGGCGCTTACTGGAACCTGCTCGTCCTGCGGTACCAAACTGTTCCGAATAACGGGCAAGTAATCATCTCCCTCCGCTTTTTTTCCGCACTTCTCAGAGCTCCACAACTCCGGTGTGGTAGCGCGCGCTGAAGACCGAGTTGTCGTCGGCTCAAATCCGACCCGCGGCACACTTCAGGGTTAGTCAGCGTCAGTAGCCAGTAATTCCGTTTTCAGGGTGTGCGTTCGCCGAAACTTCGTGGCCTAATGCGCTGAAAGACTCCTTACATGAGGTTCGAATCCCACCCGGGCCCGCTCAATTCGGTCGTCTTCTGGGGAGTTGTGAACCGTATCGCCTGAGGATTCTGCACACTGCAAGGGACTCCCAATAACTCAACATGGAATCACCAGTCTTCAGCAACCTGAGTTCGAAAAGGCCAGATTGCGACTGGCGGTTCAGTAGCCACAAGAGAGCATCCGAGACGCTGTCGTTAAAGAGGGGAGTCGGCCTTAGCAGGGACAGCGAATCCAGAGCAGACACGATGTCAGTGAACCAGAAGGGGAATGTCACGCTCTCCCAGTACTCGGGAGTGCCCCGGTCAATGTATGCGTCTCTCTTGAAGAACTTCGGAGGGAGTAGTTCGGCGGCCTTTCGGGCGACAAAGCTTCTCCTGCGACTCTCATCTACGACGAAAGCTCGCAACACCACCCCAGTCACCATGGCTGACGACGGCTTTGTGAGGTCAGGCTCCATAGTCTCGAGAGAGCGGATTGCGTTGTGGGTCGCTCGGGACCGGAACTGCTTCTTGGAGGTCCTGAGGGGGATTGCCCACCCTCCGTCTTCCTGTCTTATCGATACCAGCCACCTGAAGGCCTTCTCGATCCTGGCGTCCCCCCCATAGCCTGCCTTGACGAGGAGCTCTACTATCCCCGCCGAGTAGTTGGGGGTGTACTGTCGCCCGTATATCCCTCTGAAGTCTCCGCCAGCTGTCTGCTTCTCAAACAGGAACTCCGCCGTCCTTTCGACGGCTGGATGCGCTTTGTTGAAGCCGAACTGTTCCACAAGCTGTCCAAGGCGTCTGTACGTCTCGAGCTGGTCGTAGTCCTGGAGTGGGCTGGCCTCCTTCGCGCGGGCGTTGGGATACCGCCAGCACCCTGAAGGAAGCTGCTTCCTCAGAATCTGTCTGGCACTCTCGAGACTCCAGAGCTCTTCAACGGGGATTGATTCCTCGTCCAGAAGATCGCGCCTTGTGAAGCGTACAATTCGAGTGTCACCGCAACGAAGCAGGGCAGGAAGGCAAATCGTAATCGCTTCCTTCATGCAGGATTCTCCAGGCTCGTCGTGCTGGCTATACGCATTACTCAACGGTGGAGGGCGTGGAACGGCAAGAAAGTGCCAAGCTTGCAAGCAAGCCCCAAGTCCCCTTCTCGAATCAGCTGCATGGTACGTCTTCGCACCTAGTCCCAGAGGATTCGAGCTCACGACCAGAATTCGTTCTCAATTCACCGTAAGTTATCGCTTTAATCCGACCCGCGGCACACCTGATTCCAACAAGCGATAATGCCCGAAGCACTACGAGGGGCTCGCGCTAGAAGTGATCTAATGCACTCATGCAAAACCTGTTGCCAAAACAGTCGTTGAACGAGGCATCAGCCACAAGTTCCTTGGCCATTAGCACGCCGTGAGCCTTTTCGAGCACAGTGAAACCCCGAGACCTGTACGCATGAATCACATCACCTGAACTAGGGATTCCCAATCTGCCAACCACAGGCTTCTGCGTCATGCCCTCGACCAGTCCAATGAGCCCGAGCATCTCTTTGCCGTTCTGGGCGACAAGCTCTCTTATTCTGATGGACTCCTTTTCCTTCTTGAAGATCACGTACCCTCTTTCAGTCACTATGCACTCCTTGGCCGAGATCTCGTACTCCTTGAAGAGCATTCTAAGGTATTCTTCATCTCTGACTACGAAGCCGGTTCTGCCCTTGACAGACTGGTGGAATAGCTTAAGCATTCTGCTGTGATCCGGTTTGGCAGAGCTTCTGCGCTTCAAGACTTTCTGCCGTTTCGCCCTTGCCCCCAGGTATGCTGACAGAAATGGTGCGACGTCAAAGTAGCCCAGTCTCATGTATAGAGAGTGAGCTACGATTGTTGGGCTGGTCGTAAGGAGCGAAAAGCGATAGCCTTTCGTCATGAAGTACTCGTGTGAACGAGCTATCAAAGCGGTGCTGATTCCTTGCCTCGTGTATTCAGGATGAGTCGCAACCCCATAAAGGCCCCCAACTCTTTCTTCAGTGCCCGAAGCAGTTCTCAGAGTGAAATCCATGACGCCGACATATCCAACTACCTTTCCCTCCTTGATTGCACAGAATCCCACGCTACCGTCTCTGAGTCTTGGATCCGTCCTGATGCTCTTCTCGAACCTGGCTGGGCTGAAGGGCCACCCAAAAGCCTGTTCCAGCAACGGAAGAAGGGAATCCTTCTGTTTCAGTTCGCCGTAAGCCAGAATCCCGATTTCCCTAGAGTTCATCTCGGATGGACCTTGTATGAGTATGCAACGTGCGTCTGACGCTCGCGGCATGCCTTAAACGCCTTCTCACTCGAATAGCGAACGATGCAAGTCGTGGTGGCAATCCGTAGACAATTCTTGTGGTCCATTCCTGTTGCGGCGCGCGCGGCTCACCAACTCTGTCCACAGTCAATCAGACGGGGCGATCACCTCTCCTTCCGGACCCGTCATAAGACCGAGACACCTCACTTCGAAACTCTGATTAGTCGCGAGAAGCAAGCGCTCCTCTGATGTCCTCTTTCCCCGGCCGTGTCCACGAACTTGTCAAGACGAAGTCCTACTCCGAAGGCTACGTGAAGTCCCTCGGGTATTGGCTCTACTACCGGAGCTTCGGCGACAGCAACAAGAGAGGGACTGTCCTCTGCCTCCACGGTGGCCCCGGCTCCTCACAGGACGGCCTCTCCACCATGTCGAGGCTCACAGACTGCGGGTTCAGGGTCGTGATGTACGACCAACTCGGCTGCGGCAGGTCCCAGGCGCCCACAAACAAGCTCCTCTACAATGTCGAGAGGTACGCCGACGAGGTCGAAGGCGTGAGGCAGGCCCTGAGGCTCGGGAAGATGCATCTCTGGGGAGGGTCCTGGGGCGCATTCCTCAACGTGGCCTACGCAGTGAAGTACTCCCGCAACCTCTCGAGCCTTCTTCCTTCGAGCGGGACCTGCAGCGTCCCCCTCTGCATCCAAGAGTTCATGAGGTTGAGGTCCGAGCTCCCCAAGAAGGTAAGGGAGACCCTGGAGAAGTACGAGGCGCTGGAAGACGACACGAGCACGGAGTACCTCAGGGCGGTGGAGTTCGTCTACAAGAAGCACCTCTGCAGGCTCGACCCCTGGCCGCCCCAGGTCCGCTCACCACTGGAGCGGAGGCTCGGAGGCTCAGGCCCTAACGCTGTGTACAAGCTGATGTGGGGCGAGAACGAGTTCTTCCCGGTCGGGAACCTGAGGTACTGGGACGTGACCGACCAGCTCCACAGGATAAGGTGCCCGACCTTGATTACCTGCGGGGAGTACGACGAGGTGACCCCGAAGAACTCCGAGCTCCTCCACAAGGGTATCAAAGGGTCGAAGCTCGTCGTCTTCAAGGGCTGCTCCCATATGGCGAGGTACGAGGACCCCGAGAGCTATTTCCATGTCCATGGGGAGTTTCTCAAGGAAGTCGCGTAAGCAAAGCGCGGGCTGCGCTTCCGGGCTGTAGCTCCCCGCCAGGAAGGGTTTTCTGCCACAGCGAAGACGCGCTGACGGCTTGAGGGTCGAAGTGAGAGAGGCCCAGCCGGGCGACAAGGCGCCGCTGATGAGCTTCATCAGAGCCATGTGGGGAGGACACGACTACATTCCCTATGTCTGGGACTCGTGGTTGAGGGACAGGGGCTCGAAGATGCTCGTCGTCCTCGCAGATGGCAGGCCAGTCGGGATGAACAGAGTCTGCTTCTTGGAAGACGGGTCAGCGTGGCTAGAGGGGGCCAGGGTCCATCCCGACTACTGGGGGAGGGGCCTCGCCACGGCATTGGCAGAGGAATCCATGAGACTGGCCAGGAGAGGGGGATCCGCGTTTTGAGGCTCGCCAGTGGCTCGAGGAACCATCGCGCCCACAGGCACATAGCGAGAATCGGTTTCAAGGAAATCTCGCGGATCAGCGTCTACGTGCCGTCGAAGGTTGCGAGACCTGGCCCCGCCCGCGAGGTGAGACGGGCAGAGAAGGGTGACGAGGAGGCTCTAATGCGGATGATCAGACGCTCGCGAGAGTTCAGGCTCGGTCCAGGGGTGATGTGGGACGCCTTCACGGCAGTGGCGCTGACTGAGGACACCATTGGCCGCGCCTTGACTGCGGGCGAGGTGTACACGATGGGGAAGGCCGTGGCCATAGCCAAGCCCAGCGGGGAGAGAGGCGAGCGCTGGAGGCAGGTCTGCTTCGTGGCGGGAGAGGGCGCGAGCGCATTGCAGCTGGTAAGGTACGTGTTCGGCCGGAAGGAGGAATTCAGAACGAGCTGGAGACTGGCCTACCTCCCCGAGGGGTCGCACCTCATCGGAGTCCTGAGGGAAGCAGGGATGGTTAGGGACCGCTCCTACGCCCTGTTCGAGCGA
>CAWIJZ010000059.1:0-21308 GCA_963836465.1 uncultured Nitrososphaerota archaeon
CAGAACTGAGCATTTCATTGTACTTTTTTTCTTATCCGTCTCGTAATGGCTCCAGGCTCTCCGTCCACACCTTTCTCCAGTCTACCTCTGTAACCGGGATTATCCCCTCCGGCCGTGCTGCAGAGAAACACTTCGTCAGCCTGGTAGAGATCATACTTGTTAGTGTTGCCGTCGAGAGTGCCTTGTGACCCAACGATTCCGCAATCTCAAAGACGGCCTCTTTTGTAATGCCTTCGAGGACTCCTCGACCAGGCGTCATGAGAACACCGTCCTTCACTATCCAGATGTTCTCGCCGCCTCCCTCAGGCAACAAAACCATCGAAACCGTATGTAATGGCTTCATCTGCTCCCGCTGCAATGGCTTCAAGGCAGATTCTCATCAGCACATTGGGCTGGTAGTTGATGCTCTTTCTTCTCGGGGTCGAGGCTGTCGGGGTGGGCCCTCTTTATCGTGGGGTGTGAGACGATCTTCGAACCTGTTCGAATCTTCTCCTGGTGACCACCGAAACGGGTGGCACTGCGAAGATGATGAGGCTCGGATTCGCTACGTCGCCCCTTCCTAGGAGGGGTTTGGATCCTACTCCTCTGGTGGCGATTATCTTCACGTCAGCATCCCGAAGTCCGTTTCTTCTGACAGTCTCGACGATGAGGGCTTTTCCTACCTCCTCTCTTGTCTTCGAGATCGTCATTCTTACTGCCTTCGCCGACCTGAATAGCCTATCCAGGTGTCTGTCCAGCTTGAAGATGTAGCCATTGACTGCTACGAGTGTCTCGAAGACCCCATCCCCAAAGATAACGCCCTGATCGAACACGGATATCTTTGCCTGCGCGCGGGGAACAAACTCATCATTTACGTACACAATTAGTTCTTCGCCAGTTGCCATTAGACTAACCCAGCACGCGAAATCAGGCTCCTTGAAGAATGTTTCGCCGACCGCTCGGCCCTGCCGGAGTGATGATCCTAGCAGCAGCTGGACCTGGCTCAAATACATTTATTACGCGCCGTCTCACTCGTTCTGTCAATAACTTGGAGATTCTGGAGGGGCGCTCCCTCATCAAACAGCTTTTCAGAGATACACACGAAACACCAGAGGCTGGGAGTTAGTAGTGATGCCGGCCAAGAAATACGGCTTCTTCGACTGCCTTTTCTCAAACCCTGACGAAGCTTGGCACATCAAGCTCGATTCAATCTTCAAGCCCAGTCCTTTCGTTCTGGGGACGAAGCTGGAGTCCGTCCCCCAGAAAGTGGCTGCCACGGGTTCGGCACCCTTCGGCTACCGAAGAATGGAACCCCGTCTGGCGCTGGAACTGCTGAGGAACATGGAGGAGGATGAAGGAGCACCCAGAAACTTGAATCTCTCGTCCGTACTGCGGTCAATCGAGCCCACCGTCCCGAAGCTGGGAGAGAGCTACGCGCAGGGGCCATTTGTCTACACCAACCAGAACGTGCTCAACTTCAGTGAGCGGCATGAGTCGGTGGAACAGACCTGACTTGGAGTTGCTCAAGCTAATGCGGAACCGGTATCCGAGCTACGGCTAGGACTTGTGAAGGGTTACTTTTGCTCGTCACCCACTGATCCCTCGGCGTCATCCTCCTTTACTTTCGGCTCCACACCTTTGGCCGCGTGTTATACGCAGCCGCCTGCCACACGGCACGTCCTTCGTCGAGACGGCGTAGTACAATCTGTCCGATAGTTCATTGGAGAGTCTAGTCCGTCTGGTCATCGGAGACACGAAGAAAGCAGAGGCTAACAGTGGACAGCGCGTGTGGACGTTTGGGAAGGTCTGAGCGAGCCCTGGCTCCTCGGTGACGATAGAATTAAGAGCCCACTAGGGGGGCACGCCGTGGAGCGTAGGTGCTTTATGTCGGCACGAAGTATGAAGGGATCGCGCAGTAGCGGTCGCAACTGGGCGAGGTACGCCATCCCCGCGTTAGTCGCTGTGCTGTTGGTAGCCGCAACAGCCTTTTACATCTTTACTATAACACCGCCCCGATCCAGCACGTCGTCGCATTCGTCATCAACCACCAGCGCCGCGCCAATTTACGCAAAGCTAGACACCAGTTTGGGTGTAATCGAAATCGAGCTATACAACTCGTCGGCACCAAAGACGGTCACCAATTTCGTACACCTAGCACAGTCGGGCTTCTACAACAATCTGGTTTGGCACAGGGTGGTCATGGGATTTGTGATTCAGACAGGAGTACCAAGTACGCGCAACGGAGGGGGAGACAAGACGAAATGGGGTCAGGAGGGTTCTACGCAGACAGTCCCCCTCGAGATAGATCCTAAGCTTCACAACTACGCTGGCTATGTGGGATTGGCCAGGACTTCAGACCCCAACAGCGGTAGTTCCCAGTTCTACATCAACCTCTCTAACTCATCGCAGAATACTGCTCTGGACGGCCAGTACACCATCTTCGGGAGGGTGATCAGCGGAATGGACGTTGCGCTGGAGATTGGAAACGTTCCTGTAGACACCTCGAACGATCAACCCCTAAACAACGTCTACCTGATTAGCGTCACACTTCAGCCCAGCCCGTAGCGAGATTAGGCAAGTCCAATCACCTGTCTTATGTTGACTTGAAGGGTGCCTCCCGACCGGTATAACTCGCAGCATGGGTTTCTGACAGCCTTGTCTCCCGTGGACAGCGGGCGAGAAGGCAGACTGATGACAGGGTTAAGGTGATTCAGCCACGGTGTTCACGGCTACAAAGGTTTAGTAGCCATCTGGCACTCTCAATTGGGCAGATGGTTGCATGGCAAGTCTTTTCGGTCGCCCGCGCCGGAAATGGTCGGAGTCCCCGGACAAACCTTTGCCTGAAAACGCTATGATCTTGCCTGTCTCAGTGAAGAAGGACTACGACAGCGTTCCGGTCCACGTGTTTCACCCGACTCCGTACGACACGATAACGGTTCTGCGAAACAGGAAGGATTCTCACCGCTGGTTCGTGGCCGGTTGGTACTTTGGGCTCAGCAAACATGAGGGACAGGTGGAGGGTCTCATCTATAGGCAGGTGATCACGAACCAAGACAGGGAAGTTGTCCTCGCTGAAATAAAGCAGCGTGACAAGGACGCGAACGTATCATTCGAGCTGCAACGTTGACAGAGTGATTCCATATCTGAGTTGCTGGTCATTGACGCGAATCTGCTGTGTTGCACAATCACAGTGGATAATCTAGGGATCTTGATTCGAGTGTGCTTGTATCGATGCTATCGATCCCTCGTGCATGTCCAGTGATGCTAGGGATTGGAGCAGCTACAACGATGCTCTTGTGAGGAGGGGAGAGATCGGCATCGAGCCTTCCATGATCGAATCGTGGAAGAAAGAGCTGAAGAGAGAGAACAGGGGTAAGGTTGGTCTGCCGTACCGCTACCCAGAGTCATTCATCAAGCTGATAGCGTGCATGAGGTTGCTCTTCCACCTCCCGTACAGGCAAGCAGAGGGGTTCGTCCTCTCCCTCTCGAAGCACATCGAGGGCCTCGCCACCCCGGACTATTCGACGATGAACAGGAGGGTCAACGGGCTGAAGCTCGACCTCGATGATTCCCTCGTAAGGTCGAACGGCCCCGTCAGCATAGCCGTCGACTCGTCGGGAGTGAAGGTGCACAATGGAGGCGATTGGATAAGGAAGGTGTGGAAGGTCAAGAAGGGATATCTCAAGATCCACTTCGCCGTCAACATCAGGACGAAGCAGATCGTCTCGATGGACGTATCGTCGGAGAAGGTGCACGATGGAAGGCGGTTGAAGAGGCTTGTCAATAGAGCGAGAGAGAAGGTCAGGGTGAGGAGAGTCCTTGGGGATGGAGCGTACGACTCCAAGGCCAACTTCAACTTCCTGGCCCAGAATCACATCAAGCCGGTCATCAGGGTCAGGAACAATTCTGTACCGAAGAGCAAGGGAAGCATGGCGAGGAAGATGGCGGTGATAGAGCAGCAGGCGTTCAAGCCCAGATCATGGAGCAGGATACACCGATTTGGTTACAGGTGGAGGGTGGAGGGTGCATTCTCGGTCCTAAAGAGGGTGTTCGGAGAGTACGTATCTGCAAGGAAGTTTGTCGGTATGGCCAAAGAGATGCTGCTGAAGGCGACCATCTACAACGGATTCATCAAGGCGTTGGCGTAATAGGGACGGCACACGCATACTCCTAGAGGAAGGGGCGTCAGGCGTTGGAATTGTGCAACGGAGCACGCGAATCCAAACAATTAAGAACCACTATCGAATTCGGCAAAATCAGGTCCTGGCGGAATGGAAAACAAGACTGTGATTCATCTTGAAGGAAAGGATTTCGAGAAGGAAGTGTTGCAGGCTGAGCTCCCCACAATCGTGGATTTCTACGCTGATTGGTGCGCGCCCTGCAGAATGGTGTCGCCCATCTTGGAGTCGATGTCGAAGGAGTACAACGGAAAGGTCAAGTTCGTTAAGGTGAATACGGACGACAACCAAGACCTTGCGATGAAGTACGACATCATGAGCATTCCGACCGTGATGATCTTCAAGAACGGAGAAGAGAAGTCGAAGATAATAGGCGCGGCTCCCGCTGCCACGTATAAGCAGAAGATCGAGGCAGCGCTGAGGTAGCCACCAAGGGATTACCGACCTCTTCGGCAGTACTACGACAGAATTCTGAGATCCGTTGTCGGCGGTGTGTTTCACTGGTCCTCCGCAATTTGCCTTGTCTACATTTTCGGGATGTAGGGCCTGGGCTCGTCTACGACCTTGCTCATCGCGTGCTTCTTCCCACCTATTACCTTAAGCCACACGTTGCTCTCTCCTGTTGACTCATCAATCTCCACGATGTTGTAGGTGTTCGCGAAGAAGCCCCTCATCCTGTCAGAGGAGGTTGTCCCAGCGTGCGCTATTAGCATGTCATTTATGCGCCACATCCACGGTCGGTGCCTGTGACCGCACAGGACTATGTTGGGTCTGACTGCGAAGAGGCTCTTCAGCACGTCGCCTGCGTCAAGCACCGTGATTCTGTCCATTCCTGTATCGGGAACCTGAACAAGATGATGGTGCATCACGATGATCTTGAGTTTGTGCTTGCTCCTCCTCAAAGTCTCTTCCAGCCACACGTTCTGCCTGTGTCCGACCTCGCCATCGTCCCTGTCCGGTCTTGCTGTGCTCACCGCGAGGAAGAGAGCATTTCCTACCTCGAAAGTGGTTTTGTCTCCGAACAGCTCCTTGTAGAGAAGATAACCGGTGAACTTGTAGTCGTGGTTGCCCGGCACCGTGATCAAAGGGTATTCTTTCAGCTGTGCTAGCTTCTCGTGCACCGTCCTGTACTCCTTCAACAGACCGTTTTCGGTGAAATCCCCAGAAACAACCACAACATCAGGTTTGAGCTTCAGAATCTCCTTCACGGCCATATCAAATGCACTCGGC
The DNA here is from genome assembly GCA_963836465.1 of uncultured Nitrososphaerota archaeon. Lineage (GTDB taxonomy): Archaea > Thermoproteota > Nitrososphaeria > Nitrososphaerales > Gagatemarchaeaceae > CAWIJZ01. The sequence goes on from CAWIJZ010000059.1 coordinate 5,388, forward strand.
ACGAACTGCGGCCCCACGTGAATATCTGAGATGTGCGCGATGATCAATTAGGACGAAGTTTGAATTCGGCGCTATTAAAGCTATGATAGGCTCGGCTAGGATTACCGCTCGATCAGGTTCTTTCGAGTTTGTCGACGATGGCTCAATATTATAAGCAAAGCAAGGGATTTGATACGCGGGTAGAGGGAGCTAGTTTGCCGAGTCTATCGCAGGCTAAGACGCTCGGCGGCGTGGGTTCAATTCTCATGCTCTTGCTGATAGTTCCGACCGCGGGTCCGGTACTCGCAATCGTCGGCTTTATCCTGATGCTCATCGCCGTGAAGTAAATCTCAGACGTACTCGGCGATGGGAAGATCTTCACCAACATGCTCATCGCGGTAATTCTCGCGATAGCAGGTATAGTCGTCCTCGCTGTGGTGGTTCTAGGTGCGATCTTCAGCATGCTTGGGATGGGCTACCTTAGCGGCGGGCTTACGACACTCAGCCCAAATTTCCACTCATTCCAGAATGGTGTGGTGCCGACTAACATTGTCGGCCTGATTGTCGGCCTTCTGCTGGGTCTTGCCGCTGTCTGGGTAATCTACATAGTCTCCGCCTTCTTCCTCCGGAGAAGCTTCTCGTCCATAGGAAGGGGATTGAACGTAGGTCTCTTCGGGACGGCGGGATTACTGTACCTAATCGGGGCGGCACTGACGATTATCCTCGTGGGATTGCTCGTGATATTTGTGGCGGAGATCCTCCTCGTCGTGGCCTTCTTCTCCATTCCAGACCAGCCCCCGCAACCTTCAGCCACACCGGTAGTGTACACCCCTCCGCCGCCGCCGACCGTCGCCACCATCAACATCTCCGTCCTGAAAACTTGCAGACGGAACAGGCATTCTTTCCGAAGCCTGTGGATAAGTTCGGATGCTATTGTGCGAAGAAGTATTCGCGGTCTCCTTCAGCCGCGGTTTCCTTCTCTCCTATGGTAGCAAGCACAAACCTTTTCTTCGCTGGGTGGCTCCAATCCTCAGGGTGAATCTCTCCCTCATGCACTCTCTCGTATTCGCCTATCGACAGCTTCTCCCTACTGGCTAACCTCTTCATGAGGTCAAGGTGGCGCGACACCTCCCGGTAGCCTTCCGGAACCCTGTTCGCCTGAATGACCGCGTGGCTCCCGCTCCCATAGCCTAAGAGCGCCACCAGTTTCCCGGAGAGGTCGGCGCTATCAATCTCCAACATGCTGTCGAGGCCCACGAATACGGAGACGGTGTAGGAGTTGCCGATGAGTTCAGGCGCCACCGTCGAGCTTCCCACTCTCTTCTCAAATTCCTTCGAGAATTCCCCCGATTTCATGAACTTTCTGCGGTATTCCTGATATGCTTCACTCATGTAGTACGTGAGGTCATCCATCCCCGTGCGGGGAGGTTCCACGCCTATCTCCTTCAACACCTGATTCCACCTCGGCAGGCTTCTCCATTCGTGTATCAGAAGAGACGCAAAGGCCGAGATCACCATCTTCTTGTTCGGATTGTGGTATGCGGCCTTGTCGATGTAGTCCAGAATACACTCCTCTTTATTCGGTTTGATGAGCCCCATCTTATTGATCGCCGCCTCGAAATTAAGCCACGCTTCCTTCATCTCGCTTAGATATGACGCTACCGACCTCATGCCATCCACTAGTGCGATCGTTCTTCCTCCCGGCTTCTTGAAATCACGCTTCTCGTGCCTGAGAGCCGAACCGAGCGCCCCTGGGACGACCTCCATCAGCCTCGCGTCGTTTCCAATGAGCACGGCGGCAGCCGCGGCTCCCTGCGTCGGCTCCTCCCTGCTGTTCAAGTGGTACTTTGCCACGTCGGTGGCGAGGAGGAGGGCGTATTTTCGCGGATTCCAGTCTGCGCCAAACCAGGCCGCCGTGTCGAGCAATCTCTCCATTCCGCTCACGCAGGCGAACTTCTGCTCGTGGCCCATAACGTGAGAAAAACTTCCGCTACCGTAAATCTGTTCGAGCATGCCGACTACGTCCGAGACCAGAGGACGAGACGAATCCAGTCCGCTCTCCGTAGGTGTGTCGATCCTGAATATGTCCTTCGGAGATATGTGCTGTGACTCCAAGAGCCTGTAGGCAGCGGTTGCGGCCATACTGGCTTGGTCTTCATTAGCGGCTGGCACGGCGAAAGTCTTGATTCCTACTCCTTCGGTGTAGTGCTTAGGATCCTCGTTCCTCGCAATGGCGAGTTCCGCGTTGTCCACGTAGAATTCGGGGACGTAAACGTACATCGCCTCGATGCCTACTCCACTCTTCAAGAGACTCAGAGCCAAGTCCTCGTGGTCTATTATAAGATTCTTCATAGGTCGAGTTCAGCTTCGTTTGGCGACGAAAGTATGCCTGTGGGTGGGGCCCGAGTCAACTGAAAGGCTCGCTCGCCCTTCCTGACACTTCTCCAGCCGAGGTATACCTGCACCGCAACACCCGCATAGGCAACTACGTTGCTGATGGGTGTCCTGAAGAAAGTAGAGAAGACCAGCAAGAAACCCACAAGAACAGAGAAGAGAACCAACGTCTTATTTTGCGTCTGGACCCGGTCATGTTCATATCTGTCGAAGAGGAGACTGAATCGAGTAGCCTCAGACAAGAACTAGCATCGGAACTACAAATCCGCCAATCATGGTGAGTGCGAGCAGGTACGGTACCATTCCTGAAAGGATTATCAGAATGAGTGCCCATATCGCGTACCGGGTGTATGGCCACGGTTTCTCGAGGGGCAACCCCGGGTCAGCTCTGCTCTTCTTGGCGAGGTAAGCCAGGGCGACACACGCGATGGCCGAGTATTCCGATCGCGCTTAGCTCTGGTGTGTAGACTGACGTGACCGTCCTTACGAAAACCGTGTAGTCAAGAATCATTGCTGAGATTATGACGGCGTAGTGCCTCCTTCTCAGGAACGGAGACGAGACGCGATTGGGCCACACGAGCCTCACTATCAGCATCGTGCTCACGACAGAGATCAGGGCGTGGAAAAGCGCGATGTACGTAGCCCATGCCACGTTCACCCCCGCGATTCTCAGGAGGTTCGAAAAACCCCGGAGGTGTTGGGGACTCCATTGTCATCACAGCAAACCCCTCTTCGAATATCCCATAGATTGCTCCACAATCAGGATCGTCCTCCACCTGAAGGCGAACCTGACAGCGATGTCGGCAATAATCGCGACCTGGAACCACGTAGAAGAGCATCCCCGAAGAGGTTGCCCGGAGTGAAGTAGTTCTCGACACGAGTCGAAACCAGTTAGCACTTCGGGGTTGAAGAGTGTGCAATAATCACGAAGATCAGTAGCGTCAGCCAGGCAGACGGAACAGCTGCTGTTGGCCTGGTCATCGCTCTACACTATGAGGGTTCTGTTTTATTTTCTTCCTGCCAGGTATGCCGTAAGCACGTCCTCGTTGTTCTCAGTCTTCACAAAGACCGGCACGTTCCTCCATAGAACCGTCGACTCCTGAACGCGACGTCGTACTCCCTCACCAAAGTACATCCTTCACGTATGCATCGGTCTGCCTTCATGCCAGCCCCAGCGATCTCGCTCGACATTCGCTCTTTCAACCTTGACGCGACTTATAAGATGCGATGAAATCCCGCTGAAACCCATGCTTTACGCAACCTTGGCTTCGCCAATCGCCGATGTGGCGGGGAACTCCTCACGGCTGGGCCACTACAGAGCGAGGGATACCGACCTAGGCACTAAGATTCTGTGCCAGCAGCTTCAGAGAAATGTTTCCTCCAGTGATTATTAGAACCACTCTCTTCCCCAGCCTGTCTACTTCTCGGCCAGCAACGAGGGGCGCCGCCGAGGCCGCCCCAGATGGTTCAGGAAAGATGTGCGCCTCCCTTATCAGCAAGTTCATTGCAGAGATGATCTCCTCCTCGGACACTGTAAAAACACCGGATACGTGTTTCATGCACGCCTCCAGCGTCAGGTCCCCGACCGAAGGTGGGATGAGCCCGTCCGCGATGGTGGGATTAACGGTAACACTGACCAGTCTCCCTGCACTCATCGCTGCCTGAAGCTTTGGAACTGCCTGCGGTTCCACACCGAATATCTTTGCCGAAGGCTTCTTGGATTTCACCGCGATTGCTATTCCGGCTATGACTCCTCCTCCACCCACAGGAACAATAACCGAATCAAAGTCGGCGAGCTGCTCGGTGATCTCCAGTCCGCAGGTTCCCTGTCCAGCGATCACGTCTGGGTCATTGAAGGGATGAACAAAAGTAGCTCCCGTCGCCTTCACGATCTCTCGCGCCTTCTCTGCTCCTCTGCTCTGGTTCCCCTGGAACCTTACGATGTCCGCCCCGAACTCCTGTATGCAGTTCACCTTCTCCTGCACGGCGCCCTCGGGCAGAACGATGGTGCACTTCTTCCCCAGCAGCCTGCACACGTAGGCAACCGATATCCCGTGGTTGCCGGAAGTGAGAGCGAGTATGTCCTTCCCCGGTATCTGCGAAATCTTGTTGTACGCCCCCCTGAACTTGACTACGCGAACGGGCTGGTAACACTCCAGCTTCAGGTAGACCTCTCTGCCGAACCTCTTCGAGAGGGAAGGCGCCTCGACTAGGGGTGTCCTGGTAGCGACTCCAGCGATCCTCCTCTGCGCCTCTATTATCTCCTGCAGACCCGGGAGCCTGTGCGGCTTGGTGCGATCATTTAGAATGTCTTCCAACTCAAACACAAGGTCCCTCTTTCCTATGATTATTAGTCTAGTGGAAGGAAGGGAGAAAGTCACATTCGGTGCATATTCAGGCGAGCAGCGGCCGCGATGCTAGCGACGGAAAGACAAATAACCATAACTCAGCCAAACACAGAAGAGTCAGTTTAGGCACTGTGCATAGTCAGGAGGACTCCCTAAGGTTCCTCGTCCTCCTCGGCATCATCATCAACTTCTATCGGAATCTCCTCCTCCTTGATCGCATCGCCGTTCTCGGTCTGCACCTGTTGCATCGGATACCAGTGTTTCTTTCCGTCAAGTGAGGCCATCTCCACCTCGCAGAAGCCCACCAGTGTCCTGCCAGTGAGGACTCCCAGGCTGCTTGCATCGAGGGCTGCAATCTTTTTGATCTCTACACCTTCTTCCCCGAAGACTGCCTCCCTGGTCGCATTGACCTTTACCCTCAATCCTTCAGTCGGTTTGATGTCCATTTGGCGGGCGCAACACGATTGCTGCTGGCTCCTTATGAAGAATTTGCATCTGCTAGGTAGGGCATTTCGACCACACTAGAAGAGCGATTGAAACTCCTTCAGAGTCCTGTCTGCTTCTTCAATCATGCTTTTCACCGAAAGTGGGTCGCGCTTCTTGATGACGTACGATGCACCTATCATCGCAATCGCGGGAAGGTCGGTGATCGGGTCTGGCGAAAGGAGCAGAACCGCTCCTGCCTTCTGAAGCGTGCGCGACGGGGAGCCTGGATTGGTCAGCTGCTTCAGACTCTTCTTCGTCGTTGCGTTGCCCATCGTGGTCGCCACCTCGGTCTTGACAGTCGCCCGCCTATCGAACGACTCGACTCGGGGGTTAATGGACATTCTCCGCTTCAAGTTGCTTCTTTGGTTACCTGTGCGTGGTTAATCGTCCATTGTCAAAGAGTCTAGGCCACACGCTCAAATCCAAACGAAACGCACGACGACCTTCTATTGTGGCGGTGCTGGTGTGGCTGGAGTTGCGAGTTAGTTGCCCGGGAGGTAGATTCTCGATGACACGAAGCTTGCCTGGTGTAAGGCCAAAGTTCCCTCAGCCGGGTCGGCAAATCGACAACTCTTATATGCAACTGGAAGTTTTATATACAACCACGAGTTGTATAGTGGGAGTGATATTCTAACTATGTCAGCAACAGCCATACCTGCGGTAACTCAAAATGGCACTCCAGTCCTCATTCTGAGGGAGGGGAGCAGCCAAAGTAGGGGTAAAGATGCCCAAAGGAACAACATTAACGCCGCGAAGCTGATCGCGGAGGTCGTAAGAACATCGCTCGGTCCCCGTGGCATGGACAAGATGCTCGTCGACTCCCTCGGTGACGTCACGATAACCAACGACGGGGCAACAATGCTCAAGGAGATCGAGGTGCAGCATCCAGCTGCGAAGATGCTGGTGGAGGTTTCCAAGTCGACAGATGGGGAGGTCGGGGACGGGACAACTTCTGCTGTGATTCTCGCGGGAGCACTTCTCGAAAAGGCAGAGGAGCTACTCGAGAAGGATGTCCATCCCACGGTGATCGTCGAGGGCTACAGCAAGGCCTCCAAGAAGGCCATCGAGTGCCTCGGCGAATTCGCGGAGAAGATCAGTCCGGGCAATAAGGAATGGCTCACAAAGGTCGCGCGAACCAGTCTGCAGACTAAGCTCGTGACCAGGGAGGCACAGGGTCTTGCTGAGATCACTGTTGCGGCCATGCTCCTGGTGGCAGAGAAGAAGGATGACGGAACGTACAAGGTCGACATCGAGAACGTGAAGGTTGAGAAGAAGCCCGGTGGCTCGTTGCATGACACGCAACTGATTAGGGGGATCGTGCTCGACAAGGAGGTGGTGCACGCAGGGATGCCCAGGCGTGTAGAGAATGCGAAGGTCGCCATGCTGAACGCCACGTTTGAGATAGAGAAGACAGAGTTCGACGCGAAGCTCAACATAACAGATCCGGCCATGATGAAGAAGTTTCTCGATGAGGAAACAACAATCCTGAAGGGGATGGTCGACAAGGTAGTGTCCACGGGCGCGAATGTCCTCATATGTCAGAAGGGCATAGATGACATCGCTCAGCACTATCTCGCCAAGGCTGGGATACTAACTGTCAGGCGGGCCAAGGAGAGTGACATGTCCAAGCTGGCCAAGGCAACGGGCGGACGGGTAGCCAGTAACTTCGACGACCTAAGCCTCAAGGACCTCGGCAGCGCTGCGCTGGTCGAGGAGCGCAAGGTGGAGACCGACAAGTGGGTCTTCGTGGAGGGATGTAAGAACCCCAAGGCGGTTACAATCCTGATCCGCGGCGGGACGCAGAGGATAGTCGACGAGGCAGAGAGGGCGCTGCACGATTCCATCATGGTAACGAAGGACGTTCTCGAGAAACCGGCGGTGGTCGCCGGAGGGGGCGCACCGGAGGCAGAAGCAGCTGCACGCGTACTCAAGTGGGCCGAGAAGCTGTCGGGGAGAGAGCAACTCGCGGCGCAGAAGTTTGCGGAAGCCCTTGAAGTAATCCCACTGACCCTCGCCAGTAACGCTGGTATGGACCCGATAGACGCACAGGTAGAGCTTCGTGCCAGACACGCCGAGGGAGGAACATGGTACGGGGTAGAGGCGAGGGATGCCAAGGTCAAGGACATGTACAAGGAGCAGGTGTTCGAGCCCCTCGCGGTAAAGGAGCAGATCATCAAGTCGGCCACGGAGGCAGCATCAATGATACTGCGTATCGATGACGTCATCGCGGCAGGGAAGTCGAAGATCCCTCCGGCACCACCAGGAGGAGGTCCAGGTGGCGGAATGGGCGGAATGGGCGGCGGCGAGTTCGACTAGTCAGAAGCAACTCCCACGGTAGCCCCGTGGGAATCTCTTAGTTTTTCCACAGCAACGATCTCTCTAGAGCCCTTAGGCTTGGGTATTAGCGGCGTCGCGAGCGCACCGACCAGCCCCAATGCGGCCATGATCTCAAAGGCCGGACCGAGTCGTGAAGAGCTGTTCAACACAATGGCAGTCACCACCGCGGGTCCAATAATGCTACCTCCCGTCGACCCGAATCCCCACACAATCGAATTGCCAAGGGAAGAGGACCCTGACGGCACATACTCCGACGCCAGGGTGAGTAGGGTTGGAAAGTTGCTAAACGTGAAGAATCCGAAGAGCGTGATGAAGGCGACTTCCGGCGTTCCGCCCGTCAAAACATAGCCTAGGGTTGACAGTGCAGCGCCTGCGGAGCTCACTCCAAGAATCATTCTCTTGTCGAACTTGTCTAACAACACTCCAAAGACCAGCTGCCCGAAGATGGCTCCCACGTACATTATGCTCAGCGTGATTCCCAGCACCAGAGAACCACCCGCCCCCTTTTGGGTCGCAATATAGGTGGGCAGGAAGGCGGTCACTCCTGCAGTCGACACCGAACGGATAGCGGTTATGACAGTGAGTGTCAGCAGGCCCCTCGTTAGGGTATCTCTGATCTTCGGCTTCCTTCCTTCTACGTGCATCTCCTGCTGTCGCTTCAGCCCCCTCAATCCGAGTGGTATGGCCAGAGACACTATGAAGCCAATCGAGGCGAGGAGTATCAGCGACCCTGAGTTCGTGAGGAATGTTGCGCCGAGAAAGAAGAGCGATGGATAGATGGTGGAACCGATCCCGCCCGCTGCACCCACCACTCCCATGGCGGCCCCACGCGACCTGCTCGTGAATGCGAGTCGCATGGTTGTGGCGCTGATGGGATGATAGAAGGAACTTCCAAAACCGGCTACCAGCGCAGCGACCAGAAACGCCAGGATCTGTGCGACCCCACTCAGGAAGACTATAGAGGTGAAGAGTCCGACCAGTCCGGCTGAAAGCAGGAAGATGCCCAGCCCGATCAGGGAACCGGGGTTCTTCCTCCTGTCCGCCCAGTTTCCAACAAACGGGCTGAGAAGCGCCGAGGCGCCATTGAACACCTGTGACATTATCCCGACGTAGATGAGAGAGAAGCTCCTCACAGTCTGGTTGAGGACGGCGGCGATTACGGGAAAGAACATCGTCGTCCCATCATTGGCGAAATGCCCCAGCGAATTGAACACCAGGCTCCTCCTTCGAAGAGACTTGTCTTCTCTTTCCAACGGATTTCGAACTTTGCGCCCAGCTCACTCGATGAGCCTGTTGACTCCGGTGAATGGAATGGTCATCCGTCTACAGCGCGCCCGCGTATCCCAGGATGTCATCGTGAGCCCTGACTATCTCTCCCTTCCTCAGAGTTGTAACGTCGAGGAACTTCAGCTCCGTCCACGCGTCATTCGGCGCAACCGAATCTCGCTCCCCGCGGAAGATGAAGTGGAAGTCCCAGTGATTGTTCGGGCCGTAGGCCTCCCCAAATGCGAAGGGTTTTGCGAGTTCTTGATCTGCAATCTTGAGTTGCTCCCTCATGATTCTCTGGGCAGCCTCCTGGGGTGATTCGAAAAGCAGTAGGTGCGACGAGGGAAGCATCCAGCCGTTGCTCAGCCTCTCAACCCTCTCCCTGTCGAGTGCGGCAAAGTGGTCCCACCGTGCCGCCTTGTTCACTCTGCCCAACAGGATGTGGTGCGGCCTCCCGCGCTGCTCGAGGATAACAAAAGCAGAGATGCACATTCCTCCTTCGGGGATCTCCTTGACTCGGGGAGGAACTGCGGTCCTACTGAACGCAGCGAACCTTCTATCAGTCGTCATGGTCAGAGGCAACCCGTTGTCTTCAGTTAAGGATTCGGAGTCAGGTATCCCTCTTCAAGTAGTGGAGCATCCCCATGAGCGTAATTCTGATGGAGAGCTTAGCGTACTGTGGGAGTTCCTCGAATTTCATCTCTGCGTCCTTTGCGACCTCTTGCTGAAACTCCGCTACCATCTCCTCGAACAGCATTCCCCTCCCCTTCAGCAGCTTTACTCTACTGAGCCAGGCCTCGGTCTTCCTTTCGGTGGTCTCCAGGACGGAAGCGACATCCGGGCGCACGCCATAGTGCGGCGCGAGAATCTCCTTGGAATCCATCTGCCGAATCTTTCCGAGAGTGTCCCTGAGCTTCACCGGCTCAAAACTCGGTGGGGGTGTGGTCGGAATCATCGTGTGCACTCGCGGATACACGATGCCGACAGCATCGGCTGAGATCAACAGCTTCTCCTCTTCGATCATTATGGACACCTGATGCGGCGCGTGACCCGGGGCGTGAATTGCCGTGAGCGAAATTCCGCCGAGGTCCAGGTGGGTCTCGTCTCCCAGTGCCGTTGCCCTCTGGGGGTCCACTCCAGATGGTATCCCGAAGGTCCGAATGATCTCCTCGCCGAAGATGCTCGTCGCACTCTGTATCAATCGAGTAGGGTCAACGAGGTGCGGGAGACCTTTCTCGTGCACGAGTACCTGTGCGTTCGGCATCCTCTGAAGAAGGGGACTCGCCCCTCCTGCGTGGTCAAGATGCACGTGAGTCGGGATAATGTATCTCACATCATCCGTGGTTATCGAGAGCTCGGACAGCCCGCGGAGAACTGATTCGTATGAGGACGTATATCCACAGTCTATGATTGCAACTTTCTCTCCCTTGACGACGTAAACAGCCACTGTTCCTGGTTGACCGAGTGCTACCGTGTCCACGAGGTAGACTCGCTCCGAGATCTTCGCTACCTGCAACTCACGTCGCCCCGAATCTGACTGGATATAACGATTCACAGCGAAGATCTCCGCAGTGGGTATGGTTGACAGCCCTGAAGCAGAGTCGATGGAGGTGTGAAGCCTGCACCCGAAGACGCGTCCCTGTCTCTCCTCCCGTGATACTTGCACCTCCTGTTGTTGTGAGCTGGTCGGTTAGCGAGCTTGCAGTCTTTGAACCGACTCCACGTGATGGGGCAATCCAGCCAGACCTTCTCTCCCTCGATGGCGCTTATCTTAAGGGTGCTATCTAGTGATCAGAACTTTACTATTTGTCTTGCCACGCTTCCGTCAGCAAGCGCATCAAAACCATCGTTCACTTCCTCAAGTGAACAGAAACGACTTACAAGCTCATCTAACTTCAATCTTCCAGCCAAATAGAGGTCAATCAATCTAGGAACATCTCTTTTCGGTACCGATCCGCCCATGTAAGAACCAATCAACTCTCTTTCCTCATCTACGAGGAGAGATGAAGGCAGTTCAAGTATCGAGTCAGGCGATGTGATTCCTACGACAATGGTCTTACCTCCTTTCTTCGTCGCTCGATACGCCTGTGCCATTACTTTCGTGTTTCCTATCGCTTCGAACGAGTAGTCTGCCCCAACTCTACCACTCAGATCCCTCACTTTCTCCACCGGATCTACTTCGGCAGCATTGACTGTATCCGTGGCTCCGAACTTTTTCGCTAGTTCCAACTTTGAGTCAACCAAATCAACCGCAACAATGCTCAGGGCTCCGGCCATGCTGGCTCCCTGAATGATGTTCAGCCCAACTCCTCCACACCCGAATACGGCTACGTCACTTCCAGGTCTTACTCTGGCGGAGTTCACAACTGCTCCTATCCCAGTCAGTACTGCGCAACCGAATAGAGCAGCCTTGTCCAGCGGCAAGTCCATTCGAACCGGAACTAAAGAGTTCTCACTGGCTATCGTGTATTCGGAAAAACCCGATACTCCTAGATGATGATATAGATATCCGTCGTCGTTCCTGAATCTTCTCGCACCAGTTATCAGCGTTCCTTCTTTGTTTGCCTGGCGTCCCGGGTTGCAGAGATTAGGTCTTCCGACAACACAATAAGAGCATCTGCCGCATGAAGGAACGTACGAGAATACGACATGGTCTCCTTTCTTCGTGGTGGTTGTTCCTTCGCCTACTTCTTCAACTATTCCCGCACATTCGTGGCCGAGTACCATTGGTAGTGGAAGTTTCCTCGCCCCATTTATCACGTGCAAGTCGGAGTGACAAAGTCCAGCACTCACCACTTTCACTTTGACTTCTTGACGTCCTAACTCATCAAGCTCAATATCTTGTATGCTGATAGGCTTGGTCTTACCGTATGGCCGGTCAAGACCGGCGCGCTTCAGAACCGCAGCTCTAACCTTGTTCAATGTTCACAGGCTTGAATGCGCCCTCGAGTAATCAACAATTATGTTTTTCGCTGGCAAAAGAGAAGATGCCCACCGAGGGGGGGCCGCTGGATGCATAAAGATCCTGAGTGATTTAGAATCACTCGCAGATAATCTCCAGATGAGAGACCCCCAGCACAACAATGGGTGTCTTGCGATTCCTCATTCTCGCTTCTAACGGTGCAAAGATGGCGTTCAAACATCTTAGCGACCCAGATTCTGACCCGTTTCTAGAAGTGCGGGGGGTGGGATTCGAACCCACGAACCCCTAAGGGATGGGATCTCTTGCCGTTTTCTCTTCAGGGACTTAAGTCCCACGCATCCAACATCTTTCGATGCTTTTGACCAGGCTCGGCAACCCCCGCAGTGGGCGGGCTGGTGGCGCCCGACTTAAAACGAATTCCTTCTGAGTCTTCGTTCCAGCTCTTTCAGTGAGCGTGTGTTCATCACGTCATTCGATTCGAGCCAGGCTCTCCTTGCGACAATGACTCCAAATCGGGCATTCTCAAGCTCGCCTGTTGAATGAGCATCGGAGTCTACTACAAGGGGAACGCCCTCTTCCATCGCTTTCCTCGCCCATACATCATCGAGGTCCATCCTGTTTGGCTGACCATCTATTTCGAGCATCTTTCCGTTGTCTTTGGCAGTTCTTATCACCTTGGTGAGGTCGAGTTGATGCCCCTCCCTCCTGCCAATCAGTCTGTTGGTTGGATGGCAGAGGAAGTCAACGGAGGGATGCGAAAGTGCCCTGATCGCACGGTCCGTCAGTTTCTCGGGACTCTGCCTATACCCCTGATGAATCGACGCGCCCACGATGTCGAACTCATCAAAGAACTTCCTGTCGAAGTCTAGGCTTCCATCCCCCTTGACCTCTGCTTCGACTCCCTTCAGTACCTTGAATGGTGCCAGCTTCTCGTTGAGTGCATCAATAGCCTTCCACTGCTTTCTGAACCTCTCCTCGTTCAGCCCATGCGCCACTCCTACCCCGACCGAGTGGTCGGTGATCGCAATATACTGGTATCCCAGCCCGTTTGCAGCGGTAGCCATCTTCTCCAGCTCATCTGCTCCGTCGCTCCACGTGCTGTGCATCTGGAGATCCCCCCGCAGGTCACTCAGTTGGACCAGCTTTGGAAGTCTCGCGGCTTGCGCGGCCTCAATCTCTCCCCTGTCCTCTCTGAGCTCGGGCGGAATGTAGGAGAGGCCGAGCTTATCATAGACTTGCTCTTCGCTCGCACCCGCCACTCTGTTGTCGGTCTTCTGCTCGAAGAGCCCATACTCGTTCAGCTTCCAACCCTTTTCAATCGCGACTCTCCGCAGGGCGACGTTGTGGTCTTTCGAACCAGTAAAATACATGAGTGTGGCTCCGAACTCTCCTTCCTTCACGATGCGGAGATCGACTTGCGTGCCGCTTCTGAGAACAAGGCTGCTTCTCGTTGTTCCCTTCTCAATGACCCTGTCAACTTCGGGGTAATTCACGAACGAGTCGTTGGACCTAACGTCAGTTGACAGGAGGTCAAGGTCTCCCACGGTGCTCTTCCCCCTTCTCAAGCTACCAGCGGGGTGAACGGCTATCCCCATAGACGAAAAGTAGTCCATCAGTCCCTGCGCCACAACCATCGCATCGATCAGAAGCATCCTCTTGGGGGCCGTCTGAACCTTTTCGACCTCCTCTAGAATCTTCTTCGAGATCACAGGACCGAGGGCGGGTGTGAGCCTTCCCGAGTCGAGCTCCACTCTTAGCTGTTCCAGGTTCCTTATCTTGTAATCGTGCGCGAGCTTGAACGCCGTTCGCGGCCCTATACCAGGGACCTTCATCAGCTCCGTTGCCCCTTCTGGGACTTTCTTCTCAAGCTCTTCGAGATACTTCACCTTTCCGCTCTTGAAGTACTCGTCGATCTTCTTGGCTATCCCTTCACCGACAGAAGGTAACTCCTCGAGTCTTCGTCCCCTCCAGACCGCGGCCACGTCCTCGTCAAGGTTCCTGATAGTGTTGGACGCCTTCCTGAACGCTATGACCTTAAACCTGTTTTCTCCTGCGGCCTCAAGAAGGTAGGATATTCTTTCGAGTAGGTCAGCTATCTCAACGTTTCGCAACCTGGGCACAATACCGGTCCTGATTGATAAATTCACTTGTGCCTGACTACTGCCACCAACCAAATTCCTTGGGCAACATTCGAGTCGTCACTTCGCCGCCCTTCTTCCCGATGACGACGTTATCCTCTATTCTCACGCCGTATTCGCCCTCCAGGTAGACGCCAGGCTCGACCGTGAAGATCATTCCGGGAGCGAGCGTCTCTTTCCCTCCTGAGACTATGTACGGTGCTTCGTGCACCTCCAGACCTAGTCCATGACCCGTCCTGTGCAAGAAGTGCTCGGCGAGACCTTTCTTCTCCAGATGGGCTCGCGCCGCACGGTCCACAGAGCCTACCTCCGCACCCGGTTTGCACTCATCAACGGCTCGCTGCTGCGCCTCTAGGACACTCGCGTAGCTTCTCTCGAACTCCGCGTTTCTTCCAATCACTAGGCTGCGGGTTATGTCGGCATAGTATCCCCTGTATGATGAGTCAGCATCAATTACTATCGGCTCGTTCCGCCCTATCTTCTTGGATGATGGCTGTGAATGTGGATCTGCGGCGTTCGCTCCTGCCTGGACCATCACTTCGGCAAACTCTACACCTTCGGCGTGGGCCTCCGCTATCAGCCTCTTTGAGAGCTGGAGTTCTGTCGTGTCGGCTCTCGCTAGCTCCGGAATCTTGAGAAGGCATCTTGCGAGTATCTCTGCAGATTCCTTGTGGAGACTGACCTCCTCCGGATCCTTGATCTCCCTGACCGATTGAAGCACCGGCTCAGCATCTTCGAGCCTTGACTTTGCAAACTTCTGGAGCTCGTGGAGATACCTGAACGGGACCCTTCCCTCCGAGCCCCACACGCCTGTCAATTCAAGCTGCCCCGCGAGTTCTCTGAAGGCGTGCGACGGCCCGTTCTCATCATCCCACTCGTGGATCCTGATCTTCAGCGGCGACCTCCTGTACGGTCCGGACTCGAACTTGGGCACAACTACGTGGAGCTCCCCCTCCTTGGGAACAAAGAAGAGAAAAGGCCTTTCAAGCATCACCGAGTTGATTCCAGTGTAGTATCTGATGTTCGGTCCCGGTGCAATGACCACTCCATCAAGCGCCGCTTCTCTGAGCTGTGTGCGCAACTTCTTGATACGTGCCGAGAGAGTCTCCTGAGAGGTCACAGGTTTGAACTCTGAATCCCAGCATTAATATGTTCTCACCATGACGCTTCCTTTACCTTGGGCTTGAAGGAGGATCTGGTGTACAGAATAGCGAAGCGGTGGGTCTCAGGAGAGAGCGTTGAAGAGGCGATGAACTTCGGAAAGGCGGACGCAAGCAGAGGGCTGGGGGTCATCTTCAACTATCTCGGCGAGAATGTGACAGAGCAGTCGGTGGCCGAGAGGCATACCCTGGAGTACCTCAGGCTCCAGCGACTTATCTCCGAGAGCGGACTCAGAGCGTGCGTCTCGGTCAAGTTAACACAATTAGGCCTGGCGAGCGACGAAGCGTTAGCGGTCGAACGAGTCGGAAGAATTGCGAGCGGTGCGGCGAGCCTGAACCAGTCGCTTTGGATAGACATGGAGAGCTCGAGGTCTACGGACGCAACCCTGAAGATCTACTCGAAGATTCTCGAGGAAAACAAGAACGTGGGCGTGGCGTTGCAGGCCTACATGCGGAGGTCCTCCTCGGACCTCCGCAAGCTCCTCCAGATGAACGGACGGATTAGGCTCGTAAAGGGTGCGTACAGGGAGTCTCCAGATCTTGTGTACACGTCCCGAAAGGAAGTAACCGAGAACTTCTCCAAGCTCATGGGCGTTCTCTTTGGGAGCACCGACGGCTTTGCGATTGCGACTCACGATTCACGACTGATCCATGAGGCGACGAAGCTGGCAGACTCACACAAAGTGAAGTTCGAGTTTCAGATGCTGAAGGGGATAAGAGATGATCTAAAGCCTGCGCTCGTAAAGCGCGGCTACAGAGTGGTAGACTACGTCCCCTACGGCGAGGATTGGTACAACTATTCGATAAGGAGAGTCCGAGAGCACCCGTCCAACATCTGGCTGCTGCTAAGGTCGCTCGTGTAGGCAAACTCGTCTTCGCCGATATCTGTT
>CAWIJZ010000060.1:0-25226 GCA_963836465.1 uncultured Nitrososphaerota archaeon
CTGCCTTGCTAACATTCCCATAGGATCCCAAGGTGGAAGAACAACAGGTTCGGTGCTGAGAACACTCAAGAGTTCTGGAGAGAGGTATTTTTTTCTAACAGTTATTTCGAACAGGTATTCGTCGAACCACTCATCCATCATGTACATGTAACCTCTGTCCCCAATCATAGCCGCCCCAACTGTTTTCAACCCGCCATTTTCTCGGTTTTCCTGTTTCATCAAGATCCACACCTGTCAGCACCATAGCGTGTGTCATCTCGCTATTCCTGTATTCCAATCTTCCGGCCTTATCTAGCTTAAAATCTGTTCCGTAGACGATGTCATAATCATATACGTTCAAATCCATTGCGCCCATCTCTGTTTCAAGCATCTGGCCAACGTCACAGCCAAACCAAACCGCATGGTTGTCCTTTATCATGTCGACGGCAGCTTTCTTCAATGTCTCTATATCAACGTTCAAGTAACGAACTGGACGTCCATCGATGACGTTACCAAGATACTGCACCGTGTAGATTTTATTATAGGGCTTGTCCTTGGTTGGGGCGTTTATTAGGCAGACTAGATCATCCAAGTCAACGTCCACATACTTCTTGTAGAACTCTCTGGGTGTCATATCACCATCCCTGTGGAATACTTTGTCTTTGTCTCGCCACTCCCAGTAGAAGTTGCACGGGGGCTTCCCTAAGTGAATTGCAAGCATTCGATAGAACTCCTCAAGTAACTCGCACTTTGACTTTCGCAATTCCTCTGCAGAAGAACCCTGGGCATGCATGTCTCTGAGCAACTTCGCATATTCCCTCAGCTTGGAGACTAGCAGAGTGTTCATAGAATCGGAATCGCTACTACTGATTGTCTCCGGCATAAAAGACTTCGGCACAACCCCGTACTTTTCTACGAGATTCACGAACATGTCCCACTGTCCACCATCGGAAAGTGGATCAGAGAGAAGCGCCAGAATCATCCGGCTGTCCAGTGGCTCATCCCTGGTCTCGATGATGTTCTCAAGGAAATAATTCGCCTTCTCCAATTTATCCCAGAACATCTGGTAGACCTCGGAGAGTTCAAAGGTCTGAAGGTTCAACTTTTTCATAGCTTCCAGGCAAAGGAGACTAAGCCCGGAGAATAACCAACACCGCCCTGACCCCTCTTGATTGGTAGCCTCCGGTGACTCTATGAGATTACTGAATGTGTAGTTAATTCGATCGACTTCTTTTCGACTCAAAGCCACAGCTGCAATACCGTTCTGGGTCACCGCGTTCAACGCAAGAAGATTCTTAGGGTCACTATCAAAAGATGCTAAAAATCGCTTAATATCCTCATTCGTGACACTTTGCTTCATAATATCTCCTCGACTGAAATACCGTTGTTTTGAACTTTCTTTCCTTGACTCTGAGTACTACCCTCCCGCAAAACGAGGACCTGCTGTCCTCCAGACGTCGTTACGCTCATTCATGCATAATTACGTGTGACAGTAGATAAAGGCGAAGTATTTTCTGTGTTCAGGTGCAATCGTGTGGAGATTAACCCTGGCATCGCTAACGAGGCATATTGCTGTGTGGGATAATCACCTGTCTGTCTAACCGATTTGTCTGGTCTGCATGGGATTGTATCGTGGACGCTGCCTGCTGACCAGGCTGGCGGTTAGCGCGGAAGCGATGTAGATGTCGCTCCCGATGATTGCGCCGACGACGATGTTAGTCAGGTCGAAGAGGCTCAGGTCCCTCTTGAGAGCAACCAACGCTTGACTGGGCTCTGGGCTGGATTATAGTCAATCGGCCAACTTTTGACAGAGTTGTGAGCCGTCTTTGACTGGCCTCTCAATCTACAGATGAGACATAACGTCTGACAATGGTTGGAAGAGTCCATCTGACGATGCACGTCTCTCTCGACGAGCTGAGGAGTCACTACAGGAACGAGAAGGATTCGAGGGTCAAGGAAAGATTGCTCGCAATCCTTCACCTCTACGAGGGGAAGATGGTCAAGGAGGTCTCCATGGTCGTGAAGAGGAGCGTCCGCTCGATAGAGAGATGGGTGAGGGAATGGAACGAGAAGGGGTACGATGGCCTCACGCCTCGATTCACCGGAGGACCCAAGCCGAAGCTCGCGGATAGCGAGTGGGACAAGATTGTCAAGGAGATAGAGAACAGGGGGATGACTCTCAAGGATGTGACCGTCTACGTGAAGGACACGAGGGGCGTCCACTACGGGTACAAGGGCGTCTGGGAGGTCCTGAGGAGGAAGAGGCATATCCCGTACGGCAAGCCCTACAAGATGAACAGGAAGCGACCGGAGAACGCCGAAGAGATTCTAAAAAGGGGCTCGACGAATCTCTCCAGAGGGCCAGGGAGAGTCACGACGGCGATCCAATCGTAGGCTTCTTGGATGAGACCTCGATAAGGTCAGACCCCAGCAGGAGGAGAGTCCTCTGCACATCCGTAGTGACGTATAGCGAAGGCGAAGGGAAGAAGCGTTCGAGAACGGTCTTCGGGTTCATGGCCCTCAACGGCAACGACGTCGTGATGGTGTCAGAGACAGCGAAGGCCACTGACATGACATCTTTCCTGGAGTTGGTGAGACGGGAGAACCCTGGGAGGGTGCCCATCATACCAATCTTGGACAACGCCAAGATTCACAGAGCAAACCTGACCAGAGAGGCGTCCGAGAAACTCTGGGTCATCCGCACCTTCCTGCCGCCATACTCACCAGACCTCAACCCGATAGAGTTCGGCTGGAAGGACGTCAAGAGGGAGCTGAGCGGGATACTCGAATTTGACAGGGCGGTACAGGAAGCGAAGCCCATAGCACTGAAGCTATTCGACGAGAGGAGACTGAGCTACTCATCGCGCTGGACGCAGAAATTCATCCACGACAAAGGTTGACCGATTAACTATAATAGCTTACGCTGAGGCGGGTAGTCATATCGATATCCCGTGTTCAGAGTAAAGGTGATCGTCCTTCTTCTCGGATTCGACTCTGATTCCGCAAATTTCGCACGTAATTAACTGGTCCGTTGTGGTCAATCACGTAGTTCCTGACGCGCACAACTTCATGAGGAAATCCACTGCCTCATCCAAGAATCACCAGCACAATTCCCAAGACAGTTCTCAAGACCCTGCCTATCTGCCAGTAGTCATTGTCTTTCACGCCTCTGCCAAAGAGACGCCAGTAGACCATGTTGGCCCCGCCTTCAATTGCGAAAAACACGCCGATGGCTTTGAAGAGTATCAAACCGGTAGACTCCCGTCGGCGTAGCCTCTCTCGAATGCTCCCTTGGGAATTGATGGGTTGTCCTTCCACATGGTTTCGATGATTCCTAGAACGGCAACTCTTACCCAATCCAGGAAGTACCTGGCTACCAATTGATAGGCCTGGTCCATGCATGAAATCGAGAGCATTCTTTAGGATTCTGCCCAGACTCGAAGCCCCAAGAGTGACAGCTTCTCAAAGAGATGGTCCAGTTCAATAATTAGTCTTAATTCTAAACGCGCTCTGAACCTATCATAGGAGGTGCCATGCTATACCGATTTTGTCGCCGAGGACCCTTCTGATTGAAGCCAGAAAGTTCATTCGAAAGATGCTTATCGTAACTCCCGACTGGAAGGACTACGAAGGGATTACCAAAGTCTTCAAGTCTCGACCATGGGAGGCGGCTCCAGCTTGGTCCTTTGGACCCGGCATGGCCATGTTCGTCTCAATTTTATTATTACGAGGTTGCATTTTAAAGTTTGAGGTAGAAAAAGCTTTGACCAAATCTGTGCATATCGCGCGCGCGGCATTCACACTGGGGCCTTTGAACGAGCCTGACGGTCATGCGCAACCAACAACCCACGCTTCGTAGTGTTCGCGCTTTCGCCCGCTGAGCGCGCGCGCTACGTGTGACGACATCCCCGACGAGATCCTAGACGAAAGGCCCCACGTCTGGAGGCTTCTGTCCGAGTTCGAGAGGCCGGTTAACGATACCACAAAGGGAGAGGGGCAGCCCCACTCCAGCAGGGCGTCCGCTACGCCGGGCTACCAACGAGGTAGGAAGAAACCGTTTCTGGAGATTCCCGCGACCCGTGAAGGTTCTACCTTCGCTTTATCTTCCTGTATGCCGCCTCGAGCAGCCTTACGAGCTTCGCCAAGGATCTGTTCTTTCTCTCCAAGTTCTCAGAAAGAACAGCTTCTTCTGATGCGAATTCGTGCCTGAGCTCGTGAACGTTTGTCTTCTTGGAGAAGTAGAGGTAGATTGGAATCCCCAGCAGGATCGCTGCCGACCCAACAACTTTGTCTAAGAAAGAGGTGGAGTAGAGCAGATAGACACTGATCCCGACCCCCAGCCACGGAAGTATGTTTTGACCGCGAAGGCCGTGCTCGTCATTCTTCTTGAGGACGGACAGGGCAAGGCAAACGAGGAGGTAGCAGACGCCGAGGTTGAAGACTGCAAATGATATGAGTGTCGAATCCGGAAAATGGCATAAGTGCCAAAGCAATCACGCCCTCAATGATCACCGCGACGTAGGGCGTCTTGAACCGGGGGTGAACTTTGCCAAGCCCTTTCGGGAGCAATCCATCGCTAGACATTGCATAGATTAACCGGGCCGTCCCTAGAACCTCTGTCTCGTCTGTACCCGAGACAGAAGCGAGAGCGCCGACGCCAGTGATGACTGCGCCGACTGAACCGAGGAGGGCCGCACTGACGAGTACGAGGGGTATGGGGCTCTTCGCGAGCTCAGCCGAACTGACCACTCCGAAGACCGCAAAGTTGGTCACGACGTAGAAGAATATCACTATCGCCATGCCGGTTATCATTGCCTTGGGGACGTTCTTCTTCGGGTCGACGACTTCACTAGCAGGAAGGACACCAAGCTCGAATCCGGCATAGGCCCAGAAGATCAGCACCAAGACGGTGCCGAAGTTGCTCAGACCCGCGGGCGCGAACGGGGTGTAATTTCCGAGCAGTGTGGGTCTGAGCACGATAGACCCGATACCGAGGAAGATTATGAGAAGGAGAGGAGCGAGCTTTGCGAGAGTCAGGACATCGTTGATTCGTCCTGCTGCCTTGACACCAACAATGTTGATCGTGGTGAGGACCACGATGAAGATGACCCTGATTAGCAGCTGTTCCCCGTAAGACAAAGGAACGAAGTACTGGAGATAGTTCGTGAACACTATCGCAAAGACAGGGAGCGCGATGATCTCCGCGATGCTCATGCTCCATCCCGCGATGAACCCGTAGAAGTCGTCAAAGGCTTCTGATACGAACGCGAACGAGCCTCCGACATTCGGGACATAGTAGCTACAGTATCCGAACACCATCGCCAATATCATTGAAACTGCTCCACCGATAATCCAGACCACCAGTGCAAAGGGTCCGATCAAGCCTGCAACGAGGCCGGGGACAATGTAGATGTCGCTCCCGATGATGGCCCCCACGACTATGTTCATCAGGTCGAAGTAGGACAGGCTTCGCTTGAGTTCCAACGACGCGGTCTCTGGGTAAGGATCTCCACTATTTTGGCTTGAAGGGAACACACGGCCCGCGTCTTAGATGGCCTCAGTCTGTCTCTGCCGGAGTCGTCGCGCGCACTATGGTTCTTCCTGAATAATAGTTCAGGTTCCAGTCCACGCTCCAGAGAACGTGTGGTCGCAACCAATAGTCACACAGGAGGGATTCGCAACTCCGAAGCGTCTCCATGTGCTCTGTTGCACAATCACAGTGGATAATCTAGGGATCTTGATTCGAGTGTGCTTGTATCGATGCTATCGATCCCTCGTGCATGTCCAGTGATGCTAGGGATTGGAGCAGCTACAACGATGCTCTTGTGAGGAGGGGAGAGATCGGCATCGAGCCTTCCATGATTGAATCGTGGAAGAAAGAGCTGAAGAGAGAGAACAGGGGTAAGGTTGGTCTGCCGTACCGCTACCCAGAGTCATTCATCAAGCTGATAGCGTGCATGAGGTTGCTCTTCCACCTCCCGTACAGGCAAGCAGAGGGGTTCGTCCTCTCCCTCTCGAAGCACATCGAGGGCCTCGCCACCCCGGACTATTCGACGATGAACAGGAGGGTCAACGGGCTGAAGCTCGACCTCGATGATTCCCTCGTAAGGTCGAACGGCCCCGTCAGCATAGCCGTCGACTCGTCGGGAGTGAAGGTGCACAATGGAGGCGATTGGATAAGGAAGGTGTGGAAGGTCAAGAAGGGATATCTCAGGATCCACTTCGCCGTCAACATCAGGACGAAGCAGATCGTCTCGATGGACGTATCGTCGGAGAAGGTGCACGATGGAAGGCGGTTGAAGAGGCTTGTCAATAGAGCGAGAGAGAAGGTCAGGGTGAGGAGAGTCCTTGGGGATGGAGCGTACGACTCCAAGGCCAACTTCAACTTCCTGGCCCAGAATCACATCAAGCCGGTCATCAGGGTCAGGAACAATTCTGTACCGAAGAGCAAGGGAAGCATGGCGAGGAAGATGGCGGTGATAGAGCAGCAGGCGTTCAAGCCCAGATCATGGAGCAGGATACACCGATTTGGTTACAGGTGGAGGGTGGAGGGTGCATTCTCGGTCCTAAAGAGGGTGTTCGGAGAGTACGTATCTGCAAGGAAGTTTGTCGGTATGGCCAAAGAGATGCTGCTGAAGGCGACCATCTACAACGGATTCATCAAGGCGTTGGCGTAATAGGGACGGCACACGCATACTCCTAGAGGAAGGGGCGTCAGGCGTTGGAATTGTGCAACGGAGCATCTCCATGGATAGCTTCATAAGACATGGGAGCGAAATGCTCGCCCATGGTACCGATTCTACCTCCCAGCCTTTCGGCGACCTTCATTATCGCGCTGCTCCTGCCTCTAGCCATCGGTTTCATCGTCGGGCTTCTGATCAAGAAAGTCCTCGCGATCGGACTGGTCATAGCCGCACTCCTTCTGGTCCTTATCATCGCAGGCTTCCTGTCCCCCGACCAGGTGCTGAAGCCGCTCCTCGGTTTCCTGAAATCGGGTTCCACCGTCTCATACTGGATAAACCGGGTTGCAGGCTATCTGCCCTACACATCTCTTACCTTCATCGTCGGGATGATCATCGGCTTCCTCGCGGGATAGGGCCCAATGCGGCTCCGACTACGGCCTTGGCTTAGACGGCCTCTTGCCCCAGTCCAGATACTCGAAGCGCGTGACGATAGATGACAAGCGCTGCTAACTTAATTGAGGCACCAGTTACGTCTACTCTCCCTTGATTAGTTCCGAGACGGTCGGTTCGACGAACCCTCGTTTAGCTAACCATCTTGCTATCACTGCCAGTACCACTCCTGTCCAATATTCGAAGTGAGTGACGATAGACCAAGGGCCGACCGTAAGTGCTGAATAACCTATCGCAACAGATAATCCCAAGAAACCTGCTCCGCCCCCAACAGTAATCAGGAGTCTCGCTACACGGATGCGTCCGGCAATAATCAGTATCCCGCCTGCAATGACCGCCACGCCTCCGAGCGCAACCAGAATGGTTATGATCTGGATTGAGAAAGTTGGCATCCGATATCCTCAGGATATTCCCGGAAAATAGGACTCAACCTTGCCACTCAGAAAATCCAGAATGCCCACAAAGATGTTGGGAACAGCGAAAGCACTGACCATGATAAGAGAACCGCCTATTAGCGCGAGTGAGCCGGCGAAATTCAAAGAGTTCACCACGCTTGTCAGACTATGAGTATGCAACCACAGCACCTGAGAAATCGAAGGGGGAATTAAAGGATGATATCACAATTGCCCAGGCGTTTGTTCGAAATGACCAAGACGACTTTCAGGATTCATAATTACGGATCACCTCACACCATTCTCCCGCTGCCATCAAATTCGAAGGTCCTTTCTCCTCTGGCGGGTTTGTTCCATCGTCTAAGGTGCGGTCGTCGGGACTACCACCAAGCAAGATGGGTTGAAACCGTGGGCTAGCTCACTGGACATGACCCAAGCTTCGGAATAAGGAACCCTAAGATTCGGACAGCACGAACGTTGAGCAAGAACTCAAATCACGCTTATTCGCATCTACTGCTAGATAAACGAGGCGGGAATGTTCAAATGGTGTAAGTAATCTGAATGTTGCTACCAGTGCAAATCTGTGTTCCAGGCCCCCGGAGCCGGAAACCAGGACCAGCCTTGCAGGGTTATTTCCACTAGAAAAAAACATAGGGAACTGAGTCGGAAAGGTAAGGCCCCATTTTCAATCGCTATTTGTGCGGATGAGGCGGAGCTTGCCTGATCCTGAAGAGACAACAGGGATTATCTTCTAGCTAACGAAGATTCGTCGCCAAAGCCCTCCTTCATCGAATGACTTGACTTCAACGTGTTAAATCTGCTTCATGTGCAGCACATCACGGTAGAAATGATCCGATTTCCTTGGAGTAGAAATGATCCGATTTCCTTGGAGTAGAGCCATGTTGTTGCTCTGTGCCCATGATATAGATTTGAAATTCATGTCCCTGAGGTTAGAATCCACGCAGCTTATAACCTAAGCAAACAACAGCTTGCGCAAATGCTTCGGTCCTATGCGAAGCTATGTGCTGCTCTTTTGATTTCCGTTCTCATGCTGGTCATGGTCCTCTCGATTGCTCCGGCTCAGGTGCACGCGGGCGGGGTTCTGCCTGCACAAGAACCTACCTATAGCATCAAGTTCTATCAGAACGACACCCAGAAAACCAACGTGCAAGGCATACCTAATGGTTTCACTTGGGGCGTCTGCATAGGGTCGACCACGTACTCCTCCTGCTTGAGTAATGGAGGGGCTATCAGCACCGGAACTGGTCCGAGTATAACCGTGTCTGGTCTTGAAGGAACTGTGTCATTCTCGTACGCTACGCCGGTAAACGGAGCGGTTGGTGTCCAATACCAAGTCTCGGGAGGGGCCTACTATGGATCTGCGACCGGCGCGTCCACTGAGACTGCATACTACACGACCTACTACCAGGTTTCCTTCGCGGTGAGCCCAACCGGAAGCGGAACGATAAGCCCCACTACCACGAGCTTCTATGCCAACCAGTCGGGCGTGTGGGTCTACGGAACACCCAATGCAGGATACCTGTTTTCCAGCTTCTCCAGTAGCACAGCCGCGATAACGCTCGGTAGTCCAACTCCCAGTGGGACGTACACATACGCTCTCGCCGATGTATACGGACCCGGGACCATCACGGCTAACTTCGTGGCCGGCACCTACAGCATCACGTTCAATCAGGCCGATCAGCAAAATTATGCCCTGCCAGGCTTCCCTAGCGCTCTTACGTGGAGCGTTTGTACAGACAGTACGGGGATAAACAATTACGCGAGCTGCGCGAGTGGCGGAGGAACTGTTACCACCGGAACCGGTCCTAGCATAACCGTGTCTGGTCTTTCCGGTGTGACGACCTGGGCATATGTTCCTGAGGTGAACGGATTGACCAGCAACGTCGAATACCAAATCTCGGGAGGGGCCTACTATGGATCCCTATCTTATGGAGGCACTGTGACTACATACTACACGACCTACTACCAGGTTTCCTTCGCGGTGAGCCCAACCGGAAGCGGAACGATAAGCCCCACTACCACGAGCTTCTATGCCAACCAGTCGGGCGTGTGGGTCTACGGAACACCCAATGCAGGATACCTGTTTTCCAGCTTCTCCAGTAGCACAGCCGCGATAACGCTCGGTAGTCCAACTCCCAGTGGGACGTACACATACGCTCTCGCCGATGTATACGGACCCGGGACCATCACGGCTAACTTCGTGGCCGGCACCTACAGCTACAGCATCACGTTCAATCAGGCCGATCAGCAAAATTATGCCCTGCCAGGCTTCCCTAGCGCTCTTACGTGGAGCGTTTGTACAGACAGTACGGGGATAAACAATTACGCGAGCTGCGCGAGTGGCGGAGGAACTGTTACCACCGGAACCGGTCCTAGCATAACCGTGTCTGGTCTTTCCGGTGTGACGACCTGGGCATATGTTCCTGAGGTGAACGGATTGACCAGCAACGTCGAATACCAAATCTCGGGAGGGGCCTACTATGGATCCCTATCTTATGGAGGCACTGTGACTACATACTACACGACCTACTACCAGGTTTCCTTCGCGGTGAGCCCAACCGGAAGCGGAACGATAAGCCCCACTACCACGAGCTTCTATGCCAACCAGTCGGGCGTGTGGGTCTACGGAACACCCAATGCAGGATACCTGTTTTCCAGCTTCTCCAGTAGCACAGCCGCGATAACGCTCGGTAGTCCAACTCCCAGTGGGACGTACACATACGCTCTCGCCGATGTATACGGACCCGGGACCATCACGGCTAACTTCGTGGCCGGCACCTACAGCATCACGTTCAATCAGGCCGATCAGCAAAATTATGCCCTGCCAGGCTTCCCTAGCGCTCTTACGTGGAGCGTTTGTACAGACAGTACGGGGATAAACAATTACGCGAGCTGCGCGAGTGGCGGAGGAACTGTTACCACCGGAACCGGTCCTAGCATAACCGTGTCTGGTCTTTCCGGTGTGACGACCTGGGCATATGTTCCTGAGGTGAACGGATTGACCAGCAACGTCGAATACCAAATCTCGGGAGGGGCCTACTATGGATCCCTATCTTATGGAGGCACTGTGACTACATACTACACGACCTACTACCAGGTTTCCTTCGCGGTGAGCCCAACCGGAAGCGGAACGATAAGCCCCACTACCACGAGCTTCTATGCCAACCAGTCGGGCGTGTGGGTCTACGGAACACCCAATGCAGGATACACCTTCTCGAGCTTCTCCAATGGCGGAGCCGATATAACGTTCGGAGCCACTTCCATTAGCGGTTCGTCGACCTACGCTCTCGCCGATGTATACGGACCCGGGACCATCACGGCTAACTTCGTGTCTATTCCTTACTCTGTCACATTCGACCAAACAGGCATACCCGGGACTGTCACCTGGGGAGTGACGGTGGGAGGGATAGGTGACACCACGGGGACAGGTTCTAGCATCACGGTAACTGGCATAACTGGGGTTCAGACATATTCATACGATTCCCCGGTCGCTGGAGCGAGCGGCGTCCAATACGCCTCGAGCTGTTCTGGATCGGTAACCGGAGCAGGGAGTGAACTCTGCGCTTACACGACTCAGTATCAGGTCTCATTTGTCGTGAGCCCGCCTGGTAGTGGAACGACCATTCCCTCTACAAGCACATACTATGACGCCGGCTCCTCGTCCGGCATAAGCGCTACACCAAACACGGGATTTGAGTTCATCGACTGGTCCAACGGAGGTGCCTCGATTAATTTCGTAACCAGCACGTCATCGTCAACCGCAGCTCAGATCAACGGGCCTGGAACAATCACCGCAAACTTCGCGTCGACCAGTTACTCTGTCACGTTCGACCAATCGGGCATCCCCGGCAGCGTAACGTGGGGCGTCACCGTAAACGGGGTTGACCACACTGGAACGGGCGCAAGCATCACAGTCACTGGACTAGGTGGAACGCTAGCCTACACGTATGATACTCCGGTGTCAGGTTACACATGTTCCACTGGGTGCAGTGGATCTGTGTCGGAGGCTACCACCGAAGGGGCCACCTACACATACAGCGTCACGTTCGATCAGACTGGCATTCCCGGCAGCGTCACCTGGGGAGTGACGGTAGGCGGATTAGACAACAGCGGGACGGGTGGCAGCATCACGGTGAACGGCCTCACCGGGACCCTCTCGTACTCGTACGATTCCCCGGTCGCTGGAGCGAGCGGCGTCCAGTACGTCTCTAGCTGTTCAGGCACGGTGGCCGGAGCAGGGACCCAATCCTGCACCTACACGACTCAGTATCAAGTTTCGTTCGCGGTGATTCCCTCAGGAACCGGTGCGACCAGCCCAAGCACGACCGCATACTACAATTCTGGCTATGGGCTTTCAATCATGGCATCCCCTAACGGCGGATACACCTTCTCGAGCTGGTCCAATGGAGGAGCATCGATAGCCTTCACCAGCAGTACATCAAGTTCTACAACCGCGACGATAAACGGGCCGGGCACGATAACAGCCAACTTCTCACCCGTGTCGGCTCCTTACACTGTCACATTCGATCAAACGGGCATACCAGGCAGCGTGACCTGGGGAGTGACGGTGGGAGGGGCAGACCACACGGGGACAGGTTCGAGCATTACGGTAACTAGCATAACTGGGACCCAGGCATACTCGTATGACTCCCCGATTGCGGGCGCGACCGACGTCCAATACGCCTCGAGCTGTTCTGGATTGGTAACCGGAGCAGGGAGTCAATCCTGCACCTACACGACCCAGTATCAGGTCTCCTTCGCGGTGAGTCCGCTCGGAAGCGGTACGACCACCCCCAGCACAACTGCATACTATAATGCGGCCGCAGGGGTGCCGATATCTGGTTCGGCCAACTCTGGGTACCAATTCTCGAGCTGGTCCAATGGTGGAGCGTCGATAACTTTCGCGAGTAGCACGTCCAGTCCTACGACCGCCACAATCAACGGGCCTGGAACCATCACTGCAAACTTCGTGGTTGGTACGTACAGCGTCACCTTCCAACAAACGGGCATACCGGGAACTGTGACTTGGGGCGTGACCGTCGGAGCTGTCGACAATACCGGAACAGGTTCTAGCATCACGGTGATCGGCCTGACTGGGACCGTGGCATATTCGTACGACTCGCCAGTAGCGGGGGCGTCTGGGACGCAATATGTCTCCGCGTGCACAGGGAGTGTTACGGGAGCTGGTTCCCAATCGTGCACCTACACGACTCAGTATCAGGTCTCCTTCGCGGTGAGTCCGACCGGAAGCGGTACGACTACCCCCACGACGACCGCATACTACCATGCGGGAACCGGACTTCCCATCTCGGCGACCCCTAACGGCGGATACACCTTCTCGAGCTGGTCCAATGGAGGAGCATCGATAGCCTTCACCAGCAGTACCTCGAGCTCCACTACCGCGACGATCAACGGGCCGGGCACGATAACAGCCAACTTCTCACCCGTGTCGGCTCCTTACACTGTCACATTCGATCAAACAGGCATACCGGGAACTGTGACTTGGGGAGTGACGGTAGGTACAAACCACTATACCGGGACCGGAGGTAGCATCACGGTGAGTGGCCTCACCGGGACCCTCGCTACTCCTACGACTCACCCGTTTCGGGGGGCGGCACTACCGAGTACACCTCTAGCTGCTCCGGAACCGTAACCGGCGCGGCAACAATACCGTGCACATACACAGCGCGCACGACCTCTGGTGTTCCGGAATTCCCATTTGGGAGTCTGGTCCTAGTGGCGCTCTCACTTGTTGGCATGTCGGTCCTTCGGAGAAGACTCGTCACGCCTAGGCTTTAGACAGAGCCAGATCTCGAACAATCGGCCTAGGCCGGCCACTACCAGTCGATCTTCCGAGCACAACTTTGAGAAACTGAAGCTCGTCGAATGAGGTACCATGGCTCCGCAGGGCCGCACGGACTACCCTTCGGACAAGAATCCTACGGACCGACTCAAGTAGCTGTGGCAATTCGTCTCGTTCTTCGCTCAGATCTTCTGGGACGAAGTACCGGCGAAAAAAACAGAAGCTCCGTGGGTCAAGTAAATCGAATCCAACTATAGTGGAGCCTGCCCTGTCCTAGGGTTGATTCTCGCGATTCTATTCGTAAACCATACGTCGACGAAGATACTCCCGTTAGTGTATTCTAATTCGTTGAGGTTGACAATTGGGGTAGCACCGTCATGTACGTATATGGATACCACGTAGGACGTCCCGTTGCACCTATTGGTCAACACTCGACATAGAATGACTTGGTAAAAGTCACTGGCGATTCTCTTGAGCCAGCCATTTCGATTACTCGATGCTCTTTGAAGAAGGCATACTGCTTATACACGACAGGCAAGACGACCACGCAATATCCTTGCCCAGCAGGATCAGGGACGGTGCGATCGTTCCAAGAGAGTATCAGACGAAGATAGCATCCTCTGCCCTGAAATCCAACACCCTCGTGGTCCTCCCCACGGGTCTCGGGAAGACGATGATCGCCCTCCTCGTCTCCGATTCGAGGCTTCAGTCGGGGGATTCTGCGAAAGTCCTCTTCCTGGCACCGACGAAGCCGCTGGCAGATCAGCATTACAACACCTTCAGGAGCATGCTGGCGGTGGACGACGACCCCAACCGTTTCTTCTCTCTCCTCACCGGCGATATCAGCCCTGAGAAGAGGCAGAAGGTGTGGTCGGAAGCCAGAATGATATTCGCCACTCCCGAGACCGTGCTCAACGACCTGAACTCGGGCCGGGCCTCCCTGAGAGACTTCGTCCTCCTGGTATTCGATGAAGCACACAGGTGCGTCAAGGAGTACGCCTACACGGAGATAGCGAAGCAGTACGTAAAGCAGGCTGAGAACCAGCTCATACTAGGCCTGACCGCGTCTCCCGGCGGTTCGGAGGAGAGGATAGAGGACGTCATGCGCAATCTCTTCATCGACAGGGTGGAGGCGAGGACTGAGAGCGACGAGGATGTGATGCCGTACGTGGAAGAGACGAAGGTCCAAACCATCAGGGTGACACTCCCGCCTGCCTACGTGCAGGTGGCAGAGCTGCTGAAGAACGTTTACGCCGAGAAGCTCGCCAAGCTCAGAAGGTTCGGCTTCCTGAGGTTCAAGGGGGTCACGAAGAAGATGCTCCTGCAATCCAGGATCGCGATAGTCCAGCAGATGAAGAGCTCGAAGAGGAGGATGTACCTCTTCGGGGCGTTGCTCGTCCAATCTCAGGCCGTCATGATACTGCATGCGACGGAGCTCATAGAGACGCAGGGCGCCTTCACGCTCGACAGGTACCTCACCAAGCTCAGGGAAGACCCGGAGCAGGGAAGGGCAGGTAAGGCTCTGATGAAGGATGAGAGGTGGGTAGAGGTGGAGGCCAGAGCCAGAGACCTGAGCGTCGTCGAGCATCCGAAGATGGAGAAGCTCCGATCACTCATAGGCGAGCAGATATCCGCGAAGCCCGGCTCGAGGATAATCGTCTTCACCCAATACAGGGATACCATCGAGCCCATAATGTCGGTGATAGCCGGTCTTGGCGGCGTAACGGCCGAGAGGTTCGTCGGCCAGGCCACGAGGAGCGCCCGCGACGTGGGGCTGAAGCAGAGGGAGCAGGCCGAGGTGTTGGGGAGGTTCAGGGACGGTGCGTTCAACGTCCTCGTGAGCAGCAGCATCGGAGAGGAAGGGCTGCACGTGCCTGACGTTGACCTGGTGGTATTCTACGAGGCCGTCCCGTCGGAGATAAGGTCGATACAGAGGAGGGGGAGAACCGGGAGGACGATGCCAGGAAGGGTCGTGATCCTCCTCGCCGAAGGAACCATAGACGAGGCCTACTTCCGCACGACGGCAAACAAGGAGAGGAAGATGAAGAGTCTGATCGAGGGAGAGCGGGAGAAAGGAGCGAACGAGCCTCTGGCAAATGCGGCCAAGGTGAGTGACGAAGGAGATGATTCTTTGGATTACAGACCATACCATCTGAAGGATAACCCTTTCCCCCAGAACGGGATCATCGATGTCTTCTCGGACGACCCGAGGATCAACGGGGATATCTTCTTCGATGGGGTCTTCGTCAAAGAGCTGGCAGCACTCGGCCAAAGGATCGAATCGCAAACGAACATGATCTACGTAGCCGGGCTGCTGTTCGACAGGGGAGTCGGCAAGTCGGCAACCCTGTCGCATGTGTGGAGGCAGATAAAGCAAAGACCCGACCTCTTCGCGGCGTTCGTCAGGTGCACCAAATCGGCTCCGACCAACCGGCCAGCAGGCATGTGTGCTGCAGTAATACAACAGCTGCACGAACAGGGATGCATCTGGCGGGCCTTTTGGAGGCTCATGCCTCGCTATTCGGAGGAGAGAAAGAACCTTCTGTTTACAAGGAGCTCGATAGAAACCCTCTGCAACGCATTCCCGACGCCTGTGGACTCGTTGCCTCTTCTGCTCTACACGCAGGTCGCTGATCCCGCAAGGCTCGCCGAGGACGTCGCGAAATGGCTGCAGGAGAATTTCAAATGCGGTGATGATCTAAGCAATGCGCTGGCCGACAGTTACCTGACGAAGCCGAACTCATTCCCCGCGAGGCTGACCGGCAGGAGGGTTGACACGATCAGAGCCTATGGGGACGTCCTTACACTGCTCCGGAACGGTGGGTTCGACTTCGGATGCGTGTTCCTCGATCAGTTCGAAGACTCGGTCATGTCGACGCCGACCGGGAAGATGGGCGAGTTCGGGCTAGGCATCGGGCGGATCTTGGAGGCAAGCTCTGGCAAGGCCAGCGTCGTTGTGACGCTCCACCATGATTCAGAACAGAAACTGAATTCCAGTCCGGCTCTCCAGAACCTGCAGACGTTGGCCCCAATCGATGCCGAGCGATGCATCTCCCTAAACGCGCTCGAGCCCACGAGCACTCTCGTGATACCGCTCGTCACGGAGTACATGAAACGCTACAGGGAGGGGACCGCTCCGGACGAGACGTTCCCACTCGACCCCAAGGTCGTGAGGTACGTATGTTTCTTGAAGAGAGGCCTCATCGGGCACATCCTGCAACAATTGCATGAATGCATCGACTACGGAGTCACCCACGGCTACAAGAGGTTGGACATGGACCTCGTTCTGCAAGATCATAACACGACGATGGGCGTCGAGTTCAGGGAAGGGAAGTACGAAGAATTCAAGGAACTGACCGAACCCTAGTCCAGATCGATGGTTCCCTTGCCGTTGCACAGGCTACAATCATCCACAAATTGGCGCATCTGAATCCTGCTGTCGTCGCGTTCGTACTCCGACCGCCTCTTCGTTCCTGTGCCGTTGCAGTTGGGGCAAGTTGACAGCTGACCAAGCGATGTATTGAGTTTCATCACTTCGGCCTCCGCCCTGCGCAGGGCTTCAGTCCTTTCAGCAATCATCCCACCGATCTTGGACTTGGCCACCAGCCTGTCCAGGGGAGAGGCCGGCTCAGCAAGGACTACACCGTACCCTGACAGCCTCTTCGAGTCCACATCCTTCCCGGCTTCGACCTCGGTGTAGATCGAGGTGAGCTCTTCGACCTGCGACCTCAGCAGCAGCGCTTCCTCTTTGCGGGTTGCCAGCAGTCTTCTGACTGCGGACGCCTCCTGCCTTATCTTCCGCATCTCGTCTGAATTGTTCGTCATTCTTTGATCGAGGGACCGTCGCTAGACCATGTTCCGAAATCGTACGATCTTGTTCGACCGCACTCTCTGGTGAGAAACTCCTTGAACTCGGTGTCCTGGGTGGCGATCACGACCTGCTTCTCCTCCGCAAGCTTCGCGACCACCTTGGCTAGCGCCTTCTTATGGTCAGGGTCCAAGCTCTGGCTGGGGTCGTCCATGAGGACCGTGCCGAAATTGGCGGCCAGTTTCTGATTGTTGGCCAGAAATAGCGCTATGGCGACGCAGTTCATCTGAGCGTTGCTGAACCTTGTGGGAATGTATGTGGAACCTTCTTTCCCCTCCGCCTTTATCGAGTATATTAGCGGCTCTCTCTTCTCAATGACCAAGGTGATCTCATGGAAGACCGGGTGCCCGAGCAGCCTGGAGTAGTAGGTGTTAATCGCCTCACCTAGCGACTCGAGTTCGCTGGTCACGGCTTCCTCCTCATATTCTAGGGCTGCTTGCCTTATTGCACCGAGTGACCCTGCAAGCTCTGCAAGCCCTGCCTTCGCAGCCTCAAGCCTCTTGACTACCTCCGTTATGTTAGGTAGTCTTCTCCTCCAAGTCTCGCAGTTCTTGCTCATCCTTGAGGTAGTCGAGGATCAGCAGAACCTTTCCCAACCTGGCCGAGAGCGAGTCTATTTGAGTCGCTTCGCCGTATGCCTTCAGGGACTCCTCCAACTGTTCGGAGACCCTCTCCGCATGGCTCAGTAGGGCACCGCCTTGGCTCTTGGTCTCGCACAAAGCTTGCAACCGCTCTTCCGCTCTCGAGAGCTTCTCAGTAGCCTTCGTAAGCGACCTGCGCTCCTCCTTGAGCCTTTCGAGCCCGGTCCTGATCTCTATCACACTGTTGTTCTGTTCGTTCAACTCCTCCTTCAAGGAACCGATCTTGGAGTCGAAATCGAAGTCTTCATCCACCTCCCGTCCGAGCACCCCAGCAGCAGTTACAAGCGTTGTATGGAGTCTTTGCCGTTCCAGCCGGCATTCGTCTTCGATTCTCTTGAGGCCCTTCTGATCCTGCCTCACCCGCGCAAGATTCCGTTCCAAGTCCTGCTGTCGAACTCGGAGTTCATTCATTGCGGCTGGGACCGCCGTCTTGGCCCTCTCCTGAAGGCTCTGCAGCACCACCGCGTACTTGATCTCCTGTTCGCACACAGGACACGCA
Source organism: uncultured Nitrososphaerota archaeon (assembly GCA_963836465.1). Taxonomy (GTDB): domain Archaea; phylum Thermoproteota; class Nitrososphaeria; order Nitrososphaerales; family Gagatemarchaeaceae; genus CAWIJZ01. Next base: position 18,337 of record CAWIJZ010000060.1, read on the forward strand.
TCCGGTTTCTCCGAGGAGATGTACTCCACAGCCAGAGATGTGAGCTGACTGAGCTTCGAGAATCCTTCCAGCGCCGCCGTCGCTGAATTGAACTCGGCGCCGTAGCTTTCCTGGAGCTTGGCCAGGTCGGTTCCTTTTTCGTACTTCTGCGCTATGGCCTGCGCTTCCTGTTCCCGCTCGCGCAAGAAACCCACGGAGCTGGAGACCTGGCGCTGGATCGAAATAACGTCGCTCATGTTCTTGCCAAGTGCAGTGGACTTGGCCTCCTGGGTTCCGAGATCTTCGGGCAAGCTCCTTTTCCTTCGCCTCAATCCCTTCGACCGTCAAGCCTGAAAGTGCATCGGACTCGGACTTGGAGTCGCGGTAGTTCTGCGCCGCTGCCTCGAGCGCCTGCTTCTTCTTGTCCGTCTCGCCGTACATCTTGGTCCGATCCCTGTCCAGAGCCTTTAGCGAGCTCTCAAGGGACCGACTCGCATCCGTAAGCTCTTGCAGGTCCGGAGCAGGTCGCGTTCCCGCTGGATGGATGGCATTGTAGCTTTCTGCAAGTCCTTCCTCTTCGGACTGCATCGAGACGACCTCCTTGAGCACAGCGCCTAGCGTAAGGTCTGGTTCCCGGAAGCCGGCCTTGGCGAGGTCCTCCTTCTTCTTTTTCAGCCTGTCCCGCATGTTTATCACGAATTGGATTTTGTCGCGGTTCAGCGAGTCAATCCTCTCCTGAAGTTCCTTGGCCTTCGCAGTCAATGCGCGCTTTACGTCAAGAGCTTCAGCTAGTTCGCGGACCTCGAAGGTCCCGAGCAGCTTGTCGATTGCTCGACTCCGCTCTTCCGGCTTTACCGAAAGTAATTCTTTGATCGATTCCTGGTGGAGATAGAGCTACTTTCGAGAAATCGGCCAGTCGAAAAACCCAATAGCTCCTCTATCTTGTCTTGGGCGTCATCATCATGGAGCTCCTTATTCCCCAACTTCAGGATGACTGCCGAGGAGCCCCTGGACGTCGACTTCGCCATCTTTCGCGTTCTCGTGCAAGCAATCTTATTCTCCCCTTCGAGCAATACCGTCTCGACCGTGCTCGACTTCTGGTTGAACAGGTTCACTATGGCGTCCTCCTTGGTGAAGTCCGGTCCGGAAAGGTACGGGAGGTCGCCCGTCAACGACCACTCTACCCCTTGAAGGACGCTCGTCTTGCCCACTCCGTTGGCACCGAAGAGGACTGTCACGCCTGGATCGAATTTGAAATCTCGGCTGGTGTTGATCCCGCGGAACCCGGCCAGGCCGACCTTCTCGACCCGGATCAAGCCTATACGTCACCCCCGACTTTGTCGACGAGCTCCTGGATCTTCTCCTTGAGAATCTCCTTGCCGCCTTTTCGTTGGAGATCGACTAACTCTTTGAGAATCTCCCGATCCGCCTTGCTGGGGAGCTTTTCGGAAATCCCCTGGTACAATCTATCGTAGGCGTCGGTCATGCGGAAGATCGCTACCACAACGATTATTTTAGCGATTCGAAGTTTCGGCGAATGATGCTGGTGATGCCTGCTCTCTCGAGGTAGGGTCTCAACCCGAGAGACTGGGCGTCCAAGAAAAGCTGAGCCACGGCTCCCCCTGCAGCGAGCAGGGGCTTTTATGCGCGATTTCGGTCCACAAACTAGCCTTCGCAGTTGCCCTAGGAGTGCTTGGCTACCTCGCTGCGCGGAGAGCGCTCCGGCCAGAGTGAGAGCTGCGAAGCCCCTGCCTATGCGCGCTGACTGGGAAGAACCCCATATTGGGCTGCTTTTGATGAACAGGTTTTGAATTATGGTATTTGTCTGCGGGCCCGGTGGGATTTGACCAGTTTAGTGTGCATCCCTGGGCCCAAAAGCGAGGCGCCCCAACAGATGGGCCACAGGAATGATAACGTCGCTGTCTAGACGCTTTCTAGAGTTGGCACTATATAGCTGAACTTCAGCTGCGTTATCCCCGCGATCCCTCTCAGATGTTGTTCGAGCATCAACATTGTCCTTATCTCGCACTTTGCGACGATAATGCTGAGGCATTGTTCCTTGTCCAGATGCACGTGGAGAGTAGAGACTATCGACTTGATGAAATGATGCCCGACGTCATTCAGCTTTTCGTCTATCCCTTTCTTCTCGTGATTGTAGAGAACAATGATGGTGCCCACGGCCAGAGCATCACCCTTGGTCGACAGTTCAGACTCCGTTATTAGATTCCGTATTGCCATTTGAATGGTCCTGGACCTCTCTTCGTAGCCCATGGCCTTCGTGACATCGTCGAGCTCCCGCAGCAACTTGGGCGGAAGAGAGAAACTCGTCCTTGTTGAATATTCTTTCGTCATCTTGAGAGGGAGTATTACTAGCACCCGTATATTTCTTATCTAGTAATACTGGAATTCAAGCTAGTAACACTTATAATGCATTTTCTGATTCGCAGCCGTAAGATGACGGCATCCGAAGCTAGTTCATCTCTTGGTGTCTCTGCGCGCGAGAAGGTCACGATAGGCCTAATCTACGCGAGCATAATCACAATCACGGTATTGGCATTCACAGCCTCCGTGATCATCGGCCGACTATCAGTGGCACTCGCCGGGTTGGGAATCGTCGCGTACGTCTTTGGTCTGCGCCACGGTGTAGATGCGGACCACATCGCGGCCATTGACAACACTACCCGAAAACTGATCCAGGAGGGGAAGAGGTCCTTTACGGTTGGAACTTGGTTCTCCCTCGGCCACTCGACGATAGTTGTGGGGCTCATTGTCGGGTTGGTAATCGCAACACGGGCGATTGCGGCGAACATTCCCGCGCTGCAGAGCGGAGGTGCCATAGTTGGTACCCTCGTCTCTGGTGTGTTTCTCTTCCTCATCGGTCTGCTCAATACCCTCATAGTCTTCGGTGTCTATAGGATATTCAAGCAACTCAGACAAGGAGAACTGAACCAGAAGGAGCTCGAGGAGTACCTCGACAAGCGGGGATTCATGAATCGTTTCTTCCGGCCTCTCTTCAAGATAATCAGTGCGCCGTGGCAGATCTTCCCCATTGGCGTTCTCTTCGGCCTCGGCTTCGATACCGCGAGCGAGGTTGCCTTAATAGCAATCAGCGTGGGAGTGGGAGTCTCCACAAACATTCCCATCTACTATGTCCTGGTTCTACCGCTGATGTTCACTTGCGGAATGGTCCTGGTCGATACGACCGATGGCGTCACAATGCGCCTCGCATACGGGTGGGCCTTCCTTAATCCAGTCCGAAAGATATTCTACAATCTGACAGTGACCATAATCTCTGTTCTCGTGGCATTCGTGATCGGGGGGATTGAAGTCCTTCAGGTCTTGTCCATGGAGTTTAATCCGAGCGGTGTCTTCTGGGAATGGCTGAACGGGCTGAACTTCGAAACCATCGGATACGGGATAGTGGCCATCTTCATCACAGCCTGGATTGCGTCTGTAATGGTGTGGAAATACAAGAAGTACGACCAGAATCCTTCGTTATTTGTGACGTCGCCAGTATCGTAATCTCTCGACATTGACTTCATTCTAGGATCGCAATAGCTCGACCTTACCCTGACCTACGAAGCCTGGGCGGGATACGACGTGTTCATGGTGGTACCCAGGGTGGGACCTCGCCTGGGCCTCAAACCAGGAGATCATGTCAAGTATGACCGATCACCAATGTCTAGGGAGCGGCACCCTGATGTCCCTGAGCTGAAGCCGATCCATTAACTTCGAGTAGACTTCCAGTTCGATTAGAAATGACAGCATGAAAAGTGCGAAGAACACAGACCCGGCGATCCCAGAACTACGGTGACATAGCCACCTTCCACTTCTCGGCATAGCGCGCCCTTGCGGGGGAGGTGGTGGCGATCTTGTCGAGTAGTGCATCGTCCAGTTGGCTCCGTGACGTGAAGACCAAGTATCCTTCGTCGACGAGCCAGCCATAGACGTGCAGTTTGTTGTAGCGCAGGTGCAACCACTTCAGAACACCGTAGGCCGCCTCGCTCCCCCTCAGCATGCCTCCTAGGACAGCAGTCCACTTCGCAGTCATGTCCTTCACGAAATCCGGGTCGACGGGCTTCGAGGTCCGAGATGCGAAGGCCAAAACGGTCCCGATTGTGTCGACCACCATCACGCTTCTGATGTCTTCGTGGAACTCGAACAGTTTCTCAGTGATGGCGGACATCGCCGGTCACATCCCACGCTTCCTTCATATTTAGAGGAGCGAGTACGCCCGTTCTGGATTCTCAGTCCATATCCCGGATACCAATGAAAACTGCCCGAAGACGCCGCCGGGGGGAGCTACTCAGGCTGCTCAAGCGAGGCTACCGCCGTTCAGGAGCCAAGTCAGAGAGCGCCGGATTCCACAGGCCCGCGGTTTCTACCCTAGCAGGGATTCGCATTGAGCCGTGCAAAAGACTTCAATCGGTTCTAGGTTGCTCATAACCTGAAAGCCCCTAGGTAGCATCAGCCCCTAGCCCGGCTACCTCGTGGGGAAGGAATCGAACCCATATCAGACTGTGTAAAAATTCGTTTCTGTTGGCAAAGGTAGACGGAAGGTTATATTCTAATCCCGTTACTCGGTCTCATGTCCAAGGATTACGTTGCTGGAGAGAAGAGAGACCAATCGATTCTCTTTCCTGATATTCTCGATCCTTCGAGGGCCTCTGCCTCGATGGACGACTTGAACTGATCCATAGTAGTTGCAGCGGCGATGCTTACGTAGAGGTCCTTCGCCTCAACAAGACCTCCCGTCTGGTGGACGTCGAACTCGTGCTTATCGGAGTTGAACCGGTCGTGGTTGATGAAGTCGTAGTCGACGTCAAACTCGATGAACTGGAAGAGACCTCTCATAATCCCCAAATTGCGCCTAAAGAGCCGCTACTGAGATAAATGACCTTTTTTGGAAGGAAACTCCTTTCATCCGAACCCTATCAGGCTCCAGGCTCCAGACTCCGGAATAAAGTGCCATGGCGGCCGCGCAGGTATGAATCGACTTGGTTAGACAAATCGGGGCGCGGGGACTCATATCTGTTAGGAGAAAGCCGTAAGTAATTCGGAAACCATCGATTTGATGGGGAATTTGGCTCGCCAGCTGCAGTTACGGTGGGTTGTGGCCCTTCTGGCCTTGCTTCTGATAACGGGTTCTGCTTTCGTGACCCTTGTCGTCGTGACTCCTCCAACCCAGGGCGCTTCTACAACTCCTCTGCTCTACGACGATTTTACGCATGACACGAGTCTCAATTCAACCCTCTGGCAGATCAACGGACCTGTCGGTACGGTGTTCGGACCAGAAGACGTGGGATTCAATATCGTCACCCTGGAACCGACCTTCACTTCGTCGGGGATGGAAATTGCCCAGATCAATGCAAGTCAGGAAGTAGGCACAATCCAGAGCGTTGAACCATTCACGCCGCCCTTTACCGTGAGCGCCACCGTAGAGGGAACCGTCTCAAATGGGCACACATTCGGCTTCGCCATTACTTCGGCAAACGCCAGCTCAGGCGTATTGGTGTATGGCAACCTGAACCCGACCAACTGCAGCAATCTGGGGAACTGTGGGGATCCAACAACTTGCGGCAACCCAGCCAATTCTGCCATCCCTCCGAACCAATGCTATTACGGCATCGATGCCAAGGTCGGCAGCGGAACATCGTGGCCGCATCAGGCGAAAATGTTCCTGACTCCAAGCGTCAACGTAACCTACACGCTGGAGATTTCAGTCGACGCCTCTGGGAGCGCTCAGTACATCGTTGGCCAGGGTGGTCAGGTACTGGGTCAGTCGACTGCCCAGGTCGGCATGGGCCCCTTTTACGTAATTATGGAACAGGGTGAAGGGTCGCCCGTTGCTCACCCTGGGCCCAACCAGGCGTACTGGAAGTCTGTGTCGTTGTCTCCCGTGGCCACAACTCTGACCACTTCCACCCTGCCCGGACCGCCAGGCCCCTCGCCGGGTCTTACCCCAATTGACTGGATCATAATCGTAATAGCTCTGGCCGTCGTGCTCTTCATCATCTTCCTGTTGTACGCCCGCAGGCGCGGGTTCACAGTGAAGGTGCAGGACTCACGGACGCTTGCGCCTATTCCCAAGGCAAATGTTACCACCGATGGGCCGAAGAACTTGGCGGGCGTGACCGACAAAGATGGCCAAGTCAAATTTGGCGAAGTGAAGGAGGGCGACTATTCGGTCCAATCAACCGCCGCAGGATACTATCCGTCCACTCCGGCGATTGTCAACGTAAAGAAACGAACCGAGTATGTGGTTAGACTGAATTGGATAGGACGTGCCACCGCTGAGGGCGCTGGTAGTCACCCCCCATCAGAGGGGCCCAGACCTGTGGAAGCAGCTGGCCTTGAAGGCAGACAAGGAGTAACCCCACCGGCGGTTCCGAGTCCAAGTCTCCCGCGGCAACAGCCCCAGGAAACGGTCGCCCAGCCCACTCAAGCGGCTGTGACCCCCACCGAAACGATGCCCGCTCCCATGGCGCCTCCTCCAGGCCAACAGGGACCGGAAGACTTCGAAGGGTTCGGCGGCGATAGGATCCGCCAAATCATCAAGACGTTCCAGATGAAGGGGGCCATCAGCCCAGAAACGGCCCTTACGGCGGAAGAGCTGGGATTGTCAAGACTGTTCGTAAGGATCATGAAGCGACGCAAAGGCCGGACAACGATCTTCATGGAGATCAACGGAAGATACTATCTCAACCAGGACGCCCTGAAGGAAAAGTAGTCGAATGCGCGGGCTGACGCAACACGCCTGAATGCGTGAATTTTAGGGAACTCCGTTCTGTACGAAATACACTTACGAGCGACCTGCCGGGGAGCTGGAGGTTGAGCACGGAAGCTCCATGAAGGGAAGGTAGTCGGTGGCTCGGTCAGCTTCTCGAAGGTCCCGACCATGGTCAACGTGA